>JAPLBY010000001.1 GCA_026392515.1 Actinomycetota bacterium | reverse complement strand
GGCTCCTAAGCCACGGCCTAGGCTTTGTCGTTTTGCCATTGCATTAACCCTTCTGCTTACGTTCGGTGATTTCGCGGGCGGCAGCTAGATAAGCCACTGCCCCAGTTGATCCTGGGTCATATGTCATCACTGATTGCCCAAATGACGGGGCTTCAGCGACATAAATCGATCTTGGAATTACGGTTTCTAGGACTTTTTTGCCAAAGTAACCGCGCACTTCCTCAACTACTGAGGCAGAAAGGTTGGTTGTGGAGTTATACATTGTCAGCAAAATGGTGCTGACTTCTAGTTCCGGGTTTAGGCGTTCTTTGGCGAACTCAATGGTGCGCAGCAATTGCTGGACGCCTTCAAGGGCGTAGAACTCACACTGGATTGGGATCAAAACTTCTTTAACCGCAGCTAGGGCATTAATCGTCAGCATTCCTAGGCTTGGTGGGCAATCAATGAATACGTAGTCCATTTCATGATCAGCCAAGAAATCAGCCAAAGCTTGCTTTAGCAGGAATGGCCGTTTGGCTTCATCCACAGTTGAAATAAGTTCAATGTCTGCGCCCGCCAAGTCCAGAGTTGCTGGCAATACCCATAAGGAATCAAAGCCTTCAGCAGCGCTCATCATGTCAGCGATTGCTTCGCCATCTAACAAAACATCAAAGGATCCACTGGCATCTTCATAGTGGTCAATTCCAAAAGCAGTGCTGGCATTTCCTTGTGGATCAAGGTCAATTACCAGAACGTTTAAGCCAGCAAGGGCCATTGACGCAGCCAGATTTACCGCAGATGTGGTCTTGCCTACGCCACCTTTTTGGTTGGCAATAGTGATGATTCGGGTTTGTTTTGGCTTGGCGAAAGTGCCTTTAAGTCCACGTCGAACGTAGACTGCCGCAGCCGCAGCCGCAGCTAAAGGTGTGTCTTCTTCATCGGCGTAAGCCATTTTGCCAACCTAATTTCTTAACCCCAGTATTACTAACTTGAGTCTTAAGCGTAGGGCAAATGCCTGACGCTTATGTTAGGTGGTCACCCGTACGACGGTGGTCTGTGGATCCACGACGCCTTCGCCACAAAGTACGATTTCTGCCTTGCGGCCCTTGAGGATTTCCTTGGCATCAGTGATTTCAGTTGCCGCCGAGCCGCCCTTCATGGCCAAAATCTGTCCGCCTTTAGTGGTTAGTGGCAGTGACCAGGTAAGTAATTTCCCAAGTGGGGCAACGGCCCGGGCAGTGACAACGGGCGCAGTATGGCCTTTAAGTTCCTCGGCTCGGCCGCGAATAACGGTTACTTGCTCAGTTAAACCAAGGTCTGTGACAACTTCCTTAAGGAATTCAGACCGGCGCATTAATGGTTCAATCAAACCCATTGTGATATCTGGTCTAACTATCGCTAGAACTAAGCCCGGTAAGCCAGCCCCGCTACCAATATCAAAAACCTTGGAGTTGGCAGGGATAAGTTCTTCAACAACTGCACAGTTTGCAATGTGGCGATCCCAAATACGATCTACTTCTCGCGGCCCTAAAAAGCCACGTTCCACACCTGCTCCGGCTAACCAATGCGCGAATCGGGCAAGGTTTTCCGCAGCTTCTGGGTAAACCTCGGTGATTTCTTTCACTGGATTAGTCTTTCGATAAATGTTTCACGTGAAACATGAAACTAGGCCGGAAGTACCACGATTCGACGCTTTGGTTCTTCGCCCTTGGAAATGCTGGATGCGCCGGCTTCGCCAACTGCGTCATGGACTACTTTGCGCTCAAAAGCGTTCATTGGCTTTAGTTCAACTTCTTCGCCAGTTTCAATTGCTTTAGCAGCGGCTTCCTTTGCCACCTCAATTAGCTTGGCCTTAACTCCGGCGCGATGGCCTGAGATATCCAGCATTAAACGGGAGCGTTCGCCAGTTTCGCGAGTTACCGCAAGGCGAGTTAGTTCTTGAATTGCGTCAAGAACTTCACCTTTTTCGCCAACAAGTTGAGCTAGGTCTGCGCCAACAATGCTTACCGTTGCGCGATCATTTTCAACATCCATGTCGATGTCGCCATCAAGGTCTGCAATGTCTAATAGACCTTCTAAGTAATCTGCGGCGATTTCGCCTTCTTGTTCAAGTAGTGAGAGTTTTTCAGCCATTTTGTTTGGCCTTTCTGTGTTGGAAATCTAGTTTGGACAATTAGTTCGATTGGTTGCTTGGTTTCACGTGAAACTATTTGCGCTTCTTTTTAGGCTTCTTTTTCGGTTGCTGACGCGCGACTTTAGCTTCTGGCGTCGGCTCAATTTCAGTCGCTGATTCTGGGTTCTTTTTAGACTTTTTTGCAGCTTTTCTGGCTTCTAAAGCATCAAATGCTGGGGTTCCTGGTTGCGGACTATTTCGGATTACATAGAACTGTTGGCCCATAGTCCAAAGGTTTGTGGTGAACCAGTAAAGCAAAACACCGATTGGGAAGTTGATACCTGTAACCGCAAAAATCAGCGGGAAGACATAGAGCAAAATCTTTTGCTGCTGAACCATTGGGTTATCTGGCGCAGTGTTCTTAACAATTAGTTGGCGCTGAGTTAGGAACGAAGTCATGGTCATAAGAATGATCAAAATTAAAGTGACCCAGAAAGTAGCTGTTGGGTTAGCAGTTTCCGCACGGTTGGTAAATGTTCCATAAATTGGGGCGCCCATAATTGTGGCGTTGCGCGCTGACTCAACTAAGTCAACAGTTAAGACACCTTTTGGCTTACTCATTGCTATGCCCTGAAGCACCACAAACAAGGCGTAGAAGATTGGAGCCTGAGCCAAAATTGGTAGACAACTGGATAGCGGGTTAGTACCGGTTTCCTTGTAGAGCTTCATTAGCTCTTGGGATTGGCGCTCCCGATCTCCGGCGTACTTCTTTTGGATCTCTTTAACCTGCGGCTGAATAATCTGCAGATTGCGTTGACTCTTAATCTGCTTAACGAAAAGTGGAATCAAAAGAATTCGGATCAAGATCACCAATAGGACAATGGCAAGCCCCCAGGCCCAGCCACTATCTGGAGCAAAGACCTTTGAGGTTAATGAGTGAAATTGAACTAAAACCCAACTAACAAGAGTTTCTAGCCATACCAATGGATTAAGGCTCATGCGCCAATAACCTGCCTATCGTTATTAGTTGAAATTTCAATTACTTCTCGGTTGGTCCAAGTTCCTTTTGCGGGGATGTATTCGATGCCGCCAGTAGCCCATGGGTGACAACGCATCACTCGCCAAGCTGCAAGCAGACTGCCTTTGCCGGCGCCATGAACTTTGATTGCTTCAAGTCCGTAGTGCGAGCAAGTCGGGTAGTAACGACAAACTTGACCGATTCGCGGGCTCAACACAATTTGATAGCCGCGAATAATGCCAACCAGGATCGCCACAAAAAGCCGGCCAAAAGTCAGCGCCCAAAGATGCTTTATCAAGTTAAGGAATTGGCTCATGACTTAGCCAATTTTGAAAGAGCGAATTTAAGGTTCTCGGAAAGCTGAGAAAAAGATGCCTGGTTTGCCTCTGGCAGAGCCCTAATAACAACGTGAGATCCGGCTGGGAAACTTCCAATTAATGGGGTAATTGCGTGCCTTAATTGACGGGTTACTTTATGTCTAACCACTGAGTTTCCAACGTTTTTACCCACAGCAAAGGCCACTTTTGTATGTTCGCTTGAAGATTGAGCCACGTGTAGAACCACCAATTTTGCTGAAAACCTTGTGCCTGATTTCATAACAGCTGAAATTTCCGAGGACTTACGCAACCTCGCCGAGGCGGGAAGCATTTACTTGGAGCCGCAGATTAAGCGGAAAGCTTTGAGCGACCTTTTGCACGGCGTGAGGCAAGAATGCCACGGCCGGCGCGAGTGCTCATGCGGTTACGGAAACCGTGCTTCTTGGCACGACGACGCTTATTTGGCTGGTAGGTGCGCTTTGTCATAACTGACACTCCAAAAGGAAGTAGGGATGAGGCGATTGGCCATCGGACATCCACGAATTTCTAGGTTCATGAACATTCGACGAGGTGCACATCGAGCTCGGTATTAACTCACTAAAGATACGGGTAGTTAAGGGTTTCGGTCAAACTCAAAATCCGAGGTGGCTTCCTGTGGAAAACAACTTGTCAGGCGGTATCCACAGGCCGTAGTCTGCATAGTCCGAGCCTGTGGAAATCAATTATTCCCCAACTGCAAACTTGGACTCAAGGAGCGAAATGGAAGATCTGGACCTTAATGAGGTTTGGGCACGGACTTTAGAGTCTTTGTCATCCGGAGCGCTAACTCCACAGCAGCGAGCTTTCGTAACCTTGACCCGCCCGCTTGGCATTGTTGGTGACACCGCACTGGTTGCCGCCCCTAATGAATTTACAAAAGACGTTTTAGAAAGTCGACTTAGCCCAATTGTGTGTGATGCCCTTTCGGCAACTCTTGGTCGCGAGATGCGCTTGGCCGTCACAGTAGATGAATCGATTGCGCCAGATCTTGACGATGAAGCAACTGATGAATTAGCTGACTCAACTTACGCCGACATTGAATCCATTGGTTTGCAGTCCGATCCAAATCCGGCGTTGCCGCCTCAAGCTAGTCGCGGTCCAGCTCCGGCCCCAAGAACTTCCGAAGAAGGAAGTCGACTAAATCCGAAATATACCTTCGATACTTTTGTGCCTGGCTCATCAAACCGTTTCGCGCACGCAGCAGCTCGCGCAGTTGCCGAACAACCAGCTAAGGCATACAACCCGCTTTTCGTTTACGGTGAATCAGGTCTTGGTAAGACTCATTTGCTCCACGCAATTGGTCACTACACCAGAACTCTTTACGCAGGATCAAAAGTTCGTTATGTAAGTTCAGAAGAATTTACTAACGAATTCATTAACTCAATTCGTGACGATAAAGCTAAGGAATTCCAGCGCCGCTACAGGGATATTGACGTTTTGTTGGTTGATGATATTCAGTTCCTTTCCGGTAAAGTTCAAACTCAAGAAGAGTTCTTCCATACGTTTAACACTTTACATAACGCAAACAAGCAAATTGTTGTCACATCAGATTTGCCGCCGAAACAACTTCAAGGTTTCGAAGACCGAATGAGTTCACGTTTCGAGTGGGGTTTGATCACAGATGTTCAGCCACCCGATTTAGAAACTCGTATCGCGATTCTGCGAAAGAAGAGCGCGCAAGAAAGATTAAGTGCGCCGCCAGAAGTTTTGGAATTTATTGCGTCAAAGATGTCAACAAACATTCGTGAACTTGAAGGTGCCTTAATTCGAGTGACTGCGTTTGCGAGTTTGAACCGAGCTCCAGTTGATTTAGATCTTGCTGAGGTTGTACTTAAGGATCTGGTTTCAGATGCAGCCGGACCAGAAATCAGTGCGAGTTTGATTATGGCTCAAACCGCTAGTTACTTTGGTGTCACACTTGATGACTTAACTGGAGCTAGCCGTTCCCGAGTGTTGGTAACTGCTCGCCAGATCGCTATGTACTTGTGTCGCGAGCTAACTGATTTGTCGCTACCGAAGATTGGGCAGCAATTTGGTGGCCGCGACCACACCACAGTTATGCACGCAGATCGAAAGGTTCGGCAATTAATTGCTGAGCGCCGAAGCCTTTATAACCAGGTAAGCGACCTAACTGCCCGGATTAAGGCCCAAGCAAGAACTTTGTAACTTTAGTAACATCTGTCACTTCTATACACAGTGTGGATAACTATGGGGATATCTTTCTTGATTTTTCACGGTTTTTTAAGAATTGTGGATTAAACCTGTTATAAACCAGAGTTTTTAGCCAAAACCTGTGGATAACTGTGGATAAGTTATAGTTTCAACGGTAAGTGCTGGAAAGCTGTAAAGTTATCCACAGGTTACTTTTGGTAATTGTTTGGTTTTAGTAGGTTAAGTGGGTTATCCACAGAATCCACAGTGCCTACTACTACTACGAAAGATATATTTTAAACCTAGGGTTTGACCAACTCTGTTGTTAACTCTGTGGTTAGCCCAAGATTTGAAGTAAATAAAGAAATAAACAATGAAATAACTGTGGCTGAATTAGTCAGCCAGACGTGGCACGATAAAGACTCAATAGATCGAGACACCAGAGGGTGAGTTGTAAGTGAAGTTCCAAGTAGACCGTGATGTTATGGCCGATGCAGTTTTGTGGGCGTCTCGTACTTTGCCAACAAAATCAACCCAGCCATTACTTACCGGCATGCATTTAGTTGCCGAAAAGTCGGGACTAGTTCTATCTGGCAGCGACGCTGATGTAAGCGCTCGCGCAAATTTAAAAGCTGACGTAATTGAAACCGGAACTGTATTAATCCCTGGGCGCTTACTAGCAGACATCACACGCTCACTTCCCTCCGCAGTAATTGATTTTGCAATCGAAGGTAACCGCGCAAAAATTTCTTGCGGCCGATCATCTTTCACAATTCCCACAATGCCAGTGGCTGAGTACCCGCCACTACCAACAATGCCTAACGTAAGCGGCACCGTAACCGGAACTGATTTTGCTACCGCGATTTCCCAAGTTGCGATTGCGGCCTCTCGCGACGAAACTTTGCCAGCGTTTACTGGTGTAAAAATCGATGTTGATGGAGCGGTTATTACTCTCGCTGCAACTGACAGATATCGATTAGCAGTTCGTGAATTAAATTGGTCACCAGCTTCAACTTCACTAAACACTCACGCTTTAGTCCCCGCTAAGTTTTTATCTGAGTCTTCAAAATCGCTTTCACACAGTGAAGCAATCTCCTTAGCTTTTGCCGCAGGCAACGAAGGCTTAATTGGTATTGAGGGATCCGGCCGACAAACAACTAGCCGATTACTTGCTGCTGATTTTCCAAAATACAAAACACTGCTACCAACCGAGTCGACAACTGTTGCGCAAATTAGTACCAGCGCGCTTGTTGAATCTGTTAAACGCGTTTCGTTAGTTCTAGAGCGGGAAGCACCAATCCGCGTTCATTTTGCGAATGGCGAAGCCATAATTACTGGCGGTGGCGGTAGTGGCGAACTCGCCGAAGCAAAAGAATTTATTGAGTGCACTTTAACTGGCGAAGAACTAACAATCGCTTTCAATCACCAGTTCTTGTTAGATGGCTTAAGCGCAATCGATTCATCTGTTGCGGTTGTTTCAATGACAACTCCAATCAGACCAGCGGTGATTTCTGGCGCAACTGATTTCGGCGCGCAACCAGATGACAGCTTTAAATATTTATTGATGCCAATCCGGCAACAATAATTAGTGCAGATGTTTATCGGCAACATTAAGTAATGCAAATATCTAAACTTTCTTTGCGCGATTTTCGCAACCACGAAAACTTAGATCTTTCTTTTTCGCCCGGTGCAACAACCATTGTGGGCCGTAACGGCCGAGGCAAAACAAACATTGTGGAAGCGGTTCATTACCTGGCAACCCTTAACAGCCATAGGGTTTCCCAGGATGCCCCTCTAATTAGAAATGGGCAAACTTCAGCAACCGTTTTGGCTCAAGTTGAGAAACATAACCGCCAAGCAAAAGTGGAACTAACTATAAATACTCAAGGCGCCAATAAAGTTTCGCTAAACGGAAACCCACTTTCTAAATCCCGTGACATTTTAGGTTTAGTAACGACTGTAATTTTCTCACCGGAAGACCTAGAGCTAGTAAAAGGTGAACCTTCATCCCGGCGAAGATTTATTGATGAACTCGGAACATCAATTTCCCCAAAACTTTCAACAACCCGCAGTGACTTTGAACGAACCTTAAAACAGCGCAACACGCTTTTAAAATCTTTAGGCCGCCGCGCCCCATCAGCTCAAGCGCGGGCAACTTTAGACGCCTGGGATGAACAACTAATTCAAACCGGTGCCGAACTAATTGCTACTCGTTTAGAAAACATCAAGCGAATCGAGCCGCACCTAACTGAATTTGGAACTGCGATTAGTGGAGATACTGAGCCACTGTTTCTAAATTATTCAAACTCTTGGTTGCCTATTGAAGTGAGTGACAAAACCGAAATTTCAAACCTCTTCAAGATTGAATTAGAAAACAGAAGTAAGGAAGAAGTGGAACGTGGCGCAACATTAGTAGGACCACATCGAGACGATCTAAATATTCAGTTAAGCAATATGCCGGCAAAAGGATATGCCTCACATGGCCAGTCTTGGTCAATTGCAATCGCACTTCGGTTAGCCGCTTTCAAAATATTGCGCGAACATGACGATGACCCAATTCTGATCCTGGATGACGTGTTTGCCGAGCTTGATGAAAGACGACGTAATCGGCTCATCGCGATAATTTCAGACGTGGAACAAACTTTAATAACAGCTGCAGTAATAGAAGATATTCCAAAGGGATTGCCGAGCAACCAACTTCTGTTAGAAGATAACTAACACTGTGTTAGATAAACCTCAACAGGAATTTCTGCGGTCTTTGCTAAGTAGGGCAAGGGTCCGCACCACAACTGTGCCCAATCGCAAAAACCGCAACACCAACTTTTATGACGAGCAAAGAAGTGGTTCAGGTCCAGATGAGCGAGACCCAGCAACTTTGTCTGGGTTGATCGATCGCCTAATTATTAGCAAAGGCTGGGACCTGCAGGTTGCAACTGGGCGACTACACGGCCAATGGGGATTAATTGTTGGCCACGATGTTGCAAGCCACGTAAAAATCGAATCATTCAACCTGGATGCAAGTGGGCAATCCGGCACCTTGGTGCTGCGGGCAGAATCCAGCGCTTGGGCCACACAAATTCGGCTACTTTTACCGACAGTTTCCCAGCGGCTTGGCGAAGAGATCGGGCAGGGCCGCATCAGCGAGATTAAGGTTTTAGGACCAACAGCTCCATCCTGGAAACATGGCCAAAGAAGTGTCCCAGGACGGGGTCCCAGGGATACCTACGGGTGATACCCCGGCTCCCAAAAAATTCAATAAACAGATAGGATTAGAGGCACTAGAGCGCCTGAAAAACTCCCTATTTAGGGTCTGACATTCAGGAGCCAACAACGTACGACGGAAAGGCCCAAAGTGACGTATGACGGCAGTGCCATCCAGGTCTTAGAAGGCCTTGATGCAGTTAGAAAACGCCCAGGCATGTACATCGGTTCAACCGGTGAAAGAGGCCTGCACCACTTGGTTTACGAAGTCGTAGATAACTCGGTTGATGAAGCTCTAGCAGGGCACTGCACCCACATTGAAGTAACAATTTTGGAAGATGGCGGCGTTCGAGTCGTAGACAACGGCCGCGGCATCCCAGTAGACATCGTTGCCTCTGAAGGTAAACCCGCAGTAGAAGTAGTTCTCACAGTTCTTCACGCTGGCGGAAAATTTGGCGGCGGCGGATATGCAGTTTCCGGTGGCTTGCACGGCGTTGGTGTCTCAGTTGTTAACGCGCTTTCCAGAGACGTTGACGTTGAAGTCCGACGCGAAGGATTTGTTCACACCCAGTCATACAAGTACGGCGTCCCAGTTGCACCCCTGAAAAAAGGCGGCAAAACCGATTTAACTGGAACCACAGTTACATTTTGGGCAGACGGAGATATTTTCGAAACCACTATTTATGATTTCGAAACCCTTTCCCGTCGTTTCCAAGAAATGGCATTTCTAAATCGCGGCTTAACACTTTCACTTACGGATGAGCGAGCTTCTACCGGTCTAGTCATTGACGAAGAAACCGGCGAACCAAAAGTTGATGGCCCACGCAGCGTTACCTACATGTACGAAGGTGGCATTAGAGATTTCGTTCAACATCTAAATGTGCGCAAGTCACCAATTCACAATGACATAGTTGAGTTTTTCTCCGAAGATACTAAGCGAGGCCTCAGCCTTGAAGTTGCTATGCAATGGAATAGCAGCTACACCGAATCGGTTTACTCATTTGCAAACACAATCAACACAATCGAAGGTGGAACTCACGAAGAAGGTTTCCGTACCGCATTGACTTCGTTGGTTAACAAGTTCGCGCGTGAGTGGAGCATTCTGAAAGAGAAAGACACGAACCTTTCTGGTGAAGACGTGCGTGAAGGTTTAACTGCAATTATTTCGATCAAACTTCATGAACCACAGTTCGAAGGTCAAACCAAAACCAAACTTGGAAATACTGAAGCTAAAGCATTCGTACAAAAAGTTGTTAACGAAGAATTAGCTGCTTGGTTTGAAAAGAATCCAGCACAAGGTAAAGACATTGCGCGCAAATCTTTGCAAGCTGCAACTGCTCGGTTAGCTGCGCGTAAAGCACGCGACTTAGCTCGTAACCGCAAGGGCTTACTAGGAAGCAGTAGCTTGCCTGGAAAGTTGAAGGACTGTTCAAGTAACGAACCTTCAGAGTGCGAAGTGTTTATCGTTGAAGGTGACTCGGCCGGTGGCTCTGCAGGTCAAGGTCGCGACCCACGCACGCAAGCGATTTTGCCAATCCGCGGAAAAATTCTTAACGTAGAAAAAACCCGAATCGATCGGGTACTAGCAAACACCGAAGTCCAAGCGATTATTTCTGCATTCGGCACTGGAATTCAAGACGAATTCGATATCAACAAACTGCGCTATCACAAATTAGTTTTGATGGCTGATGCTGACGTAGACGGACAGCACATTAGAACTTTGTTGCTAACTTTCTTATTCCGCTACATGCGACCACTTGTTGATGGTGGATTTGTTTATGTGGCACAACCACCGCTTTATAAAGTGAAGTGGTCGCGCGAAACTCCGGGCTATGCATATTCAGACAAGCAGCGCGATCAAATCGTTGAAGCTGGACTTGCTGCAGGTAAAAAACTTAGGACTGAAGAGGTTCAGCGCTACAAAGGTCTTGGCGAAATGAATGCCGAAGAACTTTGGGAAACCACAATGGATCCAGCAACGCGAGTTTTGTTGCAGGTTTCGGTTGATGATGCCGCACAAGCTGATCAACTTTTCTCAACCCTTATGGGCGAAGACGTTGAAAGTCGACGCAACTTTATTCAACGCAATGCACATGACGTGCGGTTCTTGGACATCTAATGACTGAAATTAATGACGCAACCCACGATCAAATTGAAATCGTTGACCTTAATGTTGAAATGCAAAGGTCGTACCTTAACTACGCGATGAGCGTTATCGTCTCGCGCGCATTGCCTGATGTGCGGGACGGCCTCAAGCCAGTACACCGACGTGTTATTTACGCAATGTACGACGGTGGCTACCGCCCAGATCGTGCATTCAATAAGAGCGCTCGCGTAGTTGGCGAAGTTATGGGTCAGTACCACCCACATGGTGACAGCGCGATTTATGACACCTTGGTTCGTTTAACCCAATCTTGGTCATTGCGCTATCCACTTGCGCAGGGTCAAGGTAACTTCGGCTCCCCAGGTAATGACTCAGCTGCCGCTGCTCGCTACACCGAAGTTCGCATGGCCCAACTTGCCATGGAAATGGTTCGTGACATCGATCAAGACACTGTTGACTTCACACCGAACTACGACGGCAAGAATCTTGAACCAACCGTTTTACCTAGCCGTTTCCCTAACCTTTTGGTTAACGGTTCGTCAGGTATCGCCGTTGGTATGGCAACAAACATTCCACCGCATAACCTCACTGAGGTAGCTGCAGGTGTGCAGTGGGCGCTAGACCATCCAGACGCAACACGCGAAGAATTACTTGAAGCGTTGATGGAAAGAGTTTCCGGACCAGATTTCCCAACCGGTGGCCAGATTGTTGGACGCCGCGGAATTCAAGATGCGTATCGCACGGGTCGTGGGTCTGTCACGATGCGAGCCGTCACTGAAATCACTGAAGACAAGCGTGGCCGCACGATTATTGCGATTACGCAATTGCCTTACCAAGTTAATCCAGACAACTTACTTGAACGAATTGCCGAACTGGTTGAGCAAGGCAAAGTTGGCGGCATCGCTGACTTGGTTGATGAAAGCTCATCACGTACCGGAATGCGCATCGTTGTAGTTCTTAAGCGCGACGCAGTGCCAAAGGTAGTTCTGAACAACTTGTTCAAGTACACCCAGCTACAAGATAACTTTGGTGCAAACATGTTGGCACTTGTTGACGGTGTGCCTCGCACTCTGACACTTGATGCGTTTGTAACTAACTGGATTGAACATCAAGTCGAAGTTATTCAACGTCGCACTGCCTACCGCTTACGAATTGCTGAAGAGCGCGTACATATTTTGATCGGCCTACTAAAGGCAATCGATCGCATCGATGAAGTTATTGCATTAATTCGCGCATCAGAGTCAGCATCGGTTGCCCAAGCCGGCTTGATGAAACTTCTTGACATCGATGAAATTCAAGCCCAAGCAATTCTTGACATGCAGCTTCGTAAGCTTGCCGCTCTTGAGCGCAATGAATTACAAACTCAGCATGACAAGTTAATGGCTGAGATCGCCGACTACAAAGATATTTTGTCGAACCTAACTCGCCAGCGCAGCATTGTGAGTGAAGAGCTTGCTGAAATCGTTAACAAGTTCGGTGACGAGCGTCGCTCCATAATCGTGGCTGACGAAAATGATGTAACTCACGAAGACTTGATTGCAGTGGAACCAATCGTGGTAACACTTTCGGCTGATGGTTACATAAAGCGCACTAAAGCTGCGCTTTATCGATCCCAAAAGCGCGGTGGCCGTGGCGTAAAGGGCGCAGCACTTAAACAAGATGACGTGATTACAAACTTCTTCGTAACGACAACCCATCATTGGATCTTGTTCTTTACAAACCGGGGCCGAGTGTTCCGAGTGAAGGCCTACGAATTAACTGACACCGGTCGTGATGCCCGCGGACAACATGTCGCTAACTTGCTATCGCTTGCCGCAGAAGAGCAGGTAGTAGAAGTCCAAGACTTGCGCGATTACAGCCAGGCTAAGTACTTAGTGCTTGCAACTCGAAATGGTGTCATCAAGAAGTCGAGACTTGCGGATTACGATTCCTCACGCAGCACTGGACTAGTTGCAATCACACTTCGCGATGAAGACGATGTAGTTTCGGCTCAACTTGTAAACGACGAAGATGACTTACTTTTGGTTTCCAAAATGGGTTACTCAGTTCGTTGCCATGCTGACGATGCCACATTGCGCCCAATGGGACGAACTGCTGGCGGTGTAATCGGAATCAGATTTAAAACCGATGACGATTACTTGTTAAAGATGGAAGTTGCAACACCAGATTCATTCGTCGTAACAGTCACCGAAGGTGGTTGGGCTAAGCGCACTTCAATCGAAGAGTGGAATGCAAAGGGTCGTGGCACTCAGGGTGTTCGCGCTATGCGTCTAGTCGAGAAGCGTGGCGGCTTAGCTGGCGCTTTGATTTGTGCAGCGGATGACGAAATATTCGCTATCGCAAGCAACGGTGTTGTAATCCGAACTCGCGTTGATGAAATTCGCGCAGCTGGACGAGACACCATGGGTGTTTCGTTTATGAAGGTTGGCGATGACGATCAAGTTGTTGCAGTAGCTCGAAGCAGCGCAGCATCAATGGCTGCATTGGAAAGTGTTGAAGTCACCGAGGAAGCAACAACGGTTGAATCTGAAGAAATGATTGAGGAAGTTGCCAACGACGGGGAAGAGGCATAAATGTCAGATATCGATATCGATCTAAATGACGATCAACCGACTAAGCGAAATTTCTTCAAGAACCCTTTGAAGTCATCTGAGCAATCGGTTGCACCCACAGCACCCGCTGCATCGCAAGCACCAGCACGACAAGTCACGCTGCACTTAACTCACATCGATCCTTGGTCAGCTGCAAAACGAGCTTTTGTGTTGGGTGTGCTAATTGCTGGTGTGCTAATCGTGGCCACTGTTGTGCTCTGGATGGTGCTCTCAGCCGCTGGAGTCTTCGAAGCCGTATCAAGTCTTTGGAGTGACGCGTCAGGTAACACCGGAACTGGGATTAGCTTCTTGTCACTTGGGCGCCTACTTGGTTTGGCGATGGTAATTTCAGCAATTGAAATTGTGCTTTTGAGCGTACTTTCCACGCTTTTTGCAGTCCTCTACAACTTAAGCGTTGGCTTCACAGGTGGCGTCGAATACACCTTCACCGATCGAGGCTAATTCTTCATTTTGGGCGAATGCCCGCTTTGAGGTAACCTCTTAACTCGTGCCTAGAAATAGGCACAAATAGTAAGAACTTTAAGAAATGCAAGAAATCAGGGCCCATAGCTCAGCTTGGTTAGAGCGCTTCGCTGATAACGAAGAGGTCGGTGGTTCAAGTCCACCTGGGCCCACGCACGGTGTTCAAGTCTAGAAAGACAGGAAGCGTAATGAAGAAACTATTGTCACTAGCATTGCTAGCGGTTGCTGGTTACGTGATTTATCAGCAGGCAGAAAACAGCAAAGCCGAGCAAGAATTGTGGACACAGGCTACTTCAGAGTAGATTTTGTTCTACGGTGTTACCGCCGGGGAATTAGCTCAATTGGTAGAGCACTGCCTTTGCAAGGCAGGGGTTAGGGGTTCGAGTCCCCTATTCTCCACAAGAAGAAAGTAAGAAACTTAAGCGAAGGCAGAAAATCGCCTTCGCTTTCGTTTTACCAAAAATAGTTTGCAAATACTTTTTGCACACAGGCTCAAATCCCCAAAATGCCTGATAAATGGGGATATCCACAGGCAAAACCAAGCTGTTCACACAGGATATCCCCAGCTAAATACCCATTGTTTCGTGGGTTTTCCCCAATTTGTCCACTTAGTTATCCACAGGGATCATTGTTTATGTCAGTCCTGACCCATACAGTCAATAATACCTGGTCATTACCAGTGGAAAAGGCGCTTGGCTGTAACCAGGTGCGAAAAGGTGGATTACATGAGCGTCGCGGAATTTCCCCGCAGCTACGAAGAAGATGGCGCATTAGTTCCACCCCAGGACATCGTCGCTGAACAATCAGTTCTTGGCGCGATGCTGCTCAGCAAAGACGCGATCGCCGATGTCATCGAAAACTTGCGCGAAGTTGATTTTTACAAACCTGCGCACGCCACAATTTACGGCGCGATCCTAGATATTTATGGCCGCGGTGAACCAGCTGATGCAATTACAGTTGCGAACTATTTAAGCAAGTCTGGTGCGCTAGGAAATGTTGGTGGCGCGGGCTACCTTCACACTTTGGTTGCAAGTGTTCCAACAGCAGCTAACGGTTCTTACTACGCGCGCATTGTTAGCGAGCGTGCAATTTTGCGACGACTAGTTGACGCTGGAACAAAGATTGCGCAAATGGGTTACGCCGGTGATGCTGAAGTTGATCAGTTAGTGGATCGTGCGCAAGCCGAAGTGTATGACGTTACTGGTCGCAGAACATCTGAAGACTACGCACCACTTTCTGAAATCATGCCGCAGACTTTGTCAGAGATCGAAGCTATCGAAGGACGTGGCGGACAACTAGTCGGCGTACCAACCGGATTCCAACAACTCGATGACATCACACACGGACTTCACGCCGGACAATTAATTATTGTTGCGGCGCGTCCTGCAATTGGTAAATCAACTTTAGGTTTAGACCTGGCGCGCTCTGCAAGCATCAAACACAATTTAACTTCTGCAATTTTCTCACTTGAAATGAGCCGCAACGAAATCGTGATGCGACTGCTTTCGGCTGAAGCGCAAGTTGGTCTGAATCACATGCGCGCAGGAACTTTAAGCGATGCTGACTGGGGCAGACTTGCAAACAAAATGGGACAAGTTAACGATGCACCCTTGTTCATCGATGACTCACCAAACATGACAATGATGGAAATCCGCGCAAAGGCTCGTCGCCTCAAGCAACGTTTTGATTTAAAACTTCTTATCATTGATTACTTGCAACTTATGTCGTCCGGACGAAAAGTTGAAAGCCGCCAAGTTGAAGTTTCGGAATTCTCTCGCTCATTGAAACTTCTTGCCAAGGAATTAGAAATTCCAGTCATCGCAATCAGCCAGTTGAACCGTGGACCGGAACAACGTCAAGATAAGCGACCAATGCTTTCTGACTTGCGTGAATCTGGATCTCTCGAACAAGATGCGGACATGGTCGTGCTGCTTCACCGTGAAGATGTTTACGAACGTGAATCACCACGCGCAGGTGAAGCTGACTTCATTTTGGCAAAGCACCGCAATGGACCTACCGGAACCGTTACCGTTGCATTCCAAGGCCACTACAGCCGTTTCGTCGACATGGCTACTTCGTAATTTCTCTATCTCTGAAAGAAGTGGATCATGACCAACAGATCAACTGAATTAGATCGTGGCAATTTAGCTTCACTGCTTGAGCGTGAACGTAAAACTTATCGAGAGAGCCACCCAAAGTCTTTGGCACTCTACAAAGACGCTAAGAATTTGTTCGGCGGCGTTCCAATGCCATGGATGAATAAGTGGGTTGGTGGCTTCCCGCTCTACATGCAGGGTGCAAAGGGAAATATCATCACGGACGTCGACGGCCACGAATATATTGACTTTGCACTTGGCGACACTGCCGCTATGACTGGTCATTCACCAGATGCCAGCGTCAAAGCAATTATTGATCGAATGCAAGACCTGGGTGGCATTACAACCATGATGCCTACTGAGGACGCACAGTGGGTTGGTGCAGAACTAACTCGACGTTTCAAAGTCCCTCTTTGGTCATTTACGGTTTCAGCAACGGACTCGAATAGATGGGCGATTCGACTGGCTCGGTTAGCAACCGGAAAGAGCAAAATTCTAGTTTTTTCATACTGCTATCACGGCTCAGTAGATGAAACTTTTGGTGTTTTAGATTCAAGTGGCAACACTGTTTCAAGACCTGGCAATGTTGCACCGCCAGTACCAATCGATCAAACAACCCGCGTTGTTGAATTCAACGACCTGCCTGGATTAGAAGCTGCGTTAAAGCATGGTGACGTGGCAGCTATTTTGACTGAACCGGCCCTGACAAATATCGGAATCGTTTTGCCAGAACCTGGCTATCTTGAAGACATGCGCAAGCTTGCAACAAAGTACGGTGCACTTTTAATGATTGATGAAACGCACACCATCTCGGCCGGATATGGCGGCATGACATTACGCGACAAGTTAGATCCAGATATCTTTATCATCGGAAAGAGCATTGGTGCTGGAATTCCATCAGGTGCATATGGCTTTAAGCAAGAAGTTGTTGATCTGATTAATTCTCACACCGAAGCAGACTTACTCGATGTTGGTGGCATCGGTGGAACTCTTGCTGGTAACGCTTTGTCCTTGGCTGCGATGCGAGCAACACTTGGCGAAGTTTTAACGGAACAAGCATTTGAACACATGATTGCACTTGCCACTAGATACACAGATCAAGTGAATGCAGCGTTGGATGAATACGGCGTACCGTGGTCGATCTCACAACTTGGTGCACGCGCTGAATATCGCTTCACCTTTCCAGCGCCAAAAACTGGAACTGAAGCAATGCATGCCGGCGATGACGAGTTGGATGAATTCATGCACCTCTTTATGTCTAATAGAGGAGTTCTTATGACACCATTTCACAACATGGCATTGATGTGTCCAACAACAACTCAGGAACAAGTTGATCGTCATGGCATGCTATTTGCACAAGCAATGGCAGAGCTAACCAAAGCTTGATTTTTCGCTGAGCGATTTCCACTTAGAATTTCATCATGACCTTACGTCGGCGACTACAACTGTTTATTGCATTTTTTGCAGTAACGGTGTTGGCTGTCGCTGGCTGGGAACGATACGTGTATCTAGAGGCACGAGCCGAGATCAGTGAATCCCTTGCACTTGATATCAGACTTGATGAAGTCGCTGATCAACTTTCGGCTGTTCTTAGCATTTCAATCTTTGTCAGCCTTGTTCTGTTATCTCTAGCTTGGATATTCCTAGAGCGCTGGGTGCTTGCACCACTTGATGAAATGCGCACCGAGCTGCGCATGGTTGCAAGTGGAACCATTCATCAAGTAATTGAAGTCGCAAATCCACCCGAGATTCAGCTCGCCGCAGCAGACGCTGAATCCATGCGGCAAAACTTGGTTAGCCAGATTGATCTAGCGCGAGCAGCTTGGCAAGGACTGGAGCAAGACGCGCCACTAGTTGCCTCAATGCGGAAAGCACTCTCACCAACTTTGATCGACACAGAGAAATTTGGGCTCGATGTAGCGGGACAAACCTTGCCAGCAAGCGGAGCTATCGCAGGGGACTGGTGGGATGTAATTCGAACTCCTCAAGGCACCGCACTTGCAATGGTTGACGTCACTGGTCACGGCCCAGAGGCTGGAGTAGTTGGACTGCAGATAAAGGCGATCATGACTGCAGCGCTGTCTGCCGGATTCACGCCAAGTGATGTGATGGAAAGAGTTTCAGCTGGGCTTTCAGATGTAGATGCCCTGCTGGCCACAGCAGTAATTTTGGAAATTCCTAACGACATAAGTAAGCCGACAATGTGGGTAAACGCCGGCCATCCCGCGGGCTACTGGATCGATGCCAATCACTTGATTACAACCCTGAACCCAACTGGACCGATGTTAGGTGGTTTCGGTGGAATTTGGAATAGCCAAGAGATCTTCTTCGGCGCAGGTGATCGAATTGTCCTGGCATCCGATGGACTCCTGGAAACGCAGGATGAAAAAGGTGAAGAGTTTGGCACCCAAGGCTTGGTCACATCTGTTGTTACCGGTGAACGAATTGGAAATTCTGCCGAGCTTACAAATTTAATTGTTTCAACGGCCCGCCAGGATTCCGTTACTTGGAACCGCGACGATGTCTCAGTTGTTGTAATTACCCGTAGGCTCGGAGAGTGAGCGAGTCAGTGAACCCACAGCTTCGACCTGAGATGGCCCAGTTGCCAACCTACAAAGCGGGCAAAAAAGTAGCCCCGGTTAATGGTCTTACTGCTTACAAACTTTCCAGCAATGAGGTCGCACAATCGCCTCTGCCTAGTGTTGTAGCTGCCATTGTCGATGCAGCCAATGAAATCAATCGATACCCAGATCCATTCACGACAAATTTGATTCAAGCGCTCTCAGATAAATTCGATGTACCAGCTGAGCAAATTGCAACTGGTACCGGATCGGTTGGCGTATGTCAGCAAATCATCCAGTCAGTTGCTGGCGCGGGCGATGAAGTTATTTATGCCTGGCGATCGTTCGAGGCGTATCCGATCATTGCAACAATTGCTGGCGCAGTAAGCGTGCAGGTGCCACTAACAAATAACGGACAACACGATTTAGCTGCAATGTTGAATGCGATCACTTCCAAGACGCGAGCAATTTTTGTATGCACTCCTAACAACCCAACTGGTGGAATTGTCACCCAACAAGAAATAAATGAATTTCTAGAAAAAGTTCCAGAGAACATCTTGGTAGTTATCGACGAAGCTTATGTTGAGTTCAACCGTGATAAGAATGCAATTGATGGCGTCGCCACATTAAAGGCTCATTCAAATGTTGGTGTGCTGCGAACTTTCTCGAAGGCATATGGACTGGCTGGTTTGCGAGTGGGTTACTTCGTAGGACCAAAAAATATTGCAGACGCCGTCAGAAAGACTGCTGTTCCATTCGGAGTATCTAACATTGCGCAAGTTGCTGCTGTTGCCTCATTGGAACATGAAGCCGAATTGTTTAAGCGAGTCGAGGAAGTTATCGCTGAGCGAACCTGGTTCGAATCTGAACTTACAAAACTCGGCTTCAAGCTTCCGCCAAGTCAAGCAAACTTTGTTTGGATCCCACTTGGCGAACGCACTGAAGAGTTTGCGCTTCGTAGTGAAGGCATAGCAGTTTCGATTCGACCATTCCCAGGTGAAGGTGTTCGCATCAGTATTGGCGAGCGCCAAGCTTTAGAGCGAGTTATTGAACTTGCGAAAGAGTTTGTTTTTTAGCAGATTCGACAGCAACGACTATTGCAACGCTGACAATCACAATGAAGCCACCTATCAAGATGTTGTTAGTTAGCGTCTCACTAAAAATTACAATTCCAAGGGCTACCGCAACGATCGGATTCACATACGCGTAAGTAGATACCAATGTAATCGGAGCATTTTCAAGTAGCCAGGTGTAAACCGTGTATCCGATTAATGAACCAACGGTAACTAGATAAATCCAACCACCCCAGGAGCGAGCGCTGGCATCCATAAAATCTGAAATGGACTCTTGGTGAATCATTCCGGCAATGAATAATGCTCCAGCAGCTCCAGCCATTTCGTAAGTACTAAGAACTAATGGATTACTTGGAGTTTCCATTCGGGGAGCTATGAAGGATCCCAGTGACCAACAAAGATTTCCAAACAGAATTATGAACATCCAAAGCGTGACGTTTTGTCCACCAGAATCAGGACGCGCAATCGTATGCCCAGGCAACATAATGATGCCAATTCCAATTAGTCCGCCAACTATTCCAATCAATGAAGTTATCTTTGGGCGATCCTTATCAAGCGTGCGAAACAGTGCAGTCCAAATTGGCATAGCGGCAACGATTAGAGATGCAACGCCGATTGGAACAACTTTTTCAGCAAAAGCCATAGTTCCCAACCCAACACCAAGCATGAGGATACCCAAGAAAATCGAACTTGATAATTCTTTACGAGTTAAACGTAATGAGTCCCAACCATTACGAAGACCAATAAAAATGAAAAGTGCCAAGCTGGCCGCAACGAATCTAAAGGACATAGACAACAGCGGCGGCATAGTTTCAATTGTGAAAGCAATACCTATATAGGTAGTTCCCCATGCCACATACATAATTCCCAAACCAATTGCGACTTTGGTTTTGATTGAACTACTCACAGGCACACACTATTGCGCCGTGGGAAACTAAATAACTTTGGGTCAAGTTCAGTTAGTCGAAACTAAGCCAGTGCAGATTTAACGGCAGCAGCGACAGCGCCACCATCGGCTCTACCTGAGACCTGTGGCGAAACAATCTTCATAACTGCGCCCATCGCACTCGGGCCAGTAGCTCCACTTGCAGCAACTTCAGCCACAGCCTCAGCAATAATTTTTGCTAGATCTTCATCAGATAATGCAGCTGGAAGGTACGCCTGAATAATTCCAAGTTCAGCTCGTTCTTTGTCTGCAAGTTCTAGACGCTTTGCATCGTCATAAGCGGTAGCTGCTTCTTTGCGCTTCTTTGCTTCCCGGTTTAAAACTGTGATCATGTCTTGATCGTTAAGTACGCGGGCTTCTTTGCCGGAAACTTCCTCATTTGTAATTGCAGCTAGCACCATCCGCAAAGTGCCAGAGGTAAGTGAATCTTTTGCCTTGATGGCAGCAGTTAGATCCGTGTGTAGTTGCTCTTTGAGGTTTGTCATATCTATACCTTGTCAGACCAAGAGTGAGAATCGAAATTTCTGGCGCAGATTATGGAGTTTTAGTCGAAGTTGAGGACGGCGAAGGTGAAGCATTCGGAGTGGTTGAAGGTTCTGCGGTCTTGGTCTCAGCAATTACTTGTCCAGTTAGTGGATCAACAATCTGTCCAGTTAGTGGATCTAGGACGTATGTGCCAGCAGCAAGTTCAGCCGCATACTTCTTGAGCGCAGATTTGGACTTACACGCAGCAAGCTCTTCTTCTTCCAGGCCAGCACACTTGTCCTTGGTTGCTGTGATCTTATTTCCGTAACCACCAGGGTTAACACCGTTGAGAGTGTTTAAATCCCATGGAGTTTCTGGAGTTCCTTCAAGCGCGCCAATTAATGAATCTCGCCAAATCGGACCAGGCATTGTCGATCCGAAAACTTGAGAGTAGTAGCGACCATTAATCGTGACACCCTTCATCGGATACTTTTGTCCACCACGAGGATCACCAACCCAAACCGCTGCAGCCATGTCTGGGGTGAAGCCAACAAACCAAACAGCAGCTGAGCTATCGGTAGTTCCAGTTTTTCCAGCAGCTGGTCTACCCAAATCCATTGCCTGTCCAGTACGTCCTTTAACTGGTCCATCGATTACACCGGCAAGAACTGCGGCCGTACTGTCAGCAACTTGCAAATCAATAGTTCGTTCACAATTAGCAGATGGCACATTCAAATTCTTGCCATAACGATCTTTAACTTCAGTGATTGCGATTGCATTGCAACGAATGCCATGCGCGGCAAAAGTCGCCATGCCAACAGCCATGTCAAGAGTTGTTACATCAAAACATCCGAGTGTGAAGCATGGATACTTTTCAAAGTCTTCACCGTTGCCTTGTTGTACACCGGCTGCTTTTGCAATGTCTGGTGGATCACAAAGTCCAAGCTGTTCTTCAAGCCCAACAAAGTATGTGTTCACGGAATATGCAGTGCCACTGAGAATATCGAATGCGCCAGAAGCGGTTGAGTTTTGAACTTCGTATGGGGCGAATTTGTCTCCAGTGCCGCACTCAACAAAATCTTCGAACTTTTTCTTTTCTGGCGCATTGATTACCTTAAATGGATCCCAACCTTGTTTAAATGCAGCTGCAATTGTGAAGGCCTTGAAAGTAGACCCTGCTTGGAAACCAACGCTGCCATTGGCACTAACTGGAGCGCCGTAATTTACTGTTGTGTAGCCAACGCCACTGCGACCCCACCTGCGGTTTTGGGCCATTGCAGTTATCTCACCAGTTCCAGGGCGAATCATGGTGATCGAAGCAGCTTTGCCACTTGGATCGTCATATGGAATTCGCTCCTCGACTGCGGTTTGTGAAGAAACTTGAGCCTTACGATCCAAAGTGGTTTTGATTGTTAATCCACCGATATCCAAAAGTCTTTGACGAGCTTCCGGAGTATCACCAAATACCGGATCGTTTTTCAACACCGTTAAGACGTAATCACAAAAGAATGGCGCAATTGAACTTGTGCAGCCGTTTGGTAATTCGGCAGGATTGAGATCTGTTGCAACAGGAACGGCTTTAGCCGCATCGGCTTGTTCTTGCGTGATATATCCAGCGTTAACCATTGCATTCAAAACATCGTCGCGACGATTCTGGGCGCGCTCTGGGTATTGCGTTGGATCAAAGCGGGACGGATTTTGTACCAGACCAGCAAGAGTTGCAGCTTGGCTCAAAGTTAATTTGTTTGCATTAGTAGAAAAGTATCGACGGGCTGCGATTTCGACTCCGTATGAACCAGCACCGAAATAGGCAATGTTTAAGTAGCCCTCAAGAATTTGTTTCTTAGAAAGTTTGTTCTCAAGTGCAATTGCATAGCGAGCTTCACGCAACTTGCGATTTATGCTTGTTGCAGTGGCTGCATCCTGCTCTTCCTTGGTTGTAGCGGCAGTTAACAAAATTTGTTTTACGTATTGCTGAGTAATGGTGGAACCACCTTGCACCTGACCACCAGCACCAGTGGAAATTGCTGCCCGCAAGGTTCCCTTGAAATCAATGCCAGCATGATTTAGAAATCTCTGATCTTCAATCGCAATGATTGCCTGCTGCATGATCGGTGAAATTTCTTCAAGTGGAACTTCAATTCGATTCTGTGCGAAAAGGACCGCAAGGATGTCGCCATTGGAATCAACGATCGTATTTTGTTGCGGTAGTGGAACTTGGCTCAGATCACTTGGCAGACTGCTAAACGCTTGGGCACTATTACGAGTTGCTAACCCAATGCCACCAATTACCGGAAGCACAACCAGGGAGGCAACCACACCCGCAAGCGCCACAAAAGTGATCATGCGAGTTAGTAGACCAAATCGGTCTAGCCCAGTTCCCCCAAGGTTATTTTCCATAGTTAGTCAATGGTAACTCTCGGTATGTCCGAAACGAAACGCGGATATATCGAACAGATAACAGTTGTCTTTTTGCAGAAAAAACCTGGCTCTAGGTATTGACATTGCCTATGGCCTACCCCAATAGTTAAGCCAAAGGTGTTTGCTCTAGCATTTCGCACAGGGAAAACATCGATCGACGTTAATCCAAGTATGAGGGGATACAAATCGTCAATGTCAGTGCCAGCGTGGAATTCAGAGTGGAGTCGCAGCGCAGCTTGCCGCGATACCGATCCAGATCTTTTGTTTGTTCAAGGTGCCGCACAAAACCGAGTGAAGGTTATTTGTGCTGGATGTTCAGTTCGCACTGAGTGCCTAGCCGATGCTCTAGACAACGAAATCGAGTTTGGCGTTTGGGGTGGCATGACTGAACGTGAGCGCCGCGCACTATTGCGGAGACGCTCCAATGTGACTTCATGGCGAGAGCTGCTAATGAATGCCCGCAAAGACTATGACCGCCTTGATCCAGTGGCGTTTGTGCGCGGAGCATAAATCCAACATTTTTACTAAACCACCAACTGTCGTATGCTCGTGACATGACTAAGTGGGAATATCTGACAGCACCATTATTGGTTCACAACACCAAGGCAATCTTGGATAACTTCGGACTTGATGGCTGGGAACTTGTTGCAGTCATTCCAGGTATGAATTCAGAAAATCTTGTTGCTTATTTCAAGCGACCTAAAGACTAGGAAAAACATGAGCGCAGTAGAAGATCGTTTGTCCACATTAGGAATCACAGTTCCAGAAGTTGTTCCACCGGTAGCGTCTTATGTTCCAGCATCACGCACTGGAAACTTGGTTTATACCTCAGGTCAGCTACCTTTCGTTGATGGCGTACTTATGGCGACTGGCTTGCTAGGTAAAGATGTTGACGAAGAAACTGCAGCTAAGTGCGCCGCCCAGTGCGCAGTAAATGCAATCGCAGCAATCAAGTCACTTATTGGCGACCTAGATAAAGTTGTGCGCGTAGTTAAAGTTGTTGGCTTTGTTGCTAGCACTCCAGATTTCACAAAGCAGCCAGTTGTAATCAATGGCGCAAGTGATTTGTTCATTCAAGCTTTCGGCGATGCTGGAAAGCACGCTCGATCGGCAGTTGGCGTAGCGGCATTGCCGGCTAACACTCCGGTCGAAGTCGAAGTGATTGTCGAAGTTCGCGATTAAATCGTAGATTCGGGAAAGCAGAAAGGAGCTGGAAGTGATTGACAGTAACTTGCATGACACTCCGCTGTTTTCTGCCCTCGATGAAGAAGCGGCGATTGCGCTAAAGCAATCGATGGTGCCGCAAACGATTAAAAAGGGTCAAGATCTTTTCAAAGAAGGCGACCCAGGCGATCGACTTTATGTTGTGACTGAAGGTAAAATTAAATTGAGTCACGCCTCTGGTGATGGCCGCGAATCATTGCTTATGGTCTTGGGACCTGGTGATATGTTCGGTGAACTTTCACTATTTGATCCA
The DNA here is from genome assembly GCA_026392515.1 of Actinomycetota bacterium. GTDB lineage: Bacteria > Actinomycetota > Actinomycetes > S36-B12 > UBA5976 > UBA5976. The sequence continues at coordinate 46,119 of JAPLBY010000001.1, read as the reverse complement.
GGACCGAGAACTGCAACCGCAACTGCGATAACGGATTCCCAAGTTTTAGGTTTAGGACATACTGACTTAAATCCATGGCTTGCTGGTCGCCCAGAAGTTTCTAAATCACTTTTGCAGGCGCTAGCGCATCGCTTACGTCGCACAAACGAAACCATGTCAGATTTAGTTTTTGCTGATGTCCCAGGTCGAGTAGCGAAAGCACTTTTGGAACTGGGCGAAAAGTTTGGCACCAAAACTAATTACGGGCTTTACGTTCATCATGATCTAACTCAAGAAGAACTTGCGCAACTAGTTGGCGCATCTCGCGAAACTGTGAATAAGGCGTTGGCTGATTTTGCTAGCCGTGGCTGGGTCAAATTAGAAACCCGTTCCGTTGAGATCCTTGATGTTGAGCGGTTATCAAAACGCGCACGTTAAATAATCATCTAGTCTTAAGTAATGTCCCCGCGCGAATCTAAAACTGCCTTAAAGGCTCGCGCAATTGCAATTGATACAAAACTATCTGAAATGTTTCCCGACGCTAAATGCGAACTGGATTATGAAAATCCATTACAGCTTTTAGTTGCAACGGTGTTATCTGCGCAGTGCACAGATAAGCGCGTCAACATGGTAACGCCAGTTCTGTTTGAAAAGTATCCAACTGTGACTGATCTTGCTGCTGCCCCGATTGAAGATATCGAAGCAATCATTCGCTCGACTGGTTTTTATCACAACAAAGCGATGTCCATCAAAGGACTGTCAGCAGCAATCATTGAGCGCTTTGACGGTGAAGTCCCAAACACGTTAGATGAGTTAGTCACATTGCCAGGGGCTGGGCGTAAAACCGCAAACGTTGTTTTAGGAAATGCCTTCGGGGTTCCTGGAGTAACAGTTGATACCCATGTGGGTCGAATTGCTCGACGACTTGGTTGGACTAAAAATACTGATCCCGTAAAAGTTGAGTTTGACATCATGGAAATTATGCCTTCGGAATATTGGACCATGATGAATCATCGTTTAATTTTCTTAGGCCGCCGAGTTTGTCATTCCCGCAAACCAGCCTGTGGTGCTTGCGAACTTGCCAGCATGTGCCCATCTTTTGGTGAGGGCCCTACTGATCCAACTGAAGCAGCAAAACTAGTGAAGACTGGTGAGTGAGATGAGCGCGCCAGAGTGGATGAACCAACTGATCACCCGATTGCCAACATTGCAACCAAGTGATCTATCTAGGCATGCCGTTCCAGAAGAATCAACGCGAGAAGCAGCGGTGCTTGTTCTATTTGGGCCACGCGAAAACTTTGGCGAAGTTGTAATTATTGAGCGTGCATCACACTTAAAAGCTCATCCTGGGCAACCGGCATTTCCAGGTGGTCGCGTTGAAGAGGGGGATAGTTCACTTTCCCAAACCGCATTGCGAGAAGCAAAAGAAGAAATCGGATTGAATCCAGACTCGATTGAAATTCTGGGCGAGCTACCGCAGCTTTGGATCCCACCATCGAATTTCAAAGTGACACCGGTTCTTGGTTGGTGGCATAGCCCGCATGAGATTACAAATATTGATGCCAACGAAGTTCAAGCCGTGCATCAAATTCCGTTAACTGACTTGATTAACCCAAGTAATCGCACTCGAGTTCGACATATAAATGGTTCGTTTGGCCCTGGCTTCAACGTTGAAGAAATGCTGATCTGGGGATTCACTGGTGGATTGATCAGCCGACTCATGGACATTGCTGGTTGGTCAATCCCGTGGGATGAGTCAGTGGTTGTTGAATTACCAGCTCCAGCACCAAATACGGAAGTAACAAGTTGAATCCGCTTTATCTTGATCTAATCTTGGTCGGATTCGGCATTTTCATTTTGGTTTCTGGCTGGCGACGTGGTTTGTTTGTCAGCATATTTTCGTTACTCGGTTTGATTGCTGGTGCTTGGATCGGCAAATCTGTCATTGACATAGTTAATGGCGCCTCAACGACAACATCACTAACACGAACTGCGCTGAGTGCAGCAACTCTGTTTATTGGTATCGGAGTGGGTAGCGCAGTAGGTGGCTTTATTGGTCGCAGGCTTCGAAATGTATTTAGCTGGTCGCCACTTCGATTGTTAGATAACTTAACCGGTGCGGCACTTTCACTCGTTGCGTGGTCCATTGTGTTTTGGTTACTTGCCACAACTTTGTTAGCAGCACCGGTTTCGTCATTTACAAACACAGTTTCCCAATCAAAAGTATTGAATGCACTCGAGCAATACATGCCCATTCAAATTCGTGATGGTGTTGAATCAGTTCGGATTTATGTTTCAGACTCAGGTTTACCCGAAGGCTTTGCAAATGTTTTGTTAGCACCTGCAGTGGAACCTCCCGATTTAACATCCGTTGATGCCCCAGCAGTAATTGCTGGCCTGGACTCAGTTGTCAAAGTTGAAGGTATTGCTGAAGAGTGCGGCACTCGACTTACAGGTTCTGGTTTTGTTGTTGGTCCAGACTTAATCCTCACAAATGCCCACGTCGTTGCAGGTGTTGAAAATCCAACGCTGCGCGTTAAAGGCAAAGGCAAAGCGTTTGAAGGAATCGTGGTTTACTTCGATCCGGCTCGAGATGTTGCAGTAATTAAGACCAAAGATTTTCCATCCGTCGCGTTGCGAATCAGTGAACCACTGAGCCGAGGCGACAATGCAGTGGTGGCAGGTTTTCCTGGCGGTGGACCACTCACTTTGGTTCCAGCGCGAATCCGAAGTGTCTCAGATTCCACCGGCACAGACATTTATGGAAAAGCGGAAGTAACGCGCGAGATCTATGCGATTTCTGCGGACATAAAGCAGGGCGATTCTGGTGCACCAATGTTTGCATTAGATGGCACGGTCGCTGGATTAGTTTTTGCCTCATCAGCAACAGATACCGAAACGGGCTACGCCTTGACCGCCAAAGAGTTTATGGTTGGAGTTGAAACAGCAAGTACTGCTACGCAAGCCGTAGCAACGGGAGAGTGCTCTGGTGTCTGAATCTCAACTCCCTTCTGCAGTGACCCGGCTTTGGACTGAACCAGGACTGCGAAAACGCGCTGATGTGATGTTTAACTTACTCGCTGACGTTGACCGAACCAATGTTTCAAATTTAGTAAGTCAACTAGCAACCTTAAATGAGTTTTGGTTGATCATGCGACTGTTGGATGCAGTTGATTATGGCGCACCTGCAACTGCGGCAACGACAAGTAGACCAGAAGTTCACGCAAAGATTAGAAATCTAGCCAGACTTGGCGAGGCCGTATTAAACGTAGACACACATGATTTTGAATCGTGGTGTCAGGATAAACAGATCCCGCAACACATTAGAGATGACTTAGCACTTCGAACCTGGCCGTTAAAGATGCAAGATGAAGCCACCGGAGCTCTACATTCGCTGATCCCAACCTTCGAATTATTGTTAGAAGTTTTTGAGACCCGAATTCTCAAAGGCGACATCAGTATGGGCCTTTCTACAATTCATTTGATGACCGAATACCTGCCACTACTGGGATGGGAAAAGGAATTGGGTCATGCGGGTAATCCAAAACAACTTGCTGAATATCTTTCGCAACCAAATTCAATGTGGCAGACAGATGCTTGCCCGCTAAATCGACAGCAACGCAAAGCATTTGCGAACGTGATGACAGCTAATCAATCTCAGAAGAATTGGCGAATCTATCTTCGTGATAGTCACTCTCGAGTCGCGGCTTCACTGAGTATCTGTGCAAGTGTGCCTAATCCATCATCTGACGTCAGCGGCCAGCGAACTTGTCGAACGCCGTGCGCGATTCGCAAAGGAAATACTGATCTAGCTTGGGCAATGGTTCTAACTCGCAGACTAAAAGATTCATCTCTTTTAACTTTGCGCCACGATGCTCCAGTTGGACACTTCTTCTCAGTTCCACAGGAACCTGAAATCTTGGCGAGCTGGGAAACCACTTGGCAGGGGCTTGTTGCGGATCGTGACGAAGCCCCACAGGCACAGAACCCATTACGCAAAGTAACCAGGACTGGTGCGTTAGCAGGTTTCCCTGAGCTGTTAGGAGTAGTTGCCGGACTAGAAAGTGCAATGCAGCCTTCGAACTTAGTAACCAAAATTGCAACGGAAATCAAGACATTAGCCGTGTAATAAGTAGCCAGATCAATGGATAAATCTGCATTTAACTTGACCCGAGCCTTAACTAAGAGAACTATCGTTGTTATATCTAAAGCATAAAAACGAACCAACATGAAAGCGTGGAAAAATGAGCGGCGAAGCGTTAGAGAACTTGTCTCACGAAGACCGAGTTTTTCCACCATCTGAGAAATTTGCTGCCCAGGCCAATGGCAAAGCAGATCTCTATGAAAGCGCCAAGTCCGATCGTGAAGGTTTCTGGGAAAAACAAGCAGAGAATCTGCAATGGGATACCAAGTGGAGTCAGATTCTTGATTGGTCCGAGGCCCCAGTATCTAAATGGTTTGTAGGCGGAAAATTAAATATTTCGGTTAACTGTGTTGACCGACATGTCGTCGCCGGAAATGGATCGCGAGTTGCAATTTATTTCGAAGGTGAACGCGGCGATACCCAAACCATTACTTACAAAAATTTGCTCGACTCAGTTAGTCAAACTGCAAACGCCTTAACCGAATTAGGAATTAAAGCTGGAGATCGCGTTGCAATTTATATGCCGATGATCCCAGAAGCTGTAATTTCCATGCTGGCTTGTGCACGTATTGGTGCGCCGCACTCTGTTGTATTCGGTGGATTTTCTGCAGAGTCACTTCGCAGTCGCATTGAAGATGCCTCAGCAAGTTTGGTTATTACCGCAGACGGAGGTTTCCGAAAGGGAAGTGCCTTTGGCCTAAAAGTTGCAGTTGATGAAGCAATTGAGAACATGCCAAGCGTTAAGAATGTGTTGGTTGTAAAGCGAACCGAACAAGAAGTTAATTGGAATAGTGAACGCGATGTTTGGTGGGATGACATAGTCTCTCGTCAATCAACTAGCCACACCCCACAATCCTTTGATTCCGAACATCCGCTTTTCATTCTTTACACCTCTGGAACAACGGGAAAGCCAAAGGGAATCCTGCACACTACTGGTGGCTATTTAACTCAAGCGTCATACACACATCGAGTAATTTTTGATTTGAAACCTGAAACAGATGTCTACTGGTGCACCGCCGACGTCGGCTGGATCACTGGCCATTCATATGTAACGTATGGACCGCTTGCAAATGGTGCGACACAAGTAATCTACGAAGGCACTCCAGACACTCCACATAAAGGTCGCTGGTGGGAGATCGTTGCTAAGTACGGCGTAACAATTCTTTACACAGCTCCAACCGCGATTCGCACCTTCATGAAATGGGGAGATGAGTTCCCGCAAGCACACGACTTATCAAGCCTTCGATTACTAGGAAGCGTTGGCGAACCAATTAATCCAGAAGCTTGGATGTGGTACCGCGAAGTTATTGGCGCAAACAATTGCCCAATCGTTGACACTTGGTGGCAAACCGAAACTGGCGGAATCATGATTAGTCCACTGCCAGGTGTAACTGGAACTAAACCAGGATCTGCAATGGGACCGATCCCGGGAATCTCGGCTGAAATTCTTGATGATGCAGGCGTTGCTGTCGGTCATGGCAGTGGCGGGTATTTAGTTTTAACCCAGCCTTGGCCTGCAATGTTGCGAGGCATTTGGGGCGATATGGATCGCTACAAAGAAACATATTGGTCACGCTTTAAGTCGCAATACTTTGCTGGCGATGGCGCCAAATGGGACAACGACGGAGCGATCTGGTTACTTGGTCGTGTTGACGACGTAATGAATGTTTCGGGTCATCGCATCTCAACAACTGAAGTTGAGTCTGCATTGGTTTCACATCCAACGGTTGCCGAAGCCGCAGTTGTAGGTGCTAATGATGAAACAACCGGTCAAGGAATTGTTGCGTTTGTGATTTTGCGAGCAGGTTCTGAAGACGGACCTGGCGTTGCGCAAGCATTACGCGCGCATGTGGCTAAAGAGATTGGCGCCATCGCACGGCCTCGCCAGATTTTGATCGTTGCTGAATTGCCAAAGACTCGTTCTGGCAAAATCATGCGTCGCTTGCTTCGGGATGTCGCTGAGAACAGAACACTTGGTGATGTAACAACGCTTGCAGATCCAACGATTATGAATCTAATTAGTGATGGATTGAGTAATTCATCAAGCGATGATGACTAATTTCTTAAGATAAAGTTGAACGCATGGTCCATGAAGTAGATGTGCTCAACCCTGTTCCAGAAAGTGAGCAGCGCTGGCTATCTCGAGCGTTGAAAAACGAAACAGTTGGCGGCCTACTTTTAATGGGTGCAGCAGTATTTGCACTTGTTTGGGCAAACTCCAATTGGGCATCCTCTTACGAATCACTTGTTAGTTTTCAAGTTGGCCCCGAGTCCCTAGGACTTCACTTATCGTTGAATGCTTGGGCTTCTGACTTTCTATTGGCAGTTTTCTTCTTTGTGATTGGCTGCGAACTAAAACATGAGTTCGTTCTTGGAACACTTTCAAATCCACGAATTGCTGCGGTACCAATTGGCGCTGCACTAGGCGGAATGCTCGTTGCAGCTGCAATCTTCTTAGCTTTCAATTTCAACACCCCAGCTCAAGCGGCTTGGGGTTTACCAATTTCTACCGACGTAGCCTTTGCATTGGCAGTACTAGCAATCGCAGGTCAACGACTGCCTATTGAATTACGTTCGTTTCTATTGACTCTGGCGGTAGTTAATGATCTAGGTGCAATTTTGGTAATTGCCATCTTTTACGGTCATGGATTTCATCTAAATTGGTTTGTAGCAGCTGTGTCATTACTGACAGTGTTTGGGCTTCTACAAAATAGGAAAATAACTTCCGCATACATTTTTGTTCCATTGGCACTACTGGCTTGGTATGCAATGTTTAGAAGTGGTATCCATGCGACGATAGCGGGCGTTGCGTTGGGACTATTGATGCGAGTTCGAAAAACCGAAAGCGAAATAATCTCACCTTGCGACAAAGCTGAAGTTGCCCTTCGCCCGTTTAGTGCTGGGTTTGCAGTTCCGGTTTTTGCTTTCTTAGCGGCTGGAGTTAATGTACTCGGCACTACTTTGGCGGAGGCAATTTCAGATCCACTGACTATGGGCGTCATGTGTGGATTAATTATTGGTCAACCGATTGGTGTCACTTTGGGTGCTTTTCTAGTTTCGAGATTTACTAGTGGCACACTAAATCCTGCGCTGTCATGGTGGGACGTTGTTGTTGTTGGTACGCTCGCCAGCATCGGCTTCACTGTTGCACTATTAATTGCGGAAGTAACGTTTGGATCTGATATCGAAATGCTGGCAACCAGTAAATTTGCAATCATTTTTACTAATTTGGTAGCCATCATTGTTTCGGTATTAGCTATCTCAATGCGTTCCGTTGTGATCGGCCGCTATAAAACCGAATAGAACAATAGATTTTTTAAGTGCCTAGCCTGTAATACGATATAACTATGAGTCCTGAAAAAGATGCGAGCTTCGTATCAATGATCAATTCAATTAAAGACGATTTAACGTCTCTAGTTAATAGTCACATCGAATTGGCTCAAGCTGAAGCAAAAGAGTCTGTGGGTCGCATAGCAAAATCTTCTGGCCTTTTCATCACCGCAATTGCGATGTTGAATCTAGCAATTGTATTTGTTTTTATAGCAGCGGCCTATTACATAAACACACTTGGATTTGAGCTTTGGGTTAGTTTCCTATTTGTTGTTGGCGGACTAACTTTCGGCGCAGTTTTTCTTGGATTACTCGCAAAGCGTCAAGCTTCAAAGATTACATTCGGCACCAAGACCGCAAAGTCAGTCACAGATACCGTCAACACAATTTCTAATTTGCGCCCGGGCTCCAAGTAATAAAAGTGTCTTCGCAATCTAAGGTTGATCCACTTAGTAACCTTCTTACGATTCCTGGTGTTGCAAGCGAATGTGAAACCACTTTAAAAGCAATTGACGAATTGATGTGGAATCGAACAGTTCGTCGCCATACGGAGTCACTGATTCCTTACACTCGAAGAATTGCCGGGTTTGCAACTGCAGCTCTCGATGGCGCGCAAATGCCAAAGGATCCAACTATGGAACCTGAAGTATCGCCGATGGGTTCACTTTCAGATCAAGGACTACTAGTCACTGCCGAAGCAGACTTACAACGTTTAGCGTTTAGAACTGAACCACTAAAAGTTTTAGCGAGACTTCACACATTTGTTTCTACTGATGAGGATCGAGGAAGACCTCGCACAACAAATGATGTCAATGACCCACTTCGGTTAGGAAGTGTGCCACCACATGAAGTTTTGCAAGAACGAATGAGTCAGTTAGTTGATTTGGTAATTGAATCTAAAGCTTCATCAATTTTGGTGGCTGCGATTGCGCATGCCGAACTTGCAACTTTGCGACCGTTTACTCAAGGTTCTTATCTGGTCGCGCGCGCGAGTACCCGGTTGATTCTGGCCGCTCGTGACGTAGACAACGATGGGTTGGTTATGAGTGAATACGGCGCATTTTTATTAGGCAGACCTGCGTATGTAAAGGCCTTGACCGGATACATTTCTGGCACCCGTGAAGGAGTCAGTGCCTGGGTAACTTGGCAAGGTGAAGCAATCCGACGAGGCGCAGAAATGGCTAAGGAATTGGCCGAAATGGCCGACGCCAAAAAGTAACTTGAATTTTGCCAAGAAATTAGTCACGCTTGTAATGACTGCTTTCAAGTAGTCACATCGATACACCCCCCGTATCGATTAGAGAGCCCTCTCCCCCCGAGAGGGCTCTCACCTTTTCCACACTCAATGGTTCTCCTCATAACTTTGATGCCCATTTCGGATCTCATTGAAAAATCTGATGATTCTCAAGATGCGCAGCTTTGCGCTGACTGGAATTTGGAGCCTGAATGCACGCCCTATTGATAACAAGTGACGACCGTGTAGTTAGTGAATTCAAGACCATCGCTGCCGTCACTCAAACCCATCTAGTAATCGCAAGTGAACCTACGAAATCCGAAATCGATTTGGCTTATCGAGTATTTGTAAGCCAAGAGCTGTCTGATATTGAGATCGATCACAGTGAAGTGGTTCTTGTGGTTATTGGTGCAACGAATACGCAAACTTGGAGCAGCGCTTTGCGGTTATCGGCCAAACATGTTGCAACTATTCCGGAATCACGAGATTGGTTAATTGAAAACCTAAGCGAACCACATGTGACCAAAGGACTATCGGTGGCAATTGTGCCAGCATCAGGAGGAGCGGGCGCATCACTTGTATCGTGCGGTTTGGCCTTCCATGCTCGGCAAGTTTTCACGGATGTTGCCTTAGTTGACCTTGATCAAAGTTCAGCAAGTTTGGATATAACTTTTGGATTAGAAAATCAAGCAGGTATGCGCTGGCACGACTTCTCCGAGCTGTCTGGATCAATCAGTGGCAGCGACATCTACCGAAGTTTGCCAAGTCGTGACCGCGTGGGTCTGCTAACTCATGGGCAACTGAATTTCGCAGAAACCTCTATCCCAAGGAACTTGATCTTGGAAAAACTCAAAGAGGCATGTGACCTAGTTGTCATAGATTTTCCAAAAACCAGTGATAAGCAGTTTTCACTCGATGTAATTTCTGACTGTGATTTGGTTCTAGTAGCAACAACAGCAACTGTTAGAGGATGTGCCAGTGCGAAGCGAAGTATTGCGGGATTAGCGGGCTACGCAAAGAACATTGAACTCGTAGTTAGAAATGTTCCTGGTTCGAATCTTGATCCTATGCAGATTGCAGAGCTCCTGAATACACCACTTGCTTCAGTCATAAACACCGATGTTCGGATAGTTGAACAAATTGAACAAGGATTTGGGGTTTCCGGAATCAACTTAGGTGGATTCACCAGAAACCTAAATGCTTTGGCTCAACGTATTGCGTATCTAAAGGAACTTAAATCCGTTGCCTGATCTCCTGGAACAAATCCGAGCTGCTTGTATTGAAGCCAAAGTTGAACTAAATGCAGAATCGATATCTCAAATCGTTCGATCGCTTCACCCAGCCACTTCTCACTCGGACCTTGTTGAATTGGTTGATGAGGTCCTATCTTCAATCAATGGCCTAGGTCCATTAGAAGAACTCTTGTTCCTGCCTAATCTCACCGACATCTTGGTGAATCGCTTTGATGATGTTTGGATTGATAAGGGAAATGGACTTGAGAAAACTCAAGTTCAATTCAGTTCCGAGAGCGCAGCTCAAGAGTTTGCTAAACGAATCGCCACTCGTGGACACCGCAGACTTGATGAAGCACAACCATTTGTCGACATCCAAACAGATGCTGGCTTACGGTTTCATGCGATGCTTCCCCCGATTGCATCATCAGGGATTGCCATTTCAATCCGTACTCCTCTAAGAATTTCGCTGACACTCGAAGACATGGTGGCAGCTGGCAACTTGGAAAGCGACACTTACCAAGCACTCTGTGAATTAGTCGACGAACAAAAAAGTTTTGTTGTCAGCGGTGGGACTGGTAGCGGAAAAACTACTTTGCTAGCAGCCATGATCACCAAAGTAAGAACTACAGAAAGGATCGTCGTAATTGAAGATTCTTCCGAGCTTTCGATTTCACATCCGCATGTGGTGAGCATCCAAGCACGTCTGGCAAATAGTGAAGGTGCGGGTGGAATCACTATGACGGATCTAGTTAGACAGTCGCTGCGAATGCGCCCTGATCGAATCGTGGTTGGCGAGGTCCGAGGTAAAGAGATCAGCGACTTGTTACTTGCGTTAAACACCGGGCACAAGGGAAGTGCAACAACCATTCACGCTGACGCTGCGGCAAGTGTGCCAACCCGAATTGAGGCACTGGGATTGTTGGCTGGCTTGCCGCGAGAAGCCATTCACGCTCAGATGCATTCGGCATTTGACGCTGTGATCCAAATGAATAATCCCCGGAATGGAAAGCGGGGCGTAGCCGAAATAGCGGAATTCACTAGATCACCAAATGGCACTGTCACAACCCAACCGATCTATAAACCACATCTCATTAGCCGAGTCGCATGAAACTATTCATAGCTACGGCGCTTATTTCGATTGCTGCGGTCATGATGGTGCGGCCACTGCCAAGGTTGCAATGGGTTTCGGAAATTAGAATTCCAAAGTTAGCCCTAAAACAAAAAGTCAAAAGTAATTTGTCTTTCGAAGAGGAACTCCAATTTGTATTCAATCTAAAGAGTCAGCTAAATGCTGGGATAAACCAATTGGACGCTCTCAGATTTGCAATTAGTCGAGCGCCAGAATTTGCGTTTAAGAACACTCGGCAAGCTCTAACTTCACAAACCAATGTTTATTCCGCACTGCATAATGACTCGAAAGTTTACAAAGTTGCATCTTTAGCAAGTTGCGCGAATCTACTTGAGTTAAGTTCGCAATCGGGTAGCAGTATCAACGAAGCACTAACGCAAGTAGCTGACAAGTTAATGACGATAAGAAACCAAGAACAGTTGATTGCTACTGAATTGGCAAGTACAAAGGCCACAGTTTATGTTCTTGCCGGATTGCCGATTATGGGCGCAGGCATGGGATTGATGCTCGGCTCCGATTCGATATCTTGGTTGCTTGGTTCTCCAGCTGGACGAGTTTGTCTAGCACTTGGAATTGGGCTTGAACTAGTGGGCTGGTTTTGGATTAAGCGCCTTCTCAATCGCGCACTGGCGGATGTCGCGTGAAAACCTTTGCAATCCTGTGTATTTGCTTGGCGGCATACCTTTACTTCCCGCCACCTCAGAGAAAGTTACCGAAGGACCCGCCCATAGAAACCCAAATCGAAATAGCTGCCAGGGTAAGGACTGCCACTATCTCGGAAGTCCTTCAAGCTTTGGAGATTATTCGATTAGGCATCAGTTCGGGGATGACGATTAGTGATGCGCTCCAATACGCCCAGAAACATTCACCTCGTGCAGCATCACAGGAACTTGAACAAGCGCTGAATCAATTCGGGGTGGGCTTCCCACTTTCCCGTGGGCTTGAGAAAATCGCAATCGCTAATCCTGGTTGGCGATCTATCTCAGATGCATTAATAACATCCCTGCATTCCGGTAGTCCAATCACAGACCAGTTGGCCGATGTTGAGTTTGTGTTACAAAGCTCGATCGATACCGAAAAGTTACAGCGAATCAAATCTGTTGCGGTGAAAAGTGTTTTGCCTTTGGGCTTATGTTTCTTGCCAGCGTTCATTCTGCTTGCGGTAATACCAATTGTCGCTGGGTTGATTGGTGGCCTAACTCAGTAATCCACAGACGGACGAATTCAACAAGTCTCGCATTTGTGTTTCGAGATTGGTGCCAATTCCTCAAACTTCAATTGCGCACTCGCGCATTATCAGAAATGAGGTACCAGTGAATCCAAGAATTAATCAAGCGATTACAAATGAAGAAGGTATGACAACTGCTGAGTATGCAGTTGGAACTGTTGCTGCTGCCGGTCTAGGCGGATTGTTACTAAAGATGCTGACAAGTCCAGAAGTCCAAGATCTGTTTTGGAAGATTATTCAGCAGGCATTTAGCTTTCTTTTCTTTAGCTAAGCATGACTAGTGAAGTCAGCGTTGGACTAGATGAGGGCAAACACCTAGTCCAACGCAGTCACGGATATGCGATTGCCGAATTTGCATTGGCAATTCCTGCACTTTTGATTGTTGTTGCAATGTCAGTCTCGCTTGTGGGATTAACTGTTACCCAAATTCAATTGGAGAGTGCAGCGGCATTGGGCGCAAGAATTGTTGGACGCGGCGATCCGATTCCTGATTCATTTCGAAACTCACTTCCGGAAGGAACTGAAATCGTGATTGAACCTGACACGGAAGCTGAAGTTGTTCAGTTCACTTTAAGGACCACCAAGAACATTGGCTTGATTTTGGTCCCGTACCAAATCGATTTATCGGCAATTTCGCGTGCTCGACTTGAACCCGTCTTTGAAGAATTTGGTTAAGTATGGATCGGTCAACGAAGAGTGAATCGGGACAGATCTCAATTCTGGTGTTAGCAGTCGTTATTGCATTCCTTCTTGGAACCATCGCAATTGGAATGGTTGCTGAAGTTCTAATTGCACAGCAAAGGTTGAACGCTAAAGCAGAAGCCATTGCACTGGCCGGAGCTCGCGAACTTGAATTCAATCAAGAACAGGCTTGTGTTTTCGCGCAGGAGTACAGCACTACAAATTTCGGTACCCAAGCAGAATGTGAAGCCAACTCGGCGAGTATCGAAATCTTGCTTTCAGAGCCAAACCCAAATCGATTTTTGAGCACATTTCTGCCAAAAATTCAGGCAAGTTCCAGGGCAGGGATTGCAAGTGACGATTAAATTCATAGCGTAGATTAGTACTACAACTTGAAAAGGATGATCATGCAAATCGCAACGACCCCAGGCTCAGACCGTTATGTAATCACGGTTTCTGGCGAAGTAGATTTAGCAACTTCACCTGAATTGGATACCGCGATTATCGCTGCAATCGAATCCGGCACCGCTTCACTCGCAATCGATTTAACTGATGTGTCATTTATGGATTCATCAGGTTTAGGCGTAATTGTTCGAGGTCTAAAGCGTTGCCGTGAAGCAGACAAAGACCTCGACCTAGTAATCACAAATGAGCGCGTACTAAAGGTGTTTGGCATTACAGGTCTTGACCAAGTAATCCCAATTCACGACTCAATCGAAGACATCTAATCTCCCTGTAATCTGTGATTTTTGGCAGACCCTCTAATTGGGCTAGACTGGCGGAGCGCATTGAGGTGCGCACGCGCTCGTAGCTCAACGGATAGAGCATCTGACTACGGATCAGAAGGTTAGGGGTTCGAATCCCTTCGAGCGCGCCAGTTGATTTCATTCAAATTTCTTAGAATTATTCTTATTTTGACTTTCGCCAGGCCGAAAAACTCTTGACTGAACCTGAGTGCGGTTTTTGTAACCATGGGTATGGGTGAATCTCAGCCAGATTTGTGAACTTCTTAAATGACGGAACCGGCGCGAACGTGACTGCAACTGGATTAACTTTGGCAAATTCGTAGGGGTTGCCTAAATGTACCTGCAAGTTACGTCGCTGCGCCAAGTCCTGGAGAGTTTCGAGATAGAAACCAATTCGCCTTGAACTCAACTGAAGTTTACGAAGCGCTTCCTCGTTAAATACGAATACAACCGGCAGATCAGGATTGGCTACCAGTGCTGGATCTTTGTCACCCATCGAATCAATAGTTAGCAATACGTACTTTGGTGAATCCGTTTTCAACGCAGTCGATGGTCCGGATGTCTTTTCTGGATCAAGATCATGTTCCAATAGAGAATCAACATCAATTCGGTTTAACGAAACTTCTTCTGGAAATTCTTGGATAGGGCAAGCATTCGAGAACTGACATTGATTACACAAACCAGGAGCTCGCTTTTCAACCTGCCAGCGCGCAAACCCATAAGGCTTACCTGTTCCTGCACCAACAGTCCACTGCCATCCAAGAAGGTTTGCCGCGCGCGAGCCGTCAATCAATTCTTGGTACATACGATCCTGGCCATGCAACCAACCGATGTTGTTGCGAACCGTCCAATGCGAAGCAAGCCACATCCGAGTTTGATTGACTAACCATCCGTCTGTTTCTAGTTCTGAAACAACCTCATCAACACATTTCATGTCGCGATTCCAGCCATCACCTTGACTCTTTGCATTTGCTTCAAATCGCAGATTTTCAAATAGCCGAGTACCAATGCGGGCATAAAGGTGGCGTGCGTATTCCTGCCAATAAAGTTCATCCTGGAATTTTTCGCGATCCTTATACGGAGCTGTTTTAACTGCGCGATGCACTTGAGCCAGAGTCAGAAGATTGTGGCGGATGTATGGCGATAAAACGCTTGCACCGCGGCGTGACTTCGGAAGAACCTCAGAACGCTTGCTTGCATAACCAGTGATGTCCAGTGTTTCTAAAGCACTGTCAGCTGTAGTTTGCCCGCCCTTGATGGAACTAAGTCCAAGCTCTCCAGAGTAGAGACCTTGAAAACCTCGTTCGATAATTTCGAGAACAGGTGCATCGAGTGAAAGCGGTTGGTTCATAGTTTTTCAAGGCTACTAGCGCTATTGCATGTTCGCGCTGCCAGAAACCTCTAGAGCAGCAGGTAATTAAGTAATCAGTCCAGCGGCGCTTGCTCGATGAACTAATTCAGCCCTACGGTGACTATTAAGTTTCTTTGAAGCATTTTGAATGTGAAACTTGACCGTGCTTTCAGAGATAAACATTTCGTGAGCGATTTGTTTGTTGCTCAGCCCACGTGAGATTGCGCGAATTACATCTAGCTCGCGGTCAGTTAAATGCTCAGTTTTATCACGTGTCGAACCAAGTCCTTTAGCAACCAATGAACCAACACCGCGACCAAGTACTGTGTCGCCGTCCTGAATCGCTTTCACGCCATTGATCAATTCATCTGACTTCAAATCATTTTTGCAAAGATATCCATTTGCACCGCGGCGAAGTGCTTCAATCACAATTAGTTCGCTGAGGGTGTTGGCCAGAACCAAGATTTTTGTGGCTGGATAACGATCTGAAATTTCCTCACACAGCGACAAACCGCGAGTGGTGTCATCGCCTAGGTCCAAATCGATAATCATGATGTCTGGACCATGCTCATCAACGGCATCAATGACAGCGTCGTAGGTTGTGGCCTCAGCGACAACTGCCATTCCAGCATTACGCTCCAGGATTGAACGAATGCCAACTCGGGTAATTACATTTCGATCTGCCACAACAATTCGAGTTGTGGCCATAGGGGATCGGCGACCGAGCGAAACTTCAGGTCTTGGATCTGACGCCATGATTTGATGCTAACTGCCCACCTAGCCGTTTGGATAGGGGCAAACCTGACCAATTTGCCTGCTTAGGGCTAGGTGGTAATTGATTCCTATGAAAAGGCAGGAGAACTAGACGTACCGTCACAACTAGTTGGTCGGCAAAACGATGCCGACACTGAGAGGAAAAACAATGACTGTTTATGCCCAACCCGGACAAGCCGGGGCCGTAGCTGAATACAAGTCACGCTACGACCACTGGATCGGTGGACAATACGTTGCCCCCGTTAAAGGTCAATATTTCGAAAACGTAACACCTGTGACAGGAAAAGTTTTCTGTGAAGTTGCTCGAGGCACCGCAGAAGATATCGAAAAGGCACTTGATGCTGCGCACGCAGCTGCCAAGACTTGGAATAAGACTTCCGTAACCGAGCGCGCAATTATTTTGAACAAAATTGCAGATCGTATGGAAGCAAACCTAGAAAAGATTGCGGTTGCTGAAACCTGGGAGAACGGAAAGCCAGTTCGCGAAACTATGGCTGCCGATATTCCATTAGCGATCGATCACTTCCGTTACTTCGCTAGCGCAATTCGCGCGCAAGAAGGTTCAATCGGCGAACTTGATCACGACACTGTTGCTTATCATTTCCATGAGCCACTAGGTGTTGTTGGTCAGATCATTCCTTGGAACTTCCCAATCTTGATGGCAACTTGGAAACTTGCACCAGCACTTGCTGCAGGAAACTGCGTAGTGCTTAAGCCAGCGGAACAAACTCCAGTTTCAATCCTGTTCTTAATGGATCTAATTGCTGATCTATTACCAGCAGGCGTTGTGAACATCGTTAACGGATTTGGTGTTGAAGCAGGTAAGCCACTTGCATCATCACGCCGCATTGCAAAAATTGCATTCACAGGTGAAACCACAACTGGTCGCTTGATCATGCAGTATGCATCAGAAAACATCATTCCGGTCACTTTGGAACTTGGTGGAAAGTCACCAAACATTTTCTTCCGCGACATTGCAGATGAAAACGATGCGTTCTACGACAAGTGCCTTGAAGGTTTCAACATGTTCGCCCTAAACCAGGGTGAAGTTTGTACCTGTCCTTCACGCGCACTGATTGATGCACCTATCTATGACAAGTTCCTAGCTGACTGCATCGTTCGTACCAAGGCGATTACTCAAGGAAATCCATTAGATACCAACACAATGCTTGGTGCTCAGGTCTCCAATGACCAGATGGAAAAGATCCTTAGCTACATCGAAATCGGCAAGCAAGAAGGTGCAAAGCTAGCTCTTGGTGGCAAGCGCGCCGATCTTGGTGGCGATCTTGCAGGTGGTTACTACATCGAGCCAACGATCTTCGAAGGCAAGAACAGCATGAGAATTTTCCAAGAGGAAATCTTCGGACCTGTTATTTCCGTCGCGAAGTTTGATGGCTTCGAAGAAGCTATGGAAATTGCGAATGACACCTTGTATGGTTTGGGCGCAGGCGTCTGGACTCGCAAGATGAATACCGCATACCGTGCTGGTCGCGAGATTCAAGCCGGCCGTGTTTGGACCAACTGCTACCACGCCTACCCAGCACATGCTGCGTTCGGTGGATACAAGTCATCCGGTATCGGTCGCGAAAACCACAAGATGATGTTGGATCACTACCAGCAGACCAAGAACCTTTTGGTCAGCTACTCAGAAAGCAAGTTGGGATTCTTCTAGGATCGCCCAAATGCGGGAGGTCAATTGGCCTCCCGCATTTTTCTTTAACGGAGTAACGTGAACTTATGACAATTGCTTACAGCGGTTTACCGCAGCGCATTGCTACCGCAGAGGCAGCAAATGAATTGTTACGAAAGCTGACAGCCAACAACGGTCCATTGATGTTCCACCAATCCGGCGGTTGCTGTGATGGATCTGCGCCAATGTGTTACACCGCTGGCGAGTTTAGAGTCGGCGGCGCCGATGTCCTTCTTGGTGAATTAGTAATCGATGGAATTGCTGACCCAATTAAAGTTTGGATTTCGTTAGAACAATTTGAATACTGGCGACATACTCACATCACAATTGATGCAGTCCCAGGACGCGGTGGAGGTTTTTCACTTGAAACGCCTGAAGGCTTGCGATTCATAATTCGTTCCCGCATCTTCACTGATGAAGAATGGTTAATTCTTAAAGACGAGAAAGTTCATCTAGGTAACGGTGAATTAGTTCTCGTCGGTTAAAGCTAAGTTCGTTTCTCACTCACAAAACTGATTGAAACCAAGTGCTCTAACGGTTTCATCCGTTCGAACCTTTGCTTGCTCTAGGCGGTTTTTTGTTTCCCCAAAGTACTCACCAGTTTGCAATGCTTTGTTTACATCAATAACTCGAACTGGACGATCATCGCGAATAAGCGTCGGCACTTCCTTGACGCAGGAAAGCTTAAATCCTCCCGATGCTGATTCAACAAACTCCCAACGGGTAACTAATCCCTCAGACTTAATAGTTGTTGGTTCGCGATGCGCAGCAACGAAGTTGCCGTGACTATAGGCGATCCAGGTATTGCCAATTTGTGTTATCGGTTGCACCGAGTGGCTGTGCGAACCATCAATCAAATCTATTTGGCCCGAATCAGCTAGTTCTTGTGCGACTGAAGTTTGAAAATCATTTGCCTTATTTGTGTATTCGTCACCCCAATGCATTTTGGCGATAACAATTTCAGCGCCTTGTGAGCGTGCCAATTTGGCTTCGGTGATTATTGCGACAGGGTCAATTAAGTTTGCACTCCATAACTTGTCAGCATCACGTTCAAATCCGTTGAAGCCATATGTATAGGACAAAATTCCAACTTTTACGACACCATTTGCAGTCTGTACATCCATAACCAGCGGTTGACTTGCACCTGCTTGTGAAGTTGCAGTGCCAGTGTGTGGGATTCCGGCGCGCTCCAAAGTTTCTATGGTTCGAGTTAGCCCGCTGAATCCTTGATCCAAACTGTGATTCGAAGCCGTGCCACACATGTCAAAACCAAGTTTGATGATGGCCTCAGTTATTTGTGGTGGGGCATTAAAGGTTGGGTAGCCCTGGTAATCAACGCCTAGTTCTGCCAGCGGAGTTTCCAAATGACAAAGCGCTAAATCAGCTGAACTAATCTCAGGCTCTAAGTCTGCGAGCTGGGGGTAAAAATCCCAGTTGCCATCGACACCATCGGCTTTTGCCTGAGCCCATAGCCTTTCGTGCAACAAAATGTCTCCGCTAGAAACAATAGAAATACTGCGAAGTTTCGGTTCAGGGCTAGTAGTTGGCGAACTAATAGGGGAGACAACAGCTTGGGGAGATTTGCTTTGACTCTGGTTAGCAATTAAATAGCCAACGACGATGATCAGCGCAACAGCTGCAGCCAGAAAACCAATTCGCTTTTTTGATGACATCGGATAACCAGACTTAACTAAATTCCAAAGTAAGAGTTAGTCCAGTAACTTTTTTGATCGCAGCAAGTAAAGATTTATGACTGTTTTCTGGAAGCGTTTTCTTGAGATCATGACCATCTTGGAATTTAGTGGCATCTGAGAAATCCAGAGTAAGGACATCGTCAGTTAGGTCAGCAAGTCTGGCATCAAAAAACGCAAGCCACGCGATGCGGTCGGTTGCTTCAAGTTCATCAAGAACTTCATTCCAACGCCCTTTAAGTTCAGTTAACTCCATTAACTATTGAACCCAATTATTCCACTGGAGCGTGAGTGCCTGGATCTTCAAATCCGGCTTCACGATGAGCACCATCACAGAACGGCTTATCTTTTGAATGCCCACAACGACATAGCGAGAAAGTTTCTTTGTCACTGATTACGTTTCCATCGGCACCAATCAGAGTTGCGCCGTTTACTCGCAAAGATCCATTGGCACGAACTGTAATTGTTTGTTTTTCGTCAGACATTGGGTCCTACTTTCCTTGGTGTTGTTTCGACTTTAAAGCCACAATGGCGGATTGCCAAGCGGTGAACCATCTGATGTGACAAGTTTGTCGTCAGGTTCGCGGCCCATTAACCAGGCAGCCAGACTTTGCGGAGTTCCAAAAATATCTGTCATACCGTTTTGATCCATCGTCCAAGTGTGATCACCAGCTATTAAGAGACGGAATTTCACCGGCTCTTTACGTTTTCCAGCACTGACACTCTTTAAAGTTTTAATCGACCAAGTCAAAGTCCAGTCGTTGGCTTTGTAGTCAAGGCCTAGATCAACTAAATGAACCAGCAGCTCGCGCTCACGCAATGTTGTGATTTCGTGGGGATGCACATGAGATCCATTGCCCAAAACAATTTCTTCACTCAATAGCGGACCTGCCACAAGTCGATCAAGGTTGGCTGCAAAGATCTTGGACTGCTCAAGGAAATCGGCGACGATTTCTTTCCCAGGGCGCTTGGCATCATTTTCAATATCGATTGCGCGCTGTTCCACGGAAACATACATATCTTTTTGCACACCAGTAAGCGCCCACTCAACCAAGTTTGAAAGTCCTCGCGCATTGTTAGCTAGATGTGAAAGCACATGTCCGCGAGACCAATTTGGCAAAAGTGAATCGGCGGCGACATCCTCATTGCTTAGCTCACTTACATATTTCGCCACTAAGGCTTCGGCGTTTGCGACTTCAACAACAGATGTGATCATGCTGTAACCGTACGGCAAAACTGCACTAGTTATTGGACGCTGGCTCTTCTTCGACTGCATCAGATTCATCAGAATCAACACTTGCTACCAGCGCAGCCTTTAGATTCCTGCGACCAATCGACCAGAAACCAACTGCAATTAGAACTACTACTAGCAATACTGCTAACTCGGTTAGGTAATAAGGACGACCTTGATCTGCAACCCAGCCCGCTGGTCGATAAGCATCACCGAACCACTTGTCACCAAATCCTGGTGCCAAAAGTTGAGTGATTCCGAATGCAACAACAAAAGTTAGCCAGATCGAAACGGTGCGATGTGCTGGCACACGATACGGACGAGTTGCTTCTGGATACTTGTTACGAAGCACCCAGAACGCAGGGAAGATCGCAAGGTAGTTGACCAAGGACGTTGCAATGGCAAAACCAACGGCAACTCCAAAGTACTTCGCAACATCACCGTCGTTTAGTCGGTAACCAAGAATCAAAATTGCGCTTGCAATAATTCCTGTGATGTTGTTCAAGCGAACTGGGGTTCCATAACGCGGATTAGTAAATGCGATCCAACGCGGACCAGCACCATCAAAACAAGCCGCAGCTAAATTGCGATTGGTTGACATCAACCAAGTTACGCCTGATGCAAAAACCGCAATGATGATTAGCACGCCAGCAAAGGCTCCAAGGTAACTGCCGGCGCCACTTAATGTAACTGTGCCATCTTCAGCAATACTTCCGCCATAAACCGTGAAAGCAGATTTCAAAGCATCAACGAATCCAGTTAGTCCATTAACTTGTCCGATTGGTAAAACTAAAAGCACAGTCAGGATTGGAACACCGTAAAGCAACATCGCTAACGCAGATGTTCTAAACGCGGCGTAAGGCAAGTCGCGCTTAGCATGAATCATTTCATCACTGGCCGCACTTACATTCTCTAAGCCTAGAAACGCAAACAGAATGATTCCGATAGTTGCAAGTAACCCATCAAAGCTCAAGCCAAAGTCAGAGAACACAACACCGCGTAATCCATTTGCAATTCCAAAGACAATGACCGTGATTGTGAAAAACGGAATCAAAATCAAACGCGAGAGGCCACCTAAAATTGACACCCACTTACCAACTTTGAAGGAAAGGTTGGCTGCGATGATTCCTATCCAGATAAAAGCAAGAGCGAATCGATAGAACGAGAATTGTGACATTTGGGTGCCGGACATGAAAAAGGTTTCGGCGGTTGCAACTGCCACAAATGCCAGGATGCCACCAAACCAAATCGGGCTCTTTAGCCAACTGATTACGGCAGCGATAGATCCAGTTAGGCGACCGAAGGCCAAGCGAGCCCATAGGTAAGGCCCACCTTGAGCGGTGAAAGATGCACTCAACTCAGCTATAACCATTGAGGCTGGAATTAGAAAAACGATAGCAAGAACGGCCATCCAGGAAATTGCCTCTGGGCCGGCTGCGGCTACAACACCGATGGTGTCCAAGCCAATAACAGAACAGATCGAGAAGAAAAGAACTTCCTTGCGACCAAAGCTCTTCCGAAGTTTCGACTTCTCAGCCAGGTAATCGCCGGTCAAATCCAGCGCATTAGCTGATTGACTTTTTTGTGGTGCAGATTCGTTTTCCATAAGAAAAACCTAACGTGTGCAATATCTATGCAGGTCAGTAACCCAACGTTATTCTCAGGATCTTGCAGTTTTCCTCACTATTAGTGCGGTTTAAGCCGTTTCCTCGTCAGAGTCCGAAACAAGTCCTAATTGCGTCTCATGAGTTGCATACTTTGATTCACGTAAATCAACTTCAACTTTTTCTGGAGCAGGTAGCTCGTCAGTAAACCGACCAAGTTCTTCAACAGCCTTAGCTTTTGGCATTACTGAACGATCAAATGAACCAACTGCGTTGTTGTAGGTGTCCATGGAGCGCTTCAAGTTGTCGCCAACTTTGCTGAAGTGATTAATGAAAGTGATTAAGCGGCCATATAGATCGCCAGATTCTTTAATCATTTCTTGTGCATTGCGAACTTGCGTATCTTCCTGCCACAACATGGCAATCGTGTTCAGCGCAATCACAAGTGAAGTCGGTGAAGTCAGCACGACTTTTGCCTGCGCTGCATCTTCGATCAAGTTTGGATAAACCTCAAACGCTGCAGCTAATGAAGATTCAGTTGGAATAAACATAATGACGTAGTTAAGTGATTCTTTATCGTCAACGTAGTTACGGCTTGCAAGAGCTTTGATGTGACCTTTAAGTGCGTTGGCGTGCGCATCAAATAAAGTTTTGCGTCGATCAACATCAACTTCATTAATTGCATCAAGATATGAATTCATCGGCGCTTTACTGTCAACGTAAAGCACGCGATTGTTTGGCAGATGAATTGTTACGTCAGGTCGACCGGAACCATCGCCGACTTGCTGCTTTTGTTCGTCGAAGGAAACGTGTTCAGACATACCAATCATTTCGATGATTCGACGTAACTGAAGTTCACCCCAACGACCACGCGCATCATTGCGGCGAAGTGCACTGGAAAGATTTGTAGTTTCAGTTCGCAAAGTATCAAGTAATCCAGTGGTGTTTGTAACTTGCTGATCTAACCTGGCGTATGCATCAGCGCGCTTAGTTTCTAAGTCACCAACTTTTGCATCAAGTGCTTTCAAACTTTCACCAAGTGGCTTGATGATTTCCTGGATCGATGCGGACGCAGCTCTTGATTGCTCAGCAACTGAAGCGGTAGTTGTTTGCAATCTTGCTTCAGTTGAGGTTTCTAACATCTGTGCAGTAGTTAAATACTGTTCGCGCGCAGCATCAGCGACCTGTTGGCGGATGTCTTGCACGGATAAACCGCCTTGATTCTTCATGGCCCGACTCACAACGAGTCCGACAATGGCAGCAGTGGTTAGAGCAGTGACTACAACAATGACAATTAAAGAGGTAACGTCCATGAGGTAAGTCTCCCATTGGGCAGTGACAAAACCCTGAAAACCGCATGACGATTAGGTTTTGCGCCCTTTCTCGCCTACCGTTAGTACATTCCCCAAAGAAGGTTTTAATGTCCACTCCCTCAAGTCCTAAGAAAAAGCCGCGCGCCCGAAAGCTAGAACGAGACCGCGCCCGCGATACCGAATCCAAGCCAAAAGCCGGATCGCCTCGCCATGCTGCCGCAAAAACAACTGCTGCCAAGAAGCGCGCCAAGCCAAAATCTAAGGTGGCAAAAGCCGAATCCCGTGCACCTCGCGAACCTCGCGACCCAGATGCCCGTAGTCGCGCCGAATCTCCACGCGCTGAAGTTCGTGGCGCCAAGCGCAGTAATGATGTTTGGAATCCTTCGGGCAAACCACAACGTAAGGGTGGCGAAAAGCCAGCCGGAACTCGCGCTGCTCGCGATCGTTATGAAGATGACCGTCCAGCTCGTGCACCGCGTAAGTACAACGACGAAGCACCTACGCGCGCACCACGCGCCCGTCGTGACGATGCACCATCAAGTCGTCCACCACGTTCATATAAAGATGAAGCTCCCGCACGCGCGCCACGTGCTCGCCGTGATGATGTAGCGCCAAGTCGCTCGCGTCGTGATGAAGCTCCAGCTCGTGCACCACGTAAGTACAACGATGAGGCTCCTACTCGCGCGCCTCGTAAGTACAACGACGATGCGCCGACGCGCGCACCACGCGCTCGTCGTGACGATGCACCAAAAAGTCGCGCTCCACGTACAAATAGAGATGAAGCCCCAGCTCGCGCACCTCGCACCAAGAGCGAAGAAGTTTATGCACCAAAGTCTCGCTTGCCACGTGAGAAGCCCTCGACTGAACGCGTAAGTAGCAAGAGCGCAATGTCAGAAGACTCTGCAGAAGTTGCATTAGATACTGCATCAAGCTCTTGGGCTGAACTAGGTGTTTCAACAGAATTACTCAGCACACTTAAGCGTCAAGGAATTGATTCACCATTCCCAATTCAGGCTAAGACTTTGCCAGATGCAATCAGTGGTCGCGATGTTTTAGGTCGCGGACAAACTGGTTCCGGAAAAACTTTGGCATTTGGCCTTGCAATGGTTACTCGTTTAGCGCATCGCAAAGCAACTGCAAAGCACCCACTGGGAATCGTTTTAGTTCCAACACGCGAGCTTGCTATGCAGGTAACTGATGCTTTGATGCCTTACGCGCAAGCTGTTGATCTAGACATTCGTTTAATTGCCGGTGGTATGCCATATGCAAAACAAATTGATGCCCTAAAGCGTGGCGTGCCAATTGTTGTTGCAACACCTGGTCGCCTAAATGACTTAGTCGAGCAGGGACATATCAACTTAAGCAAAATCGAAATCACGATTCTCGATGAAGCCGATCAAATGTGTGACATGGGATTCATGCCACAGATCGTTGAAGTCTTGGATATGACGAAGCCAAATTCCCAGCGCTTACTTTTCAGTGCGACTTTGGATAAAGATGTAGACAAGATCGTTCGCAAGTATTTGCACGATCCAGTCGAGCACGCAACAAACTCAGGTAAGGCATCAGTTAAGACAATGACGCACTACTTATTCATTACTTATAGCGAAGACAAGCCAGCGATCTTGGCCGAGATTGGTTCCCGTAAGGGCAAGACCATGTTCTTTGCTCGCACTCAAGCTGGCGTAGATCGCATCGCAAAGGACCTTGCCAACAAAGGTGTGCCAGCTGGCGCATTGCATGGTGGGAAAACCCAAGCCGTTCGTACCCGCACTTTGAATGCATTTAAAGAAGGAATTACAGACGTGTTAGTTGCAACTGACGTTGCAGCCCGCGGTATTCACGTTGATGGTGTCAGCTTGGTAGTCCACATTGATCCACCAAATGATCACAAGGATTACTTGCACCGCGCGGGCCGAACTGCTCGCGCAGGTGAGACCGGCGCAGTCGTAACCATGATTGGGCCACGTCAGCAAAAGGCAGTAACTGCAATGACTTCCCGCGCTGGAGTAGATCCAGAAGTGGTCAAGGTTAAGCCAATGTCTAAAGAATTAGTCGCCATCACGGGCGCCAAAGAGCCAACCGGAATTGCTTGGAAACCACCAGCAGAACCACCAGCTCGCGGTCGTCGACCAGGCGGTCCAAGCAGATCTGGCGGCGGACGCCCACAGGGTCGCTCCGGCGGATCCCGTGGCGGATCACGATCTCGCTAATCCTTGGCTAATTCAGACAAATCGGATTTTCCACTAAGGCTTTCTGCCCTTATTCTTTTGATACGGGGAAATGAGGAATTCAAATGAGCGACAGCAAGGGTCTAGGCCGCTTTTTCAAGGGTGACGAATCTGGCGATGCCGGTTCAAACGGTTTGCGTGATTTCGCAGAAGCCGAAAGAACTATCAATGCATTACAGGGTCGAATCACTGAACTAGAGGGCGCCGTTGGCCGCCCAAGCTTCATCGATATGGATGAAGATGCACTAACTCAGATCGCGGCCGAAGATGCTGCCGTAATCATTCGCGCTGCCCGTCTTCGTGCTGGCAAGTTGATCGAACAAGCTACCGACACTTTGCAGCAAGCAGAGTCTGAGCGCGAACAAATCCGCGCCAGCTGTGAACTAGATGCCCGCCAAACTCGCGAAGCCGCAAACGTTGATGCTCGCAAGCTGCGCGCCGAGGCAACTGCCACTTTAGAAACCGCTCGTGATCAAGCCGCGCAGTTACTTGAAGCAACTCAAAATGATGCAGATTCACAGGCAACTGAAAATCAAAAAGTCATCGCAAAACTTCTTGAAGATGCAACACGTCGTGCAAACGAAGTTGCTTCCGAAGCCGAAGCCCTAAAGGCAAACGTTGATAAAGATTTAGCTGCACAACGCGCCCAGACTGAACAAGAACTAGCAGCGCTTCGTGCGAATGCCGATTCAGAACTTTCAAATCTTCGCAGCGAAACCGACAAGAGCACATCTGCACAAATCGCTGCAGCTCAAGCCGAAGCAAAGCGTCTACAAACTGAAGCCACAAATGCCGCGCAAGCCATGCTTGAAAAAGCAACTGGCGATGCTCAGGCTTTGCTTGCTAAGTCAACAGGTGATGCTCGCGCATTAGGTGAAGATTCGAGCAAGAATCACGCCGCAACTATTGCGGATGCACAAGCAAAGCTTCAAGCCGCAGAAAAGCAAGCCGAACTTATCGTTTCCCAGGCTCAAACCAAGGCCGATGAAATCGTTCGAGTTGCATCACAGAATTCTCGCGCCGAAGCCGAATCATTGCGACAAGCAGCAATTGCATATCGCGACAATGTTTTAGTTTCCGTAGATGCAAATCGCAAGGTACTTGATGATCTAACCAAGCGAATTGCGGATCTTCGTGCACAATGGTTTGATGCACAGTCAACGATGACTCAGATTGCAAATCAGGCCGGCGCACGGTTTACCGAAGCCGAGGCAGCAGCAGCAGATGTATTCGCCCGAATCACAGACAGCCGCGCCGCGCTAACGGACACCTTCAGTAACTTTGCACAAGAAATTAAGGCAAATTCAAAAACTGAAGATAACTAGTCTTCAGTTAGGTTTGAAAGTTTGCTTGCGTTAGTCTGAATTTATGCGCATTGAAGCACGTAATTTAGACAAACATTTTCGCAGCGTTCACGCAGTCAAAGGCTTATCGTTCACAGTTGAGCCAGGTCGAGTCACCGGTTTCTTAGGTCCAAACGGTTCAGGTAAATCTACGACTATGCGATTGATGCTTGGTCTAGATAGCGGTGGTGGCGAAACACTATATGACGGAAAGAAACTTTCCAGCCATCACCCAGTTACTCGCACAATTGGTGCGCATCTAGATGCAAAGTTCTTCCACCCAAAACGAACCGCTTACGCGCACCTTCGAATGCTTGGTGCCGAAGCTGGGATCAGCAAAGCCCGAGTTCACGAAGTTCTAAAGCTTGTTGGTCTGGAATCTGTGGCAAAGAAGCGTCCGGGTGGATTTTCCTTAGGAATGGGCCAACGCCTCGGACTAGCTGGCGCAATCCTTGCTGATCCTCAGGTTTTGATGCTGGATGAGCCTGCAAATGGTTTGGATCCGCAATCAATTCAATGGTTACGTGATTTCTTAAAGCACTACGCCTCAACTGGAAAATCAGTTCTCGTGAGCTCTCACTTACTTAGTGAAATGGAATTACTTGCTGATGATGTAGTTGTAATCGCACGCGGAAATCTAATTGCCGCTGAATCAATGCCAGCATTCCTATCTAGAGCAACCGGTTCTGCAGTTGTCGTGCGCAGTCCGCAAAGTGAAAAGCTTGCTGAGCTTTTGAGCTCACAAGGAATTGCATCAACTACTGATGGTGCTCGTACCATCGTCATCCCGGGTCACTCAACAGACCGAATTGGTGAGATTGCTTTTGCAAACGGAATCGCACTTTCGGAATTGTCACCACGAACTGCAAGTTTGGAACAAGTTTTTCTTGAGCTAACCGAATCTGGTCAAGAGTACAGATTGGGAGAAACATCATGATTGCGAACTTGGTTTATGAATGGCGTCGACTTTGGTCGGTACGCGCAACATGGATTATGACTTTTGTTTACTTAGTGATCACAGGATTACTTGGTGCCGGTCCACTATTCCTAGGCGATGGTGGGTTCGGAACGCAAACTTGGAAGGGTTTGTACAGCACCAATGCAAACTTCCTATGTTTAGTAATGCTTTCAGTAGTTGCTTCACAATTCTTTGGCCATGAATACCGCTACGGAACAATTCGGTTGACACTAACTGAGTTTCCAAAACGTGAACGCGTGGTTTTAGCGAAAACGCTTTTGCTTGCTTTGTATGTAACGGTTGCAACTATTTTGGGCTGGGCCGTGCTTGGCGTGGTTGGATCCATTGCACCTGAAGGTTCTATCGGAACTGAAGGTCCTGGATTAAGCATCAACGGTGGCGAACCATCCGAATTGTGGCAAGTTTTGGTTTTTGGTTTTGCATATTGTGTAATCGCGATGAGCCTGACAATGATTACTAGAAATTTAGCGCTGGGAATCGTACTTCCACTTTTATTATCGTCAATTATTGAAGGCTTAATCGTTTTATTCGCCGGTCTAGCAAATGGCAAGATGGATTGGATCGTCGATGCCTTGCCATTTGCAAATGGAACCGCTTGGTTAACCAACCTGCCTGATCAACCAAATGCAGGATTGATTTTTGCGGCTTGGGTAACTGGCACATATTTAATTGGTTCGGCAATGTTCTTCAAGCGAGATGCATAAACATGTTTTCGGATATTTCACAAAAGCAGATTAAACAATCTCTAGTAGTTGGATTGCTCGCTGGAATCCTGGCTGGAATGTTTGGTGTTGGCGGCGGATTCTTGATGGTTCCGCTTTACGTGCTGTGGATGGGTCTTGATCAAAGACGATCACATGCAACTTCACTTGCTGCAGTGCTGCCAATCGCAGTCGCCGGAGCGATCGGCTACTCAACATCTGACTACGTGGACTGGAATGCCGCAGCCGCACTTTTAGTCGGTTCGATTTTTGGCGCGCTGTATGGCGTGAAACTTTTGGGCAAGGTATCGCTTAAGTTCCTGCAACTAGGTTTTGCAGCCCTTCTTTACTTGTCGGCGATGCGTTTGATTTGGTCATCCACCCCCCACCAATTACTCGAAGGCACAGCGGCAATCGCGTTTTTGATTGTCGTTGGATTCTTTGCTGGCGTGATGTCGGGCTTATTTGGAGTCGGTGGCGGAATAGTCATGGTGCCCGCTTTGATCATCGCTTCGGGCATGGATTCACTCACGGCCCGAGGCACCAGCCTTGCCGTGATTGTCGGTTCAGCAATTTCTGGAACTATCGCTAACCTGCGAAAAGGCAATATAGATGTGGCTTTTGCCGTGCTAACTGGGTTGGCAGGCGTCCCGGCTACCTTCATTGGGGTTTACCTCAGCCAGCAGGTTCCGCAGCGACTGGCCTTGATCCTGTTTTCCTTTATTTTGATCGCGATTGCGACCCAACAAGCCCGGAAAGTCCAACTCGGTTCTGCGGTACATTAAGGATCACCCTAGGCTCGTACCTAATTGATCTAAGGCGGAATTACTGATGTTGGTATTTATCCCAGCGGAAACCAGGGCGGGCGAACGTCGCGTTGGTTTAACTCCTGAAGGTGCTCAAAAGCTCATAAAGCTTGGGCTAACGGTGTCTATTCAAGAGGGTGCCGGACAGGCTTCGGGTTACCACGACGATGAATACAAAGCTGCCGGTGCATCCGTTGCTGGTATTTCTGCGATTAGTACTGCTGACGTAGTCGCCACAGTTCGTCCCTTAGAAAACGATGCGATTGGACAATTAAAGTCTGGCGCAATCACAATTTCATTCCTGTCTCCAGCAAATGACGCGCAAACCGTAAAGGCATTGGCAGACAAGAAAGTTACTGCACTTTCCTTTGATGTATTGCCACGTATCTCCCGCGCACAATCAATGGATGCGCTAACTTCGCAAGCACTTTGCGCTGGTTACCGCACAGTACTTATAGCTGCAGAACGCGCACCAAAATTCTTCCCGATGTTAATGACCGCAGCTGGAACAATTCCGGCCGCAAAAGTTTTGGTCCTAGGCGCTGGTGTTGCTGGCTTGCAAGCAATGGCAACCGCAAAACGCCTTGGTGCAATCGTTAGTGCATACGACGTTCGCGCATCAAGTGCTGATGAAGTTAAATCAATGGGCGCAACTTTCCTTGACCTTGGCCTTGATGAAGTTGAAGGCTCCGGTGGATATGCACGTGAAATGACACCAGAGCGTGCAAAGGCTCAGCAGGACGCGCTTAAGAAATTCATTTCGGCATCAGATGTTGTAATCACAACAGCTGCTGTTCCTGGACGCAAAGCACCAACTCTCATCACCACCGACATGATGTCTGAAATGAAGCCAGGCGCAATCATTGTTGACCTTGCCGCAGAATCTGGTGGAAACGTTGATGGCAGTGTTGCTGGCGAAGATGTAGTTGTAAATGTTCCGGGTGGATCAATTACTTTGATTGGTTGCAAAGATCTTGCTAGTCAACTTGCAGTGCACGCGAGCAAGCTCTACGCGCAAAACGTTGTTTCACTTTTAACTTTGATGACAGCTGAAGGTGTTGTTACACCAGATGA
Source organism: Actinomycetota bacterium (assembly GCA_026392515.1). Taxonomy (GTDB): domain Bacteria; phylum Actinomycetota; class Actinomycetes; order S36-B12; family UBA5976; genus UBA5976. Next base: position 15,625 of record JAPLBY010000001.1, on the reverse strand, counting down.
AGAAGACGAAGTCGTGCAAGGATCAGCTGTTGTATTCAACGGTGAGATTCGTAACGCAATGGCTCGCGAAGCGCTTAACTTACCTGCACTAGCAACCGGAAAGGGTGAATAGTCATGGATGCAATTGCACTATTAACTATTTTCATACTTAGCATTTTCGTTGGTATTGAAGTTGTTTCGAAGGTCTCCGCAATCCTTCACACACCTTTGATGTCGGGCGCGAATGCAATCCACGGCGTTGTGTTGGTGGGCGCAATCTTGGTTACTGGCAAGGCTACGGATAATGTCCAGCTTTACCTTGGTTTAGTGGCAATTGTGCTGGCTTCTATCAACATGGTCGGTGGCTTTGTGGTTACTGACCGAATGCTGGAAATGTTTAAACCCAAGAAGGCTGAGAAGGAAGAGGTGTCCAAATGACATCTACTTCGATTCGGTTTGCTGAACAAGCATCGGCAATCACACCAACTTGGGTTCGCTTAGCCGAATTACTGGCAGCAGTTTTATTCATCCTTGCGCTTAAGGGATTATCTTCACCTAAGAGTGCGCGTCGTGGAAACTTACTTGGCGCCGCTGGAGCTGCGATTGCAACTGCAGTTGTGTTCTTCTATGGCCAAGAATATTACGGTGGCCCAGTTAAGCACTTGCCACAAATTTTGATTGCTATCGCAATTGGTTCCATCATCGGTTGGGTTGCTGCGCGTCGAGTTCAGATGACTCAGATGCCACAGATGGTTGCGCTATTCAACGGTGTTGGCGGTGGAGCTGCCGCTGTTATCTCGGTAATCGAATTCTTGTCGGTTGAATCCGAAAGCATTCCAATTCTGACTGCAACAATCTTCACAGTTGTTGTTGGTTCGGTTTCCTTCACAGGCTCGTTGTTGACTTATGCAAAACTGCAAGAACTAATGACATCGCGTCCAGTTGTAATTCCACTAGGACGTTTCATAACAATCGGTGTTGCTGTTGCAACTATTGCGACTGCAGTTCTTCTAATTGTGAATCCAACAAATACTTTGCTCTGGTTACTTCTAGGACTTTCATTAGTACTTGGTATCTTGCTTGTGCTTCCTGTTGGTGGAGCTGACGTTCCAATTGTTATCTCGTTGCTTAACGCTTTCACTGGTCTGTCGGTAGCGGCTTCCGGTTACGTACTTGGCAACGTCCTATTGATCGTTGCTGGAACTCTTGTTGGCGCATCGGGAACATTGCTGACGCGCATGATGGCAAAAGCAATGGGTCGACCACTTACCAACACTTTGTTTGGCGCATTCACTGCAAAGGCATCAACCTCTGCTGCTTCGGCTGAAGATCGTCCAGTTAAGTCCGCATCACCTGAAGATGTTGCAATCATGTTGGGTTACGCACGCAAGGTAATTATCGTTCCGGGTTATGGCTTGGCAGTTGCTCAAGCGCAAAACACAATTCGCGAGCTTGTTGAGTTGTTGGTTGCAAAGGGAATCGAAGTTGATTACGCAATTCACCCAGTTGCTGGTCGTATGCCAGGACACATGAACGTTCTTCTTGCCGAGGCAAATGTTCCTTACGAACAGCTAAAGGAAATGGATGAAATCAATCCAGAATTCCCATCAACTGATGTTGCCTTGGTAGTTGGCGCGAACGACGTTGTTAACCCAGCTGCTCGAGACGACAAGACTGCACCTATCTATGGCATGCCAATCTTGAACGTGGACCAAGCTCAGCAGGTGGTTTTCCTCAAGCGCTCAATGCGTCCAGGATTTGCTGGCATCGAGAACGAAGTGCTGTTTGATCCAAAGACATCGCTACTTTTCGGTGATGCCAAGGATTCGTTGACCAAGGTAGTTAACTCGCTGAAAACCCTGTAGTTAAGGCGACTCGGACGTTTTGGACACAAACGGGGTAACCCCTGCGTTCAGGTGAATATCCCAATCACTTAGGGCATTCTTGATGAATATCAGGTCATCACGGGGGTGTGCCTGTAGTGGGGTAACGGTGTATTAAATGTCTTCAAGATTGGTACTGGTTGTCGAAGACGACGATCTCTTGCGCGAGCTGATTGCTACCGCGCTCGAAGTCCGAGGTTATGCCGTTCAAACCGCATCAAATGTAGTTGATGCAAAGAAACTCTTTCATGCCACAGATCCTGACGGCTTAGTACTTGATGTGGATCTAGGTCCAGGACCAAATGGTTTTGATTTTGCTCAGACCGCACTTAAAGAAGCACCAGGAACCGGTGTTGTTTTCTTAACGCAATTGCCGGATCCAAGATTTGCAGTTGAAAACGAACAAGGTTTGCCAAATGGCATCGCATACATCCGTAAGTCTGCTCTAGCTGACTTGAACGTTTTGTATGACGCATTAGATGTCGCGATGCGTGGGGAAGTAACACCACTGCATCGACATGACCTAGACAAATCTCGTCCATTTGCAGCACTCACTGTTAAACAGATTGAAGTATTACATTTAATGTCGCAGGGTAAATCAAATGCCCAAATTGCAACTGCACGCGGAACTTCGCTTAAAGCAACTGAAGATGCAATCAGACGTGCGTGCCAAGCAATTGGAATTGATAGTTCGCTGGATGGCAATTCGCGAACCGCTGCAGTAAGCAAGTATTTGAGTGTTGTAGGAATTAGGGCCGACTATAAATCTGACCAAGTGTCAATCTAGGAATGCATTCAGCAGCTATGGAAAACACCAAAGTTGATTCTGAAAACAACTCTCTTTGGTACTTGCTTGGCTTACGTTCATCGTTAAGTTTTCGCTTAACCCTACTTTTTCTTCTTCCAGGATCTCTAAGTCCGATCTTTATTGATCGCGCAGACTTTGGAGGATCATTTCTGCTTTGGACAGGTTTGATTCTGCTTGCGCATTCCGGATTTACTGTCATGATTCTGATTGCTGGAAAGCTAATTCATGGGAATCGCGACAACGAATCCCATCCAATCGCCACCTTGATTGCCTTTGTCTTCGCGCAGAGCATTAGGGGATCTATCCTTGGATTTTCTACAGTATTCCTAGGGTTTACTGATGATCCAAAGCTTGCGTTTCGAATTCTAAGTGGTGGAGTGTTTATCTCAACCGTCCTATCGGTAATCGCAATTAGCATTGCCGTTTTCGATCAGCATTCGAACTTAGTGCGAAATCTGGAAAACAAAACTAGTGAGTTAGCACAGCTGCGTATCTCGATGGACACACGTTTACAAGTGGCGGCAAAAAACTTGCGAGAGTACGCCCAGCAAGTAGTAACACCTCGAATAGATAAGATCGATCAGTTGTTAGTTGCATTAAAGTTCGGTGGAAATAAAGACATCGCAGTCCATGAGATGCAGGAGTATGTCGAAACCGAGTTACGCCCCTTCAGTCATCAGATTGCACACGATAAATCTATTCAAGCTCTAGCGGTACATGTAGATACGTCTGAGAAAAAACTCGAGTTACCAAAAGCAATTAACTTGTCACAATCAATGCGGCCTTACATAACAACACTTCTGTTTTTTATTACTTATGCAGCGGCAGCGCAACGAACCATGACATTTGTTGAAGCACTACCTTTTAATGTCATTACGACAGCTCTACTGATTTTCTATTTTGTTACCTTTAATAAGTTGTTTGGCCACAGAGAGATTCCATTAGCAATCGGGTTAGCAATGGGAGCCGTTGTTTTTGGATCAGTTGGTCCATTGATTTTGTTTGTGGAAAGTTATTTACCAATTGAAATTCCACAAAACATATCTGGCGCAACCGTTTTCGTTGGACTAATTTATGGCTTCTCTAACCTTGGCTACACAATCTTGACCAGCCAGAGAACGCAATTAATTTCCGACCTTACTGTGACAATTGAAAATTTGGAATCAACCATTTCACTATTAAGTCAAAAAGAATGGTTATCTCGTCGCCAAGTCGGATATGTAATTCATGGCTCACTGCAAAGCGCGCTCAACGCGGCCGTCCTTCAGCTTGGCTCCACCAGTAACCCAACTCCAGAGCTAATTGAATCGGTGCGAGGCAATATAGCCCGAGCCCTGGCTCGAGTGGGATTTGAATCTGGGCAGAGCTACTCCTTCGAACAGGCTCAGCAAGAAATCTCAAAAATCTGGGCTGGCACGATCGAAACCAAATGGCAGGTTTCACCCGATGCCCTCGAGGTCTTGCGGAAGAACCCGGCGACATCCGAATGTCTGGCTGAAGTCCTGCGCGAAGCAGTTAGTAACGCTTCAAAGCACGGAAAGGCCACAAAAGTTGAAATCGCTGTAAACACTGAAGATTCAGTACTTGTATTGGAAGCGAAAGACAACGGATCTTTCTCAAACACGGGGAAAACCCAAGGTCTTGGAACCAAACTTCTAGATGATGTCTGCAGCTCTTGGTCGCTTGAACCGGATCTAAATTCAGGAATGATTCTGACCGCGAAATTCGCGATCGAACGTAATTGAAAACTCGCTAGACCCGCTCAAAATGCCCTAATGCGTTGACCTTAGGGTAACCCCGTATTTGAGCCCTAAGCCCTTTTGCCTAAACGTAATCTCTTGAACAAGGTTGTTGGGTTTACGGGGAAGTAATTTCACTTTGGTGCAATTCACTACATATACATATGCACAAAATGTTGTGCAATGTTTTGTTGCGCCCCAAAAAAGTTTGTATACAAAAACTTATAGCTCAACTTTGGCGGTGACTGCATGACAACACAGCGTGGTCGTCACCGCAAACTTGGCCGCAATATTTTGCACACCGTAATTGCAACTGCACTTCTTGCCGGAACATTCACCTTCGTTGATCAAACAGTTAGCTCGCAACTTTCACCAGCGAGTGCAAATACAGCCGGTGGTAATGACACAACTTGGAATACTGCAGTAGCACCGAATGTGCCGGCACAAATAGTTGCAGACACTGCGATCGATTCATTGGGAAACGTTTACGTCGCAGAGTACAACGAGGTTAGAAAATACACATCGACTGGATCACTAACTTGGACCTCTCCTAATCTTGGCGCTGTCGTAACCGCAATTGCACTCGATGCTTCCAACAACGTTTTCGTTGGAACCACTTGGGGAGCTGGAATACTAAGTGCTAATGGTGTTACTTGGACAAAGTGGAGCACTCCGGGAAATGTGAATGTAACTGCCGTGGCCGTTGCATCAACGAATTATTGGTTAGCATCTGATGTAAGTAGCCCTCTTAATGCTCGATTAGCAAGATATAATTCAAGCGGATCTTTCCAGTCAAATTCAGGTACATTAATTACGGCTAGTACTGAATACGTCTATGACATGGCAGTTGATTCATCAGGCGTCATTCACGCAGTCGGAAATTTTCCAGCTCGCTATGCGCAAATATCAACTTCGAACACAATCTCAACTGTCACTGCCATCACAAATGCGCTTGGCACTACTGGAGCCACTAACGTAGCCGTGACAGGTACTGGCACTGGGCAAATGATTGCCTTTGGTGGCGATAATTCAATGGGTCGGATTAGGGTTTTAAAACCCACTGGTACCGAAGATACGAGCTTTGGAGTTCTCGGAACGATTGCATCAGGAATTGGAAGCGGTTTAAGCAGCACGATAACTACAAACCTTGCGCACGGCAACAGTGACATTGCCTTTGATGCTTCTGGACGACTACTTGTAGGTGGTCAAACATTTGGACTTAGAAGGATTAACACAAACGGCACGCTAGATTCAAACTTCTCTACTAGCATCCCGAGCGCAACAACTGTTAAAGCAATAAGTATCCACGCCGCACCCGTAGGAGACCTTGGAAAGATTGTTGTAGGTCTTTCCGCTAGTCCTTGGATTCAGCGATTAACTCCGACAAATGTTGCGCCAGGAACACCACCGGCCCCCACTGCCGTTGCAACCGATCGGCAGGCCACAGTCACAGTTGCCGCAGCAACTGGTGTGACGCCAACTAGCTATACCGTTACAGCATCACCAGGTGGTGCAACTTGTACTGTTACTGGTGCATCAGGAAGTTGCACAATTACGGGTTTAACCAATGGTACTGCTTACACATTTACTGCGGTCGCTCTCAATCGTGATGCTGCATCTTCTGCATCGGTTGCTTCAAATTCAGTCACTCCAACTCGTACTGCACCAACATTTGTCTCAGCAACTAACACAAGTGCAGGTAACACAATTGTTTTAACTTACGATGTGGATCTGCTCGCAAGTCCGCTGCCAACAGCTTCCATGTTTACGGTTCAGGAAAGCGGTGTAACCAAGACCGTAAGCACAGTTGCGATAAGTGGTAAAACAGTCACGCTAACGCTTTCAGCGGCAGTTGAAAAGGGATCGACTGTAACTGTTGCCTATCAGGCACCAGCTTCAGTTGATGACTCAACAGCAACTGCTGCTATTCAAAGCTTGGTGGGAACTGATTCGCTGTCGCTTTCAACAACTGCACTCGCGACAAATAGCTCAACTGTTGACACTATAAATCCAACAGTTATTTCAGGTGTAGTTAACGCTGATGGCCGATCGGTGACTATAACGTTCAGCGAACCAATGTCGACCAACACTGTCGGAAGCTCTTCTGGCGTACGCCTAACCCTGACATCAACCAGTGGAAACTACACTCTGACTACTCCGGTCACTGTTTCAGGTAGCACAATTACATTTCCGTTGGCATCAAACCAAAGCACGATCCCGAGAAATGCAACAGTAACTGCAAGTTACTCACCTGCATATGCATTAAACGACACATCCAGTAGCGAGCAAACTCTCCAGGATGTTGCCGGTCGTGATGTTAGGTCATTCAACAGCCAACCACTTACTAACAACTCAACCTACGACAATGTGGCTCCAGTTCTGAGTACATCACCGGCACCTACAGTGAGCGCTGACGGCCTAACCGTAACCCTTACTTACAACGAACCTTTACATGCAACTACCGCAGCGACTGGCAACTTCACAGTTAACGTTGGTGGAGTAGCCAGAACAGTTAGTTCCGTTGCAACATCAGGTTCCACCGTTGTCTTAACTTTGTCAGCACCGATTGGTCAAGGTATAACAACAAGTAATCCGCAGGTGACGGTGGCCTACACAGCACCAACTTCTAATACGGCTACAACAAACGCTGCAGTACAGGACACAACAGGTAACGATGCTGCAAGCTTTACCGCGACAAATGCAATAAATAATTCCACACAGGACCAGACCGCACCTGTAATAGTCACAGCGTCCCCAAACCAACCTAAGTTGAATTCAACTGGGTATGAACTGACACTCACTTACAACGAATCCCTATTCGCAACTGCTGCCCAAACCAGCAACTTTGTCGTCACCGTTGCAGGATCACCAGTCAGTGTTAGTTCCGTCTCGGTGAGCGGATCAACAGTTGTATTGACACTTGCAACCCCAGTTCAAGCCAACAATGTAATCACCGTTGCATATAACGCTCCATCTAATGTTGCAGGAACAAGCAATAGTGCGATTCAGGACACTACTGGAAATGATGCGGCAACGTTTGCAGCAACAGCAGTAACGAACAATTCAACACTCGATACAACCGCACCAGTTTTGATAACAACCGGAGCGAGTGCTCCGACTGTAAGTGCAAACGGAACGACGTTAACACTTACCTTCAATGAAGCAATTAATGCGTCGCTTCCAAGTGCGAGTAACTTCGTGATCAATTTAAATGGTTCACCAGTAACAGTTAGTTCTGTGGCACGCGGAACAGATACTTCAACAATTGTTGTGACGCTAGCTAGTCCAGTTGGAAAACAACCTGGATTTACAGTCACTGCAAATGTTCCAGGAATTTCAGATCTTGCAAGCAATACGTCAACTGCTTCAACAGCGGTGACTGTAACGAACAATTCAACTCAGGATCAAACACCACCTGTGTTGAGTAGCGCATCTATCGCTACAACCGGAACGACCCTTGTTCTCTTTTACAACGAGTCTCTAAACACTGTAAACAAACCAGCTGCTTCTTCATATGTAGTGACAGTTGATGGAACTCCAGTGACAGTAAGTACGGTAACGGTAAATGGATCCACGGTTACTCTTGCTTTAGGTTCGACAGTAAATGGCGGCCAAGATGTAACTGTTGCTTACACACCTCCAACCCCTGACACAGCCACAACAAATTCCGCAATCCAGGACACAACTGGAAATGATGCGTTAAGTATTGCCAATTCATTTGGTGTGACAAACGGTTCCACTCAGGGCCCACCTGGTTTTCTCAGCGGTACCGTTAATGCCAATGGAACGTCGGCAACCATAGTATTTTCCAAGGGAGTTGCGCTTAGCTCCGCCTGGGCAAGTAACTTAACCCTTTATGCCAACGGCATGGCAGTAAAGTGTTCGACACTTGGATATGGCACACCTGCAAATTCCTTTGCGTTTTCCGGCTGTACACCAACAATTCCAGCAGGTTCTACAGTCACAGCGAGCTGGGAGTATCCATCTAGCACTCCGTTTCCCGACCAAACTGCCAGAAGTTTCACTGAAAAACCGCTTACAAACAGTTCCACTCAGCCTGGAGATGTAACGGCCCCAACGCTTACATCAATCACCATGCCAGGCACAAATGGACAAACAATAGTTTTGACATATGACGAGGCAATGGGTGGAGTTGTTCCAACAGGAAGCATGTTCACAGTTCTTGTTAATGGAACTGCGTCAACTGTAAGTAGCGTTGCGGTTGTCGGTCAGCAACTTACATTGACAATGTCCCCGCCAATTGAATTGGGACAAACTGTATCTGTTGCATACACGCCGCCAACTCCAAACAGTCGTGCAGATGCTGCAGCCATTCAAGACGTATACGGAAATGACGCTGCCGCAATTGCAGCTACCTCAGTACCTAATACATCCACTGCAGTTGTTGATCGAACCGCACCGGTCTTCCAGTCTGCCGCGACTAATACAAATGGCACACAGATCATCTTGACCTACAACGAGGCGTTGAGTTCAAAAACTGCGCTTCCTTCTGACTACTCCATAACCTTGAACGGCCTGACGTTTAGCCCAACCGCAGTTTCAGTTAGTGGTTCAACTGTTGTCCTGACTGTCGGCACAAGTATTGTTTCAGGCGAATCTGTTTCCGTTTCTTATGTGGCTCCAACTCCGAATGGGGCAACCACAAATTCAGCGGTTCAGGATCTGTCAGGAAATGATGCAGCAACCCTGACTAGTACTGTGGTTACAAATAACTCAAACGGCCAACCTGATGTAACTCCACCGACTGTCTCTACCGTTACTTTTTCAGGCAATCAGGTAACAGTTACGCTGAGTGAACCACTTAGCTCAACCTCCGCCACAGCTGATAAGTACACAGTGTTTGCGGGTAACGATCCGATCACTCCAACGGCAGTAACCATCTCGGGTCAAACTATTGTTCTAACGCTTCCATCGTCGATCGCGCCCGGTAGCGTTGTTGCAGTTTCATACACGGCCCCTTCTCCTGTAGTTTCTAACGCTTCTAATTCAGCACTTCAGGATCTGCGTGGAAACGATGCATTATCTTTCAACACCAGCAACCAACCAACAAGTACTTCCTGGGAATGGGTTGGTGGCCAACCAACACAAGGTTGCCCAAGCGCTGGTTCGGCTTATAGGAATAGTTCGAAATCAAAACTCTTACCTAATGGTGTTACTTACACAGTTTCCGTTACCGGTGACTACCTATGTATCGATCAAGCAACTGAATCATTAAGTGAGCGTGGTGGACAAGCAGGTGACTTCCAATCTGTTGGCTTGGTAACTGAACCAGGTCTAATGATGTGGACTTCCAATGATGGATGTGTTGCAAATCAATTGATTGGCCGCTGTGATAACCGCGGTGTAATGACAATCAGCTTTAGCAAGCCTGTGACAAATCCTGTCGTTTCCTTCGCCGGTTGGGGTGGCGGTAGCAATGGTGCTGGTTGGTCTGAAATGCAACTTCTTGGGGGAATGAATGGAACTAGTTCCGTACCCGGCGCCAGATTTACCGCGCTCGCCGGTACAAATATTCAAATTTCACAAAATGGAACTGTCGTTGGAAATGTTGATGGAACAGTCCCTGCCATTTATTGCCACAGAACATCGGGCTATGGCGCCAACTCTCAAGCGGTCTGTGGATCGCTACAACTAGAGGGCGTCTATACATCAGCTACTTTCCAGGTCAATTTTGAATATGCTGCATCAAGCGTTGGCGGCGATGGTGGAAATGAAGACGCCTGGAACTTAACTGTAAGCATCCCCGAAGACTTCGGAATGGTGCCAACAAGTTATGACAACCCAGTAGCTAGCCACGCATTAGGCAGCCTAAAGCTTGGCAGCGTAGTAACTGCTGATAATCCATCCAGCCTCTACTCAACAACAAATGCGGATGCAGTAGCCGCGGGCACCGAGATCAAAGCTGGCGCAATCAATATGTCCAATGGAAATGTTGTGGTTGACGATGGTGTTCCTCAGTCAGCTTGGAATGGCTTGATGAATAACCAAGCGGGGCAAACATTCACGATTCCAGTAACGCTTGCTGGTGTCACCGAAACAGCGAATCTTTGTGCCTGGATTGACTTCAACAGAGATGGAATTTTCACTGCTACTGAACGAGCTTGTGCACCAAGTCCTACAGTTGGCCAAACTTCCGCAAACATCTTGTGGACAATTCCAAGCAACATTGTCTCCGGACCTACCTATGCTCGCGTGCGCCTAAGTTACGATTCGTTGGCTTTGCCTTCCGGAAAAGTAGGTTCTGGTGAAGTTGAAGACTACTCACTTTCCATTGCCAGCTTTGCAATTCCATCTGCGGTTAGAGACGATTCCATTGGCGCCAAGGATGTAAATCAAACCATTAGCCCATTGGTAAATGATCAGTTCGAAGCAGGTGCAGCCAATAACATGGCAAAAATGTTCCTTTGCCTTCCAGCGCAAACACCTATGAATTGCACGATTGGCGTTGGTCAATCCTTAACAATTCCAGGCGAAGGAACCTACACACTTAATGCAAATGGCACAGTAACTTTTGATCCAGACCCAACATTTACTGGAACTGCAACTCCAATCAAATATCAAATTGCCGACACTCAAAACAGAACATCGTCATCAACCATTAACCCAGTCGTCATTCCTGCACCGACCGGCATTCCTGATGCCTCAAGTGGAGATTACGATAAAGATCAAATCATCAATCCTTTAAGTAATGACATTCGTGGAAGTGCAAGCTACCCATTAGTAGCTAATTCAATAAAGCTTTGCCAGGTTGATAACCCAGCAACAAGCGGAGTCAATGAGTCACAGTCTCCAAATAGTTGTTCAGCGACCTCAGTAACCATTCCGGGTGAAGGCACCTACACAATCAATTCGGATGGAACCGTAACGTTTAACCCACTTCCAACCTTCTATGGAACAGTTGCAACTCCGGTTAAATACCAAGCGCAAGACACATTGGGTCAGTTTGAGAATTCAACGATTACTCCAACTGTTGCACAACCACCTACGGCTACGGCAACTAATGACGTTTCTAGCGGCAATTACGATACGAATCAATTGATCAGGCCTCTTGAAAATGACAGTTCTGGAAGCAACGAACAAACCTTGCTTCCAGAGACAGTCAAGCTTTGCAATCCCGCTTCGACACCACCTCAAACATCACCAAACTGCACTTTGACGTCGCTAACAACTGCGGATGGAACATACACAGTTAATTCAGATGGCACAGTAACTTTCAATCCACTGCCAACATTTACTGGAACGGTTGCAACTCCTGTTGGTTATCAGGTTACGGATGCGCTGGGCCGAAAGGTTTCTGCGAACATCACACCTACAGTAGGTCTTCCACCTGTACCAAGTGCTGCGCCAGAAACCACATCGGGTCCATACAACACGGCACAAAGTACTACGCCATTAACGAATGAGACGCCTGGCTCTGCGTCCTTCCCGCTTTCACAGTCGAACTTTAAGTTGTGTGCAATAGATGATGCAAGCACGTTGCTTACAAATGAAGCGCAAAGCCCAAATAACTGTTCAGCGACCTCAGTAACTATTCCAAATCAAGGCACATACGCATACGACGCAGCAACTGGTCGCATTACCTTCACCCCACTTGCAACATTTACTGGGCAAGCAACGCCAATTACGTATCAGACGAAAGATTCATTAGATCGTTTTGTGAATTCAACTTACACACCAACTGTTGGAACCCCACCACCACCTGTCGCGGTAGCTAACGTAAGTTCTGGCGACTATGACCAAAATCAGACCATCACACCATTAGGTAATGACACCGCGGGATCAGCCGCATTCCCAATCAGTGCCTCAACTATTCGTCTTTGCCAAGTTGATGATCCAGCAACTTCGCCAACAAACGAAGCACAGTCACCAAACAACTGTTCAGTGGGCGTGAATGGAACTGTAACAATTCCAGGTGAGGGTACTTACACGCTTAATTCAGATGGCACAGTTACCTTTAACCCACTACCAACTTTTGCTGGAACCGTTCAGACCCCACTTAAGTACCAAGTTGCTGATACCCGTGGAGTAATTGTTGATTCAACCATTACTCCAACAGTTTTTGCCCCAGATCCTCCAACTGCAGATCCTGAAACCACATCGGGCAAGAAGGGGTCAGCTCAGACCACTGATTTGTTGGTGGGAGATGCAACTTCGGATCCTGACATTAATTTAGTTGCGTCATCTGTAAAGCTTTGTGATCCAGCGACTAATGAAATTGCTCCAAACTGCACATTGACTACTTTGGTGGTTCCAAACGTTGGAACCTACACAGTTGTTAATGGCGTGATGACCTTTACGCCACTTTCAACATACGTCGGTACGCCAACTCCAGTCGCATACCAAGTAACTGACTCAATGGGTGGCACTGCAACTTCTACCTACACGCCAACAGTTATCGGAACCCCAACAGCAAATCCAGACACCACCAGTGGAGCTTGGAAGGCAAATCAGTCAATAAATGTTGTTAACAATGTGGACGGAAACGCTGGTGACGATGTTGCAGCTAACGGGGCCACCCTAGATTCAACGTCTGTAACGATTTCGTGCGCGAGTGCCGCCAACTGTACTGAAACCAGCGTTAATGGTGTTGTCACTGAAGTAACGATCGCAAACCAGGGTACTTACACGGTTGATGCTGCCACCGGCGTCGTTACATTTGACCCTCTTGACACTTTTACAGGTCAAGCAACTCCGGTCACCTACACCGTTTCTGACAACTTAGGTCAAACCGCAACTTCAACCTACACGCCAACTGTTAATCCACCTGCCCCACCAACAGCTGATGCAGAGACAACAACTGGTAGCAAGGGCGTGGCACAAACAACAGATTTGCTAGTTGGCGATTCAACTTCAGATCCAGCCATATCTTTGGTGGCTTCATCTGTGAAGCTGTGTGATCCAACAACTAATCCAGCCCAGGTTGCTCCAAATTGCACTTTGACAACTCTTACTGTTCCAGGAGTTGGAACCTACACAGTTGTTAATGGCGTTATGACTTTCACTCCAGATGCCAACTATGTTGGAACTCCAACACCAGTTGCCTACCAAGTAACCGATTCACTTGGGGCTACTGCAGGTTCTACCTACACACCAACTGTTGTTGCACCGCCAACGGCTTCGCCAAACACAACTACTGGCGCAAAGGGTGCATCTCAAGAGGTCAGCTTGGTTGGTAACGATAATGCTGCAACAGGTGCAACGCTTGATCCAACATCGGTCAAACTTTGTGATTCAAATCCAACTGCAGAAGTCGCACCAAACTGCACAAAGACTTCTGTGACAGTTGCAGGCGTTGGAACTTACAGTGTTGATTCAACCGGCAAGATGACCTTCACTCCAGATCCAAACTATGTTGGTACACCGCCAACACCGCTTTCATATACAGTCACAGACTCCCTTGGTGCAAAGGCTTCTTCGACCTATACGCCAACAGTTATCGGGACCCCAACTGCGACACCTGATACTTCAACGGGTCCACAAGGTGTTCCTCAGTCACGAAACGTTGTTACCAACACTGCAGGCACAAGTGATGCCGCGGCCACTGGAACAACTTTGGTTTCAAGCACCGTAACGCTTTCCTGCGCTAGCGCGCCAAATTGCACAAGGAACATCGATGGAACAGTAACCATTGCAAACCAGGGAACATATTCCGCTGCAGCAGCCGATGGAACTGTAGTTTTCACTCCGCTCCCTGCGTTTACTGGCACAGCAACACCTGTTACTTACACAGTGTCTGATGCTCTGGGCCAAAGCGCGACCACTACTTACACACCATCAGTTACCCCAGCACCAGTGGCAATCAACGACACTTCAACAAATGGCCAAGACAAGAACCAGCTAATTGATGTTCTTAACAACGACACGGTTCCAACTAACCCAGCTGGCGACCCACTGAATCCAGCAACTGTGAAACTTTGTGGCACTAATCCAGCGCAAACTTCTCCGAACTGCACGCTCACAACTCTTACGACTGCTGATGGTACTTACACGGTAAATCCAACAACTGGCGTTGTAACGTTTGATCCGATTCCAAGCTTTACTGGAACAGTTTCTGTTCCAGTTCGATACCAAGTTTCTGATACTGGTTCAACACCACAAGTTACTTCGGCAACGATTACCCCGACTGTTATCCCTGGTCCAACTGCACTAAATGACACTTCATCTGGACCAATGAATACTGCGCAAACTAAGACCCTGGTGACGAATGATTCAGCGGCATCTGGGGCAACACTTGATGTTGCGTCTGTAAAACTTTGTGATCCAAATGCTCCTGCTGAAGTTGCGCCTAACTGCACCAAGACATCGGTGACAGTTGCAAATGTTGGAACTTACGCCGTTGATTCCTCTGGCGTTATGACCTTTACCCCGGTCAACGGATACAGCGGAACGCCATCACCACTTTCTTACATTGTTGAAGATAACTTTGATGTGAAGGCAACTGCAACCTACACACCAACAGTTATCCCGCCTCCAACGCTGATTCCTGATACTTCAACTGGTCCTTGGGATACTAACCAGACTCGTAACGTTGTTACAAATAATGTAAACACTTCTGACTCAGCTGCGACTGGAACAACCCTGGCAGCAGGTTCAGTTCGCCTTTGTGCGCCAACTGATACTGCGCCAAATTGCACCGTAACTTCGGGCGGTTCAGTTGTGATTGCAAATCAAGGAACTTACACGATTGATCCAGCAACTGGAATTGTTACGTTCGATCCACTTCCAACATTTACCGGAACGGCAACACCAGTTACCTACTCTGTTACTGACGCACTCGGCCAGAAGTCTTCAACGACTTACACCCCAACTGTCACAGTTCCGCCAGTTCCAACCGCAACCCCTGACACAGTTGAACTTTTGCCAGGGCAGTCAAAGGTGTTTAGTTCAATCTTTGATGGCCAAACTGGTGATACTGATCCAGCTCTTGCAACTAAGGGAACTGGCGCACCGGACTTAACAAACTCAACCGTTTGCATTATTGATCCAGCAACAAGCGTTTGTGATACCGATGGCATTGTTACTATTGCTGGCCAAGGAACTTACACACTTAACCCAACTACTGGAATCGTTACTTACGCGGCTGCGTCATCAGCAACCCCGGGTGCAAAGACTCCAGTTACTTACCAGATCACTGACGGACTTGGCCGCTCGGTGACCTCAACGCTAACTCCAACAATTACCCCGCCCCCAGTTGC
>JAPLBY010000012.1 GCA_026392515.1 Actinomycetota bacterium | reverse complement strand
TGAACTCTTGAGATGCCTTCAATTAAGTCGTCATCTCCTAGTGCGTATGAAAGTCGAATGTAGCCCGGAGTACCAAAAGCTTCACCAGGTACAACTGCAACTTCAACCTCATCCAGAATCAATGCGGAAAGTTCAGCAGATGTTGTTGGAACCTTGCCGCGAATCTCTCGACCCAAAATGTTTTTGACCGACGGATATACGTAGAACGCAC
Source organism: Actinomycetota bacterium (assembly GCA_026392515.1). Classification (GTDB taxonomy): domain Bacteria; phylum Actinomycetota; class Actinomycetes; order S36-B12; family UBA5976; genus UBA5976. The sequence goes on along the minus strand of JAPLBY010000012.1, from coordinate 15,174 downwards.
CTTCAGGTTCTGGGCAGTTAACGCCTTCGATTTCGTTAAGCATTTTGGTGATCAACTGACGGCGTCGATCAAATGCAACTTTCATTTCATCAACTGCCGAAAGATCACCCGAGACTGCAGCAAGGGCTGCGATCTGAGAAACGTTAGCAACGTTTGAAGTGGCATGTGATTGCAAGTTGGTTGCAGCCTTAACAATGTCGTTAGGTCCGATCATCCAGCCCACACGCCAACCGGTCATTGCATAAGTTTTTGCAACACCATTAACAACGATGCACTTGTCGGCTAATTCAGGAACTAAAACTGGCATGGATGAGAATTCTGCGTCACCGTAAACCAAGTGTTCGTAAATTTCATCAGTTACGACCCAGATACCTTTTTCAACTGCCCATTGACCAATTGCTTCAACTTCAGCAGGGGAGTAAACCGCGCCAGTTGGATTACTTGGCGAAACAAAAACTAATGCTTTGGTCTTTGGTGTTATTGCTTTTTCAAGCTGAGCGATCGAAGTGCGGTAACCAGTTGATTCATCAGTCATGATTTCAACTGGAATTCCACCAGCAAGGCGAATTGATTCTGGATAAGTAGTCCAGTACGGAGCTGGAAGCAATACTTCGTCACCTGGATCTAGCAATGCAGCGAACGCGTTGTACAAAGCTTGCTTGCCACCATTAGTAATCAAAACCTGACTCGGATCAACTACAAATCCAGAATCGCGCAGCGTCTTTGCTGCAATCGCTGACTTTAGCTCCGGTAAACCACCAGCAGGTGTGTAGCCTATGTAGTCGGGAGTTGGGAAATCTGGTTCACCAGCTCCGAAGCCAATAACTGGCCGACCGGCGGCCTTTAATGCCTTAGCTTTGGCGTCTACAGCTAAGGTCGCGGACTCTGCAATGGCCCCAATTCGGGCGGAAACTCTAGGTTTGTTCACGATTTAACTGTAATGGAAGGCCTATTTATCCGCTCATCTGCCCTTAGGCAATGGGTTTTAAGTAAAAAATGGATCTTGTTGTCAATAAGTAGCCTATTATCGATTTATGCGTAAAGCCTTAATTGCTCTGTTGTCGGTTGCCCTCACAGCTAGCTTGGCTGCTCCTGCTCAAGCTGCGAATCCAAAAGGAACCACTTGGGTAGATAAAACGCGTACCCGAGAAATCCCAGGAGCGGTGTGCGGTGTGCGGTGGGGTTCCAATGGGCGTCAGGTTGTTGAGGCTGGCAAATGGGTGAACAAAGAGAAGAGTCAATTCGTTTCTTACTCTCAGCTTTCTGCAAACGATGCTAAGGCCGCTAAAAAGACTAAGAATAAAAAGAAAAAGAAAGCATTAACTAATTCTGCGATTGCCAATCAATCAAGGGCCAATACATTTCAGCAGCAATGCAACACAATGAATGCGCTGAAAGTTAATCTTGCTGGCAAAGCTGGCGTGGCACAAGGAAACACTTCCGCTAGTGCTATTCGATCCATTAAATCGACAGGTCCAACCGATATTCGTCAAGTCGTAGGCGCTGGTATGAATGTTTTTGCGGTGGATGCACAAGGAAGATTCGCGTCAATGTTTCCTAACTTGGCAGAACTCATCGCGGCCAGACAATCAACCTGTATGAATTGCATGATGATGATGCCAACTGTAACCAAAATGATCTCGGGCCCATCCGAAAAAATCTATTTGATGTTCAACCAAAAATTTAACTTCAACGACATGACTGACACTATGAATATTGGTGGCCCGCAAACTTGCATGCTTGCGGTAGTTACACCAGCTTCAACTACTTTGCAGTGCGTTGACAACGAACTTGTTAATGCCATGAACTGGTCAAACGCCAATCAAGGAAACTCTCCCGTTCAATTTGATTCGAGTGGTGCCGCTTACTACAAAGGGCAATTTGTCCGTGGTGGCGGCAACCAATCAATCTACAATACATACATTGCACTCCGCCGCAATAACAATGGCGTAATTACAGACATAGTTCAAGGAAAAAATATAAACATTGAAGACTTCGTAGTACTTCCAAATGGTGATGTCATTGCCAAGGGATACACGACTTCCGGCAGATGGAGTTAGCGACCTCGTTGATTTATCCGGTGAAGGATGGGGTGGATTTATGAGGCGCTTCCCCGATGACAATGTCTACTTTGGTGGAAATAGTGGATCATCATTAAGTCGCTTCTTAACTCAAACCCGGTCAGTAGATGGAACATACGTTTTTACTAACAATACAAATAACAATTCATGTTGCAATTTGTACATGGGCGATCTTGACTTTGGCACACAAAACTCTCAAGATGACTACATTTTGACGTTAACTGGAACGAACGTGACTCAGTTGTGGCCGCAATCAGATCCGGTTACACCTATCGCACGAGTATTTCCGCTTGGAATGAGCCACCCTTCAATGATTGAAGGGGCAGGATCGTACTTGTTGATCAGCGGGTCAGAAAAGGTTTATAGCCAAGTGAATAATGCCTTGCTCAGCACTACGTACAAGACTCAGATTCTAAATCCCGTCGATGGCTCAATTACGGATGTTAGTTCAGCTACCGGGACTATGTAGTCGGGAGTTGGGAAATCTGGTTCACCAGCTCCGAAGCCAATAACTGGCCGACCGGCGGCCTTTAATGCCTTAGCTTTGGCGTCTACAGCTAAGGTCGCGGACTCTGCAATGGCCCCAATTCGGGCGGAAACTCGAGGTTTGTTCACGCGCATAAGTATTGCCTATTAAGTTGGAATTGGCATTACCGGGGCGGAAATCTGTGGTTTTTGCTCCGCCAAAAATGGGTCTAGACTTGACTCACCGACACAATTCTTAGTCTGCGCAAGCGTGCCTAGAAACAGGTAGGCGAGTGCGGATTGAAATTGTGCCAGAGGGTCGTGGCTCAATTGGTAGAGCACCGGTCTCCAAAACCGGTGGTTGGGGGTTCAAGTCCCTCCGGCCCTGCTGCAAGAAGTAACTCTGCAATAAGTAAGACAGAAGATTTGAAAGTTAAGAAAGATCCGGCGAAGAAAGGAAAGACAGTGAGCGTTAACAGTACTGAACGCCTTGGTTTGTTTGGTCGCATGTCACTTTTCTTGCGCCAAGTGATGTTCGAGTTAAAGAAAGTTGTTTGGCCAACAAGGGAACAACTCGTCACATACACAATCGTCGTAATTGTTTTTGTGACAATCATGGGTTTGATCATTGCTGCCTTGGATTTTGTATTCGTCAAACTAGTTCTATTTGTTTTCGGTTAGTCGTTAGGTAAGGAAATAAACGTGTCTGAATCACCGTTCTTAGAAGCAGTAGCTCCGCAGTCAGATGACGCTTTGTCATCGGTTGCCGTTGACATGCCAACAACTAATGAAGAAGCAATTGAAGCAACTGATGTTGCATACGATGGCGCAACCGATGTTGATATTGATGGCGAAGTTTCAACAACTTTAGCTGATGAAAACTTTGATCTTTCAGAGGTCGTAGAAGCTGAACTAGAGACTGAAGAAGTTGTAGTTGAAGAAGCCCCTGTTGCAGCAGCTACTTCAGAAGAAGCAGCATCCGACGAAGACGAAGATCCAGTCGTTGCCTTCCGCGCTCGCTTGGAATCACAAATTGGTGAATGGTTTGTTATTCACTCATACGCAGGTTTTGAAAACCGCGTAAAGCAAAACTTAGAAACCCGCGCAGTCTCTCTAAACATGGAGGACTACATCTATGAAGTGAATGTTCCCTCTGAAGAAGTAACTGAAATCAAGAACGGTGTTCGCAAGCAAGTAAAGCGCAACAAGTTCCCGGGATACGTTTTAGTTCGCATGGATTTAACTGATGAATCATGGGGCGTTGTTCGCCACACACCAGGTGTAACCGGTTTCGTTGGACAGGGACATAACCCTGCACCACTTTCAATGGATGAAGCATTCGACATGCTTCGCCCAAGTCAGCAAAAGGCAATCGCATCAGTTGCAACTGCCGCCGCTGCATCAGCTATCGAAAAGGGTGGCAGCGCAAGCGGTGCCAAGATCGACATCGATCTAAACATTGGCGATTCCGTAACTGTGGTTGATGGACCATTAGCCACTTTGCACGCAACGATTTCCGAGATTAACTTGGATGCACAAAAGGTCGTAGGTCTCGTTGAGATCTTCGGTCGTGAAACTCCTGTGGAACTGGGCTTCAACCAGATTCACAAGAACTAAAGAAACAACGAAAAGAAAAAGGACGCGATAGACATGGCCCCAAAGAAAAAGGTCACTGGACTTATCAAGTTGCAGATCAAGGCCGGAGAAGCAAACCCTGCTCCACCGGTTGGTCCAGCGCTTGGTCAGCACGGTGTAAACATCATGGACTTCTGCAAGGCGTATAACGCTGCAACAGAGTCACAGCGTGGAAATGTAATTCCAGTTGAAATTACGGTTTACGAAGACCGTTCCTTCGACTTCGTTACAAAGACACCACCAGCAGCACGAATGATCCTCAAGGCCGCAGGCGTTGAAAAAGGTTCAGGCGTTCCGCACACCAACAAAGTTGCAAACATCAGCCAGGATCAGGTGCGCGAAATCGCCCAGACCAAAATGGTTGACCTTAATGCCAATGACATTAATGCAGCAATGAAGATCATCGAAGGTACTGCTCGCTCAATGGGCATCACCGTCGGTTAATAACCCAATCCAGTGGGAGGGCACTTCATGCTCGCACCACGAACTCCAACGAAAGAGGAGAAAACATGAAGCACGGTAAGGCGTACAACAAGTCCGCAGCAACAATTGATAAAGACAATCTTTACAGCCCACTAGCCGCAGCCCGTTTGGCAAAAGCTGGAGCAACAAGCTCTAAGTTTGACCAGACCGTTGAAGTAGCAATGCTGCTTGGCGTGGATCCTCGTAAAGCTGATCAGATGGTGCGAAGCACCGTTAACCTTCCACATGGAACCGGCAAGACCGCACGCGTCTTGGTCATTGCCGCCGGTGAAAAGGCTGACGAAGCTCGCGCTGCTGGCGCCGACTATGTCGGTGTCGATGACCTAATCACAAAGATCGAAGGCGGCTGGACTGATTTTGATGCAGTCGTAGCAACCCCAGATTTGATGGGTAAGGTCGGTCGTCTAGGTAAGGTACTTGGTCCACGTAACCTAATGCCAAACCCAAAGACTGGAACCGTAACTCTTAACGTTGGTAAGGCAGTTGAGGACATCAAGGGTGGAAAGAGCAGCAGCTAGTCGAGAACTACGCAGCAGCACTTGATGAAGTACTTCGCGTGAAGCCATCCTCTTCAAAGGGTCGCTACATCAAGAAGGCCGTAATTTCCACAACTATGGGCGTTGGAATTCAAGTTGATCCAAACAAAACCCGTAACTTGATGGTTGAAGACGAAGACTAATTTTTAGGCCGGGGGCCTGCCATTTTGACTTGGTGGGTCCCCAGCACCTAAAGTTCAAGAGAACAAACCGAAGACCGCCGGTCCTTACTGGGAAACCAAAAGGGCTAAGGCTCCTGAATCGGAGCGCCAGCGTAGGTGAAGTAAGAGATTCAACTCGATTGAGTTGTTTTCATGCCTCGCTTACGCGGGGCTTTTTTCATGGGCCATTACATAAGGAGCACCATGGCACGCGCTGACAAGGCCGCTGCAGTAGCAGAGATCACGGAAGAATTCCGTGCCTCCAACGCGACTGTCTTGACCGAGTACCGCGGTTTGACTGTGGGTCAACTCAAGCAACTACGTCGTTCGCTTGGAGAAGACACCACCTACGCAGTAGTCAAGAACACGCTGACAAAGATCGCAGCAAAAGATGCTGGTGTTGTAGGTTTCGACGACTTGCTCGTTGGCCCAACTGCAATCGCATTCATTAAGGGTGACGCTGTCGCTGCCGCAAAGGGCATCGATACTTTCGCTAAAGAAAATCCAATGCTTGTAATCAAGGGCGGAATGATGGACGGAAAAATCCTCACCGCTGATGACATCAAGAAGTTGGCAAAGCTAGAGTCCCGCGAAGTACTTCTGTCCAAGATTGCTGGCGCTGCAAATGCAACGCTTGCCAAGGCAGCAGCACTATTCCAGGCTCCGCTATCACAGGCCGCTCGTACTATCGCTGCGCTTGAAGCTAAAGGTGGTGCTGCCGGTGAAACCGCAGCTCCAGTTGCTGCTCCTGCCGCTGAAGTAGTCGAGGAAGTTGTGACTGAAGCTCCTGCTGAAGAAGCAGTAGCAGAAGCACCGCAAGAAGAAGCAGTAGAAGCATCCGCTGAAGCTGTCGAAGCTGAAGCTGCACCAGCAGCCGAGGAATCAACTGAGGGCTAGGCCCCTCTCAGCAAGACATAACCGGGCCTAACGCCCCAAACCGGAAGGAAGCCATAATGGCAAAGCTAAGCACCGATCAGTTGATCGACGCATTCAAGGAACTAACACTGATCGAACTTTCAGAGTTCGTTTCACAGTTTGAAGAAGTATTCAACGTAACCGCAGCAGCACCTGTTGCAGTTGCTGCAGCTCCAGCAGCTGGCGGCGGCGACGGTGGCGGCGCATCTTCAGATCAGGATGAATTCGATGTCATTCTTGAAGATGGTGGCGCACAGAAGATTGCAGTTATCAAGGAAGTACGTGCACTAACAAACCTTGGTCTTAAGGAAGCAAAAGATCTTGTAGAAGCAGCTCCAAAACCTGTTCTTGAAAAAGTTAAGAAGGATGCAGCAGAAGCAGCTAAGGCAGCTCTTGAAGGTGCCGGCGCAAAGGTAACAGTTAAGTAGTTTCGAAGAAACGACTTAACTGCAATCAGTGCAGCTAAGAAAAAGTTAAGACCTAAAAAGGTGGTTCCCTCGGGGGAGCCACCTTTTTGTTCGTACTTTTGTTTTCAAATCACATGAATTAATGCATGTTCCTTTGTGAACATAACGCCTTTGTTACAGAGTGTCTCGGGTGCTTGACATGTGTCCGATTCTGGGCAACCATTGGCGAGCAAGTTAAGAAATACGTAATTGAAGAAATGCAGTCTTCCCCCTGTAAACCGATGATTTCGCATCTGGCGCACTTGGCCCTAGCTGTCCAAGTCAGTGCAGAAGGCACGAAAATCGAGGGTTTTCAGGAAAATTTGAGCTGCATTGGACAGTGGCTGCCGCCTCTAGGTATGCTACAAATTCGCCGTGCCCTAAAACCACCTGTCATTTGTGTACCTCAATTTGACTAGGTTCCTTTAGCGCGCTCGGATTACAGCTAGCTCGGAAGGACGACTGTTGGCCGCCTCACGCACTCACTCCCGCAGTTCCACAGGCCCAAAGCGGGTCTCATTCGCAAAGATTCGTGAGCCTCTAGAGGTTCCTAATCTTCTTGATCTACAAGTTGAGTCTTTTGACTGGTTACTTGGAAATCAAGTTTGGAAGGACCGCGTTGCAGCGGCCCTGGAATCGGGTAACAACGAAATTCCTCAGACGCATGGTCTACAAGACGTGTTTGAAGAGATCAGCCCAATCGAGGATTACAACGGCACTATGTCGTTGACGTTCACCGAACCAAGTTTGGAAGATTCCAAGCACACCGAAGACGAATGCCGCGAGAAGGATCTAACTTTCTCTCAGCCGCTTTACGTCAACGCTGAATTTATGAATAACGAAACTGGCGAAATCAAGAGCCAGACCGTATTCATGGGTGACTTCCCAATCATGACCAGCAAGGGAACTTTCATCATCAACGGCACCGAGCGCGTTGTTGTTTCCCAGCTTGTTCGTTCTCCAGGTGTTTACTTTGAACGTTCCCTTGATAAGGCAACTGACAAAGATGTTTACACAACAAAGATCATTCCTAGCCGTGGCGCTTGGATGGAATTTGAAGTTGATAAGAAGGACATGGTTGGTGTTCGCATCGACCGTAAGCGTAAGCAACCAGTAACAATTTTCTTGAAGGCTCTTGGTCTAACCAATGAGCAGATTCGCGAACAGTTCGGCGCTTACGAATCAATGATGGCAACTCTTGAAAAAGATACGACGACTACACAGGATGAGGCCCTGTTAGACATCTATCGCAAACTTCGTCCAGGTGAACCACCGACCGTCGAAGCATCACGTAGTTTGCTACAAAACTTCTTCTTCAACGAGAAGCGTTACGATCTTGCAAAGGTTGGCCGTTACAAGGTCAACAAGAAGCTTGGTCTAGATACCGAACCAACCAAGACCGTTCTTGACATCAATGACGTTCTTGCAACGATCGAATACTTGGTTCGTCTGCATGCAGGTGAAACCGAATTCAACTCAGCACGTGGCGTAACTCGCGTTGAAGTTGATGACATCGATCACTTCGGTAACCGTCGCCTTCGTACTGTTGGTGAATTGATTCAGAATCAGATCCGTACCGGTCTATCTCGTATGGAGCGCGTAGTTCGCGAACGTATGACGACTCAGGATCCAGAAGCAATCACACCGCTTACTTTGATCAACACCCGTCCAGTAATTGCATCAATCAAGGAATTCTTCGGAACCTCCCAGTTGTCACAGTTCATGGATCAGACCAACCCACTGTCAGGCCTAACGCACAAGCGTCGCCTTTCAGCACTTGGTCCCGGTGGTCTTTCACGTGAGCGCGCAGGCTTCGAAGTTCGCGACGTTCACCCATCGCACTACGGTCGTATGTGTCCAATCGAAACTCCAGAAGGTCCAAACATTGGTCTGATTGGTTCGCTTGCTTCCTACGCTCGCATCAACGCTTTCGGATTCGTCGAAACTCCATACCGCAAGGTAGTCAAGGGCAAGGTAACTGACAAGATTCAGTACCTAACCGCTGACGAAGAAGATGTGCACGTTATTGCGCAGGCAAACTCGCTGCTTAATGACGACAACACTTTCCAGGATGACAAAGTATTGGTTCGCACCAAGGGTGGCGAAGTTGATTACATCCCGGGAACTGAAGTTGACTTCATGGACGTTTCACCGCGTCAGATGGTTTCTGTTGCAACTGCAATGATTCCGTTCTTGGAGCATGACGATGCAAACCGCGCACTCATGGGTGCGAACATGCAACGTCAGGCTGTTCCATTACTTCGCAGTGAATCACCATATGTTGGAACCGGTATGGAATACCGCGCAGCTAAGGATGCTGGCGATGTAATCGTCGCAACTGGCGCTGGCGTTGTTTCTGAAGTTTCAGCTGACTCCATCACAGTTCAAGAAGATGCTGGAAAGCACCTTACTTATGCAGTGCGAAAGTTTGATCGTTCAAACCAGGGCACTTGCTACAACCAGCGTCCGATTGTCAGTGAAGGCGATCGCGTCGAAGCTGGCCAGGTAATTGCTGACGGTCCATGTACTGAAAACGGTGAAATGGCTCTTGGTCGTAACCTGCTTGTGGCATTCATGCCATGGGAAGGTCACAACTATGAAGATGCGATCATCCTTAACCAGCGTCTTGTGCAAGATGACGTGCTTTCTTCAATTCACATTGAAGAACACGAAATTGATGCTCGCGACACCAAGCTTGGTCCAGAGGAAATCACTCGCGATCTACCTAACCTTTCAGACGAAGTTCTAGCTGACCTTGATGAGCGCGGCATCATTCGCATTGGTGCGGATGTTGTTCCTGGCGACTTGTTGGTTGGCAAGGTAACACCTAAGGGTGAAACCGAACTAACACCTGAAGAGCGTTTGCTTCGTGCAATCTTCGGCGAGAAGGCTCGCGAAGTTCGCGATACTTCCTTGAAGGTTCCACACGGTGAATCCGGCAAGGTAATCGGCGTTCGCGTATTTGATTCATCTGAAGGTGACGATCTACCTCCAGGCGTTAACCAAATCGTTCGCGTGTACATCGCCCAGAAGCGCAAGATCACCGAAGGTGACAAACTTGCTGGCCGTCACGGTAACAAGGGTGTTATCTCCAAGATTCTTCCACCAGAAGATATGCCGTTCCTTGAAGATGGAACTCCAGTTGATGTTGTGCTGAACCCACTTGGTGTTCCAGGACGTATGAACATCGGTCAGATTCTGGAAGTTCACTTAGGTTGGATCGCATCTCGCGGTTGGGAAATCGAAGGTGACCCAGAATGGGCAAAGCACCTAGTTAAGGAAGCACGTTCGGTTGCTCCAGGAACCAAGTTGGCCACACCGGTCTTCGATGGTGCCAAGGAAGATGAAATCGGCGGACTGCTTACTTCAACTCGTAAGACTGCAGACGGACTTAGCCTGGTTGGCGAAAACGGAAAGGCCAAGTTATTCGACGGTCGTTCCGGTGAACCATTCCCTGGCGAAATCTCAGTTGGCTACATGTACATCTTGAAGCTTCACCACTTGGTGGACGACAAGATTCACGCTCGTTCAACTGGTCCTTACTCAATGATTACCCAGCAGCCGTTGGGTGGTAAGGCACAGTTCGGTGGCCAGCGCTTTGGTGAAATGGAAGTGTGGGCTCTCGAGGCTTACGGTGCTTCCTATGCACTTCAAGAGTTGCTGACTATCAAGTCCGACGATGTTCTTGGTCGCGTACGCGTCTACGAAGCCATCGTTAAGGGCGAGAACATTCCTGAACCAGGTATCCCTGAATCCTTCAAGGTACTTATCAAGGAAATGCAGTCACTATGTCTGAACGTGGAAGTTCTCTCAAGCGATGGTTCTGCCATCGAATTGCGAGACACCGCTGAAGAAGTCTTCCGCACCGCTGAAGAACTTGGAATCGACCTGTCGCGCCGTGAGTCGCTCAGCGTCGAAGAACTCTGATCCCGGTCAGATACAGACGAACCCCGAAACTTAACTAGAAATAGAGGAACTCAAAGTGTTGGACGTCAACTTCTTCGACGAACTGCGGATCGGCCTAGCTAGCGCCGAGAACATCCGTTTGTGGTCGCATGGTGAAGTCAAGAAACCAGAAACAATTAACTACCGCACACTCAAGCCAGAGCGCGATGGTCTTTTCTGCGAAAAGATCTTCGGACCGACTCGTGACTGGGAATGTTACTGCGGTAAGTACAAGCGCGTGCGATTCAAGGGAATCGTTTGTGAGCGTTGTGGCGTTGAAGTCACACGTTCCAAGGTTCGCCGCGAGCGCATGGGCCACATCGAGCTTGCTGCACCAGTAACACACATCTGGTACTTCAAGGGCGTTCCTAGCCGTCTTGGTTACTTACTTGATCTAGCTCCAAAGGATCTAGAAAAGGTAATTTACTTCGCCGCTTACATGATCACTTCGGTTGACGATGCTGCTCGTCGTGAAGACCTTCCAAGTTTGGAAGCTCGTCTAAACGAAGACCGCAACAACCTGATCAAGAAGCGCGATGCTGACGTAGACGCACGCCTGAAGAAGATGGAAGCCGACTTAGCTGAACTTGAAGCCGAAGGCGCCAAGGCAGACATCAAGCGCAAGGTTCGCGAATCCGGAGAACGTGAAGTTACCCAGATCCGCAAGCGCGAAGATGCAAAGATCGATCGTCTGGTCAAGGTATTTGATCGCTTCCGCACTCTAAAGGTCCAGGACCTTGAAGGTGACGAAATGCTTTACCGCGAAATGCGTGACCGTTTCGGTCGCTACTTCAAGGGTGGCATGGGCGCTGCAGCAATCAAGGCTCGCTTGGAAACATTCGATCTTGAAGCTGAAGCAGTCAAGCTAAAAGACATCATCATCAATGGCAAGGGTCAAAAGAAGACTCGTGCCCTAAAGCGCCTCAAGGTTGTTAACGCATTCTTGAACACCACAAACCACCCAGCCGCAATGGTCTTGGATGCAGTTCCGGTTATTCCACCAGATCTTCGTCCAATGGTTCAGCTAGATGGTGGCCGCTTTGCGACTTCCGATCTAAACGATCTTTACCGTCGCGTTATCAACCGCAACAACCGTCTAAAGCGACTGCTTGATCTTGGTGCACCTGAGATCATCGTTAACAACGAAAAGCGCATGCTTCAGGAATCTGTTGACGCATTGTTCGATAACGGTCGCCGTGGTCGTCCAGTAACAGGTCCGGGTAACCGTCCACTTAAGTCACTGTCCGACATGCTTAAGGGTAAGCAAGGTCGCTTCCGCCAGAACCTTCTTGGCAAGCGCGTTGACTACTCAGGTCGTTCGGTAATTGTTGTTGGTCCACAGCTAAAGCTGCACCAGTGTGGTCTGCCTAAGCAGATGGCGTTAGAACTCTTCAAGCCTTTCGTAATGAAGCGCTTGGTTGATCTAAACCACGCACAAAACATCAAGAGCGCAAAGCGCATGGTTGAACGTCAGCGTTCAGTTGTTTGGGATGTACTTGAAGAAGTAATCACCGAGCATCCAGTTCTGCTTAACCGCGCACCTACTTTGCACCGTTTGGGTATCCAAGCCTTCGAGCCACAGCTCATTGAAGGTAAGGCAATCCAGATTCACCCGCTTGTATGTACAGCATTCAACGCTGACTTCGACGGTGACCAGATGGCGGTACACGTACCACTATCTGCGGAAGCTCAGGCTGAAGCCCGCGTACTTATGCTTTCGACAAACAACATTTTGTCGCCAGCAAACGGTCGTCCAATCACATCACCAACCCAGGACATGGTTCTTGGTCTGTACTCGCTAACTCGCGATGATTCAGCTGGTGTTGGCGCAGGTCGTGCATTCGGTTCGCTAGCTGAAGCCATCATGGCTTTCGATCGCAACGAACTTGCATTGCAGGCAAACGTAAAGATTCGTTTGGAAAATGTAGTTACTGAAATGGGCGGCGAATCGTCTTCAAAGACAATCGAAACCACATTGGGTCGCGCATTGTTCAACGAAACACTTCCAGCAAACTACCCGTTTGTTAACGAAGAAGTTAAGAAGTCAAAGCTTGGTGAAGTTATCAATGACTTAGCTGAGCGTTATTCAAAGGTCCAGGTCGCTGCGACTCTGGATGCTTTGAAGGAAGCTGGCTTCCGCTGGGCAACTCGCTCTGGCGTAACTATCTCGTTCGCAGATGTTGTAGCACCTGCAGCCAAGGCAGGCTTACTTGCCGAAGCTGAAGAAAAAGCTGACAAGATCCAAAAGCAGTACGACCGTGGTTTGATTGCAGACTCCGAGCGTCGCCAGGAACTAATCGAAGTATGGACTGACACAACCAACAAGGTTGCCGAAGCTATGCAGGAAAACTTCCCGACCACTAACCCGGTCTGGATGATGGTTAACTCCGGTGCGCGAGGCAACATGCTTCAGATTCGTCAGATTGCAGGTATGCGTGGTCTGGTAGCAAACCCTAAGGGTGAAATTATTCCTCGCCCGATCAAGAGCAACTTCCGTGAAGGTTTGTCAGTACTTGAGTACTTCATCTCTACACACGGTGCTCGTAAGGGTCTTGCTGATACCGCACTTCGTACAGCTGACTCCGGTTACCTAACTCGTCGCCTAGTTGACGTTTCACAGGATGTAATCATCCGTGAAGAAGACTGTGGCACCGATCGTGGAATCACCAAGGTTATTCGCAAGGCCGATGGCTCTGCAGAAGACTTCTTGGACACCACAATCGCATCCCGTTGCTTGGCAGAAGATGTTTCTGCTGGTGGAAAGACACTGTTTGAAGCAGGTCAGGACATCGGCATTCTCGACATCGATGCCATGGTTGCTGCGGGCGTTGACGAAATCAAGGTTCGTTCGGTTCTCACATGTGACAGCCGCTTTGGAACTTGTGCTCGTTGCTACGGTCGTTCCCTTGCCACATCCAAGTTGGTTGACATTGGTGAAGCAGTAGGCATCATCGCTGCTCAGTCAATTGGTGAGCCGGGAACTCAGCTAACTATGCGTACCTTCCACACTGGTGGTGCTGCATCTGACGGTGGAGACATCACACACGGTCTACCTCGCGTAGTCGAACTTTTCGAAGCTCGTACTCCAAAGGGTGTTTCACCAATCTCCGCAGCCACCGGCCGCGTACGCATTGATGAATCAGATAAGGCCAAGAAGGTCATCGTTATTCCTGACGACGGTTCCGAAGAACTGGAATACCCAGTATCTAAGCGTGCCAAGTTAGTAGTTGAAGATGGTCAGACTGTCACAGCTGGTGATTTGATCCTTGTTGGTAAGCCAGATCCGAAGGAAGTTCTTCGTATCCGTGGTCCACGTCAGGTTCAGATCCACTTAACTGATGAAGTTCAAGAGGTCTACCGTTCACAGGGTGTATCGATTCACGATAAGCACATCGAAGTAATCGTGCGCCAGATGTTGAAGCGAGTAATCATCGTTGAACAGGCTGAGTCCACATTCCTAACCGGTGAACTTGTTGAGCGTTCCGCATACGAAAACGACAACCGTCGTCTAGTTGCTGAGGGTGGCAAGCCAGCATCAGCTCGTCCAGAGCTAATGGGTATCACCAAGGCATCACTTGCAACTGAATCTTGGTTGTCGGCTGCATCGTTCCAGGAGACAACTCGTGTCCTTACCGATGCTGCAATCAACGGCAAGCGCGATCCATTGCTTGGTCTAAAGGAAAACGTAATCATCGGAAAGTTGATCCCAGCAGGTACCGGTCTTCCGCGTTACCGCAATGTCAAGGTCGAACCAACCGAAGAAGCCAAGGCAGCCGTCTACGCCGCAATGAGCGTCTACGACGACTACGACTACGGCGACTTCGGTCAGGCTTCTGGCGAAGCAGTTCGCTTGGAAGATTACGACATGGGTCAGTACCGTTCCTAAATAGAAACACTCAAACAAAGGCCGAGCAGAAATGCTCGGCCTTTGTTGTTTCCAGAAACTTTCGCAGGCAATGCTTACTTGCAAGGATTTTGCACAAACCAAATTCAGTCATAACCGAATTTGAAATCCATGTAATAGTCATTCGCATGTTAACTGTGGCCCTGCTCACCAAGCGTTTGCACATCGACCATATGTCGACCAATTCCTCGCTTTGTATTTAGGTCGCTGATCCGCTCGGACGATCAGGCGGCCGTTTCCCTGTTTCTACTTCTCGAGATTTAGAAACTCAGAAAAGACCATTCTTTATTCACTAAAAAAACAACAAACCTACATACAAAAAAGGAATTGAAGTGTCAGTTACAGATGAATACCTCGCAAATAATGCCGAATATGCCAAGTCCTTCAGTGGACCATTACCGCTCCCACCTAGCCGCAACATCGCAGTCCTTGCCTGCATGGATGCACGCATTGATGTCTACGGCGTCTTGGGTCTACGCCAAGGGGAGTCACACGTAATTCGCAACGCCGGTGGCGTAGTCACTGCGGACGAGATTCGCTCACTAGCAATTAGTCAGCGCCTACTTGGAACCAAAGAAATCATTCTGATTCACCACACCGATT
>JAPLBY010000032.1 GCA_026392515.1 Actinomycetota bacterium | reverse complement strand
CGCAAGTTGGGCATCGTTTAACGCTTTGTGAGTGGCTTTGCGAAGTGCAAGATCACCAGTAGTGAAGTCACAACCCGGTTCGCTATTCACATCACCAGCAAGGCGGTAAGCGCGAGCCAAGAACTTTCTGGCACCACTTGGCGAAACGTCGGCCCAGTCAACATCATCTTCAGGTGGACCTGAGAAGACCAGAGCTAAACGAATTGCATCAACACCGTGCTCATCTAATTCTTCACTTAGTTTGACTAAGTTGCCGCGGCTCTTACTCATTGCGGATCCATCCATCTGGACCATGCCTTGATTCAGTAAGCGCTTGAAAGGTTCAACGAAATTAACCATGCCCATGTCGTACATGACCTTGGTAAAGAATCGGCTGTAAAGCAAGTGCAAGATTGCGTGCGTGACGCCACCGACGTATTGGTCGATTGGTAACCACTTCTTTGCCTGGTCTGGATCAAACGGCGCGGTGCTTAACTGCGGGTTTAGATAACGCATGTAGTACCAAGATGAATCAACGAAAGTATCCATAGTGTCAGCGTCGCGTCGCGCAGGACCAGCACACTTAGGACATGGCACATTTGCCCATTCATCGGCTGCGCCTAGAGGTGACGTTCCCTTAGGGGCTAGATCAAGTCCAGCAGCATCTGGCAATTTAACTGGCAGTTGATCCAGCGGTACCGGAACTTCCCCACACGATGGGCAATGAATGATCGGAATCGGAGTTCCCCAGAAACGCTGACGAGAAATCAACCAGTCGCGAAGACGGTAGTTAGTCGCTGGCTTACCCAGCTTCTTGGCTTCAAGCTCAGAAATAATCTTTGTAATCGCATCGGCTTTACCTAAGCCATCAAGGTTTCCAGAGTTAACGTGTGCGCCATCGTCTGCAGTTGCTTCACCAGTAACAGCAGGATCAGTTTCAGATGCAACTACTACGCGAATTGGTAAATCAAATGCCTTTGCAAAATCAAGATCTCGCTGGTCGTGTGCAGGTACGGCCATGATTGCGCCAGTTCCGTAATCAGCAAGTACGTAATCACTTGCCCAAATCTGAAGTCGCTCGCCATTGACTGGATTGATGGCATAACGATTTAGGAAGACACCCGACTTTGGGCGATCAGTAGCCAAGCGGTCCATGTCACTAGTTGATTTAACTTTTTCCAAGTATTCCTGGAATGCAGTTTCGCTTTCAGTCCCCTGTGCTAATTCGGCAGCAAGTGCTGAGTCAACAGCCACTACGAAGAAAGTTGCACCATACAAAGTGTCAGGACGAGTTGTGTATACGACTACAGATTCGTCGCGGCCTTCGATTTCAAAACTAACTTCGGCGCCTTGAGATATACCAATCCAGTTGCGCTGCATCAAGAGAACTTTCTCTGGCCATTGGCCTTCTAGTTCCTTCATGTCATCAAGTAGGCGATCAGCGTAATCCGTGATCTTGAAATACCACTGATTCAATTTCTTTTTTGTTACAGCTGAGTCGCAACGTTCACATTCGCCACCAACAACTTGCTCATTAGCAAGAACGGTCTGACACGATGGGCACCAGTTAACTGCAGAATCTTTTCGATAAGCCAAGCCGCGTTCATACATTTGCAAGAAGAACCACTGGTTCCACTGGTAGTACTCCGGGTCGCAAGTATTTAGGACACGATCCCAGTCAAAGGAACAGGCATACCTGCGCATTGAAGCTTTTTGAATTGCAATGTTTTCGTAAGTCCAAATTGCAGGACTTTCGTTTCGCTTGATGGCTGCATTTTCTGCAGGAAGTCCAAAAGCATCCCAGCCAATTGGGTGCATGACGTTAAAGCCTTGATGCACCCAATAGCGAGAGATCACATCGCCTAAGGCATAAGCCTCGGCGTGTCCCATATGAAGGTCACCCGATGGATACGGGAACATGTCGAGCACATATTTAGTTGGTCGATTGTCGTCAGGTCGACCTGATCTAAATGGGGCTAATTCATCCCAAACTGGCAGCCATTTCTCCTGAACCGCGTGAACGTCATAGAAATTGGGATCTGGGATAACCTGCTCGCTCATGATCCCTAAGAATACTGGGAAATGCCCTATGTCTAGAATCGGGATTGTGTCTAAGCGCGGGTGGATCTTATTTGTTGCGCTAGGAATCATTTGGGGCACGCCTTATCTCTTCATTCGAATCGCAGTAGTTGACCTATCTCCTGCCGTTGTGGTTTTTGGGCGAGTCATGATTGCTGCTTTGATCTTGCTCCCAATCGCAATTAATCAAGGGCACGCTCGCTCGCTCAAAACTCATTGGAAGGGCATTCTGACTTTTGCTGCCATTGAAATGTGTATTCCGTTCGGCGCACTTGGCGTAGCTGAAAAAGAAATCTCGAGTTCGTTAACCGGACTTCTGATTGCAATGGTGCCATTGATTAATGCTGTGATTTCGCGTCAGATGGGTCTGGATTCAGTTTGGGATGCCCGAAGAATCATTGGGTTGTTCGTTGGCTTCTTTGGCGTTGGAATGTTGGTTGGATTCGATATCAGCGCAAGCAACTACTGGGCAATTATTTTGTGCCTGGTGGCAGCTACAGGATATGCACTTGGTCCAATCATCATTACCAAGCTGCTTAGCGATGTTGCAAGCATTGGAGTGATCGCTTGGTCATTGCTTGTTGCAGGAATTGTTTACTTACCATTCGTGACCTACGAATTGCTAAATGATTCATGGCGAGCACCAGGGGTAACCGAAGTTTCACAAGAGGCAATTCTTAGTGTTATCGCACTTGGTGTTTTATGTTCGGCGATTGCATTCGTTGCACTCTTTGCGCTGATCGCAGAAGTTGGACCAACACGTACAACAGTTATCACTTACATCAATCCAGCTGTAGCAATCATTCTTGGCGTAATCATTTTGAGTGAACCAATTACTACCGGAATCATGATTGGCTTCCCATTAGTTTTGATTGGTTCAGTAATGGCAACTAGACGAAATGTCGAAGCAGCCAATGTTTCAGCTGCTGAGGAACGTTAGCGAGCTGTGAATCCTCGGGCGTATTGATTGGGCCAAGGAATTTCATCACCAAGATCTGCCGCGGCTTGAATTGGCCAGCGAGGATTTCCCAACATTGCTCGGGCAATCATTACTGCCGACACCGTTCCATCTGACAAAATTTCTTCAGCTTGTTCACCAGTTGTAATCATGCCAACTGCGTTAGTTAGGATTCCAGCTTCTTGTTGAATCTGTCGAGCAAACTTAACTTGGTAGCCCGGACCCACTTCAATTTGTTGTTCTGGTGAGATACCTGCAGATGAACAATCGATTAAGTCAGCACCGCGAGCTTTCAGTTCGCGAGATAAAGCAACTGAGTCATCAATGCTCCAGCCACCAGCAATCCAATCGGATGCCGAAATCCGAACAAACAATCCGTGTGATGCTGGAACAATTAGACGAGCATAGCTAGCGATTTCGCAAAGTAAACGAATTCGATTTTCAAATGAGCCACCGTATTCATCAGTTCGCTTATTTGAAATTGGTGACAAGAATTCGTGCAGCAGGTAGCCATGGGCAGCGTGAATTTCGATTACATCAAAGCCAGCACCAAGTGCGCGTTCTGCAGCGGCTGCAAATTGACCCTTTAACTCTTCAATCTCATCCAGAGTCATCTCGCGTGGGGCTGCATAGCCATCAAAGGCAACCACAGATGGAGCAATGGTCTGCCAACCACCAGCACTGGGCGCAACAGAGCCTGATTCATCCCACGGAACGTTCGTTGAACCCTTGCGGCCAGCATGAGCCAGTTGAATTCCAGTTTTCACACCGAAGCGCTGGGCAAATCTTGGCACTTCTGCCCAGACCTGGGCTTGCTGATCAGTCCAAATACCGGCACAGCGAGGAGTGATGCGACCTTCAGCTGAAACTGCACTTGCTTCCACCATTACTAAGCCTGCGCCACCGGTAATCAGTGATCCGTAATGGACTGCATGCCAATCTTGAATAACGCCTTCGACTGCGGAGTACTGACACATCGGGCTAACCCAAGCGCGATTCTTAAAAGTAACGCCGCCGACAGTTAACTCAGAAAATAACTTGCTCACTTAATCCCCAATAGTTGCGACCATGATCGCTTTAATTGTGTGCAAGCGATTTTCAGCTTGATCGAAAACCACACTTGCTTCAGATTCGAATACATCGTGGGTAACTTCGAGGCCGTCGTGCATTCCAGTTTTATTGGCGATGGCGCGACCAACAGTGGTTTGCTCATTGTGGAAACCTGGCAAGCAATGCATGAACTTGGAATTTGGATTTCCAGTCTTTGCTAATGCGACATCATTAACTTGATAGCTACCAAGTAGCTCAACGCGCTCTTTCCAAACTTCTTCGGACTCACCCATAGAAACCCACACGTCGGTATGAATAAAGTCAGAGCCAGGAAGCGCTTCATCCATATCTTCAGTCAGCAAGATGGAGCCACCGCTCTTTGCCAACAAACTTTGCGCAAGTTCTTGAACTTCGGCAGCTGGCCAAAGCGCTTTAGGTGAAGCAATTCTGATATCAGAACCAAGCAGTGCAGACGTTACCAAAAGTGAGTTGCCCATGTTAGAACGAGCGTCGCCAACGTAAGTAAATGAAATGTCATTAGGTCGCTTACCTGAATGTTCAACCATGGTCATGAAGTCAGCCAACATCTGAGTTGGATGCCATTCATCAGTTAAGCCGTTATAAACCGGAACTCCTGAATACTCTGCTAGTTCTTCAATCTGGGCTTGAGTCTTGCCACGATATTGAATCGCGTCGTAATAGCGAGCTAAAACTCTTGCGGTGTCCGCAATTGATTCTTTATGACCCACCTGTGAGGACAAGCCATCTAAATAAGTTGTGTGAGCGCCTTGATCGAATGCGGCAACTTCAAATGCGCAACGAGTTCGCGTGGAAGTCTTTTCAAAGATAAGAGCAATGTTGCGCCCAACCATGTGCTGAATTTCCCGGCGCTGGTTTTTTTGAGCCTTGAGATCGATAGCTAAATCGATCAAGTAAAGAAACTCTTCACTGGTGAAGTCAATTTCCTTTAGGAAATCGCGATTCTTCAAATCCATGGTCACTCCGGGGAAGGCTAGAAAAACAAAAAGGCTAGGGAACCCTTAAGTCCCCTAGCCTACCTGCTTGGAATTAACGTCCAGTCAAGCTCATGATGTGCTTAACGCGGGTGTATCCCTCAATGGCTTCAGTGGATAGGTCATTGCCGTGACCAGAGTGCTTGAATCCACCGTTTGGCATTTCAGCGGCCTGAACCAAGTGGCAGTTAACCCAGACCTGACCGAAGTCCAAGTCCTGTGAAGTGCGGATAACTTTGCCGTGGTTTTCAGACCAGATCGACGCAGCTAAACCGAAGTCAACGTCATTAGCCATTTCGATTGCTTGGGCTTCATCTTTGAAGGTTTGGATTGTTTGAACCGAAGCGAAAACTTCAGTTTGAATCATTTCATCGTCTTGCTTTAGTCCAGCGACCAATGTTGGTTCGAAGTAGTAGCCACCATTTAGGCGCTGCGCCTTGCCACCAGTCAAGATCTCAGCGTGACTTGGCAAGCGATCAATGAATCCCTGAACGCGATCAAGTTGGTTTTGGCTATTCAAGGCGCCATAGAAATGATCAGCATTTTCTGGAGCACCGAATTTGAACTCAGCAACTTTCTTGGCAAGGGCTGCGGTGAATTCCTTAGCTATTCCTTCTTGGACGATTACTCGAGTACCGGCAGCGCAGTCTTGGCCGGCGTTGTAGAGATTCGCTTCGGCAACACCTTGTACGGTCTTTTCGAAATCGCAATCGTCATAAACAATGACTGGAGCCTTGCCACCAAGTTCTAAGTGAACTCGCTTTAGATCTGGGGCTGCACTTGCGGCAATTTCCATACCAGCACGAACTGAACCAGTGATCGAAACAAGATCCGGGCGCTTGTGCGCAACCATGGCACGACCGGTATCGCGATCACCATAAATAATGTTGGCAACACCAGCTGGCAAATGCTCAGCAAAGATCTCAGCCATGATGCTTGCAGTGTGTGGTGTGGTGTCAGAAGGCTTCAACACGATGGTGTTACCCATTGCAAGTGCTGGCGCAAACTTCCAAACCGCCATAAGTAACGGGTAGTTCCACGGTGCAACCTGCGCACAAACACCAACTGGTTCGCGACGAACTGTTGAGTCGTAACCGCTTAGGAATTCACCGGTTGACCAACCTGGCAAGTTGCGCGCCATGGTTGCATGGAAGCGAGTGTGGTCAACGCACTGTGGGAATTCGGCATCGCGCATCCACCAAAGTGGCTTACCGGTGTTTTGAATTTCGGCAGCAACGATTTCATCAGCGCGAGCTTCCATCGCATCTGCAATCCGGAACAGTGCAAGTGAGCGGTCTGCTGGTGCGGTGCGCTTCCAACCAAGGAAGGCATCGCTGGCAGCCTTAAATGCAGCATCGACGTCAGCCCCGCGAGAAAGCGGAGCAGTTCCGTAAACCTGGCCGATTGCAGGATTTTCAAACGACATAGTTTCGTTGCTTGAGCAATCTACGAACTTGCCGTTGATGAAGTTCTTTAGCGTTGTCATTTCGTTCCTTTACCTAATTAGCGACTGGCAACGCCAGCTGCAGCTTCCAAAACACATAATGCGCCAAGACGAATCGTTCGTTCATCTGCTGAATCAATCGTGGCATCAATTTCAGTAATGTCCATGCTAGTCACACTCGCGTGAGATGTCGCCAAGAATGTCAGTTCTCTTACGTCATCAGCCGATAAACCGCCAGGGGTGGCAGCTGGGCAGGCAGGCGTCACGGCCCGATCACAAACATCTACATCTAGGTCATAGTGAATCTGTCCCCCACTGGCTCCAGCAATGCTGATTGCTTGGGCCATGATGTCTTCCAGAGAGCGGCTGCGCATTTCTGCTCGAGTAATCACTGTTATGCCGTATTCCTTCACACGACGGGCATACTCGGGCGAATTCGCATAATCGCTAATTCCAATTTGAACTATGTGAGTACCTTGCAGTCCAGCGGCAATCAAGCGGCGAACTGGTGAACCATTGCTAATGCCCTCGCGAATATCGTGATGCGCATCAATTGTGATCAAGCCAGCTTTGCCGATCTCGTCAGCCCACAAACCTTTGCCGACTGAATAGGTAATTGCATTGTCGCCGCCGAGTGCAACTAGAAGATCTTGCTTGCCGCGAAGTTCATCCATCTTTGCAAAAACTCGCGCTTCACCTTCTTCCCAATCTGGATCAGGAATGTTTCCTGCGTCTCTAACTGAAACTGAAGCAATGTCTAAATCATGTGCCCACGAATAAGTTGAGTACCTATACATCGCCTCGCGGATTGCATCAGGAGTTTTGTCTGCGCCAGTTGGCGTAAGTGAAGTTAAGTGCGCACCTACTCCAATAACAGTGATGTTGGTTTTTTCGGCAGTCGAGCCAGCTTCGAGCCAATGCCCCGCGCGCGGCCAAAACTCATCAACGGGAAGGTTTGTCATATTCACCCTTTCAACGCATTAACCATAGCCTTTTGGGAACCTTGAGATCTGGCCTACCGCCTGGAGTAACCTCGATTAGTACTAAATAGCCAAAGGAATCACATGACTTCAGGACCGCGCCCAGTCAGAGCCGCTCGGGGCACTACTTTGACGACCAAAGGGTGGCAGCAAGAAGCAGCATTACGAATGCTGCAAAACAACCTTGATCCAGAGGTGGCTGAATACCCAGATGAATTAGTCGTCTATGGCGGCACCGGTAAAGCTGCGCGTAACTGGGAATCCTTTGACGCAATCGTGCGCACCCTCACAAACTTAGAGAACGACGAAACCATGTTGGTGCAGTCGGGAAAGCCAGTTGGTGTCTTCCAGACTCACGAATGGGCGCCGCGAGTAATTCTTGCTAACTCAAACCTTGTTGGCGACTGGGCAACCTGGCCAGAGTTTCGCCGCTTAGAGCACATGGGACTGACCATGTATGGCCAGATGACTGCCGGCTCTTGGATCTACATAGGCACGCAAGGAATCTTGCAAGGAACTTATGAAACTTTCGCGGCAGTTGCTGCCAAGAAATTTGGCGGCACTTTGGCTGGCACGTTAACCATCACTGGTGGTTGTGGTGGCATGGGTGGCGCGCAGCCTTTGGCCGTAACTATGAACGATGGCGTCTGCTTAATGATTGACATTGATCCAACAAGACTGAAGCGACGAGTTGAAACTCGCTACCTCGATGAGATCGCGGACAACCTTGAAGACGCTGTACGTCGCTGTCTTGATGCTAAAGCGGCACGTCGCCCACTTTCTGTTGGATTAGTTGGCAATGCCGCGGAAGTGCTTCCAAAACTGCTTGCTATGGATGTTGATGCCGACATCGTCACAGATCAAACTTCAGCACATGATCCGCTTTACTACATTCCAGCTGGCATGGACTTTGCCGATGCTCGTGAGTATGCAGATAACAAGCCAGATGAATTCACTAAGCTCGCGCAAGAATCTATGGCTAGGCACGTTGAAGCCATGGTTGGTTTTATGGATAAGGGCGCTGAAGTATTTGATTACGGCAACAGCATTCGCGATGAAGCGCGCAAGGGTGGTTACGACCGCGCATTTGAATTCCCTGGTTTCATTCCGGCCTACATTCGTCCACTCTTCTGTGAAGGCAAAGGACCGTTTCGTTGGGCTGCGCTTTCGGGCGATCCAAAAGATATTGCGCGTACAGACCAAGCAGTACTTGATCTGTTTCCAGACAACGATCACTTGCGTCGCTGGATCACCATGGCGCAGGACCGCGTAGCCTTCCAAGGTCTGCCAGCTCGAATCTGCTGGCTTGGTTATGGCGAACGCGACAAGGCTGGCATTGCTTTCAATGAACTTGTTGCTAGTGGCGAAGTTAGTGCGCCAATTGTTATTGGTCGCGACCACTTGGACTGTGGCTCTGTTGCTTCTCCATATCGCGAATCCGAAGCAATGCTTGATGGATCAGATGCAATTGCCGACTGGCCCCTTCTAAATGCAATGATCAACATCTCCTCTGGTGCATCTTGGGTTTCAATCCATCACGGTGGTGGTGTCGGTATTGGTCGATCAATTCACGCTGGCCAAGTATCGGTAGCCGACGGCACACCCCTTGCCGCCCAGAAACTTGCTCGAGTCCTAACTAACGATCCAGGTATGGGCGTGATTCGTCACGTGGATGCCGGTTACGACAAGGCGATTGAAGTTGCTGCTGAGCGGAATGTTCACATTCCTATGCAACCGCATTCCCATGAAGCCAAGAGTGCCAATGGTGACTTACTTTAATCATGAGTAAATCGTTCACGCTCACAAACATCAGTCAACTTGTTACCAACAATTCTGCGCTTGGTGATGGTCAACTTGGTGTTATCAACGATGCCGCGATAACCGTTACGGATGGAATCGTGAGCTGGGTTGGTCAATCCAGTCAGGCAGATTCCAGTGTTGCCAAAACTGATGTCGGTGGACGAAGCCTGATTCCAGGATTTGTAGACAGCCATTCCCACATCATGTTTGCCGGAGATAGATCAGAAGAGTTTGCAGCAAGAATGGCTGGCGTTCCTTACTCTGCAGGCGGCATAAAGGTAACTACTGAGGCAACGCGCAAAGCAAGTGATGCCGAACTTCGTGCGATTGCCCAGAGCATGATCAAAGAGATGCATGAATCTGGCACAACAACAATTGAAATCAAGTCTGGCTACGGACTCGATGTTGCAACTGAAGAACGAAGTTTACGAATTGCCGCTGAACTCACTGATGAAGTTACTTACCTCGGCGCCCACGTAGTAGCACCTGAATTCGCAGGCAACCCTGATGCTTACGTCGACC
Organism: Actinomycetota bacterium; assembly: GCA_026392515.1. Lineage (GTDB taxonomy): Bacteria > Actinomycetota > Actinomycetes > S36-B12 > UBA5976 > UBA5976. The sequence goes on along the minus strand of JAPLBY010000032.1, from coordinate 16,875 downwards.
TTGTCGTTGGCGAAATGCTCAATGCTTGTGCGCCACATTCAAAGTGGATCGATGTCTTTTGTGATCGCGGTGCATTTACCACCGAGCAATCGCGTCGAATTTTAGAAGCAGGAATCAAAAAGGGTTTGCAACCTCGGATGCATTTGAACCAGTTGGAGCAAGGCGACGGTATCGCTATGGCAATCGAATTGGATTGCGCCTCAGCAGATCACTTGACCTACTTAACTGACGATGACATTAATGCCCTTGCTGCAAGCAGCACAGTGGCGGGGTTAGTGCCTGGTGCAGATTTCAGCACCCGCGCACCGCACTACCCACGTGGTCGCGACTTACTAGATGCTGGAGCTGCGGTTGCGCTCTCCCCTGATTGCAATCCCGGCAGTTCATTTACAACAAATATGCCGTTCTGTATTGCCCTGGCTGTGCGCGAGATGCACATGACAGTGGATGAATCACTATTTGCTGCAACTATGGGTGGCGCGATTGCACTGCGCCGCGACGACGTTGGTCATCTATCTGTTGGAGCTCGAGCAAACTTTGCGCTAATCAATGCGCCAAGCTACATCCACTTGGCCTACCGCCCAGGCGTGTCGCTAATCGGCACTACTTGGAAAGATGGAAATGTCATTTTCACAAAAGGAGATATCGCATGAGTCGCACTGAAGTGGTTATCAATACCACTGGAATTACATTCGAAGATGTGTTGGCAGTCGCTCGTCACGATGCCAAGGTTGTGATTGCGCCAGCAACCATCGAGGCCGTGGCACATACTCGCCGCCGGGTTGATGCGTTAGCTGCTTCCAGTGAACCGGTTTATGGAATCTCCACTGGCTTTGGCGCACTTGCCAATCGTCACGTCTCCCCGGAATACCGAGTGCAACTTCAAAAGTCGCTAATCCGCTCGCATGCCGCTGGCCTTGGCAACTTGGTGGAACGTGAAGTTACTCGCGCTTTGATGACTCTGCGCCTAAAGACTCTCTGCTCAGGACACACTGGAGTTCGTCCAATCGTTGTTGAAACTATGGCTGCGATCTTGAATGCAGATATCACACCAGCGGTTTATGAATTTGGTTCCCTTGGTTGCAGTGGCGATTTAGCTCCGCTTGCTCACTGCGCACTCGTGCTTATGGGTGAAGGTGAAGTTGTAGATAGCCAGGGTCGAATCACTCCGGCGTCGGATGCGCTTAAAGCTGCAGGTATTACTCCAGTTGAATTGCGAGAAAAAGAAGGTCTAGCGCTGATTAATGGCACTGACGGCATGCTTGGCATGTTGATCATGGCGATCTCAGATCTGACAATGCTTTGTGACTCAGTTGATGTCACTGCTGCGATGAGCGTTGAAGCACTTCTAGGTACTGACAAAGTCTTCTTGCCGGAACTGCATGAGCCACTTCGCCCACATCCGGGCCAAGCCTTGAGCGCGGCAAACATGCTGAATGTTTTGAAAGGCAGCCCAATTGTGGCGTCTCACATCGATGACACTTCAGTTGTCCAGGATGCTTATTCACTTCGATGTGCCCCACAAGTCACCGGCGCAGTGCGCGACACCATCACGCATGCAACTTTGGTTGCAACGCGCGAACTTGCTGCGGCCGTTGATAACCCTGTGGTACTTGCAGACGGCAGAGTTTCATCCAATGGAAACTTCCATGGCGCACCAGTTGCCTATGTTTTGGATTTCTTGGCAATTGCTGTGGCAGACCTTGGTTCAATTTGTGAACGTCGCACTGATCGCATGCTCGATAAGGCTCGTTCCCACGGCCTGCCACCGTTCTTAGCTGATGATCCAGGTGTTGATTCTGGCTTGATGATCGCGCAATACACCCAAGCTGCATTAGTTTCCGAAAACAAACGTCTTGCCTCCCCTGCCAGCGTGGATTCAATTCCAAGTTCTGCCATGCAAGAAGATCACGTTTCTATGGGTTGGAGTTCAGCTCGCAAGCTTCGCCAAGCCATCGATAACCTGACCAAGATTGTTGGCATTGAATTGATGACAGCGGCTCGGGCTATTGACCTACGGGCACCCCTGCATCCATCACCAATAACTGGGGCCGCCGTATCAGAATTGCGAAAAACCAGTCCAGGACCCGGACCAGATCGCTTCCTAGCACCTGACATGCAGGCTGCAGTTGATGTCGTTGCGAATGGGACACTTGCAAAACTCGTAAGGTAAACCTATGGAGAATGTTCGCAAGCTCGCGCTTTATCTAGTTCTTGCCTTCGCTGTTGTTGGAGGCTTAGTCACCATCAATCAAACCTTGGCAGATCACTCTGGCTTGTTTGGACTTGCCTTCACCTCAGCCTGGTTGTTCCCGATGGTAATTGGTTGCTGGCTGGCTTGGCGTCGCCCAATGATTGCATTCCCATTACTGATGATTTGGTCTATGTCAGTTCTGGGATTATTGCTTTGGCAGTCACTCGCCCCAAGTTGGTGGAACACAATTTTGAATTCAAACGGACCGATCATTACTACAGCAATGTTTGCCTTGACTGCGCCATTAGCAATTTATGGCTACAAGCGACGCACTAGATTCGTTGCACTGATACTTATCGGCTTGTCTGCACTAAATGCATTGGCCACATCAAACACGGAATCTGGCGAAAACTCTGAGCTAGTGATAACAATCCCGGTTCTTACAGCTGGCGTGCTTTTCTTAATTGCTTCATTTGTCGACAAGCAAGATGACTCAACCGAAGAGAAATAACCCCTAAGCAACTAATTGAGTCGGCTCTTTCGGCGGTCTACTGACCACAACTAATCCGGCGAGGATCAGTACCGAACCCACTAAGCCAACAATTGAAACTGTCTCGCCCAACAGAAGTACACCCAAGATCGATGCAGTCAGTGGCTCCATCAATCCAACGGTTACTGCCGTAGCTGCGCCAATTCGAGAGATGCCGTAAATAAAGAATGCGTAGGCAACAGCAACCGTAACTATGCCGCCGTAAAGTACGCCCAGAAGTAAAACCGGATCTTGCAAAAAGCTAAAGTCTCTGCCGTAGCTCAAAGGTGCTTGAAGAATTGTTCCGATCGTAAACATTGGCGCAACGCTTTGAAATGGAGTGTGGCGCTTGGAAATCATGCCCATTCCAGTTGCTTGCATCGAGTAACCAAATGCTGCCACCATTGCAAAAGCAACTCCGAGAAAACTTACTGTGTTATCTCCACTCGGCCAGTTAAGTGCCACAACACCAGAAACTGCAATTACGGTGCCGATGGCCCATTGCTTACCGGGTGGTTGCTTCAATGCAATCCAGGCGATCAAGCCAACAAAGATCGGAGCAACACCAATTGAAACCACGGCCGCTACGCCAACGCCAGTTAACTGAAAAGCCAAAATGAAAAACGGGAAAAACAGCGTTGCTCCGACACCACCAACCAGGATTGGAACTATGTCTTGCTTGGTATAGCGTCGCTTATCTTTCGAGAACAGGACAAATAGCCAAAGCGCACTCACGCCTGTGAGATTGCGTATCAAGGAGTATTGAAACTCCGTACCCTCTGGGAAAAGCCTGACAACTGGACCTACTGTGCCCCAGATAATCGTTCCTAGGGCAACAGCAGAAATTCCAAGTGCGCGACCGTCAGATCGCTTGCGATGCCTACCCGTTTGTTGGGAAGCCAAGGTTCAATCCACCATGGCTTGGATCTAACCAACGGCTGGTTACAACCTTGCCACGAGTAAAGAAGTGAACGCCTTCAGTTCCGTGTGCGTGGGTATCGCCGAATAGTGATGCTTTCCAGCCACCGAAAGAGAAGTAAGCCATTGGCACAGGGATTGGCACGTTGATGCCGATCATGCCAACTTCAACTTCATTCTGGAAGCGGCGAGCTGCGCCACCATCGTTAGTGAAGATTGCAGTTCCGTTGCCGTATGGGTGATCATTGATCAGCTTTAGGGCTTCTTCATAAGTATCGGCGCGAACTACGGAAAGAACTGGTCCGAAGATTTCTTCCTTGTAGATCGTCATGTCCTTGGTTACGTTGTCAAACAGTGTTGGTCCGATGAAGTAACCCTCACCATCGCTATCTGGAACTACGTCCCGGCCGTCAACAACAACTGTCGCGCCTTCAGCAACACCGGTGTCAATGTAACCCTTGACCTTGTCGCGGTGAACGCCAGTAACAAGTGGGCCCATGTCAGTGCCACGAGTTCCATCGCCAGTCACGATCTTGCCCATGCGATCTTCAATCTTTGAAATCAAGTCATCTGCAATTGGACCAACAGCAACAAGTGCAGAGATCGCCATGCAACGCTCGCCTGCAGAACCAAAGCCAGCGTTAACGGCTGAGTCAGCTGCAAGATCTAGGTCAGCATCTGGAAGCACAACCATGTGGTTCTTTGCCCCACCTAGTGCCTGAATGCGCTTACCGTTTGCTGTTCCAGTTTCGTAGATGTACTTAGCAATCGGAGTTGAGCCAACGAAGCTAACGGCCTTGATGTCTGGATGAGTAAGGATGCGATCGACTGCTTCTTTATCGCCATGCACAACGTTGAATACGCCATCTGGAAGACCTGCGTCTTTCCACATCTGAGCAATGAAGTTTTGAGCGCTTGGATCTTTTTCAGATGGCTTAACAATTACAGAGTTACCAGCAGCAATAGCGATTGGGAAGAACCACATTGGAACCATGGCTGGGAAGTTGAACGGAGAAATGATTCCAACAACACCTAATGGCTGACGGATGCTGTACACATCTACGCCAGTTGAAACGCTTTCCGAATATCCGCCCTTTAGAAGATGTGGGATGCCGCAAGCAAACTCAACAACTTCTTGACCGCGCATAACTTCGCCGAGAGCATCGGACAACACCTTGCCATGCTCGGCGGTGATGATCGCAGCAAGTTCTTCCTTGCGAGCGTTCAAGATTTCGCGGAAGGCAAACATGGTGGTCACGCGCTTGGAAAGAGAAGTAGCGGCCCACTCAGCGCCAGCGCGCTTAGCAACGGCAACGGCTTCGTCCATGTCTGCAGTTGAAGCGAAATCAACCGTTCCGGACAATTTGCCAGTTGCAGGGTTGTAAACCTCACCGGTGCGGGCTGCTTTACCTGTCCAAAGCTTGCCGTCGATCCAGTGCGTGATGTGGTTAGTCATGATTTCTCCTTGTTGCGGTAATACCCAAATCTAGTGGGTGGAGCACGGGGTTAGCGAGGTAGGTTATGTCCATGACTGAAATCCGCTCAATTGTCGTATCCACCCAAGAAACCCTGCGCGAAAGTGGCACTTCAGTGTCCCCGGCGACTGTCAAGGTAATCGCCGCCGCAGTGGTAACTAATCCCCTGGCTGGCAAGGCTTTGGTTCAGGATTTAACCGAGCTCGAAATGATGAGCATCGAAGTAACTGCGATTCTGGCCGATCGGGCCGTTACGGCACTTGAAGCTTTAGGCCTAAGTGCTGCAGACATCCGCGGCTATGGCAAGGGTGCCATCGTGGGAACTGATGGCGAACTTGAACACACTGCTGCGGTTTTGCATCCACGCTTTGGTGCATCAGTTCGCGCGGCAATTGGTGGTGGCGCAGACATCATTCCTGGAACTAAGAAAGTTGCTGGACCAGGCGCCTCAATCACAATGCCAATAGGCAACAAAGATGACCGCTGGGAATTTGATGACATGGATTCTGCTGAAATCACAATCGGTGACGCCCCACGCGCCAGCGAAATGGTTATTGCAATTGTCTATTCGGTTGGCGGTCGACCACACGCTCGCGTAACGAAGGTGAAGTAAATGTTTAAAGCAATAATTTTGTTAAAGCGTGGCGAAGACATGAGCCATGATGACTTTAAGCAGTGGTGGTTAGTTGATCACTCTAAGAAGGCCGCAACTTTGCCCGGAGTTCGCAAGATTGTGTTTAACCTTGCCGATGATGGCAGCGCTTATGACGGAGTTTCCGAACTTTGGTTTGATTCCAAGGAAGATTTTGAAGCAGCTTATGCAACTGAAATTGGAAAAAGTGTTGCAGCCGACTCTCTAGCTCACCTTTCAGCGCGCGAACGTATGTTCGTAACTGAAAACGACATCGTTTAATTCCTAGAAAGTAAAAACATGACAACTGAGATTCGCGGAATCCTCGCAGCAATTACTACTCCTTTCACAGCAGATGGCAGCGAACTTGATGAAGCGGCCATGCATGCGCAGATCAATCGACTTGTTGATGCCGGAATTCATGGCGTTGTTCCAACTGGCACAACTGGTGAGTTCATGACTCTCACGCCGCAGGAATACCGTCGTGTTTTCGAAGTAGTTAACGAAGCAGCTGCTGGTCGTTGTCATGTCTTTGCTGGCGTTGGTTCCACCTCGACTGCAGAAGCAATCTCACTTGCTAAGCATGCCGAGAAGTCTGGCTCTACTGGTGTCATGCTTTTGCCACCGTTTTATGCAGCACCTAATTTCGCAGAACTGCAAGGCTTTATGCGCTCAGTTGCGGAATCCATTTCTATTCCAGTTATGTACTACAACATCCCAAGTTCAACCGGGGTAACTCTCAATGCTGAGCAGATCGCACAGCTTGGAGACATTCCTGGAGTTAAATATCTAAAAGACACCTCAGGTGATGCCGTAACTATGGCTGACCTACTTGCTAATCGCTCAGACAAAATCAAAGCGTTCAACGGATGGGACACTCTGACTTTCTTTGGTCTAGCTAGCGGTGCTGAGGCCTCAGTGTGGGGAACTGCAACAGTAATTCCAGAACTTGCTGTAGCGCTATACAACGCCCTTGCAGTCGATAATGATCTGAATGCTGGCCGAGAACTTTGGAAAAAGATCTGGCCAATCTGTGACTTCTTGGAGTCAGTCAACTATTACGCAGGTATCAAAGCAGGCTGTGAACTAATTGGCGCAAGTGTTGGACCGGTTCGTCCACCAGGACTGCCGCTTTCGGCTGAACAAAAAGCTCACTTTGCAAAGCTGCTTAATACCGCTGGAGTTAAGACGGTTTAACCATGGCTGAAAAAATGATTATTGAAACCATCGAAGCCCACGCTGAAGGCGAAGGCGGTCGAGTAATCACCAACATGGCTCACCTGGTTAAGGGCGAGACTATGAAGGAGCGTTTCGATTACTGTGAAGCCAATTTAGATTGGTTCCGCCACGCAATCTTGCACGAACCACGCGGCTATCCAGCATTGTGTGCAGTGTTTATTCTTCCACCAGTTAGCAAAGGTTCTGATTTTGGAATCATTGTTCTGGAACAGGGTGGCTTTACTGCGATGTCTGGCAGTAACACTATGTGCGCGGTAACTGCTGCCCTGGAAAAGGGAATTGTCAAAATGCAGGAGCCAGAAACCACAGTGACTATCGATACAGCTGTTGGAACCATTTCAGTGCTTGCGCGTTGCAAAGATGGCAAAGTTCTCGATGTCGCAATTCGGAACGTTCCAGCTTTCACGGTTTACATCGACAAGATCGTTGATGTGCCTGAGTACGGGCCAATTCCAATTGACTTAGTATTCGGTGGACAGTTCTTTGCGCAAACCAATATTTCCAACGTTGGACTTGAAATCAAGCCTGAGAATGCCAAAGCAATCACACGCGCTGGAGCTGCAATCAAGTACGCAGTTAATAAGCAGCTTCAGTTTGAACATCCCGAGAATCCAAGTATCAACAAAGTTGGAATCGTAATTCTGCACAATGGTGACCGCGAGCCAGGTAAACAAGCACAAAACTCTGCTGTCCTAACTGGTGATAACTTAACCGCTAATCCGGAAACCTGGAAGGGCATGCTTGATCGCTCCCCTTGTGGAACTGGTACATCAGCGCGCATGTCAGGGCTTTTCACTCGAGGACAACTGGCTATCGGAGAAGAGTTTTCGCACATGAGTTTTCTCGGCACTAAGTTCTATGGGCAAGTGAATGACCCAACCAAGATTGGTCAGTATGACGCGGTTGTTCCAACAATCCGCGGCAGCGCCTGGGTTACTGGTGTAGCAACTTGGGAAATAGATCCAACGGATCCATTTCAGACTGGCTACACCTTGGGCGACATCTGGTAGGTAGTTCCCAACGGGAATGACTACTGTTCTGTCGTCCAAGAAGTAAATACTTGCGTGTAAAGATCGCGAGCTTCTTGCCCACAGTTAGGAATTGGCGAAAGTAAAGGTAAGTACTCAGCTGGGACATTGACAGCTGGGTCATTCTTCAGAGTCGGATCAAAGTAATCACTTGAACCAATTATCGAATTGTCATACCCCGTGAAATTAGTTTCCATGGCGATGTTCTTGGGATCCATCATCCAGTTAATAAATATTTTGGCGTTATCTAGATTCGGTGCCCCAACTGGAACTGCAAATTGATCACTCCATAGATTCAGTCCCTCGGAAGGATAGATGTAAACCAAATCAGGATTCTCAACCTTCATTCGATGCGAGTCACCGTTCCAGTTCTGGCGCACGTTGCTAATTCCACCCAGCACCCGTTCGATTGAGCCGTCTGATTCAATCACGGCGGGCTTAAAACCGGATAGCAATTCTTGCGCTGCCAAATACTTGGATTTGTCAGTTGTGCAAAGATCTGCCGCTGGAACACCAACTGCTCGCAGCGCAGAAGAAACGATTTCTACCTGATCTTTCATCGCATCCGTTTTGTCTAGGTTGAAAGTAAAGAAATCTTTCCAAGACTTAATGTCATTACATCTAGGCTCAGCGACTGGATTGCAGAGGATACCCGTTGTGCCGTACATGTACGGTGCTGTGTAGTTGCGCCCCTTATCGAAAATTACATTCATTGCCTCTGGCTTTATATTTTTCGCATTTGGAAAGTCTTTGACGCTAATGTTTTGAAGCAAATTCAATTCGACCATCTGTTGCACCATATAGTCCGATGGCACAATGACGTCATACCCGGTGGAACCTGATTGCAGCTTGGCCAACAAGGTTTCATTGCTGTCGAAGGTATCCAGGATTACTTCGATGCCCGTCTCATCGCTGAATCGAGCTATCTCGGCTGGGTCGATGTAATCGGTCCAGTTGTAAAGGTGCAATTCACCAGAGCCAGAAGTTGGAAATGCACCAGTGGCGGTTGTCTGGGTATCAGGAGAGTTAGATGTCGTTGATTCAGAGCCACAAGCGGCAAGTGAGAACACGAGCGCAACCGCTCCCAGTAACTTGAAATTATTTGCAACCATTCCAACTCCTAAGTTTCTTATTTCACAGTAGCGTTAAACGAATAAGCAAACTGTGCCAATACAGAAGGCGAATGGTAAAACTTCTGAGGAAAAACTACGGAGTGAGCGTCGGTCCCCTGATTTCATGCTGATCCGTAGGATCTGCATACTGAAATTGGGGACGCGAACGGAGCGTTTTAACGAAGAAGGTTTTTCCAAGTCGCCTAGTTGACCAAGTCCAGGCTAATTTCCGACGAAATTAAAACTCCGATAACATAGATGAGGTTCGGGGCTGTGGCGCAGCTGGTAGCGCACTTGCATGGCATGCAAGGGGTCAGGGGTTCGAATCCCCTCAGCTCCACCAAAATAATAAAGACCGCCCCTGGGCGGTCTTTATTATTATATGAAACTACTTGTCATCACCAATGGCAGGCTCCGGCAAGGACCCCGCGTTGTATTCCTGTAGTCGCCACTTCAGATCAGGCAACTTAGGCATGTTTTCATCAAGTTCAGTGAGCACTGACCACTGTGCGTTTGCAAGCACGCCAAGGATTGTCCACTGGCGCGGATCTAGTCCTAATAAACGTCCAAGGGCAGAACGTAAAGCACCACCATGTGAGGCCACTACCAAAGTTCCACCTGCCGGAATATCTAACAACGCGCTTTCAATTGCCTCGACCACACGGTCGGAAACTTCCCAACGCGTTTCGCCGCCGCCTGGGCGAATTTCAGAATCCCCACCCCAGGCTGCGTAATCCGCTGGGTACTTGGCGATGATTTCATCCCGAGTCATGCCTTGCCATTCGCCAGCAAAAGTTTCGCGCAGGCGTTCATCAACTGTCAGGTTTATTCCCGCCAATTCGGAAAGTATGCGACCCGTTTCAAGTGCCCGTTCTAAGTCACTTGCAATCACATGCGTTGGTTTCATGGCAAGCAATGTCTGGGCAGCGTGCCGAGCCTGTTCCCTGCCGACGTCATTTAGGGGAATATCGATTTGTCCTTGATGACGGTTCTCGGCATTCCAAACGGTTTGGCCGTGACGCCATAAAACTAAACGACGTGAACTCATACCAATTCCACAGGGATATGTGGGCAATCGCTCCACAAACGTTCTAGGTCATACAGACTTCGCTCTTCATCTTGCTGAACATGTACGACGATATCGAAGTAATCAAGCAATACCCAACGACCTTCGCGATTTCCTTCGCGTCGAATTGGATCAACATCAATCTCATCAAGCGCGGCTTCGATTGCATCGACTATCGCACCAACTTGGCGCTCGTTATCAGCCGAGGCAATCAAGAAAATGTCGGTGATAACCAAGTGTTCGCTGACATCAAGCAGAACTATGTTCTCGGCTTTCTTGTCATAAGCCGATTGTGCCGCAATCTTGGCAATCTTTAAGGCATGTTCTGAGGCAGCCACAAACTCCACACTTTCGCAATACTTATTTAATAAGGACTCTAAGACTACTTAATTACTTGGCACGCGGGAAATGTTGGCACTTGACCACAGATTAGATGTGCGAAGTTCAACAATTAATCTAGCAATGCTCTGGGTTGGTACATTTGATTTGGCAAGTGATCCCAATGCCGAAAGCACTTCATCTACCCGAGCTTCATCACCTTGTTGATTTTCAAATACTGCTCGCAAAACTTGATTAGTTCTTGACATGAACTCATCGGTGGTTTCGAATTGCGACTTAACCATCGCGTAGCCAGCAGCATCTCCCCCAGTAAGAACAGCGCTGCCAGGTCGCACGTACTGCGCGGCTTCTCCTGATTCGCTGACTCGGTAAAGATTCTGCGAATCAATGGTGATTCCGCCAACGCCATCAACCAACCCAGCCAGAGCTAGACGCTGCAGAAGTATTGAGCCATCAATTGGAATTCCCAGTGCTCCAGAGATTGCCTGGTCAACGCCATCGAAAGAGCCTTGCAATCCAGCATCACTGATTGGGACAAAGCCTTGACCTGGCGGCACGATAAATGTGGCTGGATCGATGTTCACTATCGAGAATTTTGTTCCGTCACTTGATTGTTTTAGGACCGTTACCGAAACAATCTTTTGCTGCGAATCAATTAAGGCAATCAATAAATTGTTGATGTCGGTTGCAGGATCTGAGGTCGGACTAACAGATGGGCTAGCAGTTATCTCAGCTGGCAATGGCGCGGCTTGACCGTCGCCTCGAAGCACAAAGACTCCAGTTAGCAAGGCAACTGCCAAGGTCGAACTCATTAACCATTTTAAAAATGATGGAATTCGATTCACGCTTGATACAGACCTTGATCTGAAATGTATTGGCTGATGTTCTTTGGAACTAGGTATTGGGTGTCTAACCCGTTTGTGAATCGGTCACGAAGTTCAGTTGCAGAAATTCGAACTTCTGGCATGTCGACCGATACGAAATCAAAAGGTACTGAATCATTTTGCCCAACACGATTGACGGCAACAATGGTTACTTCACTTACGAATGCTTCCCATTCATGCCAGCTTGGAATTCCACTAAGCGCATCGGAGCCTACGATCCAGAAAAGTTCATCGCTTGGATTCAGCCGCTTCCATTCACGTACGGTATCCACGGCATACGTTGGACCGCTTCGAGCAATCTCTACATCGCTAGCTTGAAACCGAGCGTCATTTTCAGTCGCTAGTTTTACCATTTCCAACCGTTGTTGACCTGGGCTCAGATCACGATCTCGCTTTTGCCATGGATCGCCTGCTGGGATGAAAACTACTGAATCAAGATTTAAGGCTTCATAAACTGAACTGGCAGCAATTAGATGTCCGATATGTATTGGGTCAAATGTCCCGCCCAATATGCCAACCCTCATGACTACAAGAATACTTGCAACTAGTGTGGAGTTAATCTCCCAGCCAGAAGGGTTAATTGCCTTGGAACACATTGATCATGTTGTGATTGGTGCTGGCGCAATGGGTAGCGCTACCGCTTGGCAGCTTGCCCGGCAAGGTAAAGATGTGGCTCTCATTGAGCAGTTTGGGATCGCTCACGATAAGGGTAGTTCGCATGGCGGGACCCGAATTTTTCGGCTTTCATATCGCACTCCCCTTTACACAGATTTAGCGGCCAGAGCACTTCCGGATTGGCGAGAGTTGGAAGCAGATTCTGGCGAGCACTTACTTGAACTAAATGGCCAACTTGATCATGGTTACAAAGAAGCAATCGATGAGATTGGCGCCAGCCTTGATCGACTTGGTCGCAGTTACGAGCGCATGGACGCGGCGGAAGCTCATAGTCGCTGGCCCGGAATGAATTTTGAAGACCACGTTCTTTATAGCCCTGATGGTGGTCGCTGTTTTGCAGACAAGACAGTATCGACACTAATTCGGCGCACCCAAGAACTTGGCGGGCAGGTTCATTTGAATACGCGCGTGCTCTCGATTCAACTCGATGGCGACTACGCAATTGTTGAAACTGAATCGAAAACTTGGCGAACTCCATCGTTAGTTGTTGCAGCCGGTGGTTGGGTTGAAAAACTCGTCGGTCACCTTGTTGATCTTCCAGACTTAATTGTTGATGCTGGCCAACCAGCACACTTTCAACCAAACGTAGGCCTTGAGTCAGAATCATTGTGGCCAAGCTTCTTGCATCACGGCGCTAATGGTCGTGGTGGCTCACCGCTCGAAGCCAGTGCGTACGGACTTTACACACCTGGTGAAGGATTCAAGGTGGGAACTTGGAGTGACCGCAAGGAAATTGATCCGGATAACCGTGATTTCGAAATTAGCCAGAAGCATTTAACTGAAATGAAGGAATACGTAGCGCACTGGTTCCCTGGTCTAAATCTTGATACTGCAACTGCAACAACATGTTTGTTCACAAATACTCCAGAGGAAGATTTCTTACTGGATCGCCGTGGGCCAATCACCATTTGCTCACCTTGCTCAGGGCATGGATTTAAGTTTGTGCCAACTATTGGCAAGATAACTGCTGAGTTAGCTCTGGGTGGAAAACAAACTACGCCGCAATGGCAACTAAGTAATTAGTTCAAGTCCTCAGACTCTAAGTCTTCTTCAAAATCTTCGATGATCAGTGCATCAACCATCTCACCAACAGTTTCCTCAGGTTCCCCGGTTCCGTACTGGCGAATTCGGTGGATTGCAAGGCGTTCTTCTGCACTAAGTCGACGCTTGTCATACAAACGCTGATCGGTTCCGCGAGGGCCTTGATGTAAGTCCCCTGCAGTTGGCGCCCAATCAAACACAACAGCGCTTGGGCCTTCACCAATTACAACTTCATCGCCAGCTACTGCGCCGGCTTTAGCCAATTCAAGTTCGATTCCTGCTCTAGCCAACCGATCTGCCAAGTAACCAACGGCTTCATCGTTGGCAAAATCGGTTTGGTGAATCCAGCGCTCTGGTCGTTCGCCGACAACGCGGTAACGAATAGTTTCGGCACCCGACTTTTCGGCGGTGACTGTGAAGCCAGAGTCATCCACTGATTTAGGTGTAACGATAACGCGTGGTCGATTCTCGGCGGCAAAGATTGCTTCAGCGCGTGAGGCCTTAACAATGTCAGCTAGTGCAAATCCAAGTTCTCTTAGCCCCTCATGGCTAACCGCTGATACTAAGAAAACTTGATAACCGCGTTCATGTAAATCAGGAAGCACAAACTCAGCAAGTTCGCGGCCTTCTGGAATATCAATCTTGTTTAGAACAACTACGCGTGGTCGATCTTCCAAGCCGCCGTATTGCTTTAATTCATTTTCGATGACATCTAGGTCTGTTAATGGATCGCGATTTGGTTCCAGGGTTGCGCAGTCCAGTACGTGTACAAGAGCGGCACAGCGCTCAATGTGGCGAAGGAATTCCAGGCCAAGACCTTTACCTTCACTTGCGCCAGGAATCAGACCAGGAACGTCTGCCATAGTAAAAATCATTTCGCCAGAGCGAACTACGCCAAGGTTTGGTTCCAAAGTGGTGAATGGGTAATCAGCAATTTTTGGTCGAGCTGCTGACATGGCTGCAATCAAGGATGACTTTCCAGCACTTGGATATCCAACTAGGCCGACATCAGCCACAGTTTTAAGTTCAAGAACGACATCGCGAGTGACGCCCTTCTCACCAAGAAGTGCGAAGCCTGGAGCTTTGCGCTTGGTTGAGGCAAGCGCTGCGTTACCGAGGCCACCGCGGCCGCCAGCTGCAATTACGTAACGTGTGCCAATGCCCAACATGTCAGTCAAGACTGTGCCGTCAGTAAGTGAAACTACAGTTCCTTCTGGAACTGCTAATTCAAGATGTTCGCCATATGCACCATTGCGGTGATCGCCTTGGCCAGGCTTGCCATTGCCGGCGCTGCGATGAGGGCTGCGATGGAAATCTAGAAGAGTTGTGACGGATGGATCAACAACTAGGACTACGTCGCCACCATTGCCACCATTGCCACCATCAGGTCCGCCTAATGGCTTGAACTTCTCGCGGTGAACCGAAGCGCAACCGTGTCCGCCATTACCGCCTTGAACATGGAGAGTCACTTGATCGATAAACGATGTCATTGAATCTCCTTTCCAAAAGAAAAGCGGGCCCGAACCGGACCCGCCAATCTACAAAAATTCCGCGGAATTATTCCGCAGGGACAATGTTGATAACACGACGACCGCGACGGCTACCGAACTGAACAGCGCCAGCAGCTAGTGCGAAAAGTGTGTCATCTCCACCACGGCCAACATTCTCACCTGGGTGAAAGTGTGTGCCACGCTGACGAACAATGATTTCTCCGGCGTTAACAACCTGACCACCGAAACGCTTTACGCCCAAACGCTGTGCATTTGAATCGCGACCGTTTCTGGTACTGGAGGCACCCTTTTTATGAGCCATGAGTTATACCTACTTCTCTGTCTTCTTAGTAGCAGCTTTTTTCGCTGGTGCAGCTTTCTTAGCGGCTGGAGCTTTTTTAGCAGGAGCTGCCTTCTTTGCAGGCGCAGCTTTCTTAGCGGCTGGTGCGGCAGCTTTCGCAGGAGCAGCAGCTTTCTTTGCAGCTGGTGCGGCTTCAGCTGCAGGGGCAGCAGCTGTCTTAGCAGCAGGCGCAGCCTTTACAGGAGCAGCCTTCTTTGCAACTACTGGCTTTGCCTTTGCAGTTGCTTTGTCACCAGCAGCGATCTTCTCGCTACCGATTGAAATAATTTGCACATCAGTTAGGTCTGAACGGTGTCCTTGACGACGACGGTAACCGGTCTTGTTCTTGTAACGAAGAATTTCGATTTTCGGTCCACGGTTGTGGTCAATAACTTCAGCGGTTACGGTGACGCCTTTAGCGTCGGTGTTGACCTTGTCGCCATCCACGATCAAGACAGTTGGAAGAACCACTGTCTCGCCTGGCTTGGCTTGAACGCGGTCAAGGCTAATTAGGTCGCCAACGGCAACTTTCTCCTGGCGGCCACCAGCACGAACGATCGCGTACACGAGGTATCTCCTTGAACTAATGCTTGTTTCGGGTGAAAACCCTAAGTCTTAAGCCTCATAAGGTTACGGACTCAAGGGCCTTAGGGTCAAACCGAGACAGGCTCCTCGGGGGTTGAATCTGGGGTGGAATCTGCGGAATTGTCATGGGAATGGTCGTGATTTCCCTTTTTACCCTTGTTTTTAGGGGTTTTCGAGGCGTCATGACCATCCATGTTCACAACTGCGCCGCGACCCTGGCAATGATCACAAGACTCGCTGAAAACCTCAAGGAGTCCTGCGCCAATGCGCTTTCGGGTCATTTGGACCAAGCCAAGAGACGTCACTTCAGCAACTTGGTGCTTTGTGCGATCTCGACCTAGGCACTCAATCAGACGACGGATGACCTGATCGCGGTTGCTTTCTAGGACCATGTCGATGAAGTCGATAACGATGATGCCACCGATGTCACGAAGTCTTAGCTGTCGAACAATTTCTTCAGCAGCTTCCATGTTGTTCTTGGTAACGGTTTGTTCGAGGTTTCCACCCTGACCAATGAACTTGCCAGTGTTAACGTCGACAACTGTCATCGCTTCAGTGCGATCGATTACTAGTGAGCCACCTGAAGGTAAGTAAACCTTGCGATCAAGGGCCTTAGCGATCTGCTCATCAATTCGGTACTCAGTAAATACATCGGTTGCGCCGACATACTTTTCTAAGCGATCTGCAAGATCAGGAGCAACATAACTTACGTATTGCTCAACAGTCTCCCAAGCGTCTGCGCCAGAAACTATTAGCTTCTTAACATCTTCATTGAAGATGTCGCGAACAACCTTGATAGAAATGTCTGGCTCGCCGTAAAGCATGGTTGGAGGTGAAGCAGTTTTTGACTTGGCTTCAATGTCAGTCCACTGCGCAGCAAGTCTTGCTACGTCGCGACCTAACTCCTCTTCACTAGCTCCTTCTGATGCGGTGCGAACAATTACACCAGCATCTTCTGGAACTACCGCCTTCAAAATTGTTTTCAGACGAGAGCGTTCCCGGTCTGGAAGTTTGCGCGAGATTCCAGTCATTGGATTGTTTGGCACATAGACCAAGAAACGACCTGGCAAAGAGATCTGACTGGTTAACCGAGCGCCCTTTTGTCCGACTGGATCTTTAGTTACCTGAACCAGAACCGGATCGCCTGACTTAAGTGCGGTTTCAATTTTCTTTGGCTGACCATCAAGACCAGCTGCGTCCCAGTTAACTTCACCGGCGTAAAGAACCGCATTGCGTCCCTTGCCGATGTCAACGAAGGCTGCTTCCATACCTGGCAATACGTTTTGAACGCGTCCCAAGTAAACGTTGCCAACTAATGAGCCACTGCTG
>JAPLBY010000037.1 GCA_026392515.1 Actinomycetota bacterium | reverse complement strand
TTGCCATTACCAGAGCGCTCTTCGCCAGAATCTTCGCTCTCGCCAGTGCTTGAATCAGTTACTTGTGCGTCATCACTTGC
Source organism: Actinomycetota bacterium (assembly GCA_026392515.1). Lineage (GTDB taxonomy): Bacteria > Actinomycetota > Actinomycetes > S36-B12 > UBA5976 > UBA5976. The sequence continues at coordinate 7,368 of JAPLBY010000037.1, read as the reverse complement.
TGCAATTTTTTTAGCTGGCCGTTTCTTTGCTTGACCCTTTGCTGCAACAGAAAAAACCTCATCCTGGCTCTCTTTCTTAGCTGCAGCTTTTTTCTTAGCAGGAGCAGTAGTCACTGGAGCAGATTGGACAACTGGAACTGCAATTGGTGCCTTTTTAACAGCTGGCGCCTTCTTCTTGGCTGCAGCCTTAGCTGGCGCCTTATCTGCTTTTTCAGCTGGTGCATCTACTGGGGGTCCAGCCGGACGGCCAGCAGCACGTCGACGTGGTTTGGATTCTGGTGTTACTTCGTTATCCGACATGAAAGTCGTCTCCTATCGCACAACACCTATGCCGAAGCACCGGTCTTGCGTTCACTCACGCCCTAGGGCGCATAAGCCTATGTAGTGACGATGTAGGGCTCAAGCTTGTGTGGCTTCACGATCCAAGGTGAAAGGATCACCCACGGACCAGCCGTCTTCAAGCAAAGGACCTTGCGCCAGTCGAGTAACCCGAGGGGGAATCTCCTGGGCGAAGTCTGCAACTTTTTTCAGAGCTGCCAGAACATCGTCTGGTCGAACAGCTGGCACGCCATGCCGAACGACTACTTGAAGTATGGCACAGTCAGCGCCCATCTCCACATTTGCCCGAATTACAGCGGTTCTGGCGTCAAAGGTTCTGATTCCGGACTTGGTCATGCGATCTACCAGGACTTCAGATTCCGACATAAAGGCATCAAGTGCGCCCTGCAAAGTTTCTTGCGAGGTGCCGGGAAGTTCGATGCGCCAATGGCTCGCTTCAAGGCGGGCGACGAAATCTGGAGTCCGAGCCTCAACCACTGCCAAAACGTCCAGGCCTGGTGGCAATACTTCATCCAAGACTGCAAGTAATTTCTCTGGGTCAACGACCTGAACTACGCCAATTTCGACATACTCAGCTTCACTAGCAACACCAGTTGGCGCTGCGTTGGCATAGGAAATCTTTGGATGCGGTGAGAAGCCAGCGCTGTATGCCATCGGTACGCCAGCGCGCTTTAAGGCTCGTTCAAATGCGCGCTGAAAATCTCGATGAGAAGTAAAGCGAAGGCGATCTCGTTTAGCGTGTTGAATTCTTAACTTTTGAACCGCGGGAATAATCTCGCGACCAGGATCGCGATCACGTGCCACTGTTTGCAACTACCCGAGATGGGATAACCGGCATTGGCAGCATTACGGCATTAGTTGGACCGACTTGAATCTCAGTACCCATGTGATCGCAAACTCCACAATCAAAACAAGGAACCCAGCGACAGTCATCAACTTCAACTTCGGAAAGTGCATCTTGCCAATCGTCCCAAAGCCATTCCTTGTCCAAACCTGAGTCCAAATGATCCCAAGCAAGTACTTCAGATAATTCGCGCTCTCTGATGGTGTACCAATTCACGTCTACCGCTTCGTCAGCAAATGCAATTTCAGCTGCTGCCATCCACTTGTCATATGAGAAGTGTTCGCTCCAGCCATCGAAACGCTGGCCATCACGCCACACTTGTTCAATAACTTTTCCGACTCGACGATCGCCACGCGATAGCAAGCCTTCAACTACGCCTGGCTTTCCATCGTGGTAGCGCACCCCAATTGATTTACCAAATTCACGGTCTTGACGAATTGCATCACGAAGTTTGTAAAGACGTGAGTCAGTTGTTTCGTGATCTAGTTGTGCAGCCCACTGGAATGGTGTGTGTGGTTTTGGCACAAAGCCACCGATCGAAACTGTGCAGCGAATGTCCTTGCGACCAGATGCTTCACGTCCTGCCTTGATAACTTCATGGGCAAGACGAGCAATCTGTAATACATCTTCATCTTCTTCAGTTGGCAAGCCGCACATGAAGTACAACTTCACTTGGCGCCAGCCGGATGCATACGCAGCTGTGACGGTACGAATCAAATCTTCTTCCGTGACCATCTTGTTAATGACTTTACGAATTCGTTCGCTGCCACCTTCAGGGGCAAACGTTAATCCGCTGCGACGACCGTTACGAGAAAGTTCATTAGCTAAGTCGATATTGAAAGCATCTACTCGGGTGCTTGGAAGTGATAACGAAGTCTGGGTATCTTCGTAACGATCAGCCAATCCCTTTGCGATCTCAGCAATTTCGGAGTGATCAGCGCTGGACAAGGAAAGAAGGCCAATTTCTTCATAGCCTGTCTTTTCTAGACCGTTTGCAACCATGTCAGCGATCGTTGTCATGGAACGCTCGCGTACTGGACGAGTAATCATGCCCGCTTGGCAGAATCGGCAGCCACGAGTACAGCCGCGGAAAATCTCTACGCTCATGCGTTCGTGAACGCTTTCTGCGATTGGAACTAGCGGAGCCTTTGGGTATGGCCATTCATCTAGATCCATAACAGTGTGCTTTGCTACCCGCCATGGCACACCTGGACGGTTAGGCGAAACCCGACGAATCCGGCCGTCTTCTAAATACTCAACATCATAAAAAGCTGGAACATACATAACGCCAGACTTGGCAAGGCGCATAAGAAGTTCATCTCGACCGCCAGGACTTCCTTCGGACTTAAACGCCGCAATGATGTCGGTGATTGCAAGAACTGCTTGCTCACCATCGCCAAGAACAGCACCGTCGATAAACATTGATATTGCTTCTGGATTAAATGCTGCGTGTCCACCAGCAATTACCAGAGGATGCGTCTCGTCACGATCCACTGCATGTAATGGAACGCCAGCTAAATCGATTGCAGTAAGCATGTTGGTATAACCGAGTTCAGTTGCGAATGAAACGCCTAGAGCATCGAAAGCGCCAACCGGACGATGGGCATCAACAGTGAATTGAGGTACACCGTTTTCCCGCATTAACTTTTCTAAGTCAGGCCAAACTGCGTAGGTGCGCTCACATAATGTGTCAGCGCGCTCATTAAGTACTTCATACAAAATCTGAACACCTTGGTTGGGAATACCAACTTCGTAAGCATCGGGATACATCAGACACCAACGCACGATGGTGTCATCCCATGGCTTTACGACAGCGTTAAGTTCGCCACCAACGTATTGAACAGGTTTTTGCACCCGAGGCAATAACTGTTCCAGTGCCGGAAATACAGACTGGACTGTCATTTCTAACCCTTTACAGTTTTGGGAAAAATAGTGCAATCTCGCGCGCAGCAGATTCTGGTGAATCTGATCCGTGCGAAACGTTTAGTTGTGTTTCAGTTGCAAGGTCACCACGGATAGTTCCCATTGCAGAGTTAACTGGATTTGTTGCACCCATCATGGTGCGCCAAGCTGCAATTGCTTCGTTTCCTTCAATTACGGCTGCGACCAATGGTCCGCCGCTAATGAAATCAACTAAGTCCTTGAAGAAAGGCTTATCGACATGCTCGGCGTAGTGAGTTTCGGCAATGGAGCGCTCTAGGGTGCGCATTTCCAAGGCAACGATTTTGAAGCCTTTGCGTTCGATACGGGAAATTACTTCGCCAATAAGACCGCGTTCGACGCCATCTGGCTTTACAAGGACAAGGGTACGTTCAGACATGTTCTTAATCTTAAAGGTTTTCTCGGGCGGCCTTTGCCTCGTCAACTTTGTTATTCATCACATAGGCCAATCCCCAAATTAATAGGAACAAAATGCCTGGGAAAAGCAGCGGACGTACGAATATTCCAACTGCAATAATGACGGCCTGTACGGCTAATCCAGTTGTGATTGCAGCCCTTTTATCGTGCCGGACGCCACCAACTGCAAGTATGCACAGAACCATCAATAGGAATGTGCTCCAAATAGCTAAGGCGGTATCTACGTTGTAAATAACGACCGACACTGGAATTGATAGGCCTAAAACAATCGCCTCGAATACCAAAATTGCGCTTCCCATTACCTTCATATGATTTTCATCTCTCCTAGGTATTGGTCTTACCCATAATTGTTCGTGCTGAAGCCGCTGTAACTACCGAACCTGTTACCACTACCCCGACACCATTCATGCCTGCGTCATCGGCCATTTCAATTGCGCGATCTATCGCACTGGTCAAATTCGCTTCGACGTGTACTCGATCTTCACCAAAGACTTGAATTGCAAGTTCGGCAATCTCAGGTGCCAACATAGCGCGCTGCGCTCCGTTCCAAGTTACAACTACGTCAGTCATGACAGGTTCAAGTGCTTGCAATACTCCGATGACATCTTTATCTGCCATCACCGATATCACGCCAATGACTTGCTCAAAAGTAAACGACTCTTCGAGTGCTGTCGCTAACACGGCAGCACCGTGTGGATTGTGAGCTGCATCAACGATCACAGTTGGACTGCGACGAACTACCTCTAAGCGTCCTGGTGAAGTTACCGAACCCAAACCTTCACGAACTGCGTCAATGTCTAAGGTCAGAGTTCCGCCAAAGAATGCCTCGACCGCAGCTAATGCCACAGATGCGTTTGCGGCTTGATGTGCTCCAAAAAGTGGCAAGAGAATTTCTTCATAGGAACCATTTAGTCCATCAAGATTCAAAACTTGTCCACCGATTGCTAGCGCACGGTCTCGAACCGAGAATTCAACACCTTGTCTAGCAACCATGGCATCTACCGTGGCAGCGCGGGCTAACAATATTTCCGCAGGTCCGGCATCTTGATACGAGAGAACAGCAATTGAGTCCGGCTTGATGATTCCAGATTTTTCAATCGCGATTTTTTCAACCGTGTCACCTAGATAGTCAGCATGATCCATGCCAATTGGCGTAACAACGCTTACCTGTGGCGCGACAACATTTGTGGCGTCCCAGGCTCCGCCCATACCAACTTCAACAACGGCCACATCAACTGGAGCGTCTGCAAAAGCGGCGAAAGCCATTCCGGTAAGCACTTCAAAATACGACATGGCAGGTCCGCCGCTTGCCAAACTTTCGTTATCGACGATTGCTAGGTACGGCTCAAGTTCGTCATAAATCTCCACAAACTTTCCCGCTGGAATCGGTTCACCATTTAATCGAATTCGCTCAGTTACTTGATGTAAGTGTGGGCTGGTAACTAGTCCGGTGCGCAGTCCCATCGAGCGCAGCAATGACTCAATCATGCGAGCCGTGGAAGTCTTGCCATTTGTTCCAGTTATGTGGATTACTGGATAAGCGAACTGCGGGTCACCCAAAAGGGTCATCAAGTGGCTAATTCGATCCAAACTTGGTTCGATTTTGGTTTCTGGCCAACGAGATTCCAAGACCTCTTCCACGCGCGCGAGTTCTTGGATTTCGGACAAAGTCATGGATTCATTCTAATTGTCTTTAATTGTCTAGGATTAGGGATCATGAGCGCGCAACGAATGCCTGAAAAGCCAACACTTGATGGTTTGGAATCCAAATGGATGCAAACCTGGGATCAAGCTGGAACCTATTCATTTGATCGCAGCGCCACCCGCGAAAATGTCTTCAGCATCGATACGCCTCCACCAACTGTCAGTGGTTCCCTGCATGTAGGTCACGTTTTTTCTTACACACACATTGACTGCGTTGCGCGCTACCAAAGAATGAATGGCAAGTCAGTCTTTTACCCAATGGGTTGGGATGACAATGGACTTCCAACTGAACGACGAGTACAAAACTACTTTGGTGTTCGCTGCGATCCATCACTTCCTTACGATGCAAACTTCCGGCCATCTGCGGAGCCGGGCAAGGACCAGATCGCAATCTCGCGTCGCAACTTTGTCGAGCTATGTGAACAGTTAACTGTTGAAGATGAAAAAGCTTTCGAAGAACTATGGCGTCGACTTGGCACCAGTGTTGACTGGAAATTGACTTACCAAACTATTGATTCCCGAGCTCGTGCTGTGTCACAACGCATGTTCCTTAACAATCTTTCCCGTGGTGAGGCTTACCAAAGTGAAGCTCCCACACTTTGGGATGTAACGTTCCGCACTGCAGTTGCCCAAGCTGAATTAGAAGACCGCGAACGCCCAGGCGCATACCATCGCATTTCGTTCCACAAGCCTGATGGCAATCCTCTATTCATTGAGACAACTCGACCTGAACTAATTCCGGCTTGCGTTGCTTTGGTTGCCCATCCAGATGATGAGCGTTACCAGCCACTGTTTGGGACAACAGTTACTTCCCCAATTTTTGGTGTTGAAGTTCCAGTTCTTGCTCACACCCTTGCCGATCCAGAAAAGGGATCCGGCATTGCAATGATTTGTACTTTTGGTGATACCACTGACGTGACTTGGTGGCGCGAACTGCAATTAGCAACTCGGCCAATCATTGGCTGGGATGGTCGCATCATTACTGAAGTCCCAGAATGGATTAAGTCTGAACTTGGCAAGAATGCTTACGCAGCTCTTGCTGGCTTAACTGCACATTCAGCTAAAGAGAAGATTGCAGAACTACTTCGGGAATCCGGTGACCTCGAAGGCGAGATTCGCCAAATTGTTCACCCAGTTAAGTTCTTTGAAAAGGGCGACAAGCCACTTGAAATCGTTACTACCCGCCAGTGGTACATCCGTAATGGTGGCCGTGATGCAGATCTGCGCGCCGAATTAGTTACAAGCGGACAGCAAATCACTTGGCATCCAGATCACATGAAAGTTCGTTACCAGAATTGGGTTGAAGGCCTTAATGGCGACTGGCTAATTTCTCGCCAGCGTTTCTTTGGTGTTCCAGTTCCGGTTTGGTACGGCCTTGATGCTGATGGAAACCCAATGTGGGACAAGGTTCTAGTTCCAGATACTGCGCTACTTCCGATTGATCCATCATCAGATGCACCTGCTGGTTACACCGCAGACCAGCGTGGTGTTCCAAACGGATTTATGGGTGACCCAGATGTCATGGACACTTGGGCAACCTCATCACTTACTCCGCACATCGCAGGTGGCTGGGGATTTGATGAAGATCTTTGGAACCGAGTTTGGCCATTTGATGTTCGCCCGCAGGCACACGAAATTATTCGCACTTGGCTATTCGGAAGTGTGGTCCGCGCTCACTTAGAAGAAAAAGTGCTGCCGTGGAAGCATGCTTTGATTTCTGGTTGGATCCTGGATCCAGATCGCAAAAAGATGTCTAAGTCCAAGGGCAATGTTGTTACTCCCCTAGATCTACTTGATGAGCATGGCAGCGATGGCGTGCGTTATTGGGCTGCTAGCGGTCGGCCTGGCACAGATACGGCTTTTGATGTTGGCCAAATGAAGATTGGTCGTCGCCTAGCAACAAAGATTCTTAATGCCAGCAAGTTTGTTTTACTTCAAGGCAGCGCGCCGGCCGAAGCAGTTACTGAACCTCTAGATAAGGCACTGCTTGCAGCATTGGCTGATGTGGTTGATGAATCTACTAAGGCTTTTGAAGCCTTCAACTACACCAAGGCAATGGAAGCGGCTGAGAAGTTCTTCTGGGAATTCACTGATGATCATCTTGAGTTAGTTAAAGATCGCTC
>JAPLBY010000029.1:8378-170715 GCA_026392515.1 Actinomycetota bacterium | reverse complement strand
CGACGAGAATCTTTTGCATCGCTTCCGGATACTTCAATTCCTCGGGCTAGTAAAACGCGAGCGATTCCACTCATGCCCGCTCCACCGATACCAACAACGTGAACTCGACCATTCAGGTAACTCAAGATTTGGCCTTTCCCGCAACCGATAAAACCAATTTAGCAAGGTCTGCTGCCGAATCTTTATGTCCAAGTGAAGAACTAGCCTTAGCCATTTCGTTTAACTTTGTTGAATTTGAAATCACAGGCAAAATTTGATCTCGAACATATTCCGAATTGAACTCAAGGTCTGAAATCATAAGCGCGCCACCAGCTGCAACGACTGGAGTGGCATTAAGGCTTTGTTCACCATTTCCAATTGGGAGCGGAACAAAGCAGGCAGGTAAACCAACAGCGGTGAGTTCGGCAACTGTCATCGCGCCAGCTCGCCCAATTACAAAGTCAGCAGCTGCATATGCCAAATCCATGCGATCTATGTAGTTAAGCGGTCGGTAACGATCCGACTCTGCCTGGGCAAACTCGTTCTTTAATCCAACCGAATGCAAAACAACTACATCATCAAATATGTCTGCCTTAAGGCAGTCCTCAATTACAGAGTTGAGTTTGACTGATCCTTGTGAGCCGCCAAAAACTAAAACGCAAACCGCATCACCTGAAATCCCAAAATGCTGCCGGGCCTGATTGCGGGTGGCTTTGCGATCCAAAGTTTCAATGGCCTTGCGTAACGGGATTCCAATGAGCTGAGCTCTTGGCAAACTATCTGGAACCGTTTCAGCTACGGCATCAGCGAATCGGGCGCCAACTCGATTGGCCAGGCCGGCGCGAGCATTAGCTTCATGAACAACAATCGGCACTTCCCCGCGGGCAGCAAGGTATGCCGGAATCGAAACGTAGCCACCAAAACCAACAACTACATCTGCTTGCAATTCATGAAGCAAATCCCGAGTTTGCTTTATGGCTGACCGCAATCGAGTCGGCAGCGTAACCAGATCACCGCTTAATTTACGAGGTAGCGGAACAGCTGGGATCAGTTCAAGTTTGTATCCACGAGCTGGCACTAAGTCGACTTCAAGTCCGCGTGAAGTTCCAAGAACTGTGATGTTTACGGTTGGATCCATGGCCATTAACTCATCAGCCAAGTTAAGTGCAGGTTCAATGTGGCCAGCAGTTCCGCCGCCAGCGAGAACTATGTTCACGCAATCTTCCATGTCATTATTTTTGTTCCTGCATGTACGCCTCGTGCTTTGCAAATGCCATCAGAATTCCCATAGCAAGCAAAGTTGGAATCAAAGACGATCCACCATAGGAAACCAAAGGTAATGGCACACCGGTAATAGGAAGAATGCCAAGTACCGCACCGATGTTCACCAAGGCTTGGGTCACAATCCAAGCGAAGATTCCGAGTGAAGCGATTTGAATGAATGCCTCATTAGTGTTTCTAGCGATTCGCAATCCCACGATTGCAATTGCAGTGAATATCACCAGAACCAAAATGGTCCCGATGATTCCAAGTTCTTCGCCTAGAACTGCGTAAATGAAGTCAGTGTGTGCTTCCGGAAGAGTGCCCCATTTTTCGCGGGAGCCACCAAGACCAACACCCCACCAACCACCAGAGCCCAGAGCTTGCTGACCATGAATTACCTGAAAGCCAGTTCCTTGCGCATCTGCATATGGATCTAACCAAGAGGTGAATCTAGCCATTCGATAAGGAGCTGCAAACGATAAAGCTGCGATCCCAGCCAGACCTACGGCACCCATTACCAGGAACCATTTTCTTGGGGCTCCAACAAAATAAAGTAGCGAAGCCATAATTGGCATCATTACCATTGCAGTTCCCAAGTCACCCTGCAAAACAACTAACAAAAGCACTGTGACGCAAACGGGCAACACTGGAATCAATAAATGATTTCGTTGTTCAAGTAAGTGGTATTTGCGATCCAAAATATCTGCGCCCCACATAATGATCGCAAGTTTGGCAAATTCTGAAGGTTGAATTCGAAAGGGACCACCAAATTCAATCCAGTTCTTCTGTCCATGAACTGCAGTTCCAATTAATAACACAGCAACTAAAAGCACGCCGACTACGACCATGAAGAGTGGCGCCCACCGGCGAATCGCATCAACATGCATTTTTGAAACTGCCATCATTAAGAAGACGCCTATTGCAGCGAAAATCAACTGTCTAGTTGCAAGTGCCCACGAATTACCATTGTTCTGTTGGTATGAAAAAACACTTGAAGCGGATGCGACCATGACAATGCCAAGTGCGAGTAAAAATCCGGTAGCACCTAAAAGAATTTGGTAATGCACCATTGGATGTTCTAGCCGAGCAGACAGTCCGCCATTAGGACTATTGCGTTTAACTGGTCTGGTTGCGGTCATGACTTGAGTCCCTTAACTGCGGCAGTAAATGCATCGCCTCGGGCTGAATAATCCTTAAACATGTCCCAAGAAGCGCAGCCAGGTGCCAAAAGTACGGTGTCTCCTGGTTGTGCCGCCTCGGCTGCGAGCGCCACAACTAACTCCATTGCATTAGTTTCCTTGCTTTCAACCCGATGAATAGGGACATTCGGAGCGTGTCGCTTTAAGGCGGCCGCGATCAAATCTTGATCTACGCCCAAAAGCACAACCGCTCGCATTCGATGGGCATTGTCGAGGACTAATTCGTCAAAATCCTGACCTTTTGCCATTCCCCCAGCAATCCAAACGACTGACTTATAGGCAGTCAATGAGGTAGCCGCGGCATGAGTATTGGTTGCTTTGGAATCATCGATGTAGTCAACGCCAGCAACTTGTCCGGCATGAGCAATGCGATGCGGAGCTGGTTGCCATGACCGCAAGCCGTCGCGAATTGCTCTGGCTTCAATGCCATGGGCGCGTGCTAGTGCACTAGCAGCTAATGCGTTTGCAATGTTATGCACAGCTGGAATTGCCAAGTCCGTTATCTCGGCAAGTTCCAGGGCTGCTTCGCGACGGTTTTCTAGAAATGCACGATCAACGAGAAATTCTTCGACGACACCAAGCATTGAGATGTCAGGAATTCCGGTTGAAAAACCGATTGCACGACATCCTTCAATTACTTCTGCCTCCTCTACCATGCGAATGGTTTCGGCATCGGCAACGTTGAAGATTGCTGCCACTTGGCATCGTTCATATATTTTTGCTTTTGCATCGCGATATGCCTCAAAGGTTCCAAAAATATCCAGGTGATCCTGTGCCAGATTCAAACAAACTGCTGCCTGGGGTGAAATTGAGTGAACGAATGGTAGCTGCGGTGCACCCACCTCAATAGCAAGTACGTCCCACGGGGTTGGATCCATAACAACTTCGACCAGGGATCGACCGATGTTTCCGGCCGCAATGGTTCGTTTTCCAGCGGCTAACAAAATGGATTCCAGCATCAAAGTCGTAGTGGTCTTTCCATTTGTTCCAGTGACCAACAACCAAGGAGCCAGATGAGCTGGGTCGCGAAGTCGCCAAGCAAGCTCAAGCTCTCCCCAAATCTCCACTCCCGCAGCTTGTGCTGCTTTAACGATTGGAGAAAGTGGTGACACCCCCGGAGAAAGCACAAGTAAATCGATGTCATTTGGAAGTTGGGTGTCATCGCCTAGTCGAATTTCAGCGCCCAAGATTTCTAAAATTACGGCTCGCTCTTTCTGTCGTTCACCGGATTCAGCATCAATGACAATTACTGTTGCATCCAGGTTCACTAAGGCATCAGCAGCAGCAAATCCGGCAACACCAAGGCCAACAACACAAACTCGAACTTGCGACCAATCACTGGTGCGGTTTAACTCATCAAGATTCAGGGAAGTCATAGTTTTTACTGCCGAACCCATTCCGCGTAGAACAACGCCATTCCAGCACCAACACAAAGTCCCTGAATAATCCAGAAGCGAACCACGATTAATACTTCTGGCCAGCCCTTCATTTCAAAATGATGATGTAGCGGCGCCATTCGCAAAACTCGGCGACCAGTTAGCTTGTATGAACCAACTTGGGCAATCACTGAAAGCGTGATCAATACGAATAGACCACCAATTAAGCCAAGTAGTAATTCGGTTCTGGTCATTAATGCAAGTGCTGCGAGTCCACCACCAAGTGCAAGAGAGCCAGTATCACCCATAAAGATTCGCGCTGGACTTGAGTTCCACCACAAGAAACCAAAGCAGGCGCCAGCAGTCGCAGCTGCGAACACCGCTAGATCAAGTGGATCCCGAACCGTGTAACAGCGGGGAATCTCGCCCCAAAAACAACTTTGGCCATACTGCCAAATCGACATCACGGTGTAGGCGACAAATGAAAGTAGCGCTGCGCCGATTGCCAGTCCATCCAAGCCATCCGTTAAGTTAACGCCATTTGTAATACCAGTGACCAAGAACCAGATCCATAACAGCACAAATGCCGATGGCAAAATCCAATCGGTATCTCTTACCCACGAGATTGCATTACTTACTGGAACATTTCCACCTTCGTCTGGGAACTGCATAGCTAGGTAGCCAAATGAAAGGGCAGCTACTGCTTGTCCTAGAAGTTTTGTTCGAGCCCGAATTCCAGTGCTTCGTTGTTTGAAGATTTTCAAATAATCGTCGGCCAGACCAACCAAGCTCAGAGCAACCATTAAATAGATTGCCAGCAAACCTGATGCTGTTGGTGGTCGCATCATGATCAAGTGCGCCAAGAAATATGCAAGAACCACTGAACCAACAATGGCCACTCCACCCATTGACGGAGTACCACGCTTGCTGCCATGTTCTGGATAGTTAACATCTTCGGTAGATTCCCGAATTGCTTGGGCAATTCCGCGATTGCGTAGCAAATTAATAAGTAACGGGGTTCCGATTAGGGACAACAGTGTTGCTAACGCACCAGCTAGCACTACAAGCTTCACTGTTGGCCCCACTTCGCGCGCAAAACAACTTCAATCTGATCGGCAAGCACTTCAAATTGTTCAGCGCGTGAAGCCTTAAACAACAGAATGTCACCAGAATTAACTTCTTTAACAATGTAGTCGCAGGCGCTATCAAAGTCGGGTAACCACACCGATTTTTGGACTATGGTCTCAGGCAATCCATAGGCCTTAGCTGCCTCGCCTACGGCCACCACCTTTGATACGCCTAGCTCGATTGCCAGTTTTGCGATTTGCGCATGGATCGCGTCACTGTCGTCACCGAGTTCGTGCATCTTGCCTAAAACAGCAAATTTTTTGCCGGCTGCAGGGATTGCCGTCAATGTTTCTAAAGCGGCAGACATCGATTCTGGATTAGCGTTGTAGGCATCATTAATGATGGTTACATTCCCCGGTATTTGATGAACTTCCATTCGCCACTTACTCATCAGCTTAAGCGTAGTTAGCGCTCGCGCGATATCCGTGACTTCCATTCCAACTGAAATTCCAACAGCAGCGGCAGCTAGTGCATTGAGTACGTTATGTTCACCAAGCATCGGAATCGATGCTGGAATCCGTTCGCCACGATAAACCAAATCAAAGGTGTAGCTGCCATAAGCCGTTAGCTGAAGGTTTTCTGCCCTTACATCAGCAACGCTTGAGTAACCATATGTGAATACCGTTGCTTCGGTGAATTCACGCATAGCCATGACTCGCTCGTCATCAGCATTGAGAACAACTACGCCAGAAGGTTGTATCGCTTTCACTAATTCAGATTTAGCTTTTGCAATGCCTTCGATACTTCCAACTTCACCAATGTGAGCGCGGCCAACATTAGTAATGACACCGATCGTAGGTTTAGCTAATTCGCAAAGGTAAGTTATGTGGCCAAGTCCGCGCATTCCCATTTCGGTGACAAGGTACTTCACATCTTGGGGCGCTGAAAGCAAAGTTAAAGGTAATCCGAGTTCATTATTTTGAGAGCCTGCTGGTGCATGTGTTGTTGCAGCATGGGACAAGACTTGGCCAATCATGTCTTTGGTTGAAGTTTTGCCAGATGAACCGGTAATGCCAATCACTTCTACGCCACGCATCAGGGATCTGACATGTTTTGAAATCTTTGCGATGGCATAAATGACTGGGTCTAGGGCATCGGGTGAAGCCGGAACTATTACCTGAGAGCCTTCGACTTGCTTGGAAGTTAATAGTGCGCTGGCTCCATTGCTAATTGCCTGACCCACATAGTCATGACCATCAACCCGTTCGCCAACTATCGCTGCAAACAAATCTCCAAAAGCGCAGGATCGTGAATCGATGGAAATTCCTGACACTTTGATGGCAGGATCACCAATCAATGTGCCGCCAACAATGTCACAGATTTGTCCAAGTGTTAGGTCATACATTCTTGGATTCCTCTCTCACGACAACACGATCATCAAACGGAAATACTTTGCCAGAAATCTCTTGGCCAGTTTCATGCCCTTTGCCAAGTACTGCGATCACGTCACCTGCTTCAGCGAGCTTCAGTGCTTGTGATATTGCTACCCTGCGATCACTAACCTCAAACACTTGAGCAGAGCCATTCTTTGTGCCATCAACAACAGACTTTCGGATAGTTGCTGGATCCTCTGACCTTGGGTTGTCATCAGTAATGATGACTACGTCTGAAAGCTGCGCCGCGACTTTGCCCATCAATGGTCGCTTCAAGGAATCACGGTCACCACCACAACCAATAACCGTAATCACTTTGTTTGGATTTGCGTCTCTAATTACGGTCAGCACAGTTGCTACTGCATCAGGTGTGTGTGCATAATCCACGACTGCGGTGCCAGGACTATCGATAGCGACTTTCTCTAGTCTGCCTGGGATTGATCGGACGTTCTTTAATGATTCAAGACTCGCGGCAATCGGTAGACCCAGAATCTGACTGGCAGCTAGCGCGCATGCGGCATTGGTGGCGTTGTATGACCCAAGCATGTTAACCGAAAGTGAGATTGAATCAGAGTTTTGGATTTCAATGTCCTGTGTGGTCATTCCGATAGAACTCGAATTTGGTTGAGAAGTTTTCCAAGCGCCGTTGGCACCAATCGTGATTACCGGAATTTTGACTTGAGCTGCGAGTTTGATTCCCCACTCGTCATCCGTGCAAACAATTGCTTGCTTGGAAAACTCTGGAGTAAACAAAAGCGCTTTAGCTGCAAAGTAGTTTTCCATTGAGCCGTGAAAATCTAAGTGATCCTGGGTTAGATTTGTAAAAATTGCTACATCAAATTTGATTCCTGTTACCCGATTAAGGGCAAGCGCGTGACTGGAAACTTCCATGAATACGTGAGTGATTCCGCGTTCCGCCATCACTGCCAATGTTGCATATAGATCCGTGGACTCAGGTGTAGTTCGAGCGCCAGGCAAGTGCTCTTCGTCCAAGTAAGTGCCCAGGGTTCCGATAACACCAACATGCTTTTTCGCATCTAAAAAAATGGAACGCATAATGTGGGTTGTAGTGGTCTTTCCGTTGGTTCCAGTCACTCCCGTGAGAGTTAGTTTTCGTTCCGGGTGGCCATAAACTTCAGCCGCCAATTTCGCCATATCTTCTCTGGCATTTGATAGCTCAATAGTAGGGATACTTTTTTGCTTAGCTATCTCCACACCGCGTGAATCTGATGCCACGGCTACTGCACCATTTGCGACCGCTTCATCAAGAAAATCAATTCCATGGTTGTTTGCACCAAGTAAGGCAACGTAAAGATCGCCCGCTTGGACAGACTTGGAGTTGTGGGTGACTCCAAAAACTTTTGCGTCACCTACGCAAGTTCCCGATACTAAAGTGGCGAGTTGCGAAAGCTCGGAACCATCAGTCTTTGGTCGGGTCATCTCGCTTACCACTCAACTGGAAGCTTGGGAGGCTTAGTTGTTGAAGGTGGAACCTTCTTGTGAGCAAGGGCATAAGTCATAACTTTTTTGAAAACTGGTCCAGCAACAACGCTTCCGTAAGTACTTATCTTTGGGTTGTGAATGCTTACGCTCATAACGAGTGCTGGTTTTTCTGCTGGTGCCATACCAATGAATGAAGATGTGTAACCGCTATAGCCGCCGGTGGCTTCGTCGTATCGGTTTGCAGTACCAGTTTTTCCACCGACACGGTATCCAGGAATCTGCATGTTCTTGGCAGTTCCATCTTCCGAAACCACGCCTTCTAGCATTTCCCGCACAGTCTTTGCAGTCTCTGGGCTAACGACTCGAACACCTTCGTCAATCATCGTCGGCTCGTAAACACCTTCAGTATTCGAATAGCCAGCAATTAGTCGGGGCAACATTCGAACCCCATCATTGGCAATCGTTGCAAAAACGCTCGTTGTTTGAACGGCATTGACAGATAAGCCCTGTCCAAAAGCCAACGTCGGGAAAGTTGTGTCTGACCATTCGTTTTCATTATTGATATCAGGAAGCTTTCCGCCGCTTTCTCCCGGAAAATTCATACCTGTTGATTGACCAATACCAAATTTCTGGAGGTACTCATATAGTTTCTTTTCACCGATTGATTCAGAAGCCATAATCGTTCCGATGTTGCTTGATTTAGCTAGTACTCCGGCCAAGGTAAGCCTCAAAGTTGGATGATCCACGTAATCTTTAAATGAAGTTCCACTGCGACTGATTCGATTTTCGACGGAGTACTGAGTTGCAGGATTAGCGCCGCCTTCTTCAATTACTGAAGCCATCGTCATAACTTTGCTGGTTGAACCTGGCTCAAAAACGTCCGTCACGGTTGTATTGCGCTTCGCTTTATCGTCTGTTGCAAATGGATTGTTTGGATCAAACGTTGGGTACGTTGCCATTGCCAAGATGTTTCCGGTTCCAGGTTCCATAATCACTGCAACGCCACCTTCAGCGCCGGTTGCAACAACCTGATCTCCCAGGGATTTTTCTAGCATTGCTTGCAAATTGGAATCAATCGTGAGACGAACTGAAAGTCCATTGACTGGATCAATGCTCTGTCGTTCACTCGCTGGAATTTCGCGACCATTAACTCGCTCAACAGTTAACTTGCCGTCTTGACCCATCAACTGTTCATTGAGCCCAAATTCAAGTCCGCCTAGACCAGTGCCTTCAGCGCCAACATAACCAACAACGCTGGCAGCTAGATTTCCATTTGGATAAACCCGATTAGTAGTTGGTTCACTAAAAACACCAGGGATACCAAGTTCGGCAACTAATTTCCAAGTATCTGGTGTGATTCGCTTAGCAACGTACGAGAATCTTGAATCAACCGTTAGTGAAGCGACAATCGTCTCAACTGGTATTCCTAGAATCGGCGAGAGTGCTGCAGCAGTTCCAGCTGGGTCTGTGATTAGTTTTGGATCAACTGTTACATTGCGTGCCATAACCGTAGTTGCAATTGGAACTCCGTCACTGTCGGTGAAGTTTCCACGCAAAGCAGGAAGAGTCAGTGTCTGCAGCCTAGAGTTTTGCGCAGTTGCGGCAAGTTCTGGTCCACGAACAACCTGAAGTTCCACTAACCGTGCCATATAAAGTGACATGACAACTAGGAACAAGAAAGTTACAAAGCGTATTCTCTTACTAGGGCTTTCGAGCGGAACCATAACTGGACCTGTTGGTTCATAACGTTGCTTAGAATTCTGCGGCCGTTGCGGTCTCTGTGGATTAGGACGCTGTTGTGAAGTTGGGGTACTCATTGCGCCGCCGGTACAACTGGCGCTGCAGGTGCAACAGGTACTGCTGGCGCTACTGCGACAACCGCCTTACCTAGAATTTCGCGATCTGAAAGGCGAAGGAAAACTGGAGTTTGGGCAGGAACCATTCCCATGTTCTGCGCAGTAACAATCAAATTACCTGGAGATTCTCCGGCAGCAACGAAGCTTGCAATCCGTTGTTCTTCTGCGGTCATCTGACTTAGTTGAATCTGTAGCGCGTGGTTTTGGAATGAAGCTTGGGCGGCCAGAGTATTCACATACAAAAGTGTCATCATGCCAGCGACGATCATTCCGATTATTACAAATAGGAAAGTTCGGCTACTGGCGCGGCCTTGTGGTAAACCTACTGGAATGGCTTGGGCAATTGGAGAAACGATTGGCTTCATCATCGGCTTAACTAATGAAAGCTTTCGCATAGTGCGAGATTTGCGAGGAATCGGAGCTAGGGCTGGAGTGCGAGCTGGTACTGCGCTCATGCGGCCACCCCAATTCTTTGGGCTGCGCGTAAGCGAACCGAAGTTGCGCGTGAGTTTTCCGTGATCTCGTCATCGCTTGCTGATTCGGAGCCACGAGTTAACAACTGAAGCCAAGGCTTATCTGACTCAGGAATAATCGGCATTTCAATTGGGGTCTTAGATTCCGTGCCAACGCGAAGTGCATTTTTCACAATGCGATCTTCAAGTGAGTGATACGAAAGCACCACAATTCGTCCGTCAAGTGCCAAGCAATCAAGCGCAGCCGGTATAGCGCGTTCCAAAACTGCAAGTTCGTCATTAACTTCAATTCGCAGCGCCTGGAATGTGCGCTTGGCAGGATTGCCGCCGGTGCGACGAGTTGCCGCTGGAATTGCGTCGCGAACCACTGTTACCAAATGGTCACTGTTTGTAAATGGCTTTACTTCGCGCTCGCGAATGATTGCATCTGCAACCCGAGCCGCAAATCTTTCTTCACCATATTCGCGAAGAATTCGAGCCAGGTTTGCAAAGTCGTAATTGTTAACGATGTCAGCTGCGGTTTGGCCAGTTGTGCCATCCATGCGCATGTCTAGTGGCGCATTACGGGAGTATGTAAATCCACGCTGATCTTTATCGAGTTGCATCGAAGAAACTCCAAGGTCAAATAAAATGCCCTGAACATGTTCGATGTTTAAGTTTGCTAAGACTTCAGGAATCTCGTCATAAACTGCCAAAGCAAAATCAACACGTGGTGCGAATCGCGCTAGTCGTTCTTGTGACATGGCAAGTGCTTCAGGATCGCGATCGATCCCGATGACTCGAAGGTTTGGAAATTCAGTTAAAGCTGACTCGGTATGCCCACCAAGACCAAGAGTGGCATCAACTAATACTGCGTTGTTTGCACTAATTGCCGGAGCGAGTAAATCTAAGCAGCGCTGACGCAAAACTGGTTCGTGCGTAAATGTGGTCATTACGCCACATCAGATCTTGTTACTGCCTTTAGTCCCTGGCCGTTGGAGAGCCTGGCACCGGGGAAGGTGCGCCAGGATCGAGTCAACGGCCAGAGGCCAAAAGCAGCATCAATTGTTGTCACTGCTGACTTGGTTGAAAAAGAACGATTTAAGGTCATGGCATTATGTCTTCATCAAGTGAGGCAAAACCTGGTTCTTGTTCTGCCAAGTACTGGTTCCAAGCAACAGTTGCCCAAACTTCAACACGGGTATCAGCGCCAACTACAACAAGTTCGCGATCAAGACCGGCCCACTCACGAAGTGGAGCTGGGATTGTGATGCGGCCTTGCTTGTCAGCTGAATCATCAAAAGCAGAAGAGAAGAAAACACGGGTGTAGGCGCGAACCTTTTCGTTGTTCTGGGAGCGGGTACGCAAGCCTTCTGCGTAAACATCAAATTGCTCAGTTGGCCAGATAACGACACATCGTTCTTGGCCTTTAGTCATAACTAGGCCATCAGTTAGAGGTTCGCGGAATTTAGCCGGCAGGATCAGGCGGCCTTTTTCGTCCAGTTTCGGGGTGTGGGTACCTAAGAACACCTAAATCACCACCCAAACCAATGGCAACCCTTCCCCAGGTCACCTCGTTGTCCCAGATTACTCCCTTTTGCTCCACTGTCAACCTAATTTAGATACCAAATTTCTCATCTTTAACAAATATTGACCATTTAACCAATGTTTTAAGGGTGGAGGGAAATGGGGGTATTTTTGAAAAACCAGAGTTTTGTGAGTTATCCCCGAGTTTTCGCCTGGATTTAAGCCTTTATAGAGTCAAGTAACTGGGCAAATCTGACCCAGTAGTTACCTGGGAGCTGAAATGACCACCGCAGTGCAAAAGCGAATGCGCGATCTTTCCGGACACAACTACATTGCCAACCAATGGCAACCAAGTTCTGGCGAACTAATCGACTTAATTGATCCCGCTACTGAAGAAGTTGTTGGGCAATACGCACATGCCACCAAAGCCGAGGTTGATGAAACAGTAGTTGCGGCCAATGCAGCACAAAAGCAATGGTGGGCAATGAGCGCACTAGATCGCGCAAATGCAATGCACCTTGTGGCAGATCGCATGATTGAACTTTCCGTTGAGACCGGCGAATGCCTTACCCGCGAAATGGGGAAACCGTTTCGTGAATCTAACTGGGAAGGTGGCGCAGCAGCATCCTCATTTAGGTACTACGCCGAAATTGCCAGACATGAGCAAGGTCGCGTAGCTGGACCTGCAATCGCAGGCCAAATTCATATGGTTCTCAAAGAACCAGTTGGCACAGTGGTGTCTATCGTTCCCTACAACTTCCCTCTGCTGCTTGCAGGTTGGCAAGTAGCGGCGGCACTTGCAGCTGGTAACGCCGTGATCATTAAGCCATCCGAAATTACTTCACTTACTTTGCTTTATTCCATGGCAGCATTTGATCATCTGCCAAGTGGTCTAGTTCAAGTTTTAACTGGTGGTGCTCAAACTGGGCAGGAACTAGTCGGCCATAAAGACACTCATGCAATTGCCTTCACTGGAAGTGTTAAAGCAGCGCAAGCTGTTGCTACTACTGCAGCTCTTCAGTTCAAACCGGCTCTGATTGAAGCTTCTGGTAACGATGCGTTTATTGTCATGCCGTCTGCTGACATCGATACTGCAGCGCGCGGTGCAGCCTTCGCCGCATTTCTAAACTGCGGTCAAGTTTGTACTTCTGCGGAACGTTTTTATGTTCACGAAGATGTTTATGATGATTTCGTTTCAAAACTTGCCATACATGCGAAAGCACTTCGCGTTGGTAGCGGCCTTGACTTGATAGACATCGGACCAATGTCTTCACAGCGCGAGTTAGAAAGATTTGAAAAGATTGTTGCTCGAGCAATCGAACAGGGCGCTGAGGTAGTTTGCGGCGGGACTAGATCTGCAAACCACACAACTGGTTGGTTCTATGAGCCGACAGTGTTAAAGACAACTCACGACATGGATGTTATGCATGGCGAATGCTTTGGTCCACTTGCACCTATTTGCAAAGTCACGGACCTTGATCAAGCGATAGCTTTTGCTAACGATTCAGATCTTGGACTTGGCGCCAACATTTACACCAATGATCTAGAGGAAACTTTTCGCGCGGTAAACGAAATCGAAACCGGAATTGTCTGGGTCAATACGCCATTAAATGACAACGATGCGATCCCATTCGGTGGCCGCAAGCTAACTGGCACGGGACGTGAGTTAGGCGCTGAAGGCCTTGAACTTTTCAGAAATTCAAAGATGGTAATGATTGCCCCGACTGCAGAGGCGGATCCCGAGTGGTTCCCTTATCCAGATGACGATACCTACGAAGCAACTACTACCTAGTTGGGGCAACCAGTCCAACTGGACTAGTGCAAATGATGTTTCGATCTAACGCAACGCCGTCAACGGTTGCCACAAACTGAACCATATCGGGGGCTTTGCCGCCAAAAGCATTTTCGTTGCAAGCAGCCTTGGCTGCTACTACCCCACTTTCCACATCGGGGTAAGGACCAATGGCTAACCAAAGCGGCATTCCAACGTTGGCATTGCCGGTGATTTCAAACCAGTGCACTGGAGGCGCGTAAATTCCAACGGGATAACCGGCGGCTGTTAAATCAATAGCCAATTCAGTTAGTACTTGAACTGCGCGGTCCGCACCACTCCAAGTGTTGTAAGTTTCCACATCTAACCAAACTGGCGTACCAGTCTTGATGTCGTGTTTATTCAACCGCTTCAATGTGTCTTTCGCGATTTTCTTTCCATAGCGAACTGGGGATTCGTCACCCGGGTCAGCCGTGTTTATGTAAACGGCAACGGCATCCTTAGCTAGTGCCCAATCCCATTGTTTTTGAAAGCATTTGTTTTCACTAAATGGCTTGCCACCATTCAGGCCAATAATTGCGTAGCCCACAAACTTGCTTGGTAACTCACCTTTGCATTGCGGATAACTGATGTCATATCCACTGTTGTCGAGTTCAAAATTAAATGGCGCCAATGCCGGTTGGGTGGCTGTAATAACAGGTCGGCCATCAACATTTTCAATAGTTAATGGTTCTGGATTCAACCACGAATTAACTAACGAGAATCCAACTAATCCAGCTAGGGCAAGAGCTCCAACGGTAACTAAGAACCCAAAAAATCTACGCAAACTTTATTCGATCGGACCGGTGTTGGCCTCTGGGAAGTAGTTCTGGCCAATTCCCGATGAGCGCTTTGGAATCATGACAGAGCGAACCCAAGACATAACTTCGGTGCCATCTTGATTAATTCCGCGGGTGCGCATGGTCAAAATTCCAAAGTCTGGACGTGATGATGAACTGCGCATTTCAAGCACTTTACTTTCGGCGTACAAAGTATCGCCAACATAAACTGGCGCAGTTAGTTTGATGTCTGTCCAACCAAGGTTGGCAACTGCATGCTGACTCATATCAAGTACCGACATACCAAGCACAAGAGCGACAGTGAAGCCAGAGTTCACAATGATTCGACCTTCAGCGATCGGATTCATCTGGGCATAGTGCTCATTGAAGTGATTCTGGTTCGTGTTAACGGTTAACAAGGTGAACCAGGTTGAATCAGCTTCAGTGATTGTGCGACCTAGCGGATGTTGGTAAACGTCTCCAACAATAAAATCTTCGGCAAAATTTCCAATGTCAGCTTTGTGAATAGTCATAACTAAATAATGCCCTAACCCGAACTTGAGCGCTTACTTACCCGTTGTCTTGGCGACGGTCCCAGCGATCTTCTAGACCTTGCATAAATCCGCCAGATGTTGAGGCCTTACTTGAGGTTCCTGGCTTTCCGGCTGCTGGGCTGGATTTTGCGCCCAAGTTTGCAAAGTAAAAACCGGACACAATCGCCAAGAAACCAACTACGCCAAGTGCTGGAATAGATAGGGATACAGCAGCTAGCAGACTGCCAATTCCAACGACTACTCCGAGTACCGCAATTCCGATGCTCTTAGTTGCAATTCGATTAGTCATTGACCCACCGAGTGCAGAGGCAAATCTTGGGTCTTCACTAGCTAAAGCGCGCTCCATTTGTTCGAGCAATTGCTGCTCGCGATCCGATAGTGCCATGTGCGCCCCCTTATAACTAGTGCCTATAACTAAGACTACGTCTGGTTTGAAGTTTACGAAACTTTAATGCCCGATTTGGCCGATCTTGGCTGATTCTTATGAATTCTGAGGCAAAATCCTATGATTCTGGCTTGATTAATCGGGCTGGTTTCACCGCGGAGTTCCCAAACTTCAAAGAGACCTGATCCATTGCTTCTTCGGCCTCCCGCCAACCTGAGTCCCGCTCCGAAAACTCCAGCTGAACTGAGGATTCGCTGGTTGGAACTAGTCCGGTAGCCCGCACTCCAACTAACCGAATTCGAGCTCGCTGTAAATGCATGGCTTCAAACAGGCTTTTACTGGTCGCGTAAATATCAGTTGCTAAGTCAGTTGATGACGGCAGTGACTTACTTCGAGTTACTGAAGTGAAGTCTGCGAATCTGACTTTGATTGTGATGGTGCGAGAAAAGTAGTTCGCAGCGCGCAATCGTTTTGCGACCTTATTACTCAAATCCAGAATCTGGGCCAGAATTTCTTCTGGATCATCAATATCTGATTCAAAGGTTCGCTCTGCACCAATGCTTTTTTCTGCTTGGTTTGGTGTAACTGTTCGTGGGTCTCGCCCCCAAGACAATTCGTACAGATGCTCAGCTGCGGCTTGGCCAACTACTCGTGCCAAGGTTTTAACTGGAGTGTTTGCAATGTCAGAGACATTAACTAGTCCGAGTCGAGAAAGTTGTTCTGCAGTTTTTTCGCCAACGCCCCAAAGTGCGCCAATTGGTAGTGGGTGTAAGAACTCAATTACTTTGTCAGCGGGCACAACATGTAAACCATCAGGTTTTGCAAAGTTAGTTGCCAGCTTTGCTACAAACATGGTTGAAGCTACGCCGACTGAACAAGTTATCCCCTGCTCGTCACTTACCCGCGCTCTAATCACTTCGCCAATCTGACTTGGAGTTCCCATAAGTTTTTGAGCGCCTGAGATATCTAGAAAGGCTTCATCAACCGAAAGTGGCTGGACCAATGGAGTTATCGATTCAAAGATTGCCATTACGTTTTCAGATACTTCGGAATACTTCTCGTGATCTGGCTCTACAACAATTGCATTGGGTGCTAGGCGTAGCGCCCGTGACATTGGCATCGCGGAATGAACCCCTAGTTTTCGGGCTTCGTAAGTTGCTGACAGTACAACACCGCGGTTGCCGTCGTATCCAACAATTACTTGCTTGCCCGCTAGGCTTGGGTTTTCTCGAACTTCAACTAGCGCGAAGAAGGCATCCATATCGATGTGCAGAATATTGCAGCCGGCGTCGTCCCCTTGGGGATTGCGCGCCGAGTTTCCTCGGTTCAATTGCGAACGGCTCATGGTGCCATCTTTGCGGCTGATCGCATAGATCTTGCGATATCCGACCCTGCGGGTCGAACGTCTGCGTATGGCGATGATCTAAATCCACTTGCATGCTCCCAAATTTGAGTTGGGGCTACTGGATCTAGTTGATGAACTGGAACATTTTGAATTAACTCCTGAACTGCTTTAACTCCCCCACGTTTCCAATGTTGGTAAACCTCGGATAACTCCCAGCAACCATTGCCAAGTATCGAAACTCCACGCGGACCGGTTCGACGAACTGTGCCGCTGACTAAAAGCAACCAAGAATGAAAAAGTGTGGCTGCATATTGATCTTGAGCTTCTTCAAAGAAAGTTGCATCAACTGGGCCAGTTGAATCTTCTAACGTGATGAATGCAACTCGTCTTCCGGAACGAATCGGTGGAGTTTGGGTGGCAACTTTAACTCCAGCAATCAGCACACTGGATTGTGAGCGAACTGTTAATAGTTGATCAGCTGGAACTGCGTTTAACTCAGTTAGCATTTGGCGGTAAAAGCTCATGACATGAGCACTCACATCAATACCTAAAACTTCGATCTCGTACTTAACCCGATCTGCAAGTGAGAGCGCCGGCAATCCAGTTGGTTCAGGAATCCAGGCCGTCTCTTGCATGCCTAATGAAATTTGGTTTTCTATCCGAGATCGCGCAGTTCGCTTTAACTTAAGTTCAGCACTCAATTCAGCTGCATGAAATAGCAAGTCGCGTCTAGAAACTAACGGATCATGAAGTACATCAAATCCACCAGCCAGAATTATGCGTTCCACAATTGGCCGAGACGTTTTGCTGCGAATCACAAAGTCAGCCAATGAAGAATATGGTTGGACAGAAATGATGTCAGCAACTTCTTGCTCACTAATTCCCTTAACTTCAGACAGTGGAATTCGAATTCCTTGGCTACCTGAATTAGTTAGTTCAACTAGATAGGTGTCCTTTGAAGCATTGACATCAAGCCCAAGAATTTCAACTCCAAAGCTTCGGGCGTCATCAGCAATGAGTCGCTTGGGATACATGCCTGGATCGTGCGTTAGTACGCCAGCCAAGAAAGCTGCGGGATGATGCGTCTTAAACCAAGCTGATTGATATGTAGGAAGCGCAAAAGCGGCGGCATGCGCTTTACAAAATCCAAAGGAAGCAAATGCCCGCAACACATCCCAAACTTGTTCAATTACTGAGAGTTCATAGTTTCTATTTTGCAGAGCCTTATAAAACCATTCCCGGATTTCATCGAGTTGTTCATAATCCCCCATACGACGGCGGATTAAATCAGCAGCTTCAAGTGAGCAACCTGTCATGACTGAAACAATTCGCATTACTTGTTCGTGAAAAACAACTACCCCACTGGTTTCAGTCAGGATCTCTTTCAAATCTGGGTGCATATAGTCAGTCAGACCCCAACCTTGTCGAGCTCGCAGAAATGGCGTGATCATGTCGCTTTTAACTGGCCCTGGCCGAAATAGTGAGATGTCAGTTATTAAGTCACCAAATGAAACTGGAGCAAACTTTCCAATTAACTCTCGTTGTCCAGGTGATTCAATTTGGAAGCAACCCAAAGTCTTAGTGCTTTGAATTAACTCAAACGTTTTTGGATCATCGCGTGGCACTGATTCAAGATTGATTTTTCCAGTTGAGTCTGCGCCATAAGCGTCAGGTCCTTGAACTCGGTAAACCTGATCAATGGCATAAGCCAAAGCTGACTGCATTCGAACTCCAAGGACATCGAGTTTGAGTAACCCCATGTGTTCAACATCGTCCTTATCAAATTGCGACATCGGAAATTCTTGAGCGCTTGGCTGAACTGGGGTGCGTTGCAGTAATGACAGATCTGACAGCACGATCCCGCATGGATGTAATGCAGTGTGTCTAGGTAGTCCATCTAGTCCTTCAACTAAATCCAAGAATTGGTCTAGATCGCCTCGAGCCGCTCGCACCCCAATTCCACTTCGCCGCAGTTCTGGCAATTCCGCTAGAGCACTTCGGATGTGACGGGCTCTGATGTGTGGGAAAGATTTCGCAAACGTATTTATCTCTCCTGGCGGCATGCCCATGGCTGCGCCAACATCGCGAATCGCATGCCGGACTCGGTAAGTTTCGCGCATCGAAACGCAAGTCGTTCGTTGATCTCCGAATCGGTCAAAGATCGCTTGATAAATTTCGATTCTTCGATCTGACTCAACATCAATGTCAATGTCAGGTAAACCTGGACGAAGTGTGGAAACAAAACGTTCCATTAATAGATTGTGTTTGATCGGATCTACCCCAGAGATTCCTAACAAATGGTTGATGAAACTTCCAGCTCCTGAACCTCGAGCTGCGACTCGAACTTTCATGGCTCGAATCATGTCCACAACTTGGGCAACTGTTAACACGTATCCGGCCAAACCCATTTGCTTAACTACCGATAACTCAGAATCCAGGCGCTCTCGAGTAGCGCGAAGATCATCGTTGCGAGTAACGGCATTGTCAGTTAGATAGTTGGAAAAACTAACTTCACATCTTTCTTGCAAAATGCTGTCAGCGCTTCGAGTTTCACCTGGCAATAACTTTGATAACTCGGGAACGTAAACCTGATTCATCCCTAGATCTGCTTGCGGATCGATTACGCATTCGTGACCAAGTGCCACAGTTTGCCGAAGCAGCGCTTGTCCAATGTCCCGAGGATCACCAACCAAACTGGAAACTCGCTGCGCAATAGCGTTCATGTGTTGGCTTGAAGCCAAGAATGCTTGGCTGGTTGTGGGTTGATTTGATAGCGCAACCTGCCGACGGGAAGCATCGAGTACATCTGCGATTCGAGAATCTTTAGGATCGCAATACCTAACCAGATTCGTTAGAACCGCTTGAGTTCTATGCACAATCGCCCACTGCAACATTCGAGCTGCGAAAGTGTCTGAAAGATTTGAACCATCTGGATTTTGATGATGGGTAGCAATTTCTAAGTAAGTCCGAACTCCATGATCTTGCCAAGTTCGCAAATGATCTAAAGCTCGATCTGGTCTGCGATTAAGGATGTTGTAGCCAACGTCAGATCGCGGTCCGAGTAATGCGATAAGTCCATGCTCACCAGCCAGTTGTAACAATTCTTGCCGATCAATTTCGGGATCTTCTCGAGAGTCTCTATGGGCTGCCGTAATAACAGCACACAAACCAGCCCAACTGAGTTTGTCGTGTGCCAACAGAGTTATTCGTGGTCGCTCTGGTTTAACCCACTTTCCCCCATGTGCTGGAGTTGGCAAGTATGGCTGTGGCGTTTCTAGTGCGATATCAACGCCAAGGATTGGTGAGACATTTGCACTGGCACAGGCATGGATAAAACTGACTGCGCCAGCTACGGTTTCTCGATCTGTTA
Source organism: Actinomycetota bacterium (assembly GCA_026392515.1). Taxonomy (GTDB): domain Bacteria; phylum Actinomycetota; class Actinomycetes; order S36-B12; family UBA5976; genus UBA5976. The sequence continues at coordinate 150,876 of JAPLBY010000029.1, read as the reverse complement.
ACGCCAGTGCAGATTGACCAAATTCAGCTGCGCGAACCACTAAGTCTTGTGGCGTGCTTGTGCCATAGCGCATAGATAATGCTGATGCCACATGCAGATGAATAAAGTCTTGAACCATAACTTGCTTTGCAACCTACTTAGCGGTCGCTGCAGTACGGCGTTTTAGTGGAATTACATTATTTGGAATCGCAGCTTGGGCAGCGACGTTAGTTGGCAAAGTAAGTTGTCTTGAGACGCCAAGTTTTTCAGAAACTAAATCGATGAATTCATGTGCGTCTCGAACTAAGTCATCTGCTTCCCGTGGTGTGACTGCGCCGCCAAGACCGACTTCAGCAGCAGCGCGCTTGCCTGCACCGGCTGCAAAGTACTGCGCCCATTCAGTGAACTCGGGAGCCACCTTAATTACCAAAGTCCACACGCTTGTCGGCCGGCGACTATTTGGTCTGGCGTAAGCCGCTAATAAAGCTGCAGCAGCACGCAAGGCAGCAAGATGCGCAGCAACGTATTTCTCGCCTGCCCGTGATGATGTGATTGCCGCATCCAGGCTGCGCAATGCGCCACCGAGCAAATCAATGCTGGCTACCGTCACTTGCACTTCGTCTGTTGTTTGAGCACTCATGTTTCCTCCAATAACTCTGATAAAAAATCTGTTAGTTAAAAATCAATCCATTACGCGACGGATGAACCAGCGTTGATCGCTATTTGCTATGTCATACACGCCGGAGTTAGGCGTGTCAGTGTCACAGGCGCCGGAATTGTTTTGGGTAGCCTGATCGGCTGCTTCAATGCGCCAGACTTGCCACTCTCGAGTTTGACGAGTGCGCCACCAAGGAGCAGTTTCAAGCCAGCTGAACAAAATTGCCAGCACGACATACCTGCGGCCACGCCAACTAAACCAATTCGGCGCACCATCGGTATCGGTGTTCACATGAGCCAGGGATTTAGAGCTGGCACCGTAGTTGCGGGACATATCAAGCCTTTCGAACATTTGTTCGAACAGCATAAGGCTAGCGGCAGACAAGTTTCCAGTCTTTGAAGAAACCCCTATAAGTAAGGGATATATCGCATCGCTTTAAGGATTTAGAGATTAAAGGCGCTGACTACTTGGCCGATTCGGGCAGACTGTTCCGGCTGGCACTCTTGGCCAGGCAAAGCATCCCAGGTCGGAGTAATTGAGTCTTCGATCCCCGTTTTTACGCCAGAGAGTGTCTCGAGTACCGCTAAGCCACAGTACGGAACGTAAAACGGTGAATAGCCACCTTCGTGAGTCATGATGATTTTGCCGTCACACACTTCGTCTGCAATTGCCATTAACTCTTGCGTCATCGCTCGGTAACCAGTTGGGGTTACTTGCATGCGGCCTAAGGGATCAGCAGCGCTGGCGTCAAAGCCCGAAGGAACAACGATCAACTCTGGCTTAAATTTGCGCAACGCTGGTACTACAACTCGTTGAATTGCCTCGAGATAAGCTCCGTTTCCAGAACCTGGCTGAAGTGGCACATTGATTGCAAAGCCGTCACCGTCTCCTTCACCACTATCTGCGATGTTTCCACTGTTCGCCGGGAACAATCCATCTTGATGCAACGAAATAGTTAGCACGTTTGGATCGCTGTAGAAAATTTCTTGAGTGCCATTGCCGTGGTGAACATCCCAGTCAACAGTTGCAACTCGCTTGACGCCAAGTTCGGCTTGCGCAAACTTAATTGCAATTGCAGCATTTGCAAAAATGCAAAATCCCATTCCCGTAGTTGGTCGGGAGTGATGACCTGGCGGACGGATAAGAGCGTAGGCATTACGAACCGTGCCGTTTACTACTGCGCGAGTTGCTTCAATCGCACCACCTGCAGCAAGTAACGCAATTTCAAAAGATCCATGTCCAAATGGTGAGGTGCCATCGCCACAGTCTCCGCCTTTAGGCTGAGCGCTTTCGGCTTTAATGCGCTCTAAATAATCCTTGGTATGAACTCGCAAGACTTGTTCTTCGGTCGCTGGAACAGCTGAAATCCGATTCAGACTCTTGGTTAGGCCAGAAACTTCAAGTAAGGATGCCAAGCGAACCTTCGTTTCAGCACTCTCGAAGTGTTGGTAAGGCTGGACATCAAGACCAGGAGTTAGTAACCCAGCCGCCGTACCCGTATCGTGCCAGCCGTAAAGCTCTTCCCATACATAACCAGTTGTCATTACTACTCCTTAAAGATATTGCGAGCCTAACGCCACGACTTTTCGTCTTCAGTCCATGCCCCGCCTGGAAGTTCACCCGGCTTGGAAAATGCATCAAGAATATTCTTGGTGATTCGGGCGACATCATTTTGATATCCAAAGCTCGGTAATGCACTAGTCCACGCAATTGAGCCAGTTGAAAATACAGCGCCGTTGTTTCCTGCAGTGAAGTAAGTCATATCTGCTCTTACTGCAGGGTTTTGAGTACCAAGCAATCCCGGATGATGGAACATGATGTCTTCGTGGACGCCTGGATAGTTGTCAGACCAGTTAGTTGAGGAGCCCAGCAACTTAGTGTGCGGCGGGGTTCCCAATAGCAAGTCATAACGTTCAGTTTCTAGGCCAGCGGCGCCACCAAGAGCTAGACCATGATCACCAAATTTTTCACCTTCAACTCCGTCGAAAATCCAAGATACTGATTTGTGATAGCTATCTGGCATTCGGTAGTAAGGATGGCAGGCATCAAATCCTTGCGTTGTAAACCCGACGCCGGTTAACTTCTGTGGGGCTCGACCGCGATTGCGCCAGATGCCACCGCGTTCAGCAGAAGTTGCGTGGTAGTACTCACCAGGTTCGGCTTGCCAGGCGCGCATTCCAGCTTCACCTTTTCGCACTTCCATGATTTCTGGTTCGCCATCACGGTAAGAGATGACCCAGTAGAAGCCATTGCCACCCATGTACATCAAGCGACCACCAGTTGAGATGTACTCCTCTAATACATTTAGCCCGAATTCATTCCAGTACTCCGGATGTGATCCAGTAATGATTACGGAATAGTTCTTTAGCCAATCAAGACCTTCGCGCATTAAGTCATGGTCTGTGGCGATTTCAAAGTCATAACCTTCATGCTCCATCCAGGCAGTGGCCGATAAGTCACGCGGGAATTGCCACGTTGTACCAATTGCTGACGAGCGCCATTTTGGACGCATGTTCAGAATTGGTCGTAGCCATGATGTGTAACACACGCCTTCACCATCGGCGTAGTGATCATATGTTGAACGCCCGTACTTGGGATCCTGGAAATAGTCGGCTTCGGTTTTAGTCAGCACTGCCGGATGAGATCCAATCGCCTGAGCAACTGGAACATGGTGCACAATCATTTCGTTTGCATACGCAAGATAAGAGCTCGTTGGATACAAGTACAAAATTCTCGCCTTTGGCTTTGCGGCTCGAACAAAGAATGGAATGTGATCTTCAACGTCGCCAATTCGAATCCGCGCGGCATAAGCGGCACTCTTTAGACCTGCTGGCACAGTCCAACTAAATGTCTCGTCCCATTCGCAATCAATTACTGAATCATCATGGAATGCAATGCCACCATATTCTTTAGGTGCTACGCGCCAGTCATCGTGTTTGCCAGACCAGTTGTATCCAGTCATAGCTCGAATTGGACGTTGGACACCTTCTCCGTGTAGCTGGTTTGAAGACACGTCAATGACAGTGTCACCGATTCCGTTTTCGCCATAGCCTTCGGTTGTGTCCCAAGCTGCGATTAACCCCTCTGAGACGGGATCAGCACAGCATTGCGACTTAATCTCAGCAAGACTCAGGGCGCGATTCCAAACATTGGATCGGTCAATCTTTCCATTGAACAAAAGGTCCTTATATGGTCCTCGCACAGTAGCCGAATTTGAGGCTGCCGCCCACATGAAATCCGTCGTAGCGCTCTTGATCTTTAGGCGAAGATTCTGTTCAACTGAACAAGTGTGATCAAACGGAGCTACCAAGCCCAAGCGGCCGTTGTAAGGATTAACAATTGCCTCTTGATGCAAGATTGTATTTCCAGACTTTGCATCAAATGAAACAGCGACAAAGTACCAAGTGTGATGCGCTAATGGAACTTGTGAAACAATTTCGTCAGTATCGTTGCCATTTGCAATCCAAAAAGCCAGTCTTCCTTCTGGATCAAGACCCATTGCGTATCCCGCTGTTTCATGCAACGAGAACTTGCCTAAAAGTACTTGGCGTCCCTTTTCGGGCGTAGTGGCAAACACATACGATGACATTGAGAAGGAATCAGTTAGGTCCAGTTTTCCTGACGGATCCTTAACGCGAACTGCGTTTCCTAGATCAACAAACTGTTTTTTTACTGGCTTTTTCCCGGAAAAATCTGACTGAACAACTTCTTCTTGAAAGCCTGGACCTTTAGGGTCCTCATCGCCATGAATCAATCGGACGATATCTACTTGCGCCTCAGTTGCGTTGTCAGCCGTGACATAGAAGGAAATGGTTTCGCCCTCAACCACACTTGGTTTATCTGTGTAGCCAGTTACTGATACTTGTGCCATTTGATTTCTCCTTCTAGTGCTGTGACTTTAGGTCGTTGATGCGACGAAGAAATACCGCATGGTATGCCTCGTCAAGATTTGAGTAGGTTTTGTCGTCGACTAATCGTGGCGGTACACCGGGGATGCCGCTTAAAGCTACAACACGGTAAGCCTGGAATGCTGATTCACAGTAAACGACATATTTATTACTAATTGGTTGCTTTCTAAAGTAATTAAGGATCCGCTCTAAGTGATCGGAATGCTGACCCAGTGGACTTAATCGATGCTCTTCGATGATCTCTGGCGTAATCCAATCGCGTAATTGATCTCTAATTGCCCGCTCAAACTCTCGCTCAGCAATAACGCCCTTGTCAGAAATTTCCGGTCCCTGCTCTGGCAAGAAAGCGCCGTATCGAGTGGTGCGAGTCGCTCGCGACAGTGCTTTTCGTCTTTCTCTAATTTCAATTAACTGTTGACGAAGGCCAAACAGACCATTTCTGGTGTAAAGCACAGAGGCCAACATTAGGAATCCAACAAGAACGATTCGCCATGGACCCCATGAAGTGAACCATTGATTTAGGAAGACCACAATGACTGTGCCAACTACTGCGCCTTCAGCCTTACCTAGTCCGCCGATCACGATCATCGCCAAAAGCAACAACATCTGGTCCAAGCTAAACAAACTTAGTGAGGCGCCACCTTGGTTTGTTGCATAAAAAGCTCCAACAAAACCAAGTGCGGCAGATGAAATCAAGAAAACAAAGAGTCGAGCTCGTTGAAAATCAATGCCAATTGCGGCAGCAAACGATTCATCTTCTTTAGAAGACTGTGCAGTACGAAGCAAGATTCCAATTCTTCCGCCACTAACCAATCGGAAGATAGCTAACGAAATCAAGAGCACAAAAAATGAAACTAAGTAAGAGATTGTCTGCCCTGAAGAAGTTTGCATTGCCTCTTCCGACACAATGCGATCGGCACCAAAAAGTGCTCCATTGAATTGACCGCCGAGAGATTCTGATTGCGTAATGTAACTTCGCAAAAATTCGGAAATTCCAATTGTCAACAGTGCGTAATAGAGTCCATCAAGTCTTCGGGCCGGGACGCTAATGATGAATCCCATCAGGGCGCCAAACAATGTTCCAGCGATAAGCATTATTGGCCAAGGAATTCCATAAGTGATGCTTAGGTATGTAGCTGCATACGCACCCACACCAACTGTCGCCAAACTTGCATAAGATTGCAGACCTGCGGTGCCAATAATCAATGTCCACAAAACGTTAATTGCGGCAAAAAAGCAAATGCTGCCAAAAATTGAAAAAACTAATTGCTGTCCAACGGCAATTGGAATTGCAGCCAATGCAAATAGACCTACCATCCAAAACAGCGGTTTCTTATCTCTAAGAATTAACTCCCGCTGCAATGTCTTTGGGTTGTATCTTCCTTCAAATCGCAACAGTGAGCGCTTGGTTCCGGGCACTCTGACCCGGTGAAAAAGTGAACTGGTTCTTACTGGCCAACGAGGAATAAGGCGTCGACGTCCGACTTCGTATTTACTCACGAACATCCTCCAATACCCCACCAAGTCCTCGTGGTTTGAAAGTCAAAATCGCAATCACGAGAGCGAACTGAACAAAAGGAACGAAAGATTGCTCGGTGTAGCGGGCAGTTACGGCTTCTGCGAATCCGAGTAGCACTGCAGCTAAAACTGTTCCTGGCATTGATCCAAGTCCACCTGCAAGGGAAATGATTAAGCCAACAATGAGTGGTTGCACGCCTGATGTCGGACTAACAAAGAAGATTTGTCCCAGCAAGACCGAAGCTAGGCCCGCAAGTGCGCCACTAATTGCAAGCGCGATCATTCCAGTAGTTCGAACTGAAACACCAACCATATTTGCGCCGAGTGGGTTCATCATCATGGCGCGCATTTGAAGTCCGCGACGACTTCGTCTCATCCAAAGAGTCACAATAAGCAGTACGACTGTTGCAACCACTATTGTTCCAACTTGGCCGTAGGCAATGCTGAACTCGCCAATCTTAAGTCGCTTAATTCCAAAAATTTGCGGAAGTGGTTTGCTTTGTGGACCAAAGATCAGCATGAAGATTTGAGTGCCCATAATGCTGATAGCTAAAGTTGCAATCAATCCACGAACTGGGAAATTAACTCGATCGTGAAGTGGTAAAAATGCGAGTCCCCCAACTATCAGTCCGGCAATCGCTGAGCCAATCATGCCAAGCAATACCACGCCTAGCGAGAGCAGTACGCCGTCACGAATGCTGAAATTCTTTGCCATGTATTGCGCAAACAAAAATGCCACATAGCCACCAAAGGTAAAAACAAATCCCTGTGCCAGATTTAACATTCCAACACTGGACCAGGTAAGTGAAATTCCGACAGCTACTAGACCGTACATAGAGGCTAGAACTAAACCGCTTGCGATTAACTCAATCATTACATCTCCGCTGCCGGAGGAATATCGCCAAATGCTTCGCCAACGTCTTCCTTAAGTTCACCGGCGTGCATTCCTAAAATGCGATCACATCTACCAGATAACAAAGGTAAGTTTTGCTCTGCAATCAACATCGCTCCATCGCCTAAATCAATTTTGCAAAGTGCATCTACTAAACCAATCGAAATTTTTGGCGCAAGACCGAGAGATGGCTCATCAACAAGATATAGTTTTGCATCTGCCATAAGCGCACGTCCCACTGAAACCATTCGGCGTTCACCACCGGAAAGTGTGCCCGCTGATTGCTTCAATCTCGTGCGTAGTGGTGGAAAGACTTCTAAAATTGCATCTCGCCTCTGTTTGCGAGTTTTCCATGCACCTTCGGTGTAGGCACCACTGGCCAAATTTTCTTCAACGGTAAGTCCAGGGAAAATCGCATCACCCTGTGGTGCAATGGCAATTCCAGAGCGAACAATCTTTGGAGTATTTCGTCCAACACCATGCGAACGGCGACCACCAATTTGTTGCCCCATGAACTCAATCGAGCCATCTTGCCAGCCAGTCATTCCGACAATTGTGCTGATCAACGTGGTTTTACCATGACCATTTAGGCCAACAAGTCCAATTCTCTCGCCAGGATCAATTGTGAAGTTGAGGCCATGGATTACCCGCATGGTTCCATACCCGGAGGAAACTTCCCGCATTTCAAGAAGACTCATATCTATGCACCCACTGCGCTTTCTATTGGGACATCGAAGTACGCAGCCCGCACAGCTGGTTGCTTAAAGACCGAATCTGGTGGACCTTCGGCAATGATTTCGCCAACATCCAAAACGAGTACTCGAGAAGCAACCATTGCAAGTAACTCCAGTCGATGTTCAATCAAGAGCACAGATATTCCATACTCTTGCGCAAGTTTCCTGACTATCAAATCAATTTCATCAATCTCAGATCCGGTTAATCCTGATGCCGGCTCATCTAGCAAAACAATTTTTGGTTCTCGGGCAAGCAAACAGGCAAGCATTAGCTTGCGTCGTTCGAGGGTTTCTAATCCCCCTGTTGGAGTATTCATAGGTGCATTTAAGTGAACAAATTCAGCAACCCATTCCATTCTTAGTCGACTTGGCTTTGGATCAAAAGCCTTGCGAGCAGCTTTCAGGGTTTCGCCAACAGTAAGTGTGGCTGGAACAACTGGGCGTTGAAAAGTTCGCACCAGTCCGAGTTTGACTCTTTCTTGCATGGAAAGTGAAGTTATGTCCACACCATTGAGTTCAACTTTTCCCTGGTGATTCAAATTTCGACCAGAGAGAACTTCAAAAAGGCTGGTCTTGCCGGCCCCATTGGGACCGGCAAGACCAACTACTTCTGCTTGACCAACACTTAAGTTCACGTCACTAAGGATCTGACGACCACCTAGTTCAAGTGCAATGTTGGAACAAGCTAGTACTTGCATTTGATTACTGCATCCAAGCTGGCTTAACGAATGCTGCTTCAGCATCGCCGTCAGGAGCAATTGTCGTGTGACGACCGCCCTGAACTTGGTAGAAGTAATGTGTAACACCCTTTGCAGGATCGGTTTCTACAGTTGGGTAGATAAGCACTGCCTGCTTGGAGAAGTCCAAGTGGCCAGTTACGCCATCGTATGGATTTGCCTTGATGTACTCGTTAACTGCAGCAAAGTCTGCTGGGTCAACATTCTTCCAAGCATTTGCCAATACGTTAACTGTGTCGTAGCACCATCCGGTGTAGACCATACCCATAGATACGTCGTCTACGCCGAACTTAGCTTGGTACGCAGCGCGGAATGCCTTGTCCTGATCGGAAGTATTTCCAACACCAATCACAGTTCCCCATACGAAACCTTCAGCTGCGGCTCCTGCGATCTGCAAGAACTCTGGCTGTGACGGTCCGTACTGTAGGTAGACAAGTGAATCTGCTACTGGATCTCCAGCAAACTGCTGTGAGAAGGAAGCAAGTTCTGCACCAATCCAGTGATCAACCATGATTGCGCCGGCAGGGTTTGCCTGCAACTTAGCAATTACTGGACCCCAGTCTTTTGTGCCTGCTGTGATGTCAATGATCTGACCAAGTTCCCACTTGCCACCTGAAGCCGCAATTGCCGCTTCTGTAGCGTCAGCGATGTTCTTGTTGTAAGCAGTGTCGCCACGAATAATGTCGACCTTGTTGTTACTTGGTGTCCAAGATCCGCTATCAGAAAGCTGGGTAAGGAAAGTTACAAAACCGGAGCCGTAGTATGTCTCGGCAGGATCGGTGAAGTAGTTTCCGTACTTTGCAGTATCAGCTGTTGCCAGCTTCTGAGCATCAATGTTGGTGTCGCCACTCATGTAAGGTGCGCCGTATGCCGCTGCAGCATCAAGTGCTGGAGGCGGAATAATGACGAACGCAGATTGAATTGCAGAAACCTTTTCAGCAGCTAGCTTCTGGAAAGCTGCTGTAATGCCTTCTGGAGTAAGAATGTCGATGTCGGTAACACTTAATTCAAGTGGACGACCATTAACACCACCAGCATTATTGATTTCTTCGATTGCAAGATCTGTTCCGTTCCAGCAATCTTTATGATCCGCAATACCTGCCGGACCGGACTGTGCAAATGGTGCACCGATAACAATCGGTTCACCTGTTGGTGCAGCGGCTGTTGCAGCACCGGTTGCTGAGGCATCCCCAGAACCGCCACCACAAGCAGCAAGTAATGCTGCCGCGGCTGCCAAACTGGCAACCCTTATTGATGTCTTGGATCGAATCACTTTCGTCCTCCACGCATGACAGGGAGCGCGAGGTACGCGCTCAATTGGGTCAATAGTGCTCTTAATGCCGCCATTGAGTTATCCGTCAAATGGCGGATATTTATTGCACGATATCGAGATTTGGCCAAAAAATCCTGCAAATTAAAGGTTTTCTTAAAGACTCCAAATGGTCATTTCAGGCAACAATTTGATTACAGCCAATGATTAGGTTCCGAATAATAGGTACAAGAACTCTTTAATTCTGCCACTATTTCGTTATGTCAAGCCCTTCGCTTACTCAGGCCATGGACGTCGTAGGACGCGTGGCAGCAGTTGCATCGGAGCAGGCTCCGCAAGCAGCTAGGGCAAGTGCAGTTTTTGAAGAACTTCGCAAACTCATTCCATTTGATGCCGCGGAGATAAACACCTTGCATCCAATTACTGGAGAAGTTACTCCGCTGGCAAGCGTTGGTTATGACTCTGACGTACTTAGCCATTTACATAGTCAAAGGTTCACTGAACTAATGAAGGCGCTTGCCCTTCCAATCACCGGAAGACCAGTTCGAATGAAGGATCTACCTGGTGATCCATTTGATAACTGGGCAGTAGGAGACGTACTAGTTCCTGCTGGATATAGCGAGGGCTTAACTATGTGCCTTCGAACCACAGATGGTCGAGTTACTGGAGTCATCAATCTCTCAACAACATCACCAGAGCACCCTTCAGATATAGCTCGGGATGCAATCAGCAGTCTTTGTAGCGTGCTAGCCAACATGGCGGATCAAACTCAATCAGGAAAATGGCTTTCTATGTTGATTGGTTCTGGACAATCCGCCGTTGGTATCAGCGCTGATGGCAATCCGATTGCGCTTCCTGGATTGCCTGATCATGACTTGTTTAAACCGGGTAGCGATTTGATTTCCTACGCACATCAAAATGCCAGCATGAATTCCTGGAGCTCATTTATCTGGCCACAAGATCTCAATGACGACATGTTTAGAATTCGGGTAATGCCATGCCGCGGTGATAACCAACCAATGTCCGCAGTTATCTCGCTAGATGTCGCAGATGTTGGCCCTCTTACACATCGTGAACTCGAAGTCTTAACTCTGGCGGCAAATGGTTTATCTAACTTGGAAATTGGCGCCGCATTGCAAATCAGTTCGCGAACCGTTGGATCTCACATTGAACACATTCTCGATAAGTTAGGTGCGCCAAATCGCGCTGCAGCCGCTGCCAGAGCAATCACTGAGGGATTGATTCTTGGCCAAGTAAAGAGATTCGACTAAATAATCACAAAGCGTGGGTCGCTACTACTTGAGATATGCGATCCGCTTGAGCAGCCGAAAGTTTCTGATCTGGCAAATTCTCAAAGGCGTGTCCGTACGGATCATTCATGCCAGTTTTGATACCAGACATCTCCTCAAGAACTGCAAGCCCACAATAAGGTACATAAACCGGCGAGTATCCACCTTCATGTGTCATCATGACTCGACCGGAGCAAACTTCATCTGCAAGTTGAAGTATCTTCTTGGTTAGCTCGCTATAGCCTGCAGCAGTTAGCAGCATCTGGGCAAGTGGATCGAATGCACTCGAATCAAAACCAGAAGTGATCACGATTACATCAGGATTAAATCGACGAATCGCTGGCAAAACTACTCTGTCAAATGCCGAGCTGTAGGCACCGATTCCAGAGCCAGCAGGTAACGGAATATTGATTACTGAACCGGCAGCCAATCCGTCACCGATCTCATCAACTAATCCGCTGTTTGCTGGATACAAATTGTCCTGATGGATCGAAATGCACAAGACATCTGGGTCTGAGAAATAGATGTCCTGCGTTCCATTTCCGTGGTGCACATCCCAATCCACAATCGCAACTCGTTGTACGCCCATAGTTGCGCGGACATTCTCAATTGCAATTGCTGCGTTTGCAAACATGCAGTAACCCATTCCCATTGACGCAATTGCATGATGTCCAGGTGGGCGCACTAACGCATAGGCATTGTTAACTTCGCCAGAAACCACAGCCCGCAGCGCAGCTATTGCTCCACCTGCGGCAAGAGCTGCAATTTCGAATCCACCCGATCCAAATGGCGAATCGCCATCTCCGGCGTCACCACCTTTTGGATTTAGACTTTCTCGCTTGATTCGATCCAGATGCTCTTGGGTATGAACCCGCAGCAGGTCTTCTTCTGTGGCCGGAATTGCAGGAATGCGGACCAAGTCTTTGGCCAGTCCTGAGACTTCAACTAATGAGGCGAATCGAACTTTAGTTTCCGGACTTTCAAAGTGTTGATATGGCTGGACTATGGAACTTGAAGGAATTTGTCCAGTGTTAGAGCCGGTGCTGTGCCAGCCATAAAGCTCTTCCCAAACAAATCCAGTCGCCATGTCTTTGACTTTACAACTTGAGCCAGAGATTAACTGTCGAATCCCATACCAAATCGATCGAGCGTGCGTAACCAAATGTTTCGTTTACCTTGATTGCGATCTGCTTTATCAAGTGACCAGCGGGTGAAGTTAATTCCAGCTGACTTAAATGGTTCAGGTGGGAATGGAATTGGCAAAGTGTTAACCATTTCAAGATTGCGGCGATCTGTATCGCGATCTAGCAACTTGTCGATTGATACTTGGGCGCCGAACCGTGAGGCTCCAACACCAAGTCCGGTGTAGCCAGCGACATAAACAACTTTGTCATCCATTGCAGTTCCCCAGAACGCACTAAAGCGGGTGCAAGTGTCGATTGCTCCGCTCCAGGCATACTCAAAACGCAAACCTTCAAGCTGCGGGAACGTTGAGAAGAAGTGATCGGCTAATTTTGGCCAAGACTTAGTTGAGTGCTCATGCTGAACCCCAAAGCCACTGCGGAAATGATAGGTCGCGTCGTATCCACCCCAAAGAATTCGACCATCTGCAGTTGGGCGGTAGTAATGGAACTGATTGCCGGTATCGCTGACGCCTTCATTGCCTGCCCAACCTATGTCGCGACGTTGTTGCTCGCTTAATGGTTCGGTAACTAGAACTGAGTCATAAACCGGAACGATCAAATACTTAAGGCGACGAAGTAGCGGCGGGAAGGCATTAGTTGCAAGCAAAACCTTTGGAGCCGTAACGCTACCGAATTCAGTTTTTGCAGTAACCCGATCGCCGCGCTCATCTAAGTCAACTACTTTGCTGTGTTCATAGATTCGAACTCCGAGTGAAAGTGCCACATCGCGAAGTCCCCAAGCCAAGCGAGCTGGGTCACAAATTGCGACACTATCTGGATCAAACAATGCGCCAAGGTAGGTAGGTGAATTTAGACGACGTCGAGTTTCGGCTTGATCTAACCAAACCAATTCCTCGCCATAAGGTTTTGCTACTTCAACAAACTCTTGAAGTTCAGTCACTTGGTATTCCTCGGTGGCAACATCCATTTCGCCAACGCGCATCCAGTCACAATCGATTTTGCGATCGATTACAAACTGTTCCATTTCATTTAAGTTTTGTTGGCCAAGTTTTGTCAGCTTGGCAATGTCATCTGGCCAACGATCTAGCCCATTGGAAAAACCGTGTGTCAGGGACGCGGCAACGAAGCCACCGTTTTGGCCAGATGCTCCACGTGCTACTGCGTTACCTTCAACTAAAACCACATCCAAGTTTGGATTGTGTTCTTTGGCTTCGATCGCAGCCCACAGTCCTGTGAATCCGCCGCCAACAATTAATAGGTCAGCAGTTAAATTGCCAACGACTCGAGATGAATCATGTTCTGGCTCAACTTCATCATCGAGCCAATAAGAGCCTTCCCAGACATCAGCCAGGGATGGCAAAACATGTGGTGAAGGTGTGTGTGAAAAAACCATTGCAAAAGTCCAAACGATTGGGTGAGAGGGGGCTCACTGGTGATCAGATGTGTCTGGCAAAAATCGCCAGCATTGTTTTCTGTCGGTATTCGCATTTTTGCGAATCCGGATCCCACCAGTCCCCTTCTATATGCGCTCTAGGCCTTATGTTCCTAGTGCCAATCGGCCACCTCTACAGGTGATCCCCTTGCTCTTTCATTGTAAGCAGAGAATTGAATAGATGCAGGCATCAAGGTAATAAATTTTGGGCATAAAAATAGGCACCTCAATTAAGAGATGCCTATTTTTAGGTAATTGATTAGCCGTTGATGCGGATGAGCTTCTTGTTTAGGAATTCTTCAATACCTAAAGGACCAAGTTCGCGGCCAAAGCCAGATCGCTTAGTTCCACCAAATGGAAGTTCTGGCGCATCCATACCCACACCATTGACGTAAACCATTCCGGTATCAAGTGCATCTGCAACTCGAAGGGCTTGCTTGTCATCTGTTGTGAATAGGTATGAACCCAATCCGAATTGAGAATCGTTAGCAATGCGAATTGCATCAGCTTCATCCTTTGCACGGTGAATCTGGGCAACTGGACCAAATAGTTCTTCCCGGAAAATTTCGTTATCCGTAGAAACTTCAGTTAGTACGCCTGCTGGGAAGAATGCACCGTTACGTGGGCCTGCGCTTGCCAGCTTTGCGCCCTGCTTCACTGCGCGGTTAACTTGCTCTTCAAGGATTTCGGCAGCTCGTACTGAGCTAAGTGGGCTAGAAATTTCAGCAGCCATCATCGCTGAAGTGAACTTGTCAACGAATTCGTCATAAAGCCCATCAACGACAACCATGCGCTTTGCAGCGTTACATGCCTGGCCAGTGTTATCGATACGAGCCATAACTGCAGATTCGATAACTGCGTCCATGTCCTTGGTGCTAAGCAGGATGAATGCATCCGAGCCACCAAGTTCAAGTACGCACTTCTTTAGGTGACGGCCTGCGATTTCAGCAACTGCTGCGCCTGCACGTTCTGAACCAGTTAGCGATACACCACGAATTGCTGGGTGAGGAATCATGTCTGCAATTTGTTCATTGGATGCAAACAGGTTTACATAAACACCTTCAGGAACACCTGCATCTGCAAAAATCTTCACAATTGCTAATGCTGATTCCGGACATTGTGGAGCATGCTTCAAAATAACGGTGTTGCCTGCCACAAGGTTTGGTCCAGCAAATCGAGCAACCTGGTAAGCCGGGAAGTTCCACGGCATGATTCCAAGCAGCGCACCAACTGAAGACTTGCGCATTACTGCGGTTCCTTCACCACCGGAAAGTTCGATCGGAGTATCCGCAAGCAAAGTTGCTGCGTTGTCTGCGTAGTACTGATAAATGAAACCAGAGAATTCAACTTCGCCAGCAGCATCGGCCAATGGCTTACCCATTTCGCGATTGATAATCGCAGCAAGTTCATCTTGACGATCAATGTGTAGCTGTCCAATGCGATGCACAATTGCGGCGCGGTCCGCGATTGAAACTTTGCTCCAAGCCTTGTGCGCGTTGTCTGCAGCAGCAATTGCTTCGTTGCACTGGGCATCTGTGGCGGTGGCGAATTCTTGTTCAACTACACCGGTTGCTGGGTTAAGAACTTGATAGTGACTCATGGGATCTTCCTTTTAAAAGACAGTCGGTTTTAAGGACCGTTGGGCCTGGATAATTCATTAAACAATACCCAAGGAATGACCCTGTTGTCAGGGGCTTTTTTGCGATATCTTGACCAAAATCTGTAAAAATCTACGAAATTCGTATCAATTTTGAAAAAATACTACGAAATCACTTGTTTTTTCTGTGAAAACCCTTGAAACTAGACACATGTCTAAAGTTGCTGTGCTCGACGATGTCTCCAAAGCCATCATTGAGCAACTTCAGCAAGACGGTCGACGCCCTTACGCAACTATCGGTAAGGCCGTTGGATTGTCGGAAGCTGCAGTTCGCCAACGGGTGAGCAAACTCCTGGAAACCGGAGTTATGCAAATCGTTGCCGTTACGGATCCACTTCAAGTTGGTTTTAATCGCGAAGCGATGATCGGCATAGAAGTTGATGGAGACATGGAAGCCGTCGCAGATGTGCTTTCACTTATGGATGAGATCAGCTACATCATCCTGACAGCAGGCAGTTTCGACATAATCCTCGAAGTTGTTTGTGAAGACGACGAGGCACTTCTTGAAGTGATCAATCGTAAAATTCGTGCGATTCCTGGGGTCCGCCGCACGGAAACATTCATGTATTTGAAACTGCGCAAGCAGAGCTATACATGGGGAACCCGCTAACTAAAACATTGGATACGTAATGACAGCACTAGAAGATAGAACAACTAACTCCGCATTATCAGACATGGCGCGCGATCGGCTATGGATGCACTTCACTCGTCACTCCACATATGAAAATGGTGGCGAAGTTCCAATCATCACTCGTGGTGAAGGTGCATACATCTATGACGAACAAGGCCGTAAGTACCTTGATGGTCTAGCTGGTTTGTTCACAGTTCAGATTGGCCATGGCCGTCGCGAACTTGCTGAAGCTGCAGCCAAGCAGATGCAGGAACTTTCCTTCTTCCCACTTTGGTCCTATGCCCATCCAAAGGCAGTTGAACTTGCTGAGCGCCTAATCAGTTACGCGCCATCTTCGTTGAACCGCGTCTTCTTCACTACTGGTGGTGGCGAAGCCGTTGAGTCAGCTTGGAAAGCAGCAAAGATGTACTACAAGCTAACTGGCAAGCCAATGAAGCATAAAGTCATCAGTCGCGCAGTTGCATATCACGGCACACCACAGGGTGCTTTGGCAATCACTGGTATTCCAGATGCCAAGAAGTATTTCGAACCGTTAACCCCAGGTGGTTTCCGCGTACCGAACACGAACTTCTACCGCGCTGAGTATCACGCCGATGACATCAAAGCATTCGGTCGTTGGGCTGCAGATCGCATCGAAGAAGCAATTCTTTTCGAAGGCGCTGACACAGTAGCTGCGGTATTCCTTGAGCCAGTTCAAAACTCAGGCGGATGTTTCCCACCACCACCGGGATACCTAGAGCGCGTGCGCGAAATCTGCGATCAGTACGACGTATTGATGGTTGCAGATGAAACGATCTGTGCATTCGGTCGTATTGGCGACATGTTTGCAATGAAGCGTTTCGGTGTTGATCCTGACATCATCACAACTGCAAAGGGTATGACATCGGGATACTCCCCAATCGGCGCAATGCTAGTTGGCGACAAAGTATTCGAACCATTCAAGAAGGGCAACACTTACTTCGCACATGGTTACACCTTTGGTGGTCACCCAGTTTCCGCAGCTGTTGCTTTGGCAAACCTTGATATCTTCGACAAAGAAGGCATCAATCAACATGTTCGCGACAACGAAAACCAATTCCGTCAGACTCTTGAAAAACTTAAGGACCTTGACATTGTTGGTGACGTTCGTGGCGAAGGCTTCTTCTATGGCATTGAACTTGTTAAGGACAAGGCCACTAAGGAATCCTTCAATGATGATGAGTGCGAGCGTTTGCTTCGCGGCTACCTATCTAAGGCATTGTTCGAAAATGGACTGTATTGCCGCGCTGATGATCGTGGCGACCCGGTAATCCAGCTGGCTCCACCACTGATTTGTGGTCAAGAGCAGTTCGATGAGATGGAGCAAATCTTGCGTCACGTTCTCACTGAAGGACAAAAGATTCTCTAATGACTAATCCAGTAGGAGCGACGGACCGAACTTCGGTCCGTCGCTTTCCTGAAAAAGCAGTTAAAGATCGTGCTGAAGTTTATGCAATTCTCGATGCGGGTCTCGTAGCTCACGTTTCTTGCGTCGTAGATGGTCAACCATTCGTAATGCCAGTTGGCTATGCCCGCGATGGCGACCGAGTGCTATTTCATGGATCAACCGCATCGAGGCTCTTTAAGAATTTGGCAGCAGGTCAAGCTTGCTGCTTCACGGTCACTTTGCTCGATGGCATGGTGTTAGCACGTAGCGCCTTTGAATCCAGCATGCATTACCGATGCGTCATTGCACTGGGATCTTGTGAAGTTCTTGAAGGCGAAGACAAAGAAGCTGCACTGATTCGAATCACGGATCACTTGCTTCCAGGTCGCACTGACGAAGCTCGAAAAGCTGCGCCAAAGGAATCCAAGGCAACACTTATGCTCGCACTGAATCTCGATGAGGTTTCCTGCAAGGTGAGCGAAGGCGATCCAGATGATGTGCCAAGTGATTTAACGGATCCGATTTACTCAAACATTTGGGCAGGTTACGTTCCGATGAAGGAAGTTTTTGGCGAACCTGTGGCTGATCCAATGACAACTGAAAAGAACATTCCAACTCCGAACTACATCAAAAAATGGAAGCGTTAGCAAGGAAGCAAAATGACTGATTACCGATCAAAGTCCTTATGGTGGAACACGTTGCCCGAAGAGTTGGCAACTTCCTCTCGCTACGCGCTGCACTCAGACATTGATGTTGACGTGGCCATTGTTGGCGCTGGTTACACCGGACTTTGGACGGCTTATTACTTGCAACAGCGCGACCCAAATCTGAACATTGCAATCATTGATGCTGAAGTTGCCGGCTATGGTGCTTCTGGCCGTAATGGTGGTTGGTGTTCGGCTTACTTCCCTACCGAGATCGACAAACTTGGTCGCATTCATGGCCGTGAATCTGCTCGCGCCATGCAAGATGCCATGCATGACACTGTGACTGAAGTTGAAAATGTAGTAAAGGCCGAAGGCATCGACTGCGAATGGCAGCGCGGTGGAACTATTTCGTTTGCTCGCACTCCGCTGCAGTGGCAGCGCGCGCAAGATTACATTCACCATTGGGAGGAATGGGGCTACGGCGCTGAGCACTATGCATTGTTAAGTGCAGGCGAAGCTAAAGAGCGCGCCCAAGCAACCAATCTCTTCGGTGCCACTTACACACCACACGTCGCTGCGCTCAATCCAGCTAAGTTAGTTCGCTTACTGGCAAATCTGGTTGAAAAGCGCGGCGCCACAATTTATGAACATACTGCAGCAACCAAGATTGAGTCAGGCAAAGTATTTACGACTGGTGGCGTAATCAGCGCTCGATACGTGGTGCGAGCAACTGAGGGTTACACAAAGTCACTCGAAGGCCAGAAGCGAAAGATAGTTCCGATCTATTCCTTGATGATGGCAACTGAACCATTAAGTGCGCAGGTTTGGGATCAGATTGGTTTAGCTCAACGCGAAACTTTTCGTGACTTTAGAAATCTAATCATTTATGGTCAACGCACTGCAGACAATCGTTTTGCATTTGGCGGCCGCGGTGCGCCATATCACTTCGGCTCCTCAATCAAAGATGAATACGACCAGCACAGCGAAGTTCATCCTGCGCTACTTGGCGTATTAGCTGAGCTGTTCCCAGTAGTAGCTGACGCCAAAGTAACTCACACTTGGGGTGGGCCACTTGGTGTAGCTCGCGATTGGATGGCATCAGCTGGTCTTGATCGCAAAACTGGAATTGCTTGGGCTGGTGGCTATGTAGGTGACGGTGTCGGCACCACAAACCTTTCTGGCCGAACTCTTGCAGACTTAATCACGAACCAAGAAACTCCAATTACCAAACTTCCTTGGGTAAATCACAAGTCCCCTAATTGGGAAGTTGAGCCGCTTCGGTGGATTGGTGCAAATGCTGGATTGCAGATTATGTCTCGAGCAGATCACGCTGAAGACAAAACTGGCAAACCCTCAAAACTTGCGGGCGTAGTTTCCAAACTCTTAGGACAGTAATTCATGACCGCGATCGTATTGGCGCTCATTTGCGCCGTAAGTTATGGCGTTGCTGATTTCTGGGGTGGCTTGGCAACTCGTCGAGGTTCAATTTGGAAAGTTCTGCCAATCATCGTTGCAACTGGAATTGTGACGCTTGGCCTTGCAGTTCCATTCTTTGGGGCAACCTTTAGTCAAGGCGCCATTGTCGCTGGTGTTGCAGCTGGTCTTTCTGGAACTATCGGT
This sequence comes from Actinomycetota bacterium, assembly GCA_026392515.1. GTDB lineage: Bacteria > Actinomycetota > Actinomycetes > S36-B12 > UBA5976 > UBA5976. The sequence goes on along the minus strand of JAPLBY010000029.1, from coordinate 131,354 downwards.
TACATCTTCATCATGTATGGACTTGCCCTTGGTCCGATGAGTGTGGTCGCCCCAATCTCGGCAGTAATCGGAGCAATCATTCCTTTTGCAGTTGGTTTTCTGCGTGGTGAAACACTTTCGACTGTCGGATTTATTGGTGCCGGCTTAGCCTTCATTTCAATTGTTTTAGTAAGTCGCTCAACTGCTGATGCCACTCACCCAGTTACTGCAAAAGCTGTAATTGTGGCAATCATCGCTGGTCTTGGTATTGCTGGTTACCTACTTGGAATTAGTGGTGGGCCTGATGACAGTGGGTTAGCACCAGTAATCGTGGGCCGATTAGTCACGGGTGGAATTTTCATTTTTATCGCAATCGCAAAATGGAAGACGATTCGCGATGGAGCGATTGATTACAAGCTCGCAATTTCTTCAGGCGCACTTGATGTTGTTGGTGGGGCTACCTTCATGATGGCAACCCGCGCTGGTGACTTAGTGCTTGTGGCCGTGGTTGCCGCTCTCTACCCAGCATTTACCGTGCTTCTTGCTCGCGTTGTTTTGCACGAACGTATGGAACGACATCAACTTATCGGCTTGTTTGGTGCTGGTGCGGCTGTAGTGCTTTTGGCCACAAGCTAAGCCATAGACTCGAAGTCTTATGTCTGCCGTCCTGCTTGCCTTTGCGTGCGCGCTCGCATATGGCTTCGGTGACTATTTTGGTGGACTTGCAACCAGAACCAGTCCGCTGTTTAAAGTTCTACCAATCACGGTTGGCGCTGGTTTAGTTTCGCTGCTGATTGCTGCACCATTTCTGGGCGCCGACTTTAGTCGCGAAGCAGTTACTGCCGGTTTATCCGCCGGACTATTTGGCGTTATCGGATACATATTTGTTTTGAAATCTCTGGGACTAGGTCCAATGGGCGCGGTCGCACCAATTACTGCGCTTGTCGCGGTAATTATTCCATTTAGCGTTGGCTTGTTTCGCGGTGAGCGGTTAACAGTAACTGGATCAATCGGGGCACTACTTGCTATGGCTTCGATTGTGCTCGTGAGTCGTTCAACTGTTGACGCCACTCACCCACTTACTAAAACTGCAGCTATTTACGCTGTCTTTGGTGGATTCGGTTTTGCTGGATTCTTGTTAAGTGTTGGTAGCGCGCCAATTGGGTCTGGGCTTTCTCCAGTAATCACCGCACGATCTTTAACTATGGTGATTTTTTGCATCACGGCTTTAGTGCTCTGGAAATCAATGGCAGGTAAGCCAGTTGATACCAAGCGAGCAATGGCCTCTGGTGCTTTGGATGTTTGGGGCGGCACTACCTTTATGCTCGCTTCCCAGCGTGGCCAGCTGGTAATCATCTCGGTTATCGCGGCCCTGTATCCAGCGATTACGGTATTACTGGCTCGGATCTTCCTGAAGGAACGCTTGGAGCGTCACCAGGTTATTGGCCTCTATGGCGCTGGTATCGCCGTAATTTTGCTGACGATTTCCTAGTAAATTAAGGACCAATCACCTGGTTAGGGTGCTTGAAGATTGGATCCAATCTGTGATAAATTGGATCCAATTCCAACGATAGGATACCCAATGGCCGCGCCACAACATCCATTTGAGCTTTACGCAATCGACAGCCTGTTCAATGATGAACAGCTTGCAATGCGCGATGCAGTCCGTAAGTTCGTCGATGACCGCATTAAGCCACACGTTGGCCAGTGGTTTGAAGATGGCGAGTTCCCTGCTCGCGAGTTGGCAAAGGAAATCGGCCAAATGGGTATGTTCGGCATGCACCTTGAGGGTTACGGCTGTGCTGGTACAGACGCTACTTCTTATGGTCTAGCTTGCCTTGAACTTGAAGCCGGTGACTCAGGTCTTCGTTCATTCGTTTCTGTCCAGGGATCGCTTGCAATGTTTGCAATTCACAAGTTCGGTTCCGAAGAGCAGAAGCAAGAATGGTTGCCACGCATGGCAGCTGGCGAAGCACTTGGTTGCTTTGGTCTAACTGAAGCTGATGCTGGCTCTAACCCAAGTGAAATGCGCACCAATGCTAAACGTGATGGTGATGACTGGATTCTTAACGGCTCAAAAATGTGGATTACAAACGGAAACATTGCAGATGTTGCAATCGTTTGGGCTCACACCGATAACGGCATTGAAGGCTTCGTAGTTCCAACCAATACCCCAGGCTTCAAAGCCAACTTGGTAAAGCACAAGATGTCACTACGCGCTTCGATCACCAGTGAATTGGTATTCGAAAATGTTCGCCTTCCAGCCTCTGCAGTACTTCCTGAAGTACAGACACTTCGTGGCCCACTTTCCTGCCTATCCGAAGCCCGCTTTGGAATCTTGTTTGGTGTTGTTGGGGCGGCTCGCGATTGCTTAGAAACCGCAATTGATTACCAGTTGAACCGTCATCAGTTCAATCGCCCACTTGCCGCCTTCCAGTTGTCACAGCAAAAGATTGCTGACATGGCAATTGCAACCGGTAATGGAATGTTGCTAGCTGCTCATCTTGGAAAACTAAAGGATCAGCACTTACTGCGTCCGGAGCAGGTCAGCGTTGGCAAGAAGAACAACGTTCGTATGGCTCTTGAAGTCGCTCGCGAATCCCGTTCAATGCTTGGTGGATCTGGCATCACGCTGGAATACCCAATCATTCGCCACATGAATAACTTGGAAAGCGTTTACACCTACGAAGGTACAAACGAAATCCACACCTTAGTTGTTGGTCAAGCACTTACCGGAATTGCTGCTTACGCCGACTACAAGGCCTAATAAACCAAATAAAAATGCCCCCGAGCGATCGGGGGCATTTTTATTGATTCAAATCCTGGTATTTAGGTCCAGCGAGTAATCTTTCGCCCTTGCTTATCTGTGAAGTTTCCGGTGATGGAAATGATTACATCGTAAATCCACCAAATTCCAAGTCCACCAACAGTGAAGAAGAAAAGTAATCCGGTTCCAATTTTTCCTACGTAGAAGCGATGAACAGTTGGCAACAGGATCAAGAACAAAACAATCGGCAAAATAGTCTTATTGCTTTCATTCGGATCAAGCTTTGTTACTTCTGAGAAGCCAACAGGTGGTGCTGGTGGTGGTGTGAAGCCGGCATTGTTGTCTGACATTTTGCTCCTTATACGTTCTTTGGTTTACGGGTTAACGCTTTATCAATGCCCCAATAGATGCCAGCGACAACTATCGAAGCGAACAGAATTCCCATAACGAAAGTCAATACGTAGGCATATCCAAATGACACAACGTCAAAGAAGTCATATGGATACTTGCCAATAATTGCGCCACGGAAGAGCGTGTAGAAAACATAAATGATTGGCAAAACCAAAGCGGCTGCGACGTTCTTAAGTGTGAACCAACCTCGTGGCCCAGCAATAACAAACACCAGCACCGTGATTAGCGGAGTTATGGTGTGCTGAATTGGGCTGGAGATTTGATTAAGTCCCTGTGGTGGGTAATTCGGGCCAAGCAGCAAGTTGTAAACCACGCCAGTAACAGTGATCATCAAGATGCTGTCGATACGGAAAACCTTGAAAAGTTTTCCATCGCGCCCTGGATTTAAGTACAGCAGCGTCATTACAACACCAACCACAATTTGGCTCCAAATTGTGAAGTAGCTAAACAAGTCAATTAGTCGCTCTGGTGCGCCCGCCAGACCTGATGCATAGTCACCAGTGTGACCAAACAGCGAGGTAACTGGGGCTTCGCCTGTATCTAATGGTTCAACAAGCCCAAAGAGCTCGATGAAGGTTGACATACCTAAACCGATCCAAGCACTTAGTGCGTTGATTCCGAATAGAGATTTACGTGTTGTAGTTGAAAGAGCCATGGCTCAACCCTATGACTTGTGACCTACCAATTAACGTTTATTTGGGTTGATTTTTAGGATTCGACTCTTAGTAATGGGCGCAAAATGTCCAAAATAGATGCATCTTCGATTGTGCTTGGGATATCCACGTGTTTGCCATCTGCAATCCCCCGCATAGTCTTGCGAAGAACTTTGCCAGACCGGGTCTTTGGCAACCCAGGTACAACTACTACTTCGTTTAATGCAGCTACTGGTCCAACCTCTTTTCGAACCAGTGCCACAATTTGTTTGCGCAATTCTTCGGCATCGACCTGAGCACCAGCCTTAAGAACTACGAAAGCTTTTGGAATTTGACCCTTGATTGCATCAGCCACACCTATCACTGCGCATTCGGCTACTAATTCGTGTGTTGCCACTACAGCTTCAAGTGAACCAGTACTTAGTCGATGACCAGCAACATTGATTACATCGTCAGTACGACCCATGATGTAGACGTATCCATCTTCGTCAATGTAGCCACCATCACCACTGGCATACATTCCTGGGAAAACGGTTAGATAGGAATCGATGTAACGCTGGTCATCTCCCCACAGTGTTGGCAAAGTTCCAGGTGGTAATGGCAAAGTGATCGCGATGTTGCCTTCAGTTCCAGCCGGCAACTCATTGCCTGATTCGTCAAGCACTCTTATTTCATAACCAGGAATCGCAACCGTTGGCGATCCTGGCTTAATTGGCATTGGTTCAAGACCTCGCAAGTTAGACGCAATCGGCCAACCAGTTTCAGTTTGCCACCAGTTATCAATCACAGGGACGCCGAGATTTTCCGTTGCCCAATGATAAGTATCAGGATCCAAGCGCTCACCCGCAAGAAATAGGTTTTCAAATTTCGATAGATCTGCACTCTTGATGAAATCTGCGTTGTAATCTTCTTTGCGAATTGCCCGAATCGCAGTTGGCGCAGTAAACAATCCTTTGACCCCGTATTTTTCAATCACTCGCCAGAAAGTTCCGGCATCTGGTGTACCAACCGGCTTGCCTTCAAAGACAATCGTGGTTGCTCCAGCAAATAGTGGTGCATAAACGATGTAAGAATGTCCAACCACCCAGCCAACATCTGACGCAGACCACCACATATCACCAGCTTCGATGTTGTAGACATTTTTCATCGACCAAGTCAGCGCAACGGCGTGACCACCATTGTCGCGCACAATACCTTTAGGTTTTCCCGTTGTGCCCGAGGTATACAAAATGTAAAGCGGGTCAGTAGCTGCAACCGAAACACATTCGGCAGGCTCTGCCATAGCCATGGCATCTTTCCAGTCCATATCAAGTGGACCAAGTTCAACTGGGTGTTGCTCGCGCTGCAGGATTATGCATCGGCTTGGTTTGTGAGTTGCAAGTGCGATTGACTCATCAAGCATTGGCTTGTATTCCACAACTCGAGTTGGTTCTAGACCGCATGAGGCTGACACGATTACCTTTGGCTTTGCATCATCAATTCGGGCTGCGAGCTCAGCTGGAGCAAATCCACCGAACACAACTGAATGAACTGCGCCCAATCTGGCACAGGCCAACATGGCAATTAGGGCTTCGGGCACCATCGGCATGTAGATAACAACCCGATCCCCTTTTTCAACTCCTGCCATACGCAGGGCGCCGGCAAACCGAGCTGTCTTTTCAAGCATTTGGGCGTAAGTCAAAATCGCTGACTTACCGGTAATTGCACTTTCGTGAATTACGGCCGGTTGATCCGCCCGACCATCAATAACGTGACGATCCAGTGCGTTGTAGCAAGTGTTCAACATGCCATCGGAAAACCAGCGATACAGCGGAACGTTACTGTCATCCAAAATTACCTTTGGAGGTTTATCCCACTTCACCAATTTGGCAGCTTCGCCCCAGAATCCAGCCGGGTCACTCAAGCTTTGATCGTAGGCCTGCTGGTAACTGCTCATAGGAAGTGTCTACCACTAATGAGTTGTGAGCGAGCCAGAAGGTGTCAGAAAGTATTAGTTCTTAGTTGCTGCCGCAAGCTGGCCACAAGCACCATCAATGTCACGGCCGCGAGTATCACGCACGGTAACAGGCACGCCATGACTCTTTAAGCGACGTACAAATTCATCTTCGTCCTCTGGGCGTGAGGCCGTCCACTTAGAACCAGGGGTTGGGTTTAGTGGAATCAAATTCACGTGTACCAGATTGCCGGCAAGTTTCTCGCCAAGTAAGTCGGCGCGCCAAGCCTGATCATTAATGTCCTTGATCATTGCGTATTCAATTGAAATTCGACGGCCAGTTTTGTCTGCGTAATACCAAGCAGCATCTAAAACTTCTTGCACCTTAAACCGAGTATTGATTGGAACCAAAGTGTCGCGCAGCTCATCATCTGGAGCATGTAACGAAACGGCAAGTGTTACCGGGATGCCTTCTTCAGCTAACTGACGCATACGAGGAACTAACCCAACGGTTGAAACTGTGATTCCACGCGCTGACATGCCAAAGCCGGCAGGCGCAGGCTCGGTTAGACGGCGAATTGCGCCGATGACGCTGTTGTAATTGGCCATAGGTTCACCCATGCCCATAAACACAAGATTGTTAACGCGGCCAATGCCACCTTCAATTTCGCCTTTAGCAAGTGAGCGTGCACCTGCCAGTACTTGTTCCACAATTTCAGCAGTAGATAAGTTGCGAGTTAAACCGCTCTGACCCGTAGCGCAGAACGGGCAGTTCATGCCGCAACCTGCTTGGGAGGAAATGCACATCGTGGTTCGATCGGTGTATCGCATTAGAACACTCTCGACAAGAACACCATCGAAGAGTTTCCAAACTTGCTTAACCGTAGTTCCGTTATCGCATTTAAGTTCGCGAATACTTGTCATTAAATCCGGAAACAGTAAGTCCTTTACAGCCTCGCGCATATCTGCTGGCACATCAGTCCAGGAAGCTGTGTCATTGTTAAGGCGCTGGTACCACTGACGGGAAAACTGATCTGCCCGAAAACCTGGTAATCCAAGTTCAATTACTTGAGCCTTGCGCTCTTCAACAGTCCAATCGGACCAATGTTTAGGTGGCTTTGGTCGCTTTGGTTCGACCATGATCAATTCACCGGGTGCAGGCATGCCTTTAGCCTACGGGCACATTGCTAGTTAGAGAAAAAATCCAAAGAGCAGCCACGCCATGAAGGCATTAATGACTAACGAATCCAAGCGATCCATTACGCCACCATGTCCAGGCAGTAAAGATCCCATGTCCTTGATTCCAAGGTCTCGCTTAATCATCGATTCGACTAGATCGCCGATGGTTGCAGTCAGCATCATCACAAAACCAACAATTGCGCCTTCCCACCAGGGTTGATCAAATACATAAATCCATAGCACTACTCCAACAATTAGCTGGAGAACTAGTGCACCGACAAAGCCTTCCCAAGATTTCTTTGGAGAAATTTTTGGCGCCATTGGATGCTTGCCAAAAATAGCACCGGCCGCGTAGCCACCTAAATCAGTGGCAGCAGTTAGCAAGATGAATACCAGCACTTTCCAGGCTCCGTCTTCTTGCGTGGAAAGCAAAACTGCAAAGCCGGCAAGCAATGGAGCATAAACCAAAGTAAAGATCGAGCGGGTTACATGGTGAACGTATGCTTCTTGGCCATCAAGTAGACGAACGGCGAGAACTAATAATGCACTTGCTACGAAAGCAGCTAGTAAACCTTCGACTCCAGAGACTGCAGCTGATACCACGATTGCAGGCGCCAAGATTTGTAGCAGGATGCTCATGCGATCAGATAGCCCGATGGCAAGTGCTTTGCTTAATTCTCGGACTGCAAGCATTGCTGCAAAAGCAACCAGAATGGCAAAGAATCGAACGTCAATAAACAGTGATGCGATAACTGTGGCTAGAAGTCCAAGACCAACTGCAGTAGCTACCGGTAAATTTCTTCCGGCTTTACCGTAATCAGTTTGATTAGAAGTCATAACTAGACCTCTAGAAGTTCAGCTTCTTTGTGCTTAAGCATGTCGTCAATATGGGCGACAGCCTTTGTTGTTAAATCCTCTAAAGCTTTTTCAGCGCGAGCCACGTCATCTTTACCAGCATCGCCATCTTTCGCCATTTTTTCTAGAGCTTCTTTGGCGCTGCGTCGAATGTTGCGAATTGCAATTCGAGCATCTTCAGCCTTAGCTTTGGCAACCTTAATGAATTCCTTACGACGCTCTTCAGTTAGCTGTGGGAATGGCACCCGAACGATTGCGCCATCATTGGATGGGTTAACACCTAAGTCAGAATCACGAATCGCACGTTCAATTGCGCCTAGTGCGGTCTTATCAAATGGAGTGATAACAGCTACGCGAGGTTCTGGAGTCTGGATCGAAGCCACTTGTTGAATCGGTGTTGGCGTTCCGTAGTAATCAACCAGGATCTTTGAGAACAAAGCGGCGTTAGCTCGGCCAGCACGAATTGTGGTGAACTCTTCTCGAGTAACTTCAGTTGCCTTTGCCATTTTTTCTTCGGCATCTTTTAGGGTTTCGTTAATCATGTCTACTCAAATCCTCTAGCGACTGGTCTTAATTAGGGTTCCGACTTGTTCTCCACGAACTGCGCGAGCAATGTTGCCATCTACTAGCAAATTGAAAACCACAATAGGTAAATCATTGTCGCGGCAGAGGCTAATTGCCGTTGCATCAGCGACTTTCAGGTTTTGAGATAAGACATCATCGTGACTTAAGTTTTCATAGCGCTTAGCGGCTGGATTGGTGCGAGGGTCGTCATCGAAAACCCCATCGACACCCTTGGCCATCAATACAACTTCGCAGCCAATTTCAAGTGCGCGCTGAGCGGCGCAACTATCCGTACTGAAGTAAGGAGTGCCAAGTCCGGCGCCAAAAATAACTACACGACCCTTTTCCAAATGGCGCACGGCGCGACCGGGAATGTAAGGCTCGGCAACTTGGCTCATTGGGATTGCAGTTTGAACTCGAGTTGCAACACCTTGCTTCTCGAGGAAATCCTGAAGCGCTAGGCAGTTCATGACGGTGCCGAGCATACCCATGTAGTCAGCTCGGGCTCGATCCATACCGCGCTCAGCTAGCTGGGCACCACGGAAATAGTTGCCACCACCGATTACAACAGCAACTTCGGCGCCGGTTTTAACAACTTCAGTAATTTGGCGAGCAATGTCATTAACGACATCTGGATCTACGCCAAGTTTTCCTTCACCAGCAAAGGCTTCACCGGAAAGCTTTAGAAGTACGCGCTTCCAGCCACCTTTTGGAACACCAGGCCAGATGGATTTATCAGATGTACTCACGCCCTTAATCTTGCCTTACTTACCCGAAAAAGTCTGCACAGACCCCACCAAAATATGGTCCTCACAAAACTTCCCTACAAAATACTTTTGGCGCTATCCCACCGGCTGGATCACAGACGGGAGGTAGCGCCAAAAGAGGTTAGAGATTGCTAGTTAGCCAGCAATTTCAATTCGGGTGAAGCTTGTGATGCTTGTTCCGGCTTCTTCCAGAACCTGCTTAACAGACTTCTTGTTATCGATAACTGAGGACTGCTCTAGTAGACAGTTGTCCTTGAAGAAACCATTTACGCGGCCTTCCACAATCTTTGGAAGGGCAGCTTCTGGCTTGCCTTCTTCTTTGGCAGTTTCCATAGCAATGTGCTTTTCGTTTTCGACTACATCTGCCGGAACTTCATCCCGAGTTAAGTAACTTGGGCGCATCGCAGCGATCTGCATGGCAGCGCTGCGAGCAGCATCTTCAGATCCTGAATAGGAAACCAAAACCCCAACAGCTGGTGGCAAGTCTGCCGAGCGACGGTGCATGTAAACCGCAACGTCACCTTCGTGATTGGCAACGCGACCGAGTTCGATCTTTTCGCCAATAACTACAGCCATGTCTGCAACTGCTTGTTCCGCAGTCTTTCCGCTACCAAGAGTTAGTGCGGCGGCGGCGGCTGAATCCTTAGCGCCGGATGACTTAACTGCAGCTGCAATTTCGTCACCTAGCTTTAGGAAGTCTTCGCTCTTTGCTACGAAGTCAGTTTCGCAAAGCAATTCAACTAGAACGCCTGCATTTTGAGCCACGATGCCAGCTGAAGTTTCACGCTCAGCACCACGCTTTGCAGCTTTTGCAGCTCCAGAGATACGTAGTAGCTCCACAGCCTTATCGAAGTCACCGTTTGATTCTTCAAGTGCTTTCTTGCACTCCATCATTCCGGCTGAAGTAATGTCGCGAAGTTTCTTTACGTCCGCGGCTGAAATAGACATGATTTATTTCCTTTTAGTTTTGGGGTCAGTAGGTATTGGATAACGAGAGTTGTAACTGCGGGCAAAGTTACGCCCGCAGTTACGAATGCTTATTCAGCAGCAGGTGCTTCGGCAGCTGGAGCTTCAGCTGGTGCTGCGTCTGCAGTTCCAGTTAGAAGTTCCTTTTCCCAGTCAGCAAGTGGCTCAACTGCTGCGTCTGCAGGTGCACCAGCAACTGCACCGCCAGCGCGTGCCATCAAGCCATCAGCAATTGCATCTGCAATTACGCGAGTTAGCAAACCAACAGCGCGAAGTGCATCGTCATTTCCTGGGATTGGGTAGTCCACAACATCTGGATCACAGTTTGTATCAAGAATGCCAACAACTGGGATGTTTAGCTTGTGAGCTTCGCCAACTGCAATGTGCTCTTTGTTTGTGTCAACAACCCAAATTGCACTTGGAAGTTTCTGCATGTCACGAATACCAGTTAGAACAAGTTCCAACTTTTCTTTTTCGCGACGAAGAACTAGAAGTTCTTTCTTGGTCAGACCTGAACCAGCAACATCATCAAAGTTGATCTGTTCTAGTTCCTTCATGCGAGAAATACGCTTTGAAACGGTCTGGAAGTTTGTAAGCATTCCACCTAACCAACGGTGGTTTACATATGGCATACCAACGCGAGCAGCTTCAGTTGCAATTGCTTCCTGAGCCTGCTTCTTGGTGCCTACGAAAAGAACGGTGCCACCGTGAGCTACGGTTTCACGAACGAATTCGTATGCGCGGTCAATGTAAGCAAGTGACTGCTGCAAATCGATGATGTAAATGCCATTGCGCTCAGTGAAAATAAAGCGCTTCATTTTTGGGTTCCAGCGGCGGGTCTGGTGTCCGAAGTGAACACCGTTATCCAGCAGCTGTCGCGTCGATACGACGGCCATGGTTGTACTCCTATTTCTTAGGCTGGCGTTAACCAACCTCATTGCGGTTTGTATGACTTCGGTTGAAGTCATCCTTGGTTCTCGTGTCGGAGACCGCCCGTTGCCAGGACCGATGGTCTAACGATTCACTTTGTTGAACCTGTGAAGTCACCTATTGCTAGGTGCAACCCCTAGTTTATGGGGGTTTTGGTGTCCTAAAAACCACAGCCTGGGCCATTCCACAGTTGGCTTGGCGGGATTGGGGTCCTATCGGATCAAGGCGATCCTTGTCCTATGGAATCTGTGGTTTTTCGCCCAATGCTTAGGGTTTTCACCTTGGTGATAGTTCTGACTGCCGGTTTAACTCAGCCCAGTCCAGCCCATGGGGCAAAGCAGTGGGACTGGCCATTGAAGCCAGCATCGCTCAGTGCTGGCTTTAATCGCCCTGCCCAGAATTGGCTGCCAGGTCATCGCGGTGTTGATCTGGTTGGGCAAAGTGGCGATCAAGTTTTAGCCGCTGGCAATGGCGTAGTTACGTTTGCTGGTCTAGTTGCTGGCAAAGGTGTGGTTGTAATCAAGCACGGAAAACTTCGAACAACTTACGAACCCGTCATTGCCTCGGTAACTGTTGGATCGCGAGTTCGAGTTGGTGATGTGATTGGAACGCTAAGCGCGGGTGAAAGTCACTGCTCATCTCAAGCAACAGTTAGTTGTTTACATTGGGGATTACTTCAGGGTGAGAAATACTTGAATCCACTTTCGCTAGTTCAAAAGCGCGTGCGGTTACTTCCTAAGACTTAAGCCCTCGACAGTGTTTACTTGTACCCACTCGCTCACGCTCGTGGGTGTGCTTGCTCAAACACAGCGCGGAGTCGGTCCATAGACACGTGCGTATAGAGCTGAGTGGTTGCCAAACTTGAGTGACCGAGAATTTCTTGTACTGCTCTGATGTCTGCGCCACCTTCAATCAGATGCGTAGCAGCTGAATGTCGCAAACCATGCGGCCCGAGATCTGGCACACCTTCAAGGCTAGATAAAACTTCGTGCACCATAGTGCGAACAACTCGTTGATCAATTCGTTTACCGCGCGAACCTAAGAACAGCGCAGCACCACTTGAATCATTTGCAAGTGCGGGGCGAGCAATTGCTAAATACTTCTCGACAGTTTTTTCTGCGATTGCGCCGAAAGGTACAACGCGTTCTTTGGAACCTTTACCAAGAACTCGAATAGTTCTGCGAGTTGGATCAAGGTCATGAATATCAAGTCCAACTAATTCGCCAACACGAATGCCAGTTGCATACAAAAGTTCCAACATAGCTTGGTCGCGAATGTGAGTTGGCGAATTGTCATCTGCCCGCAAGGCTGCGCGATCCATTAAATTCTCAGCTTGGTTTTGTTGCAAAATGTGAGGCAACTTTTTACTGACTTTAGGAATCACCAAAGCGCTCGCTGGATCTTCCGAAATCAATTTGGTGTGAGTTGCCCAGGCAAAGAACATTCGGATCGATGTTGCGCGGCGCGCAATGGTTGCTGAAGAAAGCCCGGCCACCCTCTGGCTAGCAAGCCAACCGCGCAACTCCACAATTCCAATATCTTGCAATTCCTGGCAGCCACGAGATTGCACGAACAAAAACAAGTTATCGAGATCTTTTCGATACGCCTTGGAAGTATTTGGACTTCTACCCAACTCAAGCTCAACGTACTGAATGAAGCGAGCACTTGCTGAATGGAAGCTTGCGCTAACATTCGCCAACTCGGTGCTATTCATACCTCTACCGTTGCAAGCCTGGCGCAAAATAGCAAGAACATTGGGCCTTACGCTGCCAAGACTTTTTACTTGACTAGTTTCCAGCCTTGATTTGATAGCGAGATTAGTTTTCGAACTTCCAATAACATCAACGCGGCTTGGAGGTCATGGAAATCAACTTCTGTGCCAAAGTGAATAGCAAGTTCATGGGTGGATCTGGGGCTTTGGGAAATCAAACCAACTATGGCGCCATCTAATAATCCAAGTTGTACGGGAAGTGTTGGGGACTTGAAGTCTTGAAAGATCTCGTCTGCACTGGTGGCAATCTTCATCATGTTGTCTCGGATCGCAGCATGCACTCCAGCCGACGTGGCACTAGTAATTGGACCAGGTATCCCCCAGATCTGTCGGTTAAGGACGTGAGCCCAATTGGATGTGGAGAGTGAACCAGACCGTAGCGCAGCTTCAACTACAACTGTGGATTGGGATAGCGCAGCTATCAATCGATTCCTGATCAAGAATCTATGTTTGTGGGGTTTAGCCCCAGGTGGCGCTTCACTGACAACAACACCAGTGTCTGTGATTGTGGAAAGTAATCCTCGATGCGAAGCGGGATATGCCACATCAACTCCACAAGCTAAAACTGCAATGGTGAGGCCTTTCCCAGCTAACGATCCGCGATGGGCTGCGGCATCGATTCCATAAGCCGCACCGGAAATGATTCCCACGTTTTCCTTCGCACCTTGTATCCCCAATTCGTATGCAATGCGATGACCATATGCAGTTGCGGAGCGAGCACCGACAACCGCCAAGCTTTGATTTGAGATTTCAGCGAGCGAACCACCACCAGTGCACCAAAGTCCAACTGGTGCTGCAGTGTCTAGATCATCAAGTGAATCTGGCCACTCATCATCTGCTGGAGTTATAAACCTTCCCCGCACTGAGTTCAAAGATTTAACTGCCTGTTCAATCAAAGGCGAGTTTAAAACTCGATCTATTGATTTACACATGGCATCTGCGCCGTAGCCACTCTCCCATCGCTCAACTGCATCAGCGGCGCCAAACTCAGCAACCGCTTGACCTACTCGCTCATCACCTGGTTCACCGGCAATGGAAATGATTAATCGAGCTTGCCGATCGGTTAACTGGCTTGCCATGAACCATTGCCATCTCGGTACATAAGCGCTGCAGCGATGTCGGTCTCGTTTGGAATGTCATGCCCACGTAGATCAGCAATTGTCCAAGCAACTCGAAGGATTCGATCTGCGCCGCGTGCCGAAATCTCGAGTGAATCATTTGCAAGTAGTTCACGTGCCTCATCGGAAACTGGATATCTTCGGCGCAGCATTGGGCCAGGCACTTGGGAATTGATATTCCAAGGTTCATTGCGATATCTATGTGCAGCGCGCTCTCTGGCCTGAGCAACTCGCGCAGCAACTACATCAGTGCCTTCAAGTTCGCCGGAACTGGGATCAAGTTCGGCCAAACTTGGCCGCTCCAGGGTTACTCGCAGATCAATGCGGTCTAACAGCGGCCCAGAAAGCCGAGAGAAATATCGGCGACGTACTTGTGATGAGCAACTGCATTGCGCGCCCGTGCCAATGAACTTCCCACATGGACAAGGGTTGGATGCCAGAACCAGTTGAAACTTTGCAGGCAAGACGGTTTGAAATCCAGACCTTGCGATTGTGACTACGCCTGATTCAAGTGGTTGACGCAACGCATCCAAAACTGAACGCTCAAACTCAGCTGCTTCATCTAAACAAAGCACGCCATGGTTTGCCATGGTCACCATGCCAACGCGCACTGCGTTGCTACCGCCACCAATCAAGGCAGCTTTAGTAGTGGTGTGATGTGGCGCTTGAAATGGTGGTGTTCTGATTAATCCTTGCCCAGCGCTCAAGGCACCAGCTGCTGAATAGATTGCAGTTACTTCAACTGCTTGATCGTCAGTTAACTTAGGCAACAAGCCAGGCAATCGCTGGGCCAACATAGTTTTGCCAACCCCAGGTGACCCCAAGAATGCCAAGTGGTGACCACCGGCAGCTGCCACCTCTAGCGCCCGACGGGCATTTGATTGTCCGCGCACTTCACTTAAATCTGGAATGGGTTCGTTGACAAACTCAATTGGTTCGGGCAAGTCACCAGATACACCTTCCCCACGTAGATACGCGACCGCATCCGACAAACTCTTAACGCCAACGACTTTCAAGTCAGGAACTAATTGCGCTTCATTAACTTGTGATTGCGGAACTATCAAAGTGTCATAGCCACGGCGGTAAGCACAGAGCGCAGCAACCAGAACTCCCTTAACTGGTCGTACTTGGCCATCAAGGGCCAGTTCGCCAATCACAATGGTTTTAGTCATTTCTGGGATTTGCGAGTGCGCTGACAAGATTGAAAGTGCAATACCTAGATCAAGTGATGCACCTCGTTTGTGAACTGATGCAGGTGACAGGCCAACGGTGATTCGTCGTTCTGATGGCCAGGACAATTCACTGTTTTGAACCGCAGCGCGAACTCGATCCCGAGCTTCGCCAACTGCAGTGTCAGGGAGTCCAACAATTGCCATACCCGGAAGGCCCTGACTTAGGTAAGCCTCGATATCGACAACTAAACCTTCAACACCGTTGATCACAACACCACATGCTCTAGCCAGAGTCATTATTCGATCCCTTTGACATGGCTAATGGTTGGTGGCTGACTTTCGCAATAGATCACGCTGATGGCATCGAAACGAATCCCTTGATGTCGGGACTGGTTGTTACTTAGCCAATGGAGCGCTGCAGTCCTAATGTGCTGGAGCTTGAGCGGTGTAATTGCATCACTTGGAATTCCGTGGCTTATCGATCGACGAGTCTTGACTTCACAGAAAACTAACGTGGAATCCTTTTGCGCAATTATGTCGAGTTCGACGCGTTTAAATCTCCAGTTACGTCCCAGGATTTCATAACCCATGTCCTGCAAATAGATCGTGGCAATGTCTTCGCCGATTTTTCCAAGTTCACTGTTTTTAAGATGCACCTGTACATGGTGAAAGGTTTAAAGAAGTTAAGCGTGAGAATCTAGTTTCTGTGAACTAAATCAATATGTGGAAAGACTTAAGGAACCTCCATGTCAGGCTTTGATAGCTCTTCGACATTGACATCTTTGAAAGTTAAGACGCGAGCTTTCTTAACAAATCTTGCCTGGCCATACATGTCCCAGATCCAGGCATCAGTAAGTGTGGCTTCGAAGTAAACATCGCCAGCATCATTAGTGCGAACTTGAACATCAACACCATTTGCTAAATACATTCGACGCTCAGTGTGAACTATGTAGCTAAAGAGGTGGACTAAATCGCGGTACTCCCGATAAAGCTCAAGCTCCATCTCGGATTCATAACGCTCTAACTCATCCGCTGACATGTAATTAGCCTATGCGGTGACTGGGTCAGATTCACTCGGGCCACTAGGTAATTTCCAAGACTTGCGATGTAGGTCAGTTGGGCCAAGGCGGGCGATGGCAGCCATGTGGTCGCTAGATCCATAGCCAACGTTTCCTTCCCAACCAAAGTCTGGATAAATCAGAGCAGCTTCCCGCATCAATTCATCCCGAGCTACTTTGGCCAAGACGCTTGCCGCGGACACTGAGGCGCACGATGCATCCGCCTTAATCTTCATAGTCACCGGAACCACAATGTCCGAAATGGGCGTTGTGAATAAATCGGATTCGGGTTCGAGTAGCCAATTATGTTTGCCATCGAGAATTACATGATCCGGTTTGATACTTAACTGTTGGTGAGCCCTCACCCAAGCCAAACGAAGCGCTGGCACAATTCCAATCTCATCAATTTCGCTGGCTGCCACATGCCCAATTGCATATTCAACTACCCAAGCCGAAACCGGTTCAATCAATTTCTCTCGGGCAGTTCGACTGATTTGTTTACTATCTCTTAAGCCAGCTGGGACTTGCGAGGTCTCGGCCGAAACAATTGCCACCCCAACTGAAACCGGTCCAGCAAGTGCGCCACGTCCAACTTCATCGACACCTGCAATGTATTTAACGCCAGTTGAAAACAACTCCCGCTCTAATTCAAGAGTTGGTGCTGCCGAACTAATTTTCAATCCCACCAATGCGACCAATTGGCCAAATGCGCATGGCAACTCGACCAATGATTTCTTCTTCTGGCACCATGCCGTTGTTCTTGTCTAAGTGAAAGCGAGAATCTTCGGAGTTGCCGCGATTATCGCCCATTACAAAAACATGACCTTCGGGAACAAGGACTTCAAAAGTTACCTGATCAGTGGTTGCGCCTTCTTTAATGTACGGCTCGTCCATTCCAACGCCGTTTAGAACTATTCGACCTTGAGTGTCACAGCATTTAACTGTGTCATTAGCAACACCAATGACGCGCTTAACTAAATCATTTCCAGAGTTAGCTGGCACGATTCCGATTGCTTGGAGTACACGACCAACTGGAGTGTCATAAGGATTAGGGAATCCCGCGCCGAGCCAACCACCTGGGTCATGGAAGACAATTACATTTCCACGATTGACACCAGTGAATTGCGTAGAAATCTTTGACACAATTATGCGGTCATTTTCCTGGAGAGTATCTTCCATGGAAGCGCTAGGAACATAAAAAGCTTGGATTAGAAAAGTGCGAACCAAAATTGAAAGGATTAAAGCAGTTCCTACAACGGTCACTAATTCGCGCACCAGACTAGGCTGCTTTTTTGGCTTGTCCTTTTTGTGACCCATAGTTCTTTAATCATACTTTTAAACAAAAAATTAGCGGACTCACTAGTAAGTGAGCCCGCTAATTTGTAAAGAATTAAACGTTGTCGCGCAATTCCTTGATCTTTGCCTTCTTGCCGCGTAGATCACGAAGGTAGTAAAGCTTGGCGCGACGGACATCTCCACGGCTGACCAATTCGATCAATTCAACAATTGGTGAGTGAAGCGGGAAAGTACGCTCAACACCGGTTCCAAAACTGATTTTGCGGACTGTGAAAGTCTCACGAAGTCCACCACCATGGCGACGGATTACAACGCCCTGGAAAATCTGAATACGGGAACGGGTTCCTTCAACAACTCGAACGTGAACTTTTACGTTGTCGCCGGGACGGAAATCTGGAATTCCAGTGCGCAGGGATGCTGCGTCTACATCGTCTAGAAAATGCATTATTACTCCGAAGGACATGTCGCCGCAGGTCGAAAGCCCAATAAATGGTTCTTGCCGGGTTTGTTTAGAACTTAATGTTTCAGCACCCCTGTGGCGGTGCTGCTACGTTCCAACAAAGTTGAGTTTGCCATAACTAGTGGGTTTCCAGCAAATTACCGTCAGAATGCCACGAATCAGTGGGTGCATATATATGCTTAGAGCACCACCTACCGAAAGCTTCCTCATGCCACCGTCAGACCCGCAACTTAACAAAGTGCGGCTTGGTAACCCCAGAGTTACTGGCAAGGAACAGTTTTATACCCCGCCAGAAATTGCGGATCAAGTCATGCGCAATGTGAAAAAACGAATCGGTGATTTATCGGGGAGAATTCTGCTTGAACCTGCCGGTGGCACTGGCGCTTTTATCGATGCGGCAAAAGCACATGGCTTGAAAAAGGTAATTAGTTTTGACATAGAGCCTCATCACCAAAAGATCACACTGGGCGATTTTCTGGATCAAGAGATTAATCAAAAAGGTTTACTAACTGTTACTAATCCCCCGTTTGGGCGGAACAACTCGTTATCAATTCCGTTCTTCAACAAAGCTGCGCAAGTTTCAGATTTAATCGTTTTTGTTGTGCCTAGATCCTGGCGAAAATGGTCGGTGCAAAATCGTCTGGATCAAAGCTTTCATTTAGTTCGTGATGATGACTTGACCATCAATTATGTTGATGTCAATGGATACGACGCTCATGCTAAAAATCGATTGCGCACTTGCGTTCAGTACTGGGAGCGCAAGACGAAGCTACGACCAATAGTCAAAGTTAAAGACATGGGAATTATTGAGCGCACTACGCCAGAACTTGCTGATGCAGCCATGACACTCTTTGGATACAACTGCGGAAAACTAACAACTGACTTCGAACGCAAGAAAGTCACAACTCAGATGTATTTGAAGTTCAATCATCCAAGGGCCAAAAAAGCCATTGAGAACTCTGACTTTTCAAAATTCTTTATGAATACCGCTTACACCGAAGCCTTGTCGCTACCTGAAATCAATTACGTCTTGAACGAATATGTCTATGGCGACCCAATGGTGCAATTACTCAGCTAAGTCTGGACGATTCTGCGCAGTGCGCAATTTAGCTTGCTCGTGCTTCCAAGCGGATATCTTGGCGTGATCCCCTGAAGTCAAAACTTGGGGAACTTCTAAATCTCGCCAAACTGGTGGTCGAGTGTAGATCGGACCCTCTAACAAATTTTCCATCGCACCAACAGCAAATGAATCGTCTGCAAAACTTTCCTGATTTCCAAGTACACCTGGAACAAGTCGGGCAATCGCCTCAACCATTACAAGCACGGCAACTTCTCCACCGGCAAGCACGTAATCACCTATTGAAACTTCCTCGACTCGAATCTTGGTCTTGTAATGCTCCGATACTCGGGAATCAATGCCTTCATAACGACCGCAGGCAAAGACAATGTGGTTTGCAGTAGATAGCTCGGTTGCAAGGGCTTGAGTAAATGGTTTTCCAGATGGTGTTGGGATAATCAAAATGGTTTCAGCTCTAGTGAATTGATCTAATGCCTCTCCCCATGGTTCAGGCTTCATAACCATTCCTGGTCCGCCACCATACGGGGAATCATCAACTGTCTGATGTTTGTCGGATGTGTAATCACGCAAGTCTTTAACGTTGACGGAAATCAAACCGTCTTCGATTGCTTTGCCCATAAGCGAAAGCTCGAGTGGCTTTAAGTAATCCGGGAAAACTGTGATGACATCAAACATCAACATCAAACTTCCCCATCCCTTACGACTATTGCCTCAAGCTCGTTAAGCAATCCGGGTGGCGGGGTGATTGTTACTGTTCTTG
Source organism: Actinomycetota bacterium (assembly GCA_026392515.1). Taxonomy (GTDB): domain Bacteria; phylum Actinomycetota; class Actinomycetes; order S36-B12; family UBA5976; genus UBA5976. Next base: position 111,637 of record JAPLBY010000029.1, on the reverse strand, counting down.
TCTCTAGATCAATCTCGGGCACAAATTCCATCACAAAGGGAATCAAAACCTCGGTGTCACCCTCGCGTTTAACGGAAAGTAAGTCCTGGCTTGGTAAGTGAATAACTTCCCCAACGACTCCAACTAAGGAACCGTCCTCGAGCTTTACATCAAGTCCAACGAGTTGATGATCGTAAAACTCATCCGGATCTTCAGGTAGTTCGGTTGGATCGACATCGATGGTTAAAGTCTGGCCGCGCAAGGCTTCGGCTGCGGTGCGATCTTCAATTCCCGCGAAGTGAACAACAAAACGCCCACTGTGCCACTTTGAGGTGGCCACAGTGAGCGTGGTGTTATCAGAAGTCATCAAAACCGTTCCATCTGCATAGCGATGATCTGGTTCATCTGTCATTGGTTCAACGAAAAGGTCGCCGCGCACGCCATGTGCTCGGCCAATGCGCCCGATTACGAGCTGCATTTATTACCTTCCGTCGACGTCAAGAATGTCGATACGCACATTGCCCTTGTCGGACAATGCGTTTACGACAGTGCGAAGTGCTGTTGCGGTGCGACCGGCTTTGCCGATTACCCGACCCATGTCTTCAGGATTGAGCTTGACCTCAAGTGTTGCGCCCCGACGGTTGTTCTCGCGAACGACAACATCGTCTGGATGGTCAACAATTCCTTTAACGAGGTGTTCTAAAGTCTCGTCAAGCATTGCTTAGGCCTCTTCGGTTACAGCTTCGGCAGCATCTTCTGCAATTGCTTCAACTGTTTCTTCTACAACTTCTTCAACATTTCCGATTACAGCTTCAGCTGTTGCTTCGGTGCTAACTTCAGCAGCTACTTCTTCACTTGGAGCGGCAGCAACTTCTTCAACCTTTACCTCTTCGACCGGCTTCTCAACCTTTGGACGAATTGTTGGTGTGCGTGGTTCGTTAGCAACAGCTGCAACGGTCTCAGCAAACTTGGTGTTCTTTTCTACCTTTGCTTCTTTGACTCGCAAAGTTCCTTCGGCGCCTGGAAGGCCCTTGAACTTCTGCCAGTCACCAGTGATCTTTAACAGCACCATTACTGGCTCAGTTGGCTGTGCGCCAACGCCTAGCCAGTACTGAACGCGATCTGAATTGATCTTGATAAGACTTGGTTCTTCTTTTGGATGGTACAAACCGATTTCTTCGATGGCACGGCCATCGCGAGCAGTACGGGCGTCGGCAATTACTACGCGGTATTGCGGGTTGCGGATGCTGCCCATGCGCTTAAGTTTGATCTTTACGGCCACGAGTTTTATTTCTCCTGATAATTGGTGTGACATAAAACCGTTGTTGCAGCGGGGGCGCAACTAGTTAATGTCTATGAATCCAACAAGGTTGCGGGTAGAGGGCCGGCTTCCAAGTCGGGATTACTTGATAAATCATGCCAGACAAGGCAAAAATCAGGAAATTGAGGGAATTCCTCTGGAATTGTGGCTGTTTTGTTGATCTAAACTGGAACTATGTTTCCCAGGGTTTCTGTGACTGAATCAGCGGTCGTTATTGAGTTTTCCACCTGGGACAAGTTTCTAAATGCCTCCCGCAAGGACATAACTATTCCCCTTGAGCACATTGTCTCGATAGATACCGGAGCAGAAATCCTAAAGGAATGCAAAGGTTTCCGGGCTCCAGGTACCTACACGTTTTCCCAAACTTATGGGTTTGGTGTGATTGCTGGAACCTATCGTCAGCGCCATGGTGTGACACATTTTTGGAATGTTCGGGCGAAGCTTGCAGACCACACAATTCGATTTAACTTACTGGGGAATCATTTCGACTCAGTAGTGATTCAAGTCGAAGACCCCAAAGTTATGTCAGAAAGTCTCGGAACGCACTCGGTATCTCAGTAAGCGTTGCACTTGGCTCTTCGAATTCAATTCCTGAATCTTGAGCTGCTCGTTTAGCTGGGTTACCTGATTTCTTTGCACCCTTGCCTGGTTTTTGAACTTTCTTTTGTTGCGGACGCATGCCGGGCATTCCTGGCATTGGTGGCATGCCAGGAACTGAGCCACCCTTAGCCATTTGCTTCATCATTTTTTGCGCAACGACAAAGCGGTCCATCAAAGTATTTACATCGCTAACTTGCATACCTGATCCCTTAGCGATGCGAGCACGTCGTGATCCATTAAGTAATTTCGGATCTTCGCGCTCAGCAGGAGTCATTGAAGAAATGATTGCTTCGACGCGATCAATCTCGCGCTCGTCAACATTTTCAATCTGCTTTTTCATTTCAGCCATACCTGGCAACATGCCAAGCATCTTTGTCATAGATCCCATTTTGCGAATCTGTTGCATCTGTTGCATGAAGTCGGTCAGCGTGAAGTCTTCACCGTCTTTAACTTTCTTGGCGAACTTTTCGGTTTGATCTTTATCAAGTGTTTGTTCTGCCTGCTCAATCAGAGTTAGCAAATCACCCATGTCCAAAATTCTGGAAGCCATACGATCTGGATGGAAAACTTCAAAGTCAGTTAACTTCTCACCCGTTGAGGCAAACATGATCGGCTTACCTGTGATGGTTGCAACTGAAAGCGCCGCGCCACCACGAGCATCACCATCAAGCTTTGTTAGGACAACTGCATCAATTCCAATGTCGCGAGCAAAAGTCTCAGCAGTGTTGACCGCATCTTGACCTGTCATTGCATCGATTACCAGGAGTGTTTCATCTGGCTTAGCTTCAGCTTTAACTTTCGCTAGCTGATCCATTAATTCGCTATCAATAGATAGGCGTCCGGCAGTATCGACAATTACAACATCATGAAGTTTGTCTTTAGCAAACTTCATTGCATCGCGAGTTACTTTAACTGGATCGCCAACACCATTACCTGGCTCGGGAGCAAATACAACTGTGTTTGATTGCTCGCCAACAATTTTCAATTGATCAACTGCATTTGGTCGCTGCAAGTCAGCTGCAACCAACATTGGTTGATGACCTTGCGATCGCAGGTGTGCCGCAAGTTTTCCAGCAAGTGTGGTTTTACCAGCTCCTTGTAGGCCGGCAAGCAAAATCACGGTCGGAGGATTCTTAGCAAGCTTTAGTCGCCTGGTTTCGCCACCCAGAATTCCAATCAATTCCTCATTGACGATCTTGATGATTTGTTGCGCTGGATTAAGGGCTGCGGATACTTCAGATCCAAGTGCGCGCTCTTTGATTCGGGCGCAAAACTCGCGGACTACCGGCAGTGCGACGTCGGCATCAAGTAGTGCGATGCGAATTTCTCTTACAGTCTCATCAATGTCGTTCTCGGTTAGTCGTCCCTTGCCACGCAATTGCTTAAAGGTGGCGCCGAGGCGATCTGATAAGGATGCGAACATGTTCAAAGTCTAATCCGTAGGCTTAGGCACATGAGATCTGTAGCCGGAACCGAACTTTCGAGAGAACAATACTTAATTCACTTAAATGCTGACTACCGACTATTGGCCGCAGCAATACCTGGAACTCCAGTTGAAGTCCCAAGTTGTCCAGGTTGGACGACGAAGGACTTAGCCAAACACATGGCGCACGTCTACCTTGGTCAGGCATTTGTTGTTGAAACTGGAAGTCAGGCGGAAAACAAAGAACATCTAGCGCCTTATCCCCGCACCGAAGACTTCATGGAATTCATGTCTTGGGGATTTGATGCCATCACTAAAGCCTTGGACATTAATCGCCCTGAACGCGCAACTTGGTCCTGGCACCACAGCGACCAATCAGTCGATTTTTGGTTTCGCCGCATGGCACATGAAACCGTAATCCATCGCATTGATGTCGAACAGGCAGTTGGCGCTATCACCAAGATTGATGAAGCTTTAGCTCTAGATGGCGTGGATGAAGTTTTAGATTTTCTGCCACTGATGGGGTCTTGGCCAGAAGTTCCTAACGTTGATTTTGGAATCGTTTCGATTGTTGCGACAACAAAGTCTGGTTCTCAGGTTTGGGATCTGCAGTTCACAGATAAAGCCGCAACAGTTTCCGCTGCTGATCAAGTGAACGCTTCGGCGCGCTTGGTCATATCTGGAGACGCTGAAGCAATGGATCTTTATTTATGGGGACGCATTGATAGTTCAGACCCAAGGATTTCAATAACTGGCGAAGGTGAAGAAACTTTCAAGCAGTTAATGCAGGTTGCAGTTCTTTAACTGGCGTAAGCAGCGGGATTTGCTGAGTAAGCCTTAAGGCAACCAGGTGCGCAGAACCAAACCGTTTGACCTTCGATTTCTGCGTGAATAGATTCTGGCAACATTGCCACTGTCATATTGCACACTGGATCGATTGCAGTTTCGAAAGCTGGCTTAGCTGGAGCGGACTCGGCTTGATTTGCTGCAGCTTGAACCATCTCAGCAAGAATTGAAATTGCGATGTGATCTGGCTTCTTAGCTCCGATATCAAGACCAGCTGGAGAAAAGATTGAAGCCTTTTGCTCAGGAGTCAATGTCAACATGTCGATTACTGATGCGCCACGTTTACGACTTGCAACTAAACCAACGTAAGGAACGCCAGCTAAGACTGCCGCTTCAAGCAACATAGTTTCATCTTCGCGACCATGGGCAGCAACGATGATTGCAAAAGTGTTGTTCAAGTCAACGTCAGAACTCCACTCGACAACTTCGTAACCAGCAACAGGGCCTTGCTTTAGCAATGCGCCAGAAATGGGACTATCTCCATAAATTGCTACGACAGGTGCGGGCATGATTGGCTCCAAAAATATCTCTAAAGTTCCACCGGAAAGGCATGGGTTGTGAACAGTTCGTTTTCCTGACTGAGTATCAACCTCAGGCATTGGTGCAATGCGAAGCAGGATTGGATTTCCTTCTTCAAGTAAGGAAACGCTTTGGGATCGCACAGTTGAGTCAGAGCAAGATCCCCCAACAAAACCTTCCATGGATCCATCAGCAAAAATGATCGCTTCATCGCCAGGCTTTGCTGAAGTTGGTTTTTCAGCGAGTACAACACGGGCGTGTACGTATGGAGTGCGAGATTTTTGCAGCTCTGCAATCCGCGATGCCAGAATCTTTGGCATACTCACCTCCCGAGTTAACCCCTCAATTATGCGCCTAAATTAGGGTCTTTGCGATTTATGTCTTATTTCTAGAGATTAAAGATGAGTTTCATGCTGGCAATTATCAGCACTGCGCCTAACGCTCGGCGGACACCATCATTTGAGAATTGCTTGATTCCAAGTCGAGTACCTATCAATGCACCAACGATTACAGCGAGCGCAAAGATCCACATTGCATCGGGAAGATTTGAGACTGAAGAAATGTGTCCCAGTAGGCCGAAAACCGAATTCGTAAGAATAAACAGCGCAGCCGTTCCCGATGCACCCTTAACTGAAGTCCAGCCAAAGAAAATGATTAGCGGTGATAAAAAGATTCCGCCGCCAGTTCCAGTTAATCCCGAGAGCAATCCGATTGACGCACCTGTAAGAATCGAAATTGCAACATGTGGATGCTTTGGCTCTCCAGTTTGCTTGGGCGTGAGTTGAAACAGAAACATGATGCCTGCAAACAACAGGATGAATCCAACAATTGGCTTGTAGATATCTCCCGGAAGATTGATTGAGCCACCAATGAAAGCCATAGGTATCGCACCGACTGCAAGTGGAAGATAAAGCTTTAGATCAAAAAGTTTTGCCGAGATGTATCTAAAGCTTGTGTAGGAGGAAACGATGATGTTTAAAACAAGTGCGGTTGGCTTTATGACCTGGGCTGGAACCCCAAATAGCGACATGATTGCGATGTAAACCGAAGATCCGGCATGTCCAACAGAGGTGTAAAGAATCGCGCCGAACATTAAGCACAGTGCGATTAAGTAATCTGTAGTTTGTAAATTCAGCAACTCACCCTCCGGCAAAGGGAGGCAAAACATCGAGTGTTGAGCCGTCTGCAACTTGAACGCTTAAATCTCGCAGAGATACTTCATCCAGTAAGTAACTGCATTGTGGAAGAACTTGCCCAAGCTTTGGATGTAACGCTGCTGCCTGATCCAGAATGTGCATCGCTGATGATGAATCTAAAGTGATTTCGTTTACTCCTGCGGCAGCGCGTGCTGCAGCAAAGAATCTAACTGTTACAGCCACGAACTAACCGCCTATTGCCGACATTGGCCTTGCTGGCTGAATAAAGCTTGGGTCATTAATTCCATGTCCTGGCAATTTCGCCAAAACTGTCTTGCCAAAACGGGATGCGATTTCAGCACGCTTTTCTTCGTCAGTTCCATCAGATTCACGAAGCACTAAACGCAGATCCATTTCACTGGTTGCAAACAGGCAGGAACGTAATTGACCATCCGAAGTTAAGCGAAGGCGATCACAGGATCCACAGAACGGACGAGTAACACTTGCGATAATTCCAACCGTCTCAGGTCCACCATTGATCAAAAATTCTTCGGCAGGTGCTGAGCCTCGGGCTTCGACAGGTGTTAACGAGAAAACCGGATTCAAAGCATGGAATACATCATCAGCGGTAACCATGGTTGAGCGGTCCCAAATGCCACCGGCATCCAGAGGCATCTGTTCAATGAATCGAAGTTTGAAGCCTTCATCAAGGGCCCACTTAAGAAGTCCAACTGCTTCATCATCATTTACACCGGGCATCAACACAGTGTTGATTTTGATTGGGGTTAAATCAGCATCACGCGCAGCCTTCAAACCCTTAAGAACATCATCAAAGCGATCACGATAAGTCATTGACTTGAAGCGTTCGGCGCTCAATGTGTCTAACGAAACGTTTACGCGCTCTAAGCCTGCATCTTTAAGCGGTTGCGCGAGCGCGGCTAAACGGATTCCGTTTGTTGTTAATGAAAGTTTTGGCGGATTCGGAAGGCTATTAATGCGTGTCACGATGTCAACGATGTCTGGACGCAGTAATGGTTCGCCACCCGTTAGGCGGACTTCATCGATACCAGCTTCGATTCCAACTTCAAGAATTGTCATTAACTCATCAGTGGTTAGCAAATCTTCGGTTGGCATCCATGCTGCGAAGTCATGTGGCATGCAATATGTGCAGCGCAAGTTACAGCGATCGGTTAGTGAAACGCGAATGTCGCGGTGAACGCGTCCAAAAGTGTCAATCAACTTACTCATGCGCAGTTCACCCATTCATCGGTGCCGTCTGCAAAAACCTGATGCTTCCAGATCGGAATTTGTGCCTTTACTTCATCAACCAATGCAGTGCAGGCATTGAAAGCTGCTTTGCGATGCTTTGCGGCTACTGCGGCGATCAGCGCAGCCTCACCGATTGCAATATCACCATGACGGTGCGCAACTGCCACACTTAAAACGTCGTACTGTCCGGCGATCTGGCTGGCAACTTTTTCCAATAAAGCTTGGGCACTTGGATGCGCTTCGTACGAAAGGGACAAAACGGAGCGGCCATGATCGTTGTCTCGAACATCGCCAGAGAACGTAACAATTGCTCCAGCGGTATTGGAGCGAACTAAGGCAGCCAGATCTGAAACTGAAATCGGATCTGTGGTGACAAAAGCCCCCGAGACGTTAGACATACCTTTATTATCGGGGGATTTTTCCAATTGCGATACTGCAAGCCCGAATTCAATGGGTTTTTCAGCGCACACGTCTCGCATTGTGAAAATCTAGAACAATAGAGGGATGACTACTGGCCCTGAGTTCGAAGTTACCTGGGAGCAAGCCCGGCAGTTAGCGCACCAAAGTGCCTCCCCGAACGCATCAGTTACTTTGCCATTGCCCGATGCATCCGGTCATGTACTTTCCCAAGATGTACTTGCCTTAGGTGACATGCCACCGTTCGCGGCATCACGGATCGATGGTTGGGCAGTTAGTGGTCCGGGTCCATGGCAGCGAGTTGGAGATGCACTCGCTGGACATGAGTTTGTAGAAAGCTTGTCCAGTGGTGAGTGTGTTCACATCGCAACTGGCGCAGTTATGCCAGAAGGTGCTACTGCTGCATTAAAAGATGAAGAAAGTCAGATCGACGGCGAGAAAGTAATTGCAATCGATGGTGCTGCTGGACTTCTAGATGACTCTGGTGCACTTCCCTACTTCCATGATGTCAGGCCGAGTGGTTACGAGGCCAAGACTGGCGACGTACTGATTCCAAAAGGTACAAAACTAACACCAGCAATAATTGGTGTTGCTGCAGCCGGTGGTCATGACGAGTTAAAGGTTTTCAAGAAAATTGTTATTGATGTATTCGTCTTTGGTGATGAGTTATTAAGTTCTGGCCCATCTCGCGATGGAAAAGTTAGAGATTCACTCGGCCCACAGTTGCCACTTTGGATTGACTACATCGGCGCCGAGTTGAATCAAGTAAAGCTGGTCGCAGATACTTTAGAAGATCATTTCGTTGCAATTTCACAATCCAAAGCAGATTTGATTGTGACCACTGGTGGCACCGCTGCTGGACCGGTAGATCATTTGCATAACGCAATCGTTGACGCTGGTGGCAGCTTCATTATTGATGCCGTATTAGTTAGACCTGGCTATCACCAGTTGTTGGCAAAGATTGGCAATCGACATTTAATTGGCCTGCCAGGCAATCCACAGTCTGCGGTCATCGGATTATTGAGCTTGGCAGTGCCATTCATTGCTGGCGCTAACGGTCAGCCGCTGCCTGAACTTGAAACTTGCGAACTGAGCACGGACTTAAAGGGACCAGCGCGCGAGGTTCGCCTTGCACTGTGTTCGATTGAATCCAACATTGCAACCCCACTTGAGCACTTAGATTCTTCTATGTTGCGAGGCTTTGTTAAAGCAGATGGTTACGCAGTGCTGCCACCCAGCGGGGCAGATGCCGGCCAGATAGTGCCGTGGCTCAATCTGCCCTAGGGTTATGGAAAGCCGACAATTCACCTCTTAGTATTCGCCCTAGATACACGCCATAAACATAGGACATCATCTTGAAAGAAGTACTCGACGACTTAATCGCCGCATACAACTCTGGCGACACCACCGCAATGGCAACCGTGGTTCGTACTTGGCGATCAGCTCCACGTCCCGCTGGTGCATCAATGTTGGTTAATGCCGCAGGTGAAGCAGTTGGCTCAGTTAGTGGTGGCTGTATTGAAGGCGCTGTTTATGAAATGGCTGGCGAGGTAATTGCCGATGGTGTCCCACAGTTTGAAAAATACGGAATTAGTAATGATGACGCATTTGCCGTTGGTTTAACATGTGGCGGAATCCTTGAAGTTTTCGTCGAGCAAATCTCTACCGAGACTTGGCCAGAACTTCCAGATCTTTACGCCAGTGTGCAAGCGGATCAGCCGGTTGCTGTTGCAACAGTAGTTAATGGAACTGCCCATGTTGGTAAGCACCTAGTTGTTTGGCCGGATCGAACTGCAGGAGACCTTGGTAGCGATCGCCTTAACTCTGCAGTTGGCGCTGACGTGCTTGGACTTTTGGAATCTGGAACAACCGGGTTTTTGCATTACGGATCTGACGGCGAACGTCTTGAGGGTGACCTAGAAATCTTCGTTTCCACATTTGCACCAAAGCCTCGAATGCTTGTGTTCGGTGCGATCGATTTTGCTGCTGCGGTAGCAAAAGCTGGAAAATTCTTAGGTTTTCACGTGACAGTCTGTGACGCGCGCGAAGTGTTTGCCACAAAGAAACGTTTCCCGGATGCTGATGAAGTTGTGAACGATTGGCCACATCGTTGGCTGGCAACGCAAGAAATTGATTCCCGCACTGTCATCTGCATTTTGACCCATGATCCTAAATTTGATGTTCCAGTTGTTATTGAGGCGCTAAAGACAAAAGCTGCCTACATTGGCGCAATGGGCTCTCGTAAAACACATAACGATCGCGTTGCTCGTCTGATTGAAGCTGGTGTTGATCCAGAAGATTTGAATCGTGTAAAGTCCCCGATCGGCCTGGATCTTGGCGCACGTACGCCAGAAGAAACTGCGATCTCGATTTTGGCTGAAGTGATTCAGGATCGTTGGGGCGGCTCCGGAAAGAACTTGGCACAAACAGATGGCACGATTCACCCTGGCGCACCGCGATGACAACTGCTGGGTTAGTTCTGGCTGCTGGTGAAGGTAAGCGCTTTGGCGGACCAAAGGCTCCGTATGTTCACAACGGTGAACGACTAGTCGATCGAGCAGTAAATGTTTTGGCCGAAGCTGGCTGCAATCCAGTCTTCGTAGTACTTGGTGCCTGGCTTGGTGAAGTCCCTGGCGCGACTGTTTTGGAAAACCAAGACTGGGCAACTGGAATGGGTTCGTCGCTTCAGGTTGGCTTAAAGCATTTGAATGCCGAATCAGAAATTGATGAAGTTGTTGTTTCATTAGTTGACTTACCGGGACTTACTTCAGACGCCGTGACTCGAATTGTAAATGCCCCTGGTGAGATCGTGGTTGCTGCCTATGATGCAAAGCGCGGTCACCCAGTGAAGTTTGCAAGTTCCACTTGGCCAGAATTAATCAAGAGTGCAACCGGCGATCAAGGTGCCCGGTCTTACATTGCCGAGCATCCAGAACAGATCGTGTTAGTCGAAGTTGGCGATGTCGCCACTGGTGAAGATATGGACGTTAGGCCAACAGCCTAAAACGTTTGACTAGTGGTGCTGCCCAATTGTTGGGAAGTCACCAAATGAAATTGGCCCAGCCAGAAACAAGATTCCAATTGCAGCTACGGCTGAAATCAATCCGATTGAGCGGGCAACTAATAGTCGATTGCTAGATATGAATTCGGCAACCATTACTACTGTGATGCCAACCATCAGCCACGGTGTAGTTGGCATAATCGCATAAGCTGCAATCATTAACGGACCACAGGCCACGAAACAGGTCCAACCAGTTCGCAGTCCAAAAAATAAATTGTTTTCACTAGTCTTCATGCAATTCAAAACTGCACCTTCGTGTCTACGTGAAAATTGATATGCCCCAGCGATCCCGAGCAATACCACCGAAATATACCGGTGATCAAATCTGTGCAATGCCGACATTGCAAGTCCAATCGGAATGCTTAATGCAACCCAGACAGCAAGAAAACTAGTAACGCTGATAAGAACGAATCCAAAGCTTTGGCGAGTGCGCGCTGCCAGAATTAAAGCCAAAGGACCCATCATCCAAACTGACATTCGGGCCCACTCTTGCATGAGCTCAATGGTCGACATCGCGTGCATAACTAGCAACTCTAGAGGCGAGTAGGTTAAATGTCCTGTGGTTCCTGACTGCTGGCTACTCTTTGCACTAAATTAAGGGAATCAGCCCGAGATCTGGAGCCAAAATGGAAAACTCACTGCCGCGATTACTTACCGGAGATGTTGTTGGTCAGGTGGATGCAACTCAAGTTCCTCGATATGCCGGCTTGGGAACATTTGCACGCCTGCCGTTTATCGATGAAGTATCTGACGTTGATGTGGCTTTGGTGGGCATTCCATTTGATACCGGAGTCAGCTACCGACCTGGCGCCAGATTTGGCCCAAGCCATGTTCGCGAATCTTCGCGCTTACTTCGCCCTTTCAATCCGGCTGGTAGCAAGTCACCGTTTGCCTCACAGCAAGTTGCAGATGCTGGCGACATTGCGGCCAATCCATTTCACATTGAAGAAGCGATCTCTCAGATTGAGCGCGGCTCTAGAGCGCTCCACGAACGAGCAAAGCGATTGATTACCATCGGTGGCGATCACACCATTGCCCTGCCGCTATTGCGCACTATGGCTGCAAAGCATGGCCCAATTAGCGTGGTGCACTTTGACGCCCACCTTGATACCTGGGATTCCTACTTCGGTGAGGATTACACGCACGGAACACCATTTAGGCGTGCATCTGAAGAAGGACTAATTGATAAAGAAGGTTCGATGCATGTTGGCATTCGTGGACCGCTTTATTCTGCCAAAGACTTAGATCAAGACAAGAGTTTAGGTTTTGAAATCTTCTCGTCAGTTGAATTTGAAGACATTGGGCCACAGGGTGCAATCGACAAGATTCGCGAACGGGTTCAAAACCGACCAATGTATGTGTCAATTGATATCGATGTGCTGGATCCATCGCATGCACCTGGAACTGGAACTCCAGAAGCTGGCGGCTTAACTAGTCGGGAATTGCTAAAGGTGATTCGTTCATTTGGTGACATGAACATTGTTGGCGCAGATGTCGTTGAAGTTGCGCCGGCTTACGATCATGCTCAGATGACAGGCATTGCCGCCTCACACGTGATTTATGACTTGCTTAGCGTTATGGCACCTTCGTAACGATTGTCTTTAATCTAGAAAAGCATCGAAGGCGTCGTAACCCGTAGCGTTAAGTTGCCAAGGGTTTGTGCGTTCCCAATTTTGCGCCATATCAAGTAATAAGTCTTCGCGATATCTTCCGGCTGTAATTTGTAAAGCACCCGGCAGGCCACTGCTCATAACAGGTAGTGGCAACGATATCGCAGGATGCCCAATTATGTTTTGCAGCGCTGTTGAATAACTCTCTGGCGGTGAAAGCGCCGCTGGCGAATCTGGGGACAATCGGCCATCGGCAAACCAACCAATTTCTGCGACAGTTGGTGTTAACAAAATTGAATTTCCGGTTAGCAGTTCATCCATGACTCGCACATATTCAAATCTGCGACGACGGGCTTCCAGGTACTCATCTAAATCTGCATTCATACCTTGGGTGAAGAACTCCTGGCTCGCTGGATGCAGGAGATCAAAGTTTTCAACCACCCAATCCCGACCAAGTGATACCAAGTGCTCTGCGGTTGCCATAGTGAACCAGTCCAAATCAGGATCTGCGGTACCAAAAAGCGATCCAGGCTCTATCCAAGTAACTTGTTGATTTAGTTGACCACTTAGTTCGGCAACTGCGCCGCGAAAGACTTGTTCTAATTCATTCGGCAAAGCACCAAAGTCTGAAGTTCTGGTAGCTGCGTAAATCTTTGTTGGCGTCTGATTCTGGAAATTCAAATAGTCCTGTGGCCGCATTCCAACTTCGCCAATTGGATCACCATTTGCTACACCTGCAATAACTGACATCAGTAATCGAAGGTCACTAACTGTGGTGGCAAACGGACCTTCCGTTGAAAAATCTATCCAGTCTTGGGTTGGCCAACGACCGATAATTCCGTTAGATGGTTTCAATCCAACCAATCCGCAAAATGCAGCTGGAATTCGGATTGATCCCCCGCCATCAGTTGCCGTGGCAATTGGAACTACGCCAGCACTAATTGCAGCTGCCGAACCTCCACTTGAACCACCAGGAGACAATTCAAGATTCCAAGGATTGTGAGTTACTCCGGTTGCGCGATTAGCTGTGTAACCCTCGATTGCAAATTCCGGAAGCGTTGTCTTACCTACAACAATTGCTCCGGCTGCCTTTAATCGAGCAACCACTGTTCCGTCAACTTTCTCGGGCGGCGCATCTGCAAGTGCCAGGCTGCCTTTACGAGTGGGTAGACCAATAACTTGCTCTAAGTCTTTTACTAAAACTGGAACTCCTGCCAGAACTCCGGCGACTGAGTGACTAGCGGCGGCTTCAAGGGCAGTTTCCGCACAATGTTGAGCCATGTAGTTGAGAGTGGGATTACTTGACTCAATGTTTTGCAAAGCTCTGGTAACCGTTTGGGTTGGCGTTAACTTGCCTTCAGAAACTGCCTGAGCAATTCGTGAAATTGGTCCACTCATGTCTGACTCCAACTAGGTATTTGTCTTTGACTTTAGTGCACGATTAGTTGGCACCAATCTGGGCATAATAAAAGTATGAAATTACTTGCCGGAGCCATAGTTGCCATGTTGGCACTAACTGCCTGCGGCAGCCAAAGTCCAGATGATGCGGTTACGTCAACCGCCATGCCTGCGCCAGAAAGTTCGAGTTCCGATATGCAATTTGAGCCATCCCCTACCGTTATTGCCGTTTCTCAAGAAGTGATTGGCATGACCGAAGAACTAGCAATTCAAACTATTGAAGGAATCAGTAGTGAGCAATTGGCCTACCGGGTAGTTCGCCGCGATGATGAGTACTACCCAATGACAATGGATTACCGAATTAATCGAATCAATTTAGAGATAGACAATGGTTTAGTTACAAAAACTTCTATTGGTTAAATACTGAATCAACAAAGAACAGGCCGCTCATTTGAGCGACCTGTTCTTTGCTTTGTTTGGTTTACTGTGCAGAGATACCTAACTTTTGAGCAGAGTTACCTCCACCACCGGCTGGTACAACTTGGATATCAACGCCACCTTGAAGTTCTTGGCCTGATGTTCCCCAGCTCTTTGACTTGTCCGAGAAGCAAGTACCAAGTGTGAATGCCAGCTGGAACACTCTTGCCGACGCTGCTACAGCTGAATCTGCAGTTGCATCCGTAGCAGCTTGAGAGTCACACTTTCCAGGGCCACCGGGTGCACCAAAGGCATTTGGAGCATCAGGAGAGTAAGTCATGTTTCCAAGATCCCAGTAACCTGCTGTTTCCCCGTCGAAGGCAAGGCGCTGCGGTACCGCAAACTCCACTGTCAACTTAGTGTTGTTGGCTAGTGCAATCTTTTGAGCCGTACCATAACTTGCCACGCCACCACTAAATGTGAAGTTACTCCATGATGTGCCATTGTCTGTGCTGTATCGCAGCGGTAGCGGATGAGTTACAAAAACAAATCCCATGGTTCCAGCAAACTCATACACATTTCCATCTGCAGTTGTAACGCGCTGCATTAGAACGTCCTGACCTGAAATTTCATTCGGTGCTTTGAATGAGTACCCAGCCAAACCTGCGATGGCGTTGCCACTTATCTGACCATTGCCAACTGTCCACTGATAATCACCTGTTGGACCAGATTTACCTGTGATGTCTACATAGTTTGCCGGGGCATAAGGCAAAGTGCCTACACCCTTGAACTCCGACCGCACTACATTTGATCCACAAACACTTGTGATGGGTTGCAGCACAATAGACATGGTATTTGTCAATGCATTTGCAATCTTGGAATCATCTGCTCGTGAATCTCCATTTCCATATGCATTGATGTTTCCTTGCATGTTTGTCTGTGTTGACTTGAAGTTAGTGAAAATGTTAAACGAGGCGCCTGCTTGGCAATTCGCACCAGCACTTGGTGCTGGATTGTTTGCATCAGCTTGATCAAGCACCGCATCGCCGTCATCGTTTACGTCGAAGGCGTTTGGCAAACCATCACCATCGGCGTCAGCACCGTCAAACTTTTTGTCTTCAGCAATAACATTCCTGAGGTCTATGTCACCAAGTGGTCCGGATGCAACAAAACCTCGTGCACCACCAAGTAGCGAAACAGCTAATCCGCCAGTCTTGCCGTAAGTTCCAACTCCGGCTGGCTTGTAATTTGTTGCGGAGACTACGTCCTTCTTGACAAGACTTAGCTTTTTCTTAACTTTTCCATATCCCTGGAGTCCTGAGGCACTTGCGCCTGAGACAACAATTGTGCCGACTTTGTACTTACCTTTGCCAGAAGTCTTAGTTCCAAACTGGGTGTAAACCTGAGTTTTTGATTTCCTACCCAAGTACTACAGGGCCGTAGTAGTCGCCACCGCTTGTGGTTACTAACTGCAAAGTTGCACCGCTGAGATTGGAAGTTTTCTGTGAAGAGGTAATTGATAGACCTTGCTTAGCTGATCCGATTGCCTGCGAACCAAGCACGCGTCCGGTATCTGCTATCAATAAGACAGTTTTACCTGCAGCACCGGAAATAGTTCCAGTCACTTTAAAGTTGTAAGTTTTTGCTGGTTTCTTTGCTGCTTGCGCTGGTGATGCGCTAGCCGCAATAACCATAAATGCCGCCACAAGTACAGCAATGATTTTCCGAGTTTTCACACTGACCCCATTCCAGGTGGTTGTTATTGGGAATGTATTGAACCAAACATCGTGAGTAAAGGGAATCCGAGATATATTTACCTAGATTTGTCCGAATTGATAACAAATGTCCGATATATACGATTTACGAAAGTAACCCAGAAACGAAATCAGTGGCGTCGAATGGCGCTAAGTCATCCGGGCCTTCGCCAAGGCCAACTAACTTAACTGGAACGCCGAGTGCCTCTTGAATTGCCACGATGATTCCACCTTTAGCTGTGCCATCAAGCTTGCTCAAAACCACACCTGTTACTGGAACAACTTCACTAAAGACTTTTGCTTGAGTTAATCCGTTTTGACCAGTCGTGGCATCGATAACTAGCAGCACTTCATCTACCGCGCCGAGTTTTCCAGCAACGCGATACACCTTTCCAAGCTCATCCATCAAACCTTGTTTTGTGTGTAAGCGGCCCGCAGTATCAATTAAGACAACGTCAACTTCTTGCTCAAGACCTGCAGTCACTGATTCAAAGGCAACTGATGCTGGATCGCTACCTTCGGCTCCCCTGATAACCGGTACGCCAACGCGGTCGCCCCAGGTAGTTAACTGTTCAGCGGCTGCAGCGCGGAAGGTATCGGCTGCGCCAAGCAATACATCTTTGTCTTGGGCCGAAAGCATCCGAGCAAGTTTGCCAGTCGTGGTTGTCTTACCCGTGCCATTTACGCCAACGGTTAAAACTACGGCTGGTCGATCTGGGTGACGATCCACGTGCATAGTTCGTTCAAATCCACCATCGACCAGTTTGATGAGTTCGGTCTTAGCAATTTCGTGCAGTTCGTCAGCTGAAGTTGCACCAGACTTCTTGACGGCACTTTTTAGAATTTCAACAATTCCAGTTGCGGCACTGACACCAAGATCGGCCATGATCAAGGTGTCTTCTAAATCTTGCCAAGCATCATCACTGATCGTTGAGCCTGAAAATGTTTGCCGAAAGACTTGACCAAGACTTCCTTGCGAGCGACCCAGGCGCTCTCGTAACTTGAGCTTTCGCCCTTCCATAGATTCTGGAACATCCACGGGTATTTGCTTTGATTCAACTGTGCCAGGGATTTCAGCCAGTGACACCGGGTTTACTTCAACCTTTGGCGCTTCAACTTGCTGCGCTGAGATTTGAACTGTTGGTTCAGAAACTTTAGTTGGAGTCATCGGAGCAGAAATATTTTGTTTCTTGCCGTTGGACTTTCTGGAAGCCAAAAATATAGCGATCGTAATTACCAAAACAGCGGCTACTGCAATTGAAATGACCAATGAGGAATTTTGGTTCATCGATTAGTCCTTAGATTAAGAATTGTTTGCCATTTGAGCATCAGCACGTTGCTCTGGATTGTCGTGATCATCATGAGTTATGCGCTGGCTAATGACCTGAGTGACACCATCGCCACGCATAGATACGCCATAAAGTGCATCAGCAATCTCCATAGTGCGCTTTTGGTGAGTAATGATCAAGAGCTGTGAGTTAGTTCGTAGTTCAGCCAGAATCTCAAGCAAGCGACCAAGGTTTACATCATCGAGGGCAGCTTCAACTTCGTCGAGGATGTAGAACGGACTTGGACGTGACTTAAACAATGCGATCAAGAAGGCAACAGCGGTAAGTGACTGCTCACCACCTGAAAGCAATGAGAGACGCTTGTAAGTCTTGCCTGGTGGGCGGGCTTCGATTTCGACGCCTGAGTTAAGCAAATCGTTTGGCTCAGTAAGGATCATGCGAGCCTCACCGCCTGGGAATAATCTGGAGAAAACCAACATGAATTCGCGTGCTGTGTCTTCGTAAGCCTGCGAGAAAACTTCTTGGACGCGAGCATCAACATCGCGAATAACACTCATCAAGTCGTTTCGTGACTTGCGAAGATCTTCAAGTTGTTCACCAAGGAATTTGTGGCGCTCTTCCAGGGCTGAGAATTCTTCAAGTGCAAGTGGATTAACTTTTCCAAGCAATGCAAGCGAACGCTCAGCGGCGGCCAATCTAGATTCCTGCTGAGTGCGAACGTATGGGTACGGCTCTGGTTCTGGATCATCTGGATTAACTTCATCACCTGGTGCTGGTGGCGAAGGTGGTACCAATACATCTGGACCGTATTCAGCCAGTAATTCTTCTGGTCCAACGCCATAGTCTTCGACCGACTTATTTTCCATGGCCTCAATGCGAAGTCTTTGTTCGGCGCGCGCTACTTCGTCGCGGTGAACTGAATCTGTCAGGACTTCAAGGTCAGCAGTTAGTTCCCGGATGCGTTCGCGAATCTTGCGAACTTCGGCTTCTTCGGCTTGGCGAGTAGTAACTGCTTGCTCGCGTTCGAACTGAGCTAACGCAACTGACTGGGTCAGTAACTCAAGTGCAGTTTCGGAAGCAACAACCACTGCTTTTGCGATCTGTGCTTCGCGGCGGCGGCGTTCCCGCAATTCGATCGCGCGAGCGCGAGCGGTGCGCTCAAGATTTGCCGAGTGCTCAAGTTGTTCAGCTTGGGTTCCGAGTGCACGGACTCGTTCTTCACCGGTACGAACAGTAAGGCGGACATTGAGTTCTGCCTGACGAACATCCTCAAGTGTCTTGACTAACGATTCCCGACTTTCTTCGCTTAATTCTGAATCGGAGATTTGATCGTTCTCAGCAGCAGCGTAACGAGCTTCAAGTTCTTGTACGCTGCGCAAATCATCTTCACGAGCTTTGTTTGCCGAAGCAATTGCAGCGGCAACACGATCTGCTTCACCAGTTGCACTTCGAACAACAGATTGCAGGCTTCCAAGTTGAACAGCGATGGCAGCCATACTGGCATCAGATTCATGCAATCTTTCAAGTGAGTTACTGACGAGCACAAGCGCAGCTTCTTGGGCTTGGGTTGCGCCAACAACGGCGAACTTGGCGCGGTCAACGCGGTGTGCTGAAGCTTCTAACTTAAGTCGAGCTTCATCAATTGCAGCTTGGATCTCGACCAGGCTTTGGGTGCCTTGGGATCCACCTTGAACAAATCCGTGACCGACTAAGTCACCATCACGAGTTACAGCGCGAAGTGTTTGGTTTGCGGTAACAACTTGGCGGGCTTCTTCAAGTGAGTTGGTGACAACCACTCGCTGCAAAATTCCAGAAAGTGAAGAACGTAATTCGGCATCACAAGAAATGAGGTCTACTGCGTAACGCTGACTACCAGAAAGTGTTGGCCACTGGCTTTGATCACTGGAGTTTTGTCCAACAACAACTAATGCAGCGCGACCGGCATCATCACGGCGTAACATTCGAACGGCATTTTCTGCCGCATCAGTTGACGAAACTGCGATTGCATCTGCTGCTGAGCCAAGCGCTGCAGCGATTGCTGATTCCCAGCCATTTTCAATCTGCATGAGTGCAGCAACTGAACCAAGGATTCCTGACATTGTGTCGGTGGCAGCAAGGATTGCTGCCCCGCCATCACGACGTGCCATACCTTGCTCAAGAGCCTCAAGGCGAGCAATCGCACCAGCACGTTCGCGTTCTGCTTCTTGCTCTTCAAGTTTGGCTGACTCTAATTCTTTTTCAGCATCTGCCAGGGCGCGCGAGGACTCATCGTGCTCACTATCAAGTCCAAGTTCGCCAGCATCCATGCCGGCAACTTGAGTTTCCAATGCCGTAAATTCCTGAGCGGCTTGATCTGCCCGCTCGCGAGCTTCGGCAAGGCGTTCATCTAGGCGTTCGATTTCAGCAGAACGCGCATCCAAGCGAGACTTTGCGGCGGCAACTTGGCCAGCGATTCTGGCTAGCCCTTCACGTCTGTCTGCAACTGCGCGCGTAGCGGCATGAAGGCGAGCATCTTCGGCAGCTAGAGCAGCTTCTGCAGAAGTACGCTCGCTGATTGCAGCATTAAGAGCTAACCGATCAGCATCAACCTGGCCAGCTAATTCAGATTCTTGAACTCGAAGTGCATGCGCTTCGCGATCAATTTCTTCAGGATCGCGACCACGCTGAACGTCTTCTTCTTCAGCTTCGCCCAAGCGCACACGTTCTTTAGCAAGAGCCATTGTCGAGCGAAGTCGCTCTTGCTGGGCACCTAAGGCATAGAAAGTGTTTTGGGAACGATCAACAAGTGGCGCAGACTCAACGATTGCGGCGTCCAAGATTGCTTCTCGAGCTTTTGCTGCGGTCAACTCACTTTCAACTTCGCTGCGCCGCTCTCGCAAGGCAGTTTCATCAGCTATTTCAGCTTCGAGCGCACTCTTCATTTGAGTTAAGTCATCAGCTAAAAGTCGCAGGCGGGAATCGCGGACATCAGATTGAATTACATTAGCCCGTCTAGCAACTTCGGCTTGGCGGCCAAGTGGTTTAAGTTGGCGACGCAACTCATTTGTTAAATCCTCAACTCGAGTGAGGTTAACTTCCATTGCATCTAGCTTGCGAAGTGCTTTTTCTTTTCTCTTTCGGTGCTTCAAAACTCCTGCGGCTTCTTCAATGTAGCCACGACGTTGCTCTGGAGTTGCTAACAAGATGTCGCGTAATTGACCTTGGCCAACAATGACGTGCATCTCGCGACCAATGCCAGAGTCACTTAGCAATTCTTGAATGTCTAATAATCTTGAAGTGGTTCCGTTGATTGCGTATTCAGATCCGCCATTGCGGAACATGGTTCGCGAAATAGTTACTTCGGTATAGTCGATAGGCAATGCGCCATCGGAGTTGTCAATTGTTAACAGAACTTCAGCGCGGCCAAGCGGCGCTCTGCCGGTAGAACCAGCAAAGATAACGTCTTCCATTTTTCCGCCACGCAAGCTCTTTGCGCCTTGCTCACCTAGAACCCAAGCGATTGCATCTACAACATTGGATTTTCCTGAGCCATTTGGCCCGACAACAGCAGTGATACCTTGCTCGAAATTCAGGGTCGTTGAAGATGCGAACGACTTGAAGCCGCGGATCGTCAGACTCTTCAGGTACACGCGAATCTTTCTCGAGTTTTCGCTGGTCAGGGGAAGAGGACGCAGGCGGTGGAATTGCTTGCGCCCAGTCTATCTTTTGCCCTTGAAATCATTGGATTTGGGCAGGGAAATTACGACTTTGACCAGGATTGCAATTCATTGAGGATATTGGCCCAACCCTTGTAGTCAACTAGCTGAGGCGTCGATCCAGCAATGGTGGTGCCAATGTGCTGGCGGAAGTCTGGAAACTGTTTAACTACCTGAGCAAAAGTGTCCGAATATGTGCGAATTGTGAAGAGAATGTCTCCAGAATCAGGCAATTTTCGCAAGGTTTGGCGCTCGCGTCGGAAGTAGAGCGCCTCCTCGATATTGGCGCTTGTGATTTCCATGGCATCCGGACTGCGAACTGCAGTTGGCTGATGCAGTTCCCCGCTATCCATAACAGTCCAGTTCACGCGCCAAACTGGACGCTCCACGGTTAGTTTGTCGAAGATGTTTTGAGTGGCGGATCCGATGGTCTCGGCGTAATGCGGGACTGGACCATGAATCCCAAGCAGGTTTTTGCCAATCTTTTCGCGAACATCCCAGCGACTTGGAAAACACAAACTAGCTGCTGACAAGATCCAATCTTTCCCAACTTGGCTCATTACACATAGATCTTCTTGCACAAGTAGTGATGCCGCTTCAAGCGGATGAAGGCTTGGGTCAACAGAAACTTCGTTTGGCCAGCGTTCTGGAAAAATCCGAGGTAAGTGTTCGGTCAGTAGTTCAAGAACTTCCCTTGAGCCCGCATCACCTAACGGAATGGAGACAAAAACTTCATCATGTTTTTTGGTTAGTAAGTCATGCTTTTGCGCAAGATCTATTTCGTAATCTGAATTGATTTCAATCCACTTAGTTAAATCAAGTGCCCGCGCACCCACGTGCATGCGATCTGGCTTCCCATCTACCGGCATGTAAGTCATGGCGCTATTCCCATCGCCCTATTTTGTCAGGGTCGGCTTTAATTTGTCCGCGGTTTGCGTTGACAACGTGGGCACCGAAACGATGAGCGGTTGGCAAAAGCTTCGCGCACAATGATGCTGCCGCACCGATCACATGGCTCATCTTCTCGACCATAGGCATTCAATTCCTGTGAGAAGTAACCACTCTCCCCGTTTACATTCACATAAAGCGCATCAAATGACGTTCCACCTTGGCTAAGTGCTTGGGTCATAACTTCAGTTGCATGCTTTAAAAGAGTTGCGGCTTGAGTGCGGGTTAAGCGCTGAGTAGGCGTAGCCCAATGAATTTTGGATCGCCACAAAGCTTCATCTGCATAAATGTTTCCAATTCCACTAATTAACGTTTGATCCAAAATGGCGCGCTTAACCTGGGTGTTCTTTTTGCGAATTCCAGAGATAAAAGTTTCTGGATCGAAATACTCGTCAAGTGGATCTAGCGCAATGTGTTGGACAGACTCCGGTATCAAGCGACCGGCAACATCGTCAACCATTTCTTCAATTGCCATTCCACCAAAAGTTCGTTGATCAACAAAGTGCATGGCTCGACCATTATCGGTAAATGTGCACCGAACTCGTAAGTGTTTTTCGGGATCAGCATCAAGTGGTTGCACTAGAACTTGCCCACTCATTCCCAAGTGAGTCACCAAGGCATGATCATCATCCAAACTGAGCCACATGAATTTCCCACGTCGGTTAACTGAAGTTACGGTTCGACCGTTAAGTCGCTTGATGAAATCTTTTGAACCGGCAATGTGATTACGAACTGCCCTGGAGTGCAAAACTTTTGTGGTCTC
The DNA here is from genome assembly GCA_026392515.1 of Actinomycetota bacterium. GTDB lineage: Bacteria > Actinomycetota > Actinomycetes > S36-B12 > UBA5976 > UBA5976. The sequence goes on along the minus strand of JAPLBY010000029.1, from coordinate 89,192 downwards.
GATGGTCCGACCACTAACCCACTTATCGATACCCCGGCGGACAACTTCGACTTCTGGTAACTCGGGCATTACTACTCGCTGCTGTGGGAGTCTTCGGAATTACGCTGATCTTCAATGGCACGTTCGGCCTTTAACTCTGCGTAAGCACTGGCTGCAGCCTCTTGCTCAGCTTCCTTTTTATTACTGCCAGTGCCATGGCCGTATCGCTTTTCAGCCAGAACTACTTGAGCTTCAAATTGTTTGGCATGATCTGGACCGGATTCTTCGATAGCATACATCGGAACTCCGATACCTAATTCAGCGGTGAGTTCTTGTAGCGAAGTTTTCCAATCTAACCCTGCGCCTAACTCAGCAGCTTCAGCAAGTTGGTCATCTAATAACCGCAGGATTAGTTCGCGCGAAACTTCGATTCCTAGATCCAAATAAACTGCGCCGAGAATTGCTTCGAAGGTGTCAGCCAGAATCGAGGATTTGTCACGACCACCAGTAGTTTCTTCGCCACGACCAAGGCGAATGAATTCACCTAGACCAAGGCGGCGGGCTTGTACGGCTAATGCGCGAGCACTGACTACAGCAGAGCGAAGTTTTGCAAGATTGCCTTCCGGCAAATCTGGGTAACGGTGATACAACTCATCAGTTACAACGACGCCCAAAACGGAATCGCCTAAAAACTCAAGTCGCTCATTAGTTGGTAGTCCGCCTGACTCGTAGGCGAATGACCGATGCGTGAGCGCTAATTCGAGTAACTGGGCATCGAAAACTAAACCCAGTCGGTCAAATAGCTGTTCTTGCGGTGTGGACTTGGCCACGGCAATTAGACGCTAAGGACCTGGCGCTTGTCGTATGTGCCACAAGTTGGGCAAGCAGTGTGCTGCAACTTTGGAGCACGGCAACGATCGCAGGTTGCAAGGTTTGCAGCTGTTGCCTTCCATGCGGAACGACGATGACGGGTGTTGCTGCGTGAAGTCTTACGCTTCGGAACGGCCACGGTCTGCCATCCTTTCAGGTTTTCGATTCGAACTCTTTAGTTCAAATCGTCTTTCTTATTCGTCAGTTAAATCCTTGAGATTCGCAAGAGTTGCCCATCGCGGATCAATTTCTTCGTGTGCGTGATCTGGAACATCGTTGAGGTTTTCACCGCAAGTGATGCACAGTCCTGCACATTCAGGTTGGCACAGTGGTGCTAGCGGCATAGCCAGCAATACTGCATCGCGAATAACCGGCTCTAGATCAAGAAGATCATCATCTAACTTCGGTTGTTCATCGTCATCGTTGCCATTTTCAATTTGGCGGCCTCGTGAATCAGTCGCGGGATATTCAAAAAGTTCTTGGAGATCGACTTCCGTATCGAAAGACAACGGCTCCAAACATCTTGAACATTCACCCGCAACCGTTAGCAAAGCACTTCCGCTGACGAGAACCCCATCAATTACTGATTCGAGCCTGAGATCAAACTCAATTTCAGATCCTGGTGGGACTGCAATCAATCCGACGCCGAGATCAGCCGGTGCCGCCACCGAGAAATCTAGTTTCTTCATCGATCCAGCACGGCGACCAAGATCTCGAGTATCGAGAACTAGCGACGAGCTTGGATCGAGGGTAGACACAGTATTCCTCGCTGGAAGTAAGGCTCATTCGGCCTCGTGAAAGACCAATGGCTAGATTAGCGCGTTTTTAGTGGCTCTCCCAAATCGAGTCTGGGAGAAACCAGCGCAAAATCAGGATTTTGCGTTCAGTTGGGCCTTCAGAGCCTCATGGACATTGTCTGGAACAAGGCCAGCCACATCCCCGCCAAATTTGGCGATTTCCTTAACAATGCTGGAAGAAAGGAAGCTGTACTCCGGATTCGTTGCCACAAACAAGGTGTCTACGCCTAGACGGGAGTTCATTTGAGCCATCTGAAGTTCGTAATCAAAGTCCGATACGGCTCGCAGGCCCTTGAAAATTGCGCTAATTCCATTGCCTTTGCAGTAATCGACTAGCAAGCCTTTAAAGGTATCAACCACGATGTTTGGGTAAGGCTTAACGCATTCGGTGATCATTTCAATGCGCTGTTCCATAGTGAACAATCCAGCTTTAGTGCTGTTTTGCAGGACCGCAACGGTCACGTGGTCATACTGTTCGGCTGCGCGGGCAAAGACGTCAAGGTGGCCAAAAGTTACAGGATCAAAAGAACCTGGACAAACGGCTTTTCTAGTTCCGCTCTTTGCCATCTAACTCACCCTCTCAAAACCGACAGTTGTCGAATTACTATTGATCACTGTTCAGATACTGACCGTACCAAATAGTCGTGTCTCCATAAACCTTCTTGCGAAGTTCTTCAACAGATTCTGGCCAAATTACTCGGGATCGTGACCCGCGTTCCACCACAATCACGGCGTATTCGTTTAGCCAGTCATTCTTTGCCAGGTGACCAATCAAGGTGTTGACCTGTTCGTCTTCGAAAGAATAAGGCGGATCAATAAACACCACATCAAAACTTCCACGCCCAGATTTTTGTGCCACATCATTGAAGGCATCAGCGATTACAACCCGAGCATTCTTGATGCCAAAGTTTGCGACGTTGGAATGAAGTGTGTCTGCTGCGCGCAAGTCTTTTTCAATCAGCACCGCTTCAGCTGCGCCGCGCGAGATTGATTCAATTCCAAATGCACCCGACCCTGAGAACAAATCCAAAACTCTTAAGTCATCAAGTCCACTCACTGCATGCTCAACCGAAGAAAAAATTGCTTCCCGAACTCGACTTGAAGTTGGGCGAGTTTCCGCGTCAGGAACTTTGATTGAGCGACCGCGGAAATCACCGCCAATTATTCGCGTCATGATTTCTTCACAAACTCAGCGCGCGCTTGATCAATTAGCGATTGCACAGCTCTGGCTAGTGCTGGATTGGAATCCAATTCAGGATCTTTGTTCACGATATCCACAGCAGCAATTCTGGCTTGTTCCAAAATCTCTTCATCACGCAGGATGCTAACTAACTTCAAGCTCGAGCGCATACCTGATTGATTGCGCCCTAGAACATCACCTTCACGTCGTTGCTCCAGATCAAGGGCTGCCAATTCAAAGCCATCATTCGTTGAGGCAACTGCCGCCAAGCGTTCCCGAGCTGGACTAAACGCTGGTGCTTCCGTTACCAGCAGACATAGCCCAGGAGCGCTGCCACGACCTACGCGACCGCGGAGTTGGTGTAACTGGCTAATGCCGAAACGATCCGCATCCATGATCACCATGGTTGTCGCATTCGGAACATCCACACCAACTTCGATAACCGTAGTTGAGATCAAAACATCAATGCCGTCTTTATGTGCTGGACCATTTGCAAATCTTTGCATCACATCATCTTTGTCCGCGCCTGGCATTTGCCCGTGCATGATTCCAACACGAACATCTTTTAGTGGGCCCTCGATTAACTGCGGTGCTAAATCTTCAAGTGCAATTGCTTGGCGTTGGCCCGGCTTTAGATCTTTATCTTCTTGGCTGGCAATTCGTGGGACAACTACATACGCCTGATGCCCTGCTTTAACTTCTTCGACAATGCGTTCCCAAGCTCTGGCTAAGTGGCTTGGTTTCTCAGCGGACAAAACAACGTGAGAAGTAATCGGCGAACGTCCGGCTGGGAGTTCACTCAAAGTTGAAATATCAAGTGCTCCAAATGCAGTCATGGCAACCGTGCGCGGAATTGGTGTTGCAGTCATAACTAGAACGTGCGGACGTCGATCACTTCCAGCTTTGCCAACTAACGTTGCGCGCTGTTCCACACCAAAGCGATGTTGCTCGTCGATAACGACAAGTCCCAGATCAAAGAAATCAACTCGATCTTCAAGCAACGCATGTGTTCCGATGACGATTCCAGCTTGGCCTGACGTGATGTCTAGCAAGGCTTGTCGCCTGGCCGCAGTTGTCATTGATCCGGTCAGCAGGGTTACGCCAGTGCCTTCATCGTGAGCCCCGAGTTTCCCTCTCTCGGCCAATGGCCCAAGCAAGTTAGTAATTGCTCGATAGTGCTGGGCTGCCAGCACTTCAGTTGGTGCCAGCAATGCTGCTTGGCCACCTGAATCCACGACAGTCAGCATCGCTCGCACCGCAACAACGGTCTTTCCACTACCTACTTCACCTTGCAGTAGGCGATGCATTGGATGGCCAGCTGCCATTTCAGCCGAAATTGTTTTAGCTACTTCACTTTGTCCTTGCGTCAGGGTGAAGGGCAATCTCGCATCAAAAGCGGCAAGTAAGCCATCTGGTTTTTCGGTTCTCGAAATAGCTGGCCAGGAATCTTCTTCGTGACGTTGCTTAGCCAAAACAACTTGAAGGGCTAAAGCTTCATCCCACTTCAGACGTAATCTGCTGGCTTCAAGTTGCTCAAGGGATGTTGGCTTATGAATCGCATGCAACGCAACATCTAAATCGATCAGGCCTTCAGATTTTCGGATGTCCGCTGGCAACGGGTCTTCAACATTGCCAAGTGCAGTTAGTGCCAAGTCAATGCTGCGTTCGATCGTCCAAGTCTGCAGTTTCTTAGTTGCGGGATAGACCGGCAAGAAAGCTTCGGCGTAATCATCTGGATTTACATCAGCTGCATCATCAAGAAGTTCATACTCTGGATGAGTTAACTGGCGCTTGTTGTTAAACACCGAAACTTGTCCAGCGAACAAACCTTGCCGACCGGCTACTAAATCTTTTTCGCGCCAGTGTTGATTAAAGAACATCAAAGTCAAAGAGCCTGAGCCATCACTGATAACAACTTCTTGACGCGTGCCGCCCTTTGCGTTCTTTAAATTCTTAAAACTCTTAACCTGAGCCTGCACCGTGACGTGATCACCAATGTCAAGATTGCCAAGATCAGTTAATGCACCACGTTGTTCATATCTGCGTGGATAGTGCCGAAGTAAATCTTCAACCAATTCAATTTCAAATTCTGACTTTAAGAGCGCTGCAGTCTTGGCGCCAACAACTTCAACTACTTGAGTACTTAAGTCGGCCATCTAATTAGTTGCCTAGCTCAGAGATTCGAATATTGGTTATTTCGACTTGGTTTTCACAACTTGCAATCACTTTGTCTGGTTCGTTGGTGTGAATGTGGAAGTTGAAGTCTGGTTCGAGGCCAGAAATCGCAATCGATTCACCAAGGCTAGAAATCTTGCTTTCAATTTCTTCTTTGATCGCTTGTGAGCAGATGACCGAAAACATTAATTCAAATGCTGGACCTGAGTAACTCGTGGCAACGAGTTTGCGAGGCTTTATCTCCAGTGGACTTACAGTTACCCCAAAACTTAATGCGACACTGTCATGAAAAAACGAAAGTGCCAAGGCGCCTGAATCAACAACTTCTGCTGCGACAAGTTCTGGTAACAAATTCTGCGTTTCAATTACGGCAGCACGAACTGCGATTTGAACAGCCTGATAATACTTTTGAAAATCTGATTGCGCTGGAACATTCGCGGCAGCATCAGCAATCGTGAGCATGGTGCCTTCCGCAGGAGTTAGTACCGACTCCCGAGCAACAACTGCAGCTTGCTCAAGCGACTGCTGCCATTCACTTGGTGAACATTGATCAGTAGTTTTAACTTGCGATAAGCCTTGTGCCAGTCCCTGCAAATACTGAGCCAAGATCACGCCCGAATTTCCTAGAGCGGACTTCGCGGCACCCGTTGCTAAGGCTGCGGCGTACTCACCTAAGTCGGATGCGTGGCCTGAAGCGTTGGCAATGCCTGCCTTAAGCGTGTGCAGAGTATTTGAGCCAGTATCGGAATCTGGCACTGGATAAACGTTTAAATCGTTGAGTAACTGCTCATTTTGGGCCAGTAAGTCCTGGAACTGAACCATGGCTGCCTGGAGCGTAGCCGCGTCAATACCCGCATTTCCAGTGTTTGCCACGCCCCTAGGTTACCTGTCTCATAGGTTTCCGGATGAGTCACAAGCCCGCAGTTATAGGGTTTAGTTGAGCCCGAATTGGAATTTCTGAGCATTCGCAGGTAGTCTGGCAAGGCTTAACCAAGCAAAACCATCAATCTTCAAGGAGTCAAAATGGCTGCTGTATGTGACGTCTGTGGCAAAGGCCCAGGCTTTGGCCACGCCATTTCCCACTCACACCGTCGAACCAAGCGTCGTTTCAATCCAAACATCCAGACCGTGCACGCAGTTGTTAACAACTCGCCAAAGCGTCTAAATGTTTGCACTTCATGCATCAAGGCTGGAAAAGTTTCCCGCGTCTGATAGCTAACTAAACTTAAAAATCCCCTCGATTTAATCGGGGGGATTTTTAGTTGGTTGAGAAGTGATCCCAACCTTTACCGGAATAGATCTCGCCATCAACGGTTACAGCTGGCTCTCCAGCTTCGACTGATCCAATAATGGTCCAGCCAGAAGGCACATCAAGAGCATTGCTGAATGTGGCAGCAAATGCGTGATCTTCACCGCCCGTCAAAATCCATTCCAGCGCATCCCCATTAAATGCCGAAGCTGCTGCGGCAAGTGGTTCAGGAATATCAAATTCTGCAGTCTTGATATTTATTGAGACGCCAGATGCTTTAGCGATGTGACTCAAATCTGAAACTAAACCATCGCTGATGTCGATCATCGATGTCGCATGCGTAGCAAGTCGAACTAATTCATATGGTGGTTCTGGGACGCGGTGGGCTCCAACTAAAACTCTTGGCGATCTAAAGCCGCGAGAAAGCATTAACAATCCAGCTTGGGCAAACCCAAGTCGACCGGCCAGGGCTAAAACATCTCCTGGCTTTGCACCGGATCGCAGAATTGCTGCTCGCTCCCCTAGTTCACCTAACGCAGTAACGCTGATTGCAATTGAATCGCCACGAACTATGTCGCCGCCAACTACGGTCACGCCAACTAGTGATGCTTCTTCACTCAAACCATCTGCTAAACCCATTACCCAAGACACTTGGGTATCGGAAGGAAGCGCAAGTCCAACTAGCAATGCCGTTGGTGTTGCTCCCATCGCAAAGATGTCGGCTAAGTTTTGCGCAGCTGCTTTACGACCAATATCTTTTGCTTCAGACCAGTCAAGACGGAAATGCACGCCTTGCGTCAACATGTCTATGCAAGCGACAACGTTCCCGCCCTTGGCAGATACAACTGCAGAGTCATCGCCAATACCTACCGAAACCGTTTCGATTGATGATTTAGCCAGTCGGGCTGCAATTGCGTCAATCAATGCAAATTCGCCAAGTTGGCCAACGGTTTGGCCACTCACACTTTGCTCGGTCATGTATTACACGTTAGCGCGATTAGCGCAGACCAACACCACGGCGAAGTGCATCTTGCACCAAGGCATCAACCAACGCTGGGTAATCAAGACCAGTTTCAGCCCACATCCGTGGGTACATCGAAATTGGCGTGAAGCCTGGCATGGTGTTGATTTCGTTAATCACGACATCATTTCCAGTGACAAACATGTCTACCCGAGCAAGTCCTTCGCCATCCATCGCCAAGAAAGCTTGAACCGCAAGCTCACGAAGTTTCTCGTGTTGGGCTGGATCGAGTTTTCCTGGGACTGATAGTTCAACGGAATCATCTACGTACTTTGCTTCAAAGTCATAAAACTCGTGTCCATCACGCACAATGATTTCGGCACAAACACTTGCCTTAGGTCCTGTGCTGGTACCTAAAACGCCGCATTCAATTTCGCGAGCATTTTCAATACTTACTTCGGCAATAATTTTTGGATCATGAATTCTGGCGACTTCAATTGCTGCCACTAAGTCATCGTGGGACTTAACTTTGCTGATTCCAACACTGGAACCGGCGCGACATGGCTTAATGAAAACTGGCAGACCTAACGTCTTGATGCGCGCCAAGCTGGCATCTTTTTCAGTTAGCCACTGCGCATTACTCACAACTTCATACGGACCAATTGGCAGTCCAGCAGAATGCATCATTGCTTTTAAGTGAGCTTTATCCATTGCGGCAGCTGATGCAAATACGCCGGAGCCTACATATGGAATTCCAGCTAACTCAAGTAAGCCTTGAATCGTGCCATCTTCGCCCCATGGTCCATGAAGCACTGGGAAGGCAACATCCACTTGCTGCAGGACCTCTGGCACTTTGGATTGCACCACTAAATCTTTAGCACTTGGATCTGCGGTGAAAAGAACTGCTGGGTTGGTTGAGTCAACTTCAGGAAAGACACCATTTTGAATCGCTAATCGATTAGCATCGTCGGCTTCAAGAACCCATTTGCCAGATTTTGTGATGCCAATTGGCACCACATCATAAAGATTTCGATCAAGCGCGCGCAGAACGCTGCCTGCAGATATGCAAGAAATCGAGTGCTCGCTGCTGCGACCGCCAAAGATTACGGCTACCCGGATTTTCTTACTCACCTGTCCAACGCTACCGAAACATTTTGAAATCTAATGGCACTAGTGTTTTCCCTATGAGCGCGCCGAAAAATGGTCATGAGTCCTTCAAGAATTTAGATACCGCTGCCGTGCAGGCTGGTCGTCCACCTGTAACGCCAGACGGTCCTATCAATCCCCCGATTGTGTTGTCGAGCACGATGCACGCAGGTGGACCCTATGGCTACATGCGCGATTGGAACGCCACCTTGGATTCCTTGGAGCAAGCAATCGGCGCACTTGAAGGTGGGCGGTGCACAGTTTTCTCAAGTGGCATGGCTGCGGCAAATGCCATCTTCGATTTATTCCCGCAAGGAAAACCAGTAGTAGCTAGTCAGTACTCATACACCGGTGTTGCAATGCGACTAAAGGAACTTCACGACCTTGGTCGAATTGAATTGCGACTTGTTGATGTCACTGATGATGTTGCAGTCAAAGCAGCAATTGCCGGAGACGGAAATCCTGCTTCTTGGGTTTGGATTGAAACGCCGACTAATCCGATGATGGAAATTTGTGACATTGAAGCAACTGCAACCGTGGCTCGACATTACGGCGCTTACCTTGCAGTAGATAACACCTTCATGACTCCAATTCGGCAACGACCACTTGAACTAGGTGCACACCTAGTAATGCATAGTGCTACCAAAGGTTTGGCTGGGCACTCTGACTTACTTATGGGCGCGCTCGTAACTGCAGATGAAGAATTAGCGCAAAAGATTATTGGTCGCCGAGTTCTTTTGGGAGCCGTGCCAAGTGCATTCGATTCTTACCTGGCACTGCGCGGTATTCGCACTTTGGCAATTCGCGTGGATCGCGCTGAATCAAATGCACAATTCATTGCCGAGAAGTTAGCTGGGCATACCAAGGTTCGTGCTGTGCACTATCCAGGACTTGGTGGACATAAGAATGCAGACATTGCTAAGCGTCAATCTGATGGCCCTGGATTCATGTTGGCATTTGAAGTTGATGGCGATGCTGAAGCGGCCGAGCTAGTTTGTCAGTCTGTTGAGCTAATTACTTATGCAACTTCACTTGGTGGTGTCGAAACCTTGATGGAACGTAGACGCAGATGGCCTAAAGAAAATTCTGCAGTTCCTGAGAATCTAATTCGCGTATCAGTTGGAATTGAAAACGCAAACGATATTTGGGCTGATCTGGATCAAGCACTAAATGCCACTGGTGAGATTGCAAATCAAACTCAACCAAAAATGGGATATTAGTAACTACATATGCTCCATTAGTTCTTGGCCTTCTTCGGCCGTTGTTGGTCGAGACATGAAAGCCTTCAGAACTTTCTCAGCGCTGGTTCCGCGATGAATCACGTTTACAACTTGCTCAGTAATTGGCATCTCAACCCCATGGCGATTGGCAAGATCCGAAATGGATTGGCAACTCTTAACGCCTTCTGACGTGGTTTTGGTTAAAGTCTGAGCTTGCTCAATCGTTTTGCCTTCGCCAAGGTAAACACCAATGGTTCGGTTGCGCGATAGCGGTGACTGACAAGTTGCAATCAAATCGCCAACGCCGGCTAGCCCAGCAAAAGTAAGAGGGTTGGCGCCAAGGGCAACACCCAAGCGAGACATCTCAGCCAGGCCGCGCGTCATAAGTGCAGACTGGGAATTCTCGCCATAACCAAGACCAACGGCCATACCGTTTGCCAGGGCAATTACGTTTTTAACTGCGCCCGCAATTTCCACACCAACAACATCGGTTGTGTAATACGGCCGGAAATAGTCGGTGGTGCAAGCATCTTGAATCTTGATTGCAAACTCTTCATTAATACAGGCGACCGTGGTTGCAGCTGGTTCGCGAGCTGCGATTTCGTGTGCCAAGTTTGGTCCGGAAACTACCGCAACTCTTTCGGTATCAACTTTGGTTATCTCCGCAATAACTTCAGTCATGCGCTCGGCTGTGCCTAGTTCTACGCCTTTGATAAGCGATACCAAAATGGAATCCGTTGGAATAGACAAGCTCCAGGCAGAAAGATTTCCTCGCAAAGTTTGGGCCGGCATTGCCAGCACAACAAGGTCAGCATCAGTTAATGCTTTATCTGGATTTGTAGTGGCCAGGATGTTTTTAGGAAGAGTTAGTTCTGGAAAGTATGCGTGGTTAATGTGAGTGGAATTGATGTCATCAGCAATTGCTGCGCTACGAGCCCAAAGCGAAACATCGCATCCAGCATCAGCAAGAATCATCGAGAAAACTGATCCCCAAGAGCCAGCTCCCATTACGGCGACGCGCATTACGATTCTGCTTTCTTCTGAAGTGCAATTCGTCGGTCCAGCGGTTGAGCAGGTGGAGTCTCGCCACGTTGCTCTGCCAATATTTTAGTAATGGCCAACATGATGCGTTCCGTGGCTTCGCGTAGCGTGCTGGCCGAAATTGGTTGACTTCTTAAGTCATCAAGATCAATTGCAGGTCCGGCCCAGACGTGCATAGTTTTGCGCGGGAACAATCGAATGCTCTTTGAATAAGGCGGAATAACTTCTTGCGGGCCCCATTGCGCTGCGGGAATAACTGGAGCGCCGGTCATTAGTGCAATACGCGCTGCACCAGTCTTTGCAGTCATCGGCCAAAGGTTTGGATCACGAGTCAATGTGCCTTCTGGGTAGATGACAACACACTGACCATTTTCAATTGCGCTAAATGCTTCGCGCAATGAGCCAGCTGCTGCATCTGAGTTACCGCGCTGAACCGGAATTTGTCCGGCACTTTTTAAAATCGATCCAAGCAACGGAATCTTAAAGACTTCAACTTTGGCCAAGAATCTAACGGGCCGGCCATTGTCATTAACAAAGTGAGCAGCCACTAATGGGTCATACCAAGAAAGGTGATTCATAGCTACGACGATTCCTTGGTCAACGCGCAAGAATTCGCCACCTCGCCAGTCCCGGGCCGTGGCTGCTTTTAGGATCGGGCGCAAAACGAATGCGATAAACCGATACCAAAAGCCACGGTGTGACTGTGGCGGGAATTTGCTCATGACTTAATCATCCTGACATAAAAATGAATCGGACTCGTTGGTTTCCCAACGAGTCCGATTACTTTAAGTTTTAAGGCTTATTTGCCTGAAACCTTTTTCTTGAATTCAGCGCCAGCGCGGAACTTAGGTACTGATGTTGCTGCAATCTGAACTGGAGCACCAGTCTGTGGGTTGCGGCCAGTACGGGCTGCGCGGTCTGACTTCTCGAAGATACCGAAGCCTGTTAGGGAAACTTTGTCACCCTTGGCTACTGCGCGGGAGATGGTGTCAAAAACTGCATCTACAGCTGCGGTGGCGTCTTTTTTGCTTAGGCCTGCGGCTTCAGCTACTCCATCAATTAGTTCTGCCTTGTTCACTTTGGATCCTCCATAGTTACCCGACCTCCATTGATGAATGCCGGCGATCTTTTTTGTCATTAACCCTTGCGAATTAACGCACCTTTGAGTTGTTCCAGGCTTCCCCGCCTGGCTCACTTGTGACTTTACGGCTCAAAATCAAGGGTTTTTAGCCTGACACGCCCAAGAAATGCAAAAAATCCCAATTTCTTGGGATTTTTTGCCGATATTGGGGTGATTTAGATCGTGGTGGGCTTAAAACTAGGTCGTTTTGCCTCAAAGGCCGTGATCTCATCGACGTGCTTAAGCGTCAGGCCAATGTCATCTAGGCCCTCCATTAGGCGCCATCTGACGTAGCTATCGACCTCAAACTTGGTTGTGAAGCCGGCAGCAGTGATTACCTGGGCATCTAGGTCCACAGTCACCGGTGTGCTTGGCTCTTCTTCAATAATCTTCCAAAGTTGCTCTACGGCGCTTTGTTCAACTACTGCAGTTAATAGGCCTTGCTTGCCTGAGTTGCCGCGGAAGATGTCAGCAAAGCGCGATGAGATCACAACTTTGAAGCCGTAATCCATAAGTGCCCATACTGCGTGCTCGCGACTCGAACCAGTTCCAAAATCAGGACCTGCAACCAAAACACTTACGCCTTGATAAGCCGGACGGTTAAGCACAAAGTTTGCATCTTTACGCCAGGAGTTAAACAAACCATCTTCGAAGCCATGGCGAGTGATGCGCTTTAGGTATTCCGCCGGAATGATCTGGTCGGTATCGACATTGCTCTCTCGAAGTGGTGCAGCAGTGCCGGTGTGAACTGTGAATTTATCCATTAGTTTGAACTCCCTACAAGATCAGCTGGGGATGAAAGTGTGCCGCGGATTGCAGTTGCAGCAGCAACGGCTGGTGACACTAAGTGAGTGCGTCCACCAGGACCTTGGCGTCCTTCAAAGTTTCGGTTAGATGTTGAAGCGCTGCGCTCACCTGGCGTTAGCTTGTCTGGGTTCATACCAAGACACATTGAGCAACCTGCCTCGCGCCATTCAGCGCCAGCTTCAAGGAAGACCTTGTCTAAACCTTCAGCCATTGCTTCCAGGCGAACGCGTACCGAACCTGGCACAACCATCATGCGCATGCCATCAGCGATCTTTTTGCCCTTAAGGATGTCTGCGGCTGCGCGAAGATCTTCGATGCGGCCGTTGGTGCAAGATCCGATAAACACAGTGTCGATTTTGATGTCGCGAATCGGCATTCCAGCTTTTAGGTCCATGTACTCAAGAGCCTTTTCAGTTGCCTTCTTGTCGACTTCATCTGTGAAGTCATCTGGACTTGGCACATTTGCCGAAAGCGGAGCGCCCTGACCTGGGTTAGTTCCCCAAGTTACAAATGGGCTGAGCTTGGTTGCGTCAATGATTACTTCGCGATCAAACACTGCGTCGTCATCAGTTGGCAAGGTCTTCCAATAAGCAACTGCAGCGTCCCAGTCAGCGCCCTTAGGTGCGTGCTCGCGTCCCTTAACGTATTCGAAAGTAGTTTCGTCTGGCGCGATCATGCCAGCGCGAGCGCCAGCTTCGATGCTCATGTTGCACATTGTCATGCGACCTTCCATGGACAATGCGCGAATTGCTTCACCACGGTATTCAAGGATGTAACCCTGTCCGCCGCCAGTTCCAATTTCAGCAATGATTGCCAAAATTAAATCTTTTGAAGTTACGCCAGCTGGAAGTTTGCCGTTGACTGTGATTGCCATGGTCTTGAAAGGCTTAAGAGGCAAAGTCTGAGTTGCCAGCACATGCTCAACTTCACTTGTGCCGATACCCATTCCGATTGAACCAAAGGCGCCATGCGTTGAAGTGTGTGAGTCACCGCAAACAATTGTCATACCTGGCTGAGTTAGCCCGGACTGTGGCGCAATGATGTGAACAATTCCTTGTTCCTTGTTTCCAAGTTCGTAGTTTTCAATTCCAAATTCTTTGGTGTTGATGCGAAGTGCATCAATCTGGGCGCGACTGATTGGATCAACAATTGGTTTGTCGATGTCAGTTGTTGGCACGTTGTGATCTTCAGTGGCAATAGTTAAGTCTTTGCGTCGAACTGGGCGACCAGCAGCACGCAAACCATCGAAAGCCTGTGGGCTTGTGACCTCATGAGTCAGGTGCAGATCGATATAAAGTAAGTCCGGTTCACCTTCGGCGCGACGAACTACGTGGTCGTCCCAAACCTTTTGTGCCAATGTGCGTCCCATAACTGCCTCCTGTTGAGTAGCAATTTTGACATCTCACTATTCGAGATACCAATATCAGTACATGGACGATATTAGTAGCGGTGTAGGTGTTCTGGATAAAGCTGCCCACATTCTGGACGCTTTGGAATCCGGACCGCTGACATTGGCTGGATTAGTTGCAGCCACTGGCTTGGCCCGCCCTACTGCGCACCGTCTGGCAACTGCTCTTGAGCACCATCGCTTAGTGGCTCGGGACATCAATGGTCGATTCGTACTTGGTCCACGCGTAGGCGAATTAGCTGGCGCTGCCGGCGAAGACAAACTGCTAGCCATTGCTAATCCGATCTTGATCGCACTGCGTGATGCCACCAAAGAAAGTGCTCAGCTCTATCGTCGACAAGGTGATCAGCGAATCTGTGTTGCTGCCGCTGAACGTATGACAGGTTTACGGGACACAGTTCCTGTTGGTGTTGGACTGACTATGTCCGCAGGTTCTGCTGCTCAAATCTTGCTCGCATGGGAAGAACCAGATCGACTTCACCGCGGAATTCAAGGCGCTAAGTTCACAGCCTCAGATTTATCAGCTGTCAGACGTCGCGGTTGGGCACAATCCCTCGGTGAGCGCGAACCAGGAGTTGCGTCTGTTAGTGCGCCGATTCGAAGTGCCAACGGCAAAGTCATCGCTGCAGTATCTATCTCTGGACCAATCGAACGCTTGACGCGTACTCCGGGTCGAATTCATGGCATCGCTGTAATGACAGCCGCTAATCGCATTAGTGATTCACTCAAAGCACGCGGCTAGTTAATACTGGGCATTTAGAACTTGGCCCAATCTACGTTATTGTGAACTGGTGCGGCCCCGTTGTGTAGCGGCCTAGCACGCCGCCCTCTCAAGGCGGTAGCGCGGGTTCGAATCCCGTCGGGGCTACAAATGAATCAGACCCTCAGGGGTCTTTTTTATTTAACTAAAAACTCTTTAGAACTTTTCCTGGCCGCGGAATCGGACCATGTCTGGTGTCAGTTGATCCAGAGATGTAATCCCCATCAGTCGCATAGTTTGCTCGACCTCACCTTGCAGGATTTGTGCAGCTCGTCGAACGCCTGCTTCCCCACCGGCCATAATTCCGTAAAGATAGGCCCGGCCAACTAGAACTGCATCCGCACCTAATCCAATGCCGCCAACAATGTCAGAGCCAGACAATGCGCCACCGTCAATGAACAGTTGAGTATTTGTGTCAGAGATTGCACTCTTTACAGATGGCAAAAGTTCTAGTGGTACTACCGATCTATCAAGTTGTCGTCCCCCATGATTTGAAAGCACAACTGCGTCAACACCGGCGCTGGCCAGCATCGCAGCATCGTTTACATTTTGCACACCTTTAACAATTAACTTGCCGGGCCAATTCGCCTTTAGCCATTCCACATCTTTCATAGTGATTGATGGATCAAAGACACTATTCATAAGTTCAGCAACCGTGCCACCGGTTGTTTTTAGTGATGCAAACTCAAGTGGTTTTGTTGTCAGTAAGTTGCCCCACCATTTTGGATACTTCGCCATATCCACCATAGTTTTTAGCGTTAACTGCGGTGGAATAGTTAGGCCATTTTCTACATCCCGTACTCGCATGCCACCAACTACTGTGTCGACTGTGAGCATGATTGCTTCGTAACCTGCGGCTGCAGCTCGTTCTACTAATTCATAACGAGTGGTTTTATCTCGCCACAAATAAAGTTGGAACCACTTTCGGGTTTCAGGTGCAGCGGCGGCAAGATCTTCAATTGAAGTTGTTCCAAGTGTTGACAAGGTATATGGGATGCCAAACTCGGCGGCAACTTTAGCAACTGCAGGTTCGCCTTGGTAATGCATCATGCGCGTGAATCCAGTTGGACTAAACACAAAAGGCAAGGCGGACTTTTGGCCAAAGATTGAAATGGAGGTATCAACGACCGAAACATCGCGCAAAACATGTGGGTGGAACTCTAAGCGTCGGTAAGCCTCATAAGCCCGTCCGTAACTTAGCTCTTCGCCAGCTGCGCCATCGGTGTAGTCAAAAACTGCACGCGGGGTTTTTGATTTACCAATGTTTCTCAGCTGAGAGATTGTGACTGCGCAGGAAACCGCATCACTTCTGGAAAATGGTGACTTGAATCCCAGGATTGGTTTTAAGTCTGACCATCTTGGCAATTGCCGCTTACTCATGAGGTTCACTATTCCACGATTTGGAATCAATTGGAATGTATTTATGTGGCTGGGATACCTGGACTCGAACCAAGACTAACTGAACCAGAATCAGTTGGGCTGCCAATTACCCCATATCCCAAATGGCATTACGAGTCGAAATTCTATCTCAGGCCAAGTGATTGAGCGAAATGCGTAATCTCAGACGCCTATTTTATTGAGGCAGTAATTCGGGCTAGGGATCGTTCTCTACCAAGAATTTCAAGGGACTCAAATAGTGGTGGTGAAACTCGACGTCCCGTCACAGCAACTCGAACTGGACCAAAAGCTACCTTAGGTTTTAGTTCCAGGCCTTCAATTAAAGCAGTGCGCAGTGCTTCTTCAATTGCTGGCGTAGTCCAATCGGCCACACCAGTAAGTGCAGCTAAGGCAGCAACTAATACCGGCTGTGCTTCTGGAGTCAAAACCTTTTCGGCTTCAACTGGATCAACTGCAAACACTGGACTGCCGGATTGATCGGCAAATAGGAAGCCCACCATTCCAATACCCTGGCGCAAAGTTTCCATTCGTTCTTGCACTAGCGGAATTGCGTTCTTCAAGACTTCCATCTGCTCTGCAGTTGGCTCTGCGGACAGAATTCCATCCTTGATCAAGAACGGAGTAATTCGTGTGGCTAATTCCTCTGGCGCCAAAGTTCGAATCCAGTCCCCGTTAATCGAAGTGCACTTCTTTAAGTCAAAACGTGCTGGGTTGGCATTAACACGAGCGACATCAAAGACTGTTGCCATTTCTTCCTTTGAGAAGAATTCGCGATCTTCACCAAACGCCCAACCCAAAAGGGCAAGGTAGTTAAGTAGGCCTTCAGGTAAGTAACCTTCTTCGCGATACATCAAAAGACTTGATTCTGGATCGCGCTTAGAAAGCTTCTTATTTCCTTCGCCCATTACATATGGCAAGTGACCATAAAGGGGGCGTTCACCTTTTGCGACACCAATTGCTTTTAATGCATCGTAAAGAGCAAGCTGACGTGGAGTACTACTTAATAAGTCTTCGCCGCGAAGCACGTGAGTGATTTCCATCAGTACGTCATCAACTGGATTTACCAAGGTATAAAGCGGCTCCCCTGTTGCGCGCACAATTACATAGTCCGGAACATGCTCCGCTGCGAAAGTTACATCGCCACGAACAAGATCGGTCCAAGTGAAGTCAGTATCTGGCATTCGGAAGCGAACAACCGGGGATCGCCCTTGTGTTTCATACTCAGATTTTTGTTCTGCAGTTAATGTGCGACAAGCGCCGTCATAACCTGGAGTCTTGCCAGCTTCACGCGCAGCTTCCCGACGTTCTTCAAGTTCTTCTTGAGAGCAGTAGCAGTGATAAGCGTTTCCAGAATCTAGTAACTTGCCAGCAATGTCGGCATAGATATCCATGCGCTGGGATTGTCGATACGGGGCATTCGGGCCGCCAACTTCTGGACCTTCATCCCAATCCATGCCAAGCCAACGCAATGAATCTAGAAGGTCGGTGTAGGACTGCTCAGAATCTCGCGAGGTATCGGTGTCTTCAATTCGAAAAACAAAAGTTCCGCCAGTGTGACGGGCATAAGCCCAGTTGAATAAGGCAGTGCGGATCATGCCTACGTGCGGGTTTCCTGTCGGCGAAGGACAGAACCGAACTCGAACGTTTGACACAGATTCTCCTGAATAGTTCTTTAACGAA
Source organism: Actinomycetota bacterium (assembly GCA_026392515.1). Taxonomy (GTDB): domain Bacteria; phylum Actinomycetota; class Actinomycetes; order S36-B12; family UBA5976; genus UBA5976. The sequence continues at coordinate 71,401 of JAPLBY010000029.1, read as the reverse complement.
CAGTGACTGAATTAGTAAGAGTACCAATATCTTCAATAGTTACTGATACCGAGTCGCCAGACACGATTGAACTAACGCCAGCAGGTGTACCCGTCAAGATCACATCACCTGGCAGCAAAGTCATCATGTGCGAAATCCAAGACACCATTTCACGAGCGCTGCGAACTAAATCACTAGTGTTTCCGTCTTGCTTTGTAACGCCGTTCACTCGGCATGAGATGCCTAAGTTTTCGGGATCTAATTCCGTTTCAATCCACGGACCAAGTGGGCAGAAAGTATCAAAGCTCTTGGAGCGAGTCCATTGCACATCGCTGTTCTGCAGATCTCGGGCTGTGACATCGTTTGCGCAGGTGTAACCAAAGATGACTTCATCCGCGCGATCAATTTCAACATTCTTGGCTAATGCGCCAATCACAATTGCTAGTTCAGCTTCATGATGGACATTAGTTGACTGAGGTGGCAAGACAATAAAGTCGCCATCGCCAATCACCGTGGTGTTTGGCTTCAGGAAGATAACTGGTTCCGTCGGAACATCGCCACCCATTTCCTTAGCGTGATCTGCATAGTTTTTGCCAACGCATACAACTTTGCTTGGAATCACTGGAGCAAGGATTTTCACATCTGCAAGGTTTAGGGCAGCAACTGGATCGCTGATGTCTGGCCAAGGTAGACCAGTGATCAATTCAATTTTGTCGCCAGTGATAACTCCGTAAACCGGAAATTCAACGCCAGGGACCGAAACTCGAGCAATACGCATTTACTAAGACTACTGGTTATGCAAAAAAGTTCAGTTAACTGGTTTTGCCTAGTAAGCCGTACGAGATCGCATCTTCAAGAGCAAGCCAAGAAGCTGCAATAACGTTCTCGCTTACGCCGACCGTGGTCCAACGTCGTCCCTTTTCGGCAGTTTCGATTAGCACTCGGGTTACCGCGCCAGTACCTAGGCCGCCATCAAGAATACGAACCTTGTAGTCCACAAGATCGAGTTCTGCAATTTGTGGGAAGTGCTGTACTAGAGCAGAGCGCAAAGCGTTGTCCAATGCGTTAACCGGACCATTACCTTCGCCGGTTGCAACTATGCGTTGGCCATCAGCATGAACCTTGACGGTTGCTTCACTAACTATTTGGCCGTCTTCACGTTGTTCGACAATGGTTCGCCAAGATTCAACGGTGAACTTCTTTGTGGACTTACCTGCTAACGCATCTTGCAAAAGTAATTCAAATGATGCATCCGCTGCTTCAAAGGACCAGCCATGTGCTTCTAGATCTTTAACTTGTTCAACTACGCGAGTAATTGCTTCTGGTTCTTTGGAAAGGTCATAACCAAGTTCGGCACCCTTCATCTCAATTGATGCACGTCCGGCCATCTCGGTAACAAGTACTCGCATATCGTTTCCAACAACCGAAGCATCAATGTGGTTATAAAGCTCGTGATTAACCTTTAGTGCGCTTGCGTGTAAACCAGCTTTGTGCGCAAAAGATGAAACACCAACGTATGGCTGATGCGTATCAGGTGGCAGGTTGGCAATTTCTGCCAAGGCATGTGAAATCCGCATCGAATCCTTAAGGGATTCTTCAGGCAGACAGTTGATTCCAAGCTTTAACTGCAAGTTCGCAGCGACCACAAATAGGTCAGCGTTACCAGTGCGTTCACCGTAACCATTTGCAGTGCACTGCACATGCGTCGCACCTGCTTCAACTGCCGCAACGCTGTTTGCAATCGCACATCCAGTGTCATCTTGGCAATGAATTCCAAGTCGAGCCTGAGTTCTATTCATTACGTCAGTAACGATCGTGGCAATTCCAGATGGCAGCATTCCACCGTTGGTGTCGCAAAGCACTGCAACATCCGCGCCAGCTTTCATAGCAACCTTTACTGCTTCGACGCCGTAATCAGAATCATGTTTGTAGCCATCAAAGAAGTGTTCAAAGTCCACGAATACTCTGCGGCCTTGTGACACTAAATATGCAACAGTGTCGCCGATCATTGCCAGGTTTTCTTCGTTAGTTGTTTTAAGTGCTTGCTCTACGTGCCAAACATCGCTCTTTGCAACCAAGGTGATCACTGGAGCTTGTGAATCCAGTAATGCTTTAACCTGCGCATCTTCTTCGGCCTTAACTCCAGCTTTGCGAGTTGCGCCAAAAGCGACCAGCTTTGCGTTCTTTAGAACTAACTCACCAGCGGCAATGCGCGCAAAGAACTCTGTGTCCTTTGGCAATGCGCCTGGCCAGCCACCTTCAATGAATCCAACGCCATAACCATCTAGCAGTTTTGCAATTGTTAGCTTGTCTTCGACTGAGTAGCTAATTCCCTCGCGTTGGGCGCCATCGCGAAGTGTTGTGTCGTAAAGATGAAATGCGTCGGTAACAGGGGAAGTTTTAGACATTAGACGATCCGATGCATCCAGTTATGGTTATCCGGTGCCTTACCGGTTTGTAGATCAACAAGTGCTGCGCGCAGTTTCATTGTGATGTCACCTGAGCCACCATCTGCAATATTCCAAGCACCGCTGTTCTTGCTATCAACGCGGCCAACCGGAGTGATTACCGCAGCCGTTCCGCAAGCAAATGTTTCCGTGATCTCACCACTTGCGCAGCCTTCACGCCATTGCTCAACAGTGATAGTTCCTTCTTCGGCTTGGTAACCAAGGTCGCGCGCCAAAGTAAGGATTGAATCTCTTGTTACACCTGGCAATAAAGTTCCAGTTAGTCGTGGCGTGAGCAAACGAGCGCTTGAACCGGAGCCATAGACGAAGAACATGTTCATGCCACCCATTTCTTCAATGTATTTGCGCTCGATCGCGTCTATCCAAACAACTTGATCGCAACCATTGTCCGAAGCTTCAGCCTGGGCAATCAAACTTGATGCGTAGTTTCCTGCGCACTTAGCTTCACCAGTACCACCAGGTGCAGCGCGAACATATTCGTCGCTTAACCAAACTGATACTGGCTTAACACCTTGCGGGAAGTAGGCGCCAACTGGTGAGGCCATCAATACATATGTAACGTGCGTTGATGGACGAACGCCCAAAGCATCTTCCGAGCCAAATTCAAGTGGGCGTAAGTACAAGGACTGATCTGGATCCGTAGGAACCCAAGCTTGATCCTGGCGAACTAATGCTTCAATCGAACCAATAAACAAATCAGTAGGCACCGGTGGCAAAGCGAGACGATGTGCCGAACGCTGAAAGCGCAGAGCATTTGCTTCTGGGCGGAATGTGTAAATGCCACCATCTGCTTGGCGATAAGCCTTAAGACCTTCGAAGATTGATTGACCGTAATGCAGTGCGTTGATACCTAGACCACCAGCGCTGGCTGAACCAGAAACTATTTCGGCTTGATGCCAGCCATCAGCTTTTGTCCAAACTGCGCGCACCACATTGTCAGTGAAGTACTTACCAAAACCAGGATCAGCAAAAATTGCTGCGCGCTGTTCGGCGCTAGCTGGAGATGGGTTTGCATGGTTTGCAATTGCAGCAACCGCGCTAGTTCGCTCAACTGCTGGATAAAGCGGTTGCCCTGAGGCAACAACATTTGCAGCTGAAACATCTAAATCATTGTGAACGAAAGTTGTCATAGCGAATCCTTAGCCTGCGACTGCTGCTGCTAGTGCGTCACCAATTTGGCTGGTTGAGCGCGTGCCAGTTCGTGATGCCAGATCCGCAGCCACTACATCGTCGATCTTCTTTGCTGCATCTGCATATCCCAAATGATCTAACAACATGGCAATACTCAAAACAGTTGCAGTTGGATCGGCTTTACCTTGGCCAGCGATGTCTGGTGCGCTGCCATGAACTGGCTCAAACATACTTGGGTTAGTGCGACTTGGATCAATGTTTCCACTGGCTGCTAATCCGATACCACCGGCAATAGCTGCGCCGATATCAGTAAGAATGTCGCCGAACAAGTTGTCGGTAACAATTACATCGAATCGTTCTGGCGAAGTTAAGAAGTACATGGATGCTGCATCCACGTGGCAGTAATCGATCTCGATATTTGGATACTCAGCTGCAACATCGTTAAACGCTCGCTGCCATAAATCACCGGCATAAACAATCACGTTGGTTTTGTGAACAAGTGTGACCTTGCCACGACGGCGACCTGCCCGCTCGAATGCATCGCGAATAATTCGCTCAGCACCAAAGCGAGTGTTCATGCTTATTTCAGTTGCAACTTCGTGCTCTGTGCCTTTACGTAGGAAACCGCCCGCGCCAACATAAGGACCTTCAGTTCCTTCGCGACAAACAACAAAGTCAATTTCTTTCGACCCTTTTCCAACAAGTGGAGAGGTAACACCTGGATAAAGTTTCACTGGACGCAAATTCAAGTGGTGGTCTAGCTGGAAACGAAGTGGCAAAAGAACGCCGCGCTCCAGAATTCCTGGCTTAACCGATGGATCGCCGATGGCACCAAGCAAAATCGCATCGTGTTCTTTAAGTTCAGTAACCACGCTGTCTGGCAAAGTTTCGCCTGTTGCGTTGTATCGGCGCGCACCAAGGTCGTAATCGGTGGTGCTAAAGGTCAAGTCAACGCTAGGAGCGATTGCCGATAAGACTTTAAGTCCTTCAGCTACTACCTCCACGCCAATGCCATCGCCGGGAATTACTGCCAATTTAATGTTGCTAGCCATGCAATAAAGGGTATCGGGGTTCCTTATTAATGGAAAAAGCGAAATCTCACGGAGCGAACGCATTGGGCACAAATCTGTGGTTTTTCCAGTATCGGCGCGCAGTGCTAAAGTGAAAGCAATGTTTACGAACCTGCTCCTTGACTGCCGCAACGAGGCCTAACCCGGCCCACTCGTTGCGGAGCTTTCTGCTTGCCGGACGCCCTTTTCGCAAACATTCACAGATTTTCGGAGATTTCCAATGACTAGCTACGAACAACGTAATTCGCAAAAACCATCAGGTATGCCATTTGAGCGCTACACACCATTTGCCCAGATTGATCTTCCAGATCGCACCTGGCCAACAAAGGTAATTACCCAAGCCCCACGCTGGTGCGCAGTCGATCTTCGCGATGGCAACCAAGCTTTGATCGACCCGATGACACCAGATCGCAAGAAGCGTATGTTCGAACTTCTGGTGCAAATGGGTTACAAAGAAATTGAAGTTGGTTTTCCATCAGCCAGCCAAACAGATTTTGATTTCGTTCGAATGCTTATCGACGAGAATCTGATTCCAGATGATGTAGTCATTCAGGTTTTGACGCAAGCACGTGAGCACTTGATTGAACGTACTTTTGAAGCGATCGAAGGCGCGCCACAAGCAATCGTGCATCTTTACAATTCCACATCAACATTGCAGCGTCGCGTTGTCTTTGATCTTGATAAAGATGGCATTAAGGAAATTGCAGTTCGTGGCGCAGAACTTTGCCTGAAGTATGCCGAGCAAATCGAAGGAACAGAGGTTTACTTCGAGTACTCCCCTGAGTCATTTACTGGCACCGAACTTGATTACGCAATCGAAGTTGTAAACGCAGTTAATGACGTTTGGAAGCCAACGCCAGATCGCAAGGTAATTGTGAACTTGCCAGCCACCGTTGAAATGGCAACTCCTAATGTTTATGCCGACAGCATCGAATACATGGGTCGCAAACTGAAGTACCGCGATTCAATTGTTATTTCACTTCATCCACACAACGACCGTGGCACCGGTGTTGCTGCTGCCGAACTTGGTTACATGGCAGGTGCCGATCGCATTGAAGGTTGCCTTTTTGGTAACGGCGAACGAACTGGAAATGTTTGTTTAGTAACACTTGGTATGAACTTGTTCAGTCAGGGTATTGATCCGCAGATTGACTTCAGCAATATCGATGAAATTCGTCGGACCGTTGAATACTGCAACCAACTTCCAGTTCCAGAGCGTCATCCATATGGAGGCGACTTGGTATTCACCGCTTTTTCAGGCTCACATCAAGATGCAATCAACAAGGGTCTTAACATCATGAAGCAAGATGCTAAAGCTGCTGGTGTTGAAGTCGATAAGTTCACCTGGAACGTTCCTTACTTGCCGATTGACCCTAAAGATGTTGGCCGCAGCTACGAAGCCGTGATTCGCGTTAACTCCCAATCCGGCAAGGGTGGCGTCGCATACATAATGCGCACCGAAAACAAGTTAGAACTTCCACGCCGTCTGCAAATTGAATTCAGCGCTGTAATCCAGGCTCACACTGACACTGAAGGTGGCGAAGTTACTCCAGCCCAAATGTGGGATTACTTCCAGGATGAGTACTTGCCAAATTCTGAAAGCCCATGGGGCCGCTTCAAACTAAAGACGGTAGCCGTTGACAGCGATGTTGAAGGTGACACACGAGTCAAAGTTGCTATGAGCGACAAGACTTCCGGTGATGTTGAAGTCGAAGGAATTGGAAATGGTCCAATTGCTGCTTTCTGTAACGCGATGGCTCAAGTTGGTGTTGATGTTCGAGTGCTTGACTATCACGAACACGCAATGAGTAGCGGCGGCGATGCCCAAGCAGCCTCTTACGTAGAGTGCGCAGTAGCTGGCCAAATGCTTTGGGGAGTTGGAATTGACTCCTCCATCGTTACTTCATCACTTAAGGCAGTAGTGTCAGCAGTAAATCGAGCCGAACGCAATAAGGAGATCTCCGCATGAACAGCCGTCACCTTCGACTAACATTTCCGGAATCCCAAGTTGCAGAACCGGTGATCTATCACGTGGTTAAAGACTTCAATGTGATTCCTAGTATTCGCAGAGCTGCAATTGAAAATCACTTCGGCTGGATGATTGTTGAATTCAAGGGCGAGACCGCTGACCTTGATGCTGCCCAAGCTTATCTTGAAGGACTCGGTGTTGAAGTCAGCCGAGCTGAAGGCGACATTGTTGCGGGTTAATCCGTAATTTTTACATCTGGAAACTTAGCAAACACAACTGCGTTCGCTTGGGTTCCATTTCGTCTTGTCATCCGATCACGTAAAACGGTTTCTAATTCAAAACCAGCATTGATCAGAGACTTTTGGGATGCCAAGTTATCTGGCAAAGTGATTGCGAACAGGCGCCGAAATCCAATTGCAAATCCAAAGTCAGAAATCATTTTCACCGCAAGTGCTGCTAGACCTTCACCGCGAGCATTTGGGCTAACCCAGTAACCAATTTCGCCAACGTGATCGAATTCGTGAATTCCATGAATAGATACTGAAAGCACAATCTCGCCATTTCGAATTCCAGCTAGAGATATCTTGTCTCGCTCCAGGTACTTTTGAGGTGAAGACCTAATCCAGAAGTCAGCAATTTCTCGCGTATAGGGAACTGGAACCGTTGTAAATTCTTGAATTGCTGGATCCTGGCAAATTTCGTAAACGCTATTAACGTCATCCAAGTGCCATGGCCGCAACATCAGTGCCTTATCTACCAGCACTGGCTCAGTAATCGGCCAAGAAATCATGGGCTAACTATGCCACAGGGTAAGGCTTTGTTGGTATTCTGGAATCAATTCGAAGGAGTAAATATGTATAACGCTTTCTGGCACGGTTTCGCTGACATGAATGCAATTTCCACCAATGGTCCTCTAGTGATGACTAAGGGTGAAGGGTCATGGGTTTGGGATGACAAGGGCAAAAAATACTTTGATGCCGCAGGCGCTCTTTGGTACATGAACGTTGGACATGGCCGTAAAGAAATTGGCGAAGCTATGGCAGCTCAAGCTGCTGACATCGCCTCATACTCTTCATTTGGCGAATGCACCACTGCCCCAACAATTGAACTTGCCGATTTAGTTGCCTCGATTTCGCCAGTGCCAGATTCAAAGATCTTTTTCACTTCTGGCGGTAGCGACAGTATTGATACAGCCTTGAAAATGTCTCGCCGCTTCTGGACCTTGCAAGGTAAGCCTTCGAAGAAAGTTATTGTCTTCCGCGAAAACGGCTACCACGGCATGCATGCCGGTGGCACTTCCATCGCTGGTATCCCGCCAAACAACGACGGGTACTCCGAATTGGTTGAAGATGTGGTGCGCGTTCCTTGGGACGACGCTGATGAAATGATCGCAACAATTGATCGAATTGGCGAAGAAAACATTGCGGCTTTCTTTTGTGAACCAATTCAAGGCGCTGGTGGCGTTCGGATTCCACCAGATTTATACCTTCAAACTGTTCGCAAGGCCTGTGCTGAGCGCAACATACTTTTCGTAGCCGATGAAGTCATCAACGGTTTTGGTCGCTGCGGCGATTGGTTTGCTTCTACCCGATATGGATTGCAACCAGATTTGATTACCGTCGCAAAGGGTTTAACTTCAGGTTATGCACCAATGGGCGCAGTAATTGCTGCTCCTTCGGTTTGGGAAACTTTTTACGCACCTAGTGCTGGTGTTTGGCGCCATGGCTATACCTACGGTGGGCACGCAACTGCAGCCGCTGCCGGAATAGCAAACATCAAGATCATGATGCGCGAAAATCTGCCAGCTCACGTAGCTAAGTTGGAAGACAAGTTCGCAAGCGCTCTGCGCACACTTGAAGATCTAGACGTAGTGAGTGAAGTTCGCACCGGCGTTGGTTTCTTAGGTGGTATTCAAATGGCTGATCCGAACATTGCCCCTGCTATGTATGGCAAGTGCCGCGATGTTGGTGTCATCTCACGTGCGATTTGGGGCGGTGCACTTCAAGTAGCGCCACCACTTAGCACTACCGAAGCTGAGATCGACGAAATGGTTGAACTGTTCCGCGTTGGTCTAACTAGCTAATTGAATCAGCGTTAACTGCGCCTGGAACGACGTTTCCTGCGAACGCGGCGACTACAGACTCAGCGACTGCAACACCGGCTTTTTCTTGAGCTTCTTCAGTTGACGCACCTAAATGCGGCGTAGCAACAACATTGTCGAGCGCAAACAGCGGCGAATCGGTGCATGGTTCTGTTGCATAGACATCCAGTCCAGCGCCAGCAATAGTTCCTGACTTAAGCGCATCAAACAATGCATCTTCATCAAGTACTCCACCGCGAGCTGCGTTGATTACAAAGGCAGTTGGCTTCATCTTTGCCAGTGCAGCGGAATCAATAAGCCCAGCGGTTTCTGGAGTCTTTGGAATATGGATCGTTACAAAGTCCGACGCCGCTAGCAACTCATCAAGTGAAACCATTTTGATTTCTGGTCCACCCTTAGGTGCATCCTTGACGTATGGATCGTAGGCGACAAACTTCATGTCAAAGCCAGCTAGGCGCTGCGCAACTAACATTCCAATTTTGCCCATACCAATGATTCCGACGGTCTTACCTTGGAGTTCAACTCCTCCAAATTGGGAACGCTTCCACTGGCCATTCTTTAGAGCTAAATTCGCGGGAACTACATTGCGAGCCACAGCAAGTAATAGTGAAACTGCTAACTCTGCAGCTGAAACGATGTTGCTGGTTGGGGCATTCACAACTAACACCCCGGCAGAGGTTGCAGCAGGAACATCCACGTTGTCTAGGCCAACTCCAGCGCGCGCGATGATCTTCAAATCTGGCGCAGCGGCAATGGCTTCGGCGTCCATCTTGGTGGCCGAACGAATTAGTACGGCATTTGCTGAGGCAAGGTTGCTGAGTAATTCTGTCCGGTTAGCGCCATCACAATGCCGAATTTCAAATTGTTCGCCCAGAACTGCAATAGTGGCTGGCGAAAGTTCTTCGGCGATAAGTACTACTGGCTTGGACATGTTCTGATTCTAGATGAAATCAAAGAATGACGACTGCGAAGATTTGGCAGCAAGCGGTTACCAAAAATCTGGTTCTTCGTCAGTTGCCCGCCAGCAATGCCAAGCAACAACACTTCGGTATGGCGAAAGGTGATCGGTGACTCCAATTACTTCTTTTTCAGTTGGTGTGTATCCCAGGCCTTGGATAATTCCCCAACCTCGACGCACGCCCAGATCACCGATTGGCCAAACATCGAGTCTGCCCAACCTAAACATCATGAACATCTCGACCGTCCAGCGACCAATCCCCCAGAACTGTGTTAATTGCTTGACGATTTCATCATCCGGTAATTCATCTACGGACTCCAGGTCAAAACCTTTAACCACCGCTTCGCTTAATTCCAGGATGGTCCGAGCCTTGGCATTGCTAAGGCCAACTTCTCGCAACTGAAGGTGGCCTAACTTAAGAAGCTTGGCCGGCTTGACCGGTGACCCAGTCTTTGCGATCAATCGGTGCGTGATTGTGTCAGCGGCCTTACCCGACAACTGCTGACCTATGACAGCAAACACAATGGTTTCGAAGTGAGAATTGTGAGCTGGTTCTTTGGCAACTGGATAGAGCGGAGCGTTCTCTAGAAATCTACCAAGGCGCTTATCTTGCGTTGCCAAATACTTTTGAATGGATTTGATTGATTTAAGTTTTGGTGGAGCTTTTGGTTTTTCCGTCATCAGGACCTGCGTGCTGACGGTGTGAACTTGATCGGTAATTCAATTGGACCGGTGTTGCCACTATCTGGAAGGTAAGTAGCGCCATCGAGAATTTCAAAGTCTGGCAGACGCTGCGCAAGTGCTTTGTACGCTTCTGCCATATCGAGGCGAGCGACATAATGTCCTAGGCAATGATGCATGCCACCACCGAAGCCAAAGTGTGGTGGACGCCCAGCAGTTATATCGAACTCAGTTTTTTCAAAGCGACGCGGATCACTTCCCGAAGGAATCGTTATTAAGTGGATCGTTTTGCCTTGCGGAATTACCAAGTCTTTGTACTCAACATCAACGGAGGCTTCGCGGCTAACCCAAGTAATTGTTGGATTAACCCGCATCACTTCTTCAACCGCACTGCGTGCCAAATCCGGATTTTCACCTAGATTGCGCCATTGATCCATGTGCTTTGAAAAAGTCTGAAGTCCAAGGCCAATTTGATTTCTAGTGGTATCAAAGCCGGCAAAGATGATGAAACTGACCAGCATTAACAATTCATGATCGGTAATTTTCTTGCCGTCAGAATTTGCCCTAATCAGCGCCCCAACAAAATCATCACCGTCAGTGCCTTGGCGACTTGCAATCAAAGCTTTTGAAATTTCCAGTAGTCCAGAGAGGCCGTGTTCGATTACCTGTAGATCATCCTTAATCGTGACGCTAAAAACATATCCAAGCTCAGTGGCTAGATCTGCGATTTTTCGCCACTGTGATTTATCGATTCCTAGCAATCCGGTAATCACTCGGGCTGAATAAGCTTCGGCAAACTCGCTCATAAACTCTGCGGTCCCGCGTTCACAAAAACCATCAATCAATTCATGCGCCAGCTCAGCAAAAGTTGGGATCAGCGGCTCAAGTACTTTTGGTGAAAACGCTGGGCCAGAAAGCTTGCGAAGTCGAAGGTGATCATCGCCCTCAATACTCAACATGATGTCTGGCCACCAATTCGCCAACAGGCCGTCATCTATCCCAAAGTGTGATGGCCATCTGCGGGTTCCTTGATAAAGCCGCTTGTCTTTGAGCAATGCGTTGGAATCTTCGTAACGCAGGATTGCGATCCCAAAGTTCGTCGTTGCATACCAATGTTGCTCACGAGCTTGCATGACTTGATCAGAGCGGATGGAAAATCCAGTTTCTGAAAAATCTAGGTGAGCAATGTTTGGAGATTGGGGCATTTTAGGAATTAATCTTTGCCAATTCGTGGCCAAGTATCACTAACAAGGTAGCCAAGTGGGTAAGGATCAGTTGGATCCAACATGTGTTGATGTGTTCCAGTTAGCCAGGCTTGGCCAGCAATGGATGGAATGATTCCTGGCTTATCGCCAATCATGACTTCCTGTTCAATCCGACCTTCAAAGTGTGAGCCAATGATTGATCGTCCGCGGATTCGATCGCCCAGCTTCATTACGCCACGAGCATGAAGCACAGCCATGCGTGCCGAAACTCCGGTGCCGGTGGGTGATCGATCGATCTTTCCTGGCTGAACGGCGACGGCATTATGGCTAATGAGTGAGCCGCCTTCTTCAAACACCGGCATTGCCATTTGGCAAAACGAGAAGTGGGTCCAGCCTGGGATGGTTGGGTGGGTAAAAGTTAGTTGCTCGTTGGCAGCTTTGGTAATTCCAATTCCCATAACTGCAAGATCACGCGCTTCACTTGGATCGAGTGTGAATCCCAATTCTTTGGCATTAACAATTACGAAGCTGTCGCCACCCCAAGCGGTATCTACAGTCAAAGTACCTAAGCCAGGAACTTCTAGCTTTGTGTCTAAGGTTGCAGCGAATGCTGGGACGTTATGCACTTTGATCTGAGTTGCCTTGCCGTCTTTACAAGTTGCAAATACTTCAACTAATCCAGCCGGGGCTTCCATAAAGAAATGGGTTTCTGGTTCAACCATCGGCACAATGCCAGTTTCCAGAACTACGGTCGCTACACACATTGAATTTGAGCCAGACATAAGTGGGGTGTCTTCTGGCTCCATGATTATGAATCCAACTGCAGCTCTTGGATCTTTAGGTGGCACCAACATATTGACGTGGCGAAAAACTCCACCACGCGGTTCATTCAGAACAAACTGTCGAAGTTCATTGTCAGTTGCAATGAAACGTGACTGGTCATAAAGCGTCTCGCCTGGGGGTGGATTAACACCGCCAACAATTACGTCTCCAACTTCGCCTTCGGCATGACAACTAATAACGTGGATTGTTTTGATTGATCGCATGGGTTCAAGTTTAGGGTTTTGCAACCTTGCCCAAGGCAGGAACGGTGAATCTAGTGAACGTGGAAATCGAACGCTTGCGCCATCGCAGCATCGATCGCTTTAAGTGCTAATTCAACTCTGGTTTCTACTGTGCCATCGAGTGCCATCCAGGACCTACCGGTGCTAATTAAGTCATCTTCGAATTCTCGAGTCATGGATATTCGAAGTTCCTCAGAATCTCGGATTTTGTCTTGGACAAAAGGGACACCATCAGGTTGGGTTACAAAATAGATCCGGTTTTGGGAATCGCCCGGCATTGGCAGGGCAGCTTTTTCTCCCAAGTAACGACGTTCCCAAATGATTGTGGCGAATACATCAGTGTCGCAACATACAACAGGTCCACCGGTGCGAGCCGCAACATCCTCAAGCTGTTGCTGCACGATTGCGATTTCTACGAAGTCATTGATAGTCCATGGCACTGCGTACTCACTTAAGCCCATAGCTTCGGCTTGTTCTTTTTTACGCATAGTCAGATCGCGACCATATTCGCGAATCCAGTTAGTAGTTGCGAAGTTTCCTTGGCGCTTCATCAATTCAGCTTGAACTGCCAAAGTTGTGGTCGTAGTTCCAGTTGATTCAGCACCAATAAATACTGCGCGAATCGCAAGTAGTTCTCTCGAACCTGGTCCAAGTAGATGCCAATTGCTAATCAAGTCTTCGCGAATCTGCGTGGAAGAGACAGGAACTTGGGTGCGATCTGGATCGAAGCTGTGGTGATGTAAGCCAAGAAGTTTGGCAAACTCATCACCATTAGTTTCAGATGTAACCAAGAGGTCTACTGGCGGAGTGTGACGAAGGTGGGCTTCGATAACTCGAGCATTTGATTTCGCAACTGCGCTATTGCCTGGATCGTATGGTGTGGATTCATAGCCATGAACGATAGTCATGGCCGCTTCATTCACACCTTCAGCAACACAGTCTTGCAAGAGTGCGCGAGCCCGATCGTTTGCAGCTAATCGATCATGTGGCGCAGCTAAAACTACGACAACTACATGATCTCGCTTTTCAATGGCCGATTTAATCAGCTTCACATGACCCATGTGAGGTGGATTAAATGTTCCAGTTACTAATGCGGCCGGCATCTTCAAAGCCTATCTGGATTTATGGACACCAAAAAATGCCCAAATTTACGGAACAAGTCTTGAACTTACGGAACTAGTAAGAGTTTTCCCGTAGTTTTGCGAGCTGCTAAGTCTGTGTGTGCGTCTTTGGCATCTTGCAGAGCGTAAGCATTTCCAATTGCAAAGTTCAGTTTTCCAGCGAGATGTTCGGCAAAGATTTCATCTGCTCGCCATTGCATTTCGCCAGGACCAACAATGTAATCCGCCAATGTTGGGCGAGTAACAAACAAGGATCCCATTCGGCTCAGCGCTTGAAGATCGAAGGCTGGGACCATGCCACTTGCGCCACCGAAAAGTGCCATCATGCCGCGACGCTTAAGCGAAGCCAGGCTGCCTTCAAATGTTGCTTGGCCGACACCGTCATAAACAACATCTACGCCGATTCCGTTAGTTAGCTCTTTGGCTTTCGTTGCTACATCTTCGGTGTCATATCTAATGACATGGCTAGCGCCTGCCCTAGTTGCGATGTCGGCTTTTTCGGCAGTTGATGCAGTACCGATAACGATTGCACCCCGATTTGAAATCATTTGGCAAAGCAGTTGTCCAACACCACCTGCTGCTGCATGAACTAAAGCTGTATCTCCAGGCTTGATTTCATAGAGCGATGCAATCAAGTAGTGCGCAGTCATACCTTGCAACATTGCAGCGCACGCAACATCAAGGGAAACACCTTCAGGAACTTTCACAACTGATGCAGCGTTAACTGCATGAACCTGTGAGTAACTTCCAAGTGATGATGGCCAAGCAACTTTATCTCCAACGGAGATCCCTTGAACGGCAGAACCAACTTCAGTAACGACACCGCTACCCTCAAGTCCTGGAACGTAAGGACTTGGCATTGGGTAAATGCCTTGGCGTTGGTAAATGTCGATGAAGTTAACACCACTAAACGCCAACTCAACTATGAGTTGATCTGGGCCACAAACTGGAACAGGTAGATCAGCTACCTTTAGGACTTCTGGTCCACCGGGCTGATCTACCTGTATCGCAAGCATTTAGTTAGCGTCCTGCAGTGCCTTCTACGTAATCGTTGTCACCGGTCTTAACCCATGACATCAACTTGCGTAGGTCGCGGCCAACAGCTTCGATTGGATGCTGTTCTGCTTTTGCCCGAAGTGACTTGAACTCTGGTGCACCTGCATCCTGGTCATCGATAAAGCGCTGAGCGAACTTGCCCTGTTGAATGTCAGTTAGCACAGCTTTCATTTCTGCTTTAACTGAAGCATTGATAATACGTGGACCGGAAACATAGTCGCCGTATTCAGCAGTATCGGAAACGCTCCAACGCTGCTTGGCAATTCCACCTTCGTACATCAAGTCAACAATTAGCTTCAATTCGTGCAAGCACTCGAAGTAAGCAACTTCTGGCTGGTATCCAGCTTCGACAAGAGTTTCATAACCTGCTTGGACTAGTGCTGAAGCGCCACCACAAAGAACGGCTTGCTCACCAAATAGATCAGTTTCGGTTTCTTCAGTGAAAGTTGTCTTGATGCCACCAGCGCGAAGTGCACCGATACCTGCTGCATAAGAAAGAGCAACAGCCCAAGCACTACCTGAGGCATCTTGTTCAACAGCAACAATCGCAGGAACGCCACGACCAGCTACATACTCGCGTCGAACTAAGTGTCCTGGACCCTTAGGTGCAACCATGCAAACATCTACGTTTGCTGGCGGTGTGATGTAACCAAAGCGAATGTTAAAGCCATGTGCAAAGAAAAGAGCGTCACCAGCTTTTAGGTTTGGTTCTACTGATGCGGCGTAAACCTTGCGAGCTACGTGATCTGGAACCAGCATCATGATTACATCAGCTTCAGCTGCTGCCGTTGCTGGATCTACAACGCGTAGTCCTTCGGATTCAGCTTTTGCTTTGCTCTTTGAGCCATCAGCAAGCCCGACGCGAACGTCAACTCCGCTGTCGCGCAAGCTAAGTGCGTGGGCATGGCCCTGGCTTCCGTAACCAATAACGGCTACTTTGCGACCTTGAATAACTGAAAGGTCTGCATCATCTTCGTAAAACAATTCGGCCACTGGGCTCTCCTATTTCGCTAGTTTGGTAAGTCTGTCAGATTCTTTGGATTGTGTGAATTTCTATTGGGAACGGTCAGAATTCTTGTTAGAACGTTCGGCAATCGAGCGGCCACCGCGGGCAAGTGCCACAACGCCGGACTGTACGATTTCCTTGATTCCATGAGGTGCTAGGACGTTGAGGAATGCCTCAAGTTTGTCTATCGAGCCTGTTGCCTCAATAGTTACTGCGTCACCACCGACATCCACAATTTTGGCGCGAAACAGCTCAACGAGCTCAAGCACCTTGCTGCGGGTGTGATCGTCTGCTTTAACTTTGATAAGCATTAGCTCTCGAGCAATTGCAGTGTTGTCATCAAGTTCAACAATCTTTAGCACGTTGATTAACTTGTTTAACTGCTTAGTGACTTGTTCGAGTGCATGTGCGTCAACGTTAACAACAACCGTCATGCGCGATACGCCTTCGGTTTCAGTAGTTCCTACTGCCAAAGATTCAATGTTGTAGCCACGACGGGAAAAGAGTGCGGAAATACGGGCAAGTACACCCGGTTGATCCTGAACCAAAATAGAAAGAGTATGACGAGCCATGTTTAGTCATCCCCTCTTTCCCATTGTGGTGCTAGATCTCGCGCAAATTGAATCTCGTCATTGCCAGTTCCAGCAGCAACCATTGGCCACACCATCGCATCGCGGTGAACCTGGAAATCAATTACGACAGGAGCGTCGTTAGTTTCCATTGACTTTTCAATTGCCTTGTCGACTTCTTCGGCTTTAGTAACCCGAATTCCATGACAACCGTATGCATCAGCAAGCTTTACAAAGTCAGGAATGGAATGTGACTGCAAATCGGTATTGCTGTATCGCTCGTTATAGAACAGGTTTTGCCATTGGCGAACCATGCCAAGCGACGCGTTGTTAATAAGCGCAACCTTGATTGGAATGTCGTTAATGGTGCAAGTGGCTAGTTCTTGGTTTGTCATTTGGAAACAGCCATCACCGTCAATTGCCCAAACCGTTTTGTCCGGTGCACCAACTTTGGCACCCATTGCAGCCGGAATTGAGTAACCCATAGTTCCTAAGCCACCACTATTAAGCCAAGTATTTGGATTTTCATATCCAATGAATTGCGCGGCCCACATTTGGTGCTGGCCCACGCCTGCCGTGTAAATCGTTTCTGGTCCGGCAATTTTGCCCAGGCGCTCGATTACATATTGTGGCGAAAGCGTTCCGTCACTTGGCTGGTCATAGCCAAGTGGATAAGTTTCGCGCCAGTGGTTAAGCGTTATCCACCAAGCCGTTAGGTCTGCACGATTTCCGGCATCAAATTCTGCCGTGACTGCAGGAATAAGTTGAGAAATTGCTTCCCGAACATCAGAAACGATTGGGATGTCCGCGTAGCGATTCTTGCCAATTTCAGCTGGATCAATGTCGATGTGAATGACTTTAGATTTAGGTGAAAATGATTCAAGTTTGCCAGTAACCCGATCGTCAAAGCGTGCGCCAAGCACAATCAGCAAATCTGCCTTTTGCAATGCGCCAACAGCGCCAACTGTTCCGTGCATTCCAGGCATACCCATGTGCTGCTTATGCGAGTCTGGGAATGCGCCACGTGCCATCAAAGTTGTAACCACTGGAATTCCAGTAAGTTCTGCAAGCTGTCGAAGTTCTTTATATCCCTGCGAACGAATTACGCCGCCTCCGACATAAAAAACTGGTCGATGCGATTCAACAATCATTCGAGCCGCTTCTTTGATTTGGCGACCATGCGGCTTTGTAGTTGGTTTGTAACCAGGTAGATCAATGTGTGACGGCCAAACAAATTCAGCGCTGGCTTGTAGCGCATCCTTGGTTATATCTACAAGCACTGGTCCAGGACGGCCACTGCTTGCAAGGTGAAATGCTTCTTTAATTGCGCGCGGAATATCTTCAGCGCGGGTCACTAGGTAATTGTGTTTTGTAATTGGCATTGTGATGCCACGGATGTCAGCTTCTTGAAATGCATCTGATCCGATAAATGCACTTGGAACTTGACCGGTAATTGCAACCATAGGAACGGAATCCATATGAGCATCTGCAATTGGCGTAACTAAGTTTGTGGCACCTGGACCACTTGTTGCCAGACAAACGCCAACGCGATTACTAGCAGAGGCATATCCCTCGGCCGCATGTCCAGCGCCTTGTTCGTGGCGCACCAAAATGTGGCGAACTGTTGGGGAATCCATAAGTGGGTCATAGACCGGAAGAATCGCGCCGCCTGGGATACCGAAAACAACTTCGACATCAGCGTGTTCCAGAGATTTAACTAGGCTCTGGGCGCCTGTTATGTGCTGTGACATGGCATTACTCCTTGCTCTACCGAAGGATCGCTTCGATTTAAGTTCATCGTTGGCTGGTCTTTGGTGATATGACTTCTGCGCCAAAGGCTTGTAACAGAAGTTGCGCCCGATTCGCTTGTAGCTCCTCGATTGCATCACCACCACCGATGAAGGTGTTGATAGTTCCCCTACCCTAACGCGGACAAGTCACTTGCGTCACATCCGCTGAGACGCCTGTCCACATATTGAGATGTGATTCCCACTCAAATCGGGCAGCCCCGTTGGGCGCTCCCGCTTTCTGGGCAATACCGTTGTAGCAGGAGATTCCCAGTTTTTAGGCTGGAAATCGATGGTCGGAAGGCGCTGGCAATGACTAAGTACGTTTACGATTTTTCCGAAGGTGACAAAGACCAAAAGGATCTACTTGGTGGCAAGGGCGCAAACTTGGCCGAAATGACCAGACTTGGGCTTCCAGTTCCCCCAGGGTTCACTATTTCAACGGAAGCCTGTCGTGAATTCCTAGTTGCTGGCGTAGAACCAGCTGCTCTGCGCGTTGAAGTGACTATGGCCCTTCGCAGACTCGAAGATTCGCTCGGAAAAAGACTTGGCGATATTGACGACCCACTATTAGTCAGTGTTCGCTCGGGCGCGAAGTTTTCCATGCCAGGAATGATGGAGACCGTTCTAAATGTTGGCCTCAATGACTACTCAGTCAATGGCTTGATAAAGGCAAGTAACAATGAAAGATTCGCCTGGGACTCCTATCGCCGATTGATACAGATGTTCGGCAAAACTGTTTTGGATGTTGAAGGCGAGATTTTTGCAGATGCATTGCAAGCAGCAAATGATAAAGCTGGAGTTACTACCGAAGTTGATTTAACTGCAGACCAACTAAAAGAAGTTGTCGAAGCATTCAAGGCAATCATCCGAAAGCACAGTGGGCGAGATTTCCCACAGGATCCAAGAGAACAACTTGATCTTGCTACCCGCGCAGTTTTCAACTCGTGGAATACTTCGCGCGCTCGCTTGTATCGTCGCCGGGAAAGAATTGCCGACGACCTAGGAACCGCGGTCAACATTTGCTCAATGGTTTTTGGAAACCTTGGTGAAACATCTGGAACAGGTGTTGCTTTCACGCGTGATCCAGCCTCTGGAAAACCTGGTGCTTACGGTGATTACTT
Organism: Actinomycetota bacterium; assembly: GCA_026392515.1. Taxonomy (GTDB): domain Bacteria; phylum Actinomycetota; class Actinomycetes; order S36-B12; family UBA5976; genus UBA5976. The sequence continues at coordinate 52,112 of JAPLBY010000029.1, read as the reverse complement.
GCCAAATGCTCAAGGTGAAGATGTTGTGGCCGGAATTCGAAACACTTTCAGTCTTGATGAATTGAATCGAACGGATCCAACATCGTTCAATGAACTGATGAAGATTATGCGAAAACTTGAAACGCACTATCGAGATTTATGCGATATCGAGTTCACGGTTGAAAAGGGCAAGCTTTGGATGCTCCAAACTCGGGTTGGAAAACGAACTGCGGCGGCGGCATTTCGAATTGCGACTCAATTGGTAGATGAAAGCCTGATAACTATGGATGAGGCTCTCATTCGTGTCAACGGTGCACAGTTAGCACAACTCATGTTCCCACAGTTTGATCCTGCAACTGCATCAAAAGTTGTGGCCACAGGCATGGCAGCCTCACCTGGCGCCGCTGTTGGCAAAGCAGTATTTGATTCCGCGACCGCGGTTAAGTGGGCAGAACTTGGTGAACGTGTAGTTCTTATTAGACGCGAAACTAATCCAGATGATCTTGAGGGAATGATCGCAGCAACTGGAATCTTGACGGCTCGTGGTGGCAAGACATCACACGCTGCGGTTGTAGCGCGTGGCATGGGCAAAACCTGCGTTTGTGGAGCAGATGCAATCGATGTGTCACACGCCGAACGCACTGCCACTATCGGAAACCTTGTCATTAATGAAGGTGACATGATTTCTATTGATGGCTCAACTGGTCACGTTTACCTGGGTGAATTAGCAGTTGTTCCTTCACCAGTTTCTAATTATCTGGAAAATGGCCTAGCTGATTCGATTGCTACTGAAGGTGAAGAAATTGTTGCCTTAGTAACCGCCGTTGAACGGATTTTGAAGCACGCAGATTCTGTACGTCGACTTAAAGTGCGAACAAATGCAGATACTGCAGAAGATTCCAAGTGGGCTCGCAACCTTGGCGCTGAAGGAATCGGACTTTGCCGTACCGAGCATATGTTCCTCGGTGATCGACGAGTTCTAATTGAGCGCGTAATTTTGGCAAATGATCCAGATGAGCGATCATCAGCTCTAGAAGCTCTACTTCCAATGCAGCAAAAAGATTTTGAAGAGATTTTTGAAGCTATGGATTCACTGCCAGTTACGGTTCGCTTACTTGATCCGCCATTACATGAATTCCTACCTGACCGCACTGACTTAATGGTGGAAGTTGCACTAGGTAAGGAGCGCAATGAAGATGTGTCTCGCCAAGAAATACTTCTGAGCGCAGTGGATCGGTTACACGAATCCAATCCCATGCTTGGATTACGAGGTGTTCGACTTGGATTGGTAGTTCCCGGCCTATTCCCAATGCAAGTAAGAGCAATTGCGCAAGCCGCAATTACACGTATGCGTGCCGGCGGTAATCCAAAGGTAGAAATCATGATTCCGCTTGTTGGGTCAGTAATGGAACTTCATTTGATTCGGGATGAAATGGATGTTTTGCTTGCTGAAATCGCTGCCGAAGAAAACATTAAACTACCGTTTTCGATCGGCACGATGATTGAACTGCCTAGAGCTGCCTTAACCGCACAGCGAATTGCTGAGGCTGCAGAATTCTTCTCATTTGGCACTAACGACTTAACCCAAACCACATGGGGCTTTAGTCGCGATGACGTAGAGGCATCATTCTTTGCTACTTACTTGGATCGTGGCATCTTCACAGTTTCGCCATTTGAATCGCTTGACGTTGACGGCGTTGGTGCGCTAATTAAAATTGCAGTTGAGAAGGGTCGTGCAACGCGACCAGACATCAAGCTAGGTGTTTGTGGTGAACATGGTGGAGATCCTGAATCAATTAAGTTCTTCCATGAAGTCGGATTGGACTACGTTTCCTGTTCGCCGTTCCGAGTTCCAGTTGCCCGTCTTGAAGCAGGTCGAGTCAGCGTTTCTTAAGTAGCCTGTGCTGCTTCTGATTTAGTAATCTTTACCGCAAACGCAGCTGCGCAAGCCGTTGTAATTGGCGTGCTAAGTGCCAGGGCAATAGAGCCAACCATGATTAAAGCTAATTCCTGCGCAACAACTTCATCATTTATCAATCTCGCTAACGGCGGGCTCGCAGCCACAATCAGCATCAAAGTAACAAGCGCTGATCCGACGTAGGCAAATGCAATGGTGTAAATCGAAGATGCGATGTGATCTCGTCCAATTCGCATGCCACAAAAAAATAATTGCCGCCAAGTTTGTTTCTCATTTGCGCTGGCTAGTTCCCAAACTGCCGAGCTTTGAGTAACGGTTACGTCATTAAGTGCACCAAAGCCTGCAATGACCATGCTGGCAATCAATAGATTTGAGAGTTTCACTTGGGAAGCAACAGCAGACAACACAAGATCTTCATCACCAGTTATGCCAGTTAAGCGAAGTGTATCGGTTGACCAAAGTGCACCGATCATGGCAATGGCCGAGCCGCAAAGAGTTCCAACGATTGCCGCCCCTGTTTTCAAACTGAACCCATGAACTAGATACAAAACTAAAGCCGTGATTGCTAGTACCACTCCACCAACTACATAAACGACTTGCTGACCTTGAATCAACGACGGGATTAAGTAAACGATCAAAAGTCCAAAAGTAATTACTAGTCCAAGTAAGGCGCGTAGTCCTCCAAAACCTGCGGTTAAAAACAAAATTATCAAGAACACTGCGAACAAAACGTAGATTCCATTAGTGCGCTCAAAGTCATTAAAGATGTAATCGTTCCCTGTTTCAATCGGGATTGAGGCAACTGAAACCTTGTCACCGGAATGAATTCCAAAGTCCACAATTGTTGGTTCAACATCAAACTTTGCAATCTCGCCAGCATTTGGTCCCATTAATAACTTTGCGGAAATATGTGCACATTGCGAAGTGGAGAAATTTCCTGACGCATCCTGCGTAGCACCATTGGAAATACAGTCATACTTCTCGATGGTTTGAACTTCGACCGTGAAGAATTCAGATTGCTCGACATAGCCAAAAATACCTTTGTCGATTTGGAGATTACTGCCTGGCCATGAAACAAAGATCGTAAAGACACCAAGAAACGTTAATGGCAGCAAAATTGCCAGCAAAACTTTGTGGAGTCTGGTTTCCTTTTCAGGATCTATCCACGATGAGTCAAGATCGCTTGCCCTCTTGTGGGAGTGGCCGTGTGAACCCATGACTAGTCGCAGACTGCACCGTTGCTAGCTGAGCCCACAAGTTTCACGTACTTTGCCAGAACGCCACGATCGTATTTGTGTGGAACTGGCTTGAAACTCTTGCGTCGCTCAACTAGAACGGATTCATCAACAAGTAAGTCAAGCTTGCGCTCACTGATGTTGATTCGAACTTTGTCGCCGTGCTCTACGAATGCAATTGGCCCACCATCGACAGCTTCAGGTGCAACGTGACCAATGCAAAGCCCAGTCGTTCCACCACTGAATCGACCATCGGTAATAAGCATGACTTCTTTACCAAGTCCAGCACCCTTAATTGCGCCAGTGATCATGAGCATTTCGCGCATGCCCGGTCCACCCTTAGGTCCTTCGTATCTAATGATGACAACATCGCCAGCTTGGATGTCTCCACTTTCAAGCGCATCCATTGCAGCGCGTTCACGTTCGTAAACCTTGGCTGGGCCTTCAAAGATATCAACTGGGATTCCAGCGGTTTTGCAGACTGCGCCTTCAGGGGAAAGGGATCCGCTCAGGATTGAAATTCCGCCAGTGCCACCCATTGGATTGTTCATCGCATGAACTATGTCACCATCAGGATCTGGAGAATCAAGATCAGCTAAGTTTTCCGCCATGGTTTTACCAGTAACTGTCAAGCAATCGCCATTCATTAACCCAGCGTCAAGCAATGCACGCATCACAACTGGAACGCCACCAACACGATCTACATCGCTCATTACGTAGCGACCAAATGGCTTTACGTCAGCCAGCAATGGAACTTTGGAACCGATTCGATGGAAGTCTTCAAGGTGCAAATCAACATTTGCTTCGTGTGCAATTGCAAGTAAGTGCAGAACTGCGTTAGTTGAACCACCAAATGCCATGACAATTGCAATGGCATTTTCCAGTGACTGCTTTGTAATGATGTCGCGAGTTGTGATGCCTTGCGCAATCAAGTTAACTACGGCTTCGCCAGATGCGATTGCAAAACCATCACGGCGGCGGTCAACTGCTGGAGGCGCCGCTGATCCTGGCAACGACATTCCCATTGCCTCAGCCGCAGATGCCATGGTGTTTGCGGTGTACATACCGCCACATGCACCTTCACCAGGACAAATTGCGCGTTCAATTCGATCAACATCTTCTTCGCTCATTAATCCACGAGCACATGCACCAACTGCTTCGAAAGCATCAATAATTGTTACGTCGCGATTACTGCCATCCGAAAGCGTGACATTGCCAGGAAGAATTGATCCGGCGTAAACAAACACACTTGCCACATCAAGGCGCGCTGCGGCCATCAACATGCCCGGTAGTGACTTATCGCAACCTGCAAAGTTGACCATGCCATCAAGGCGCTCGGCCTGCATTACTGCTTCTACTGAGTCGGCAATGATTTCGCGACTAACTAGTGAGAAGTGCATGCCTTCGTGACCCATGGAGATACCGTCAGAAACTGAGATGGTTCCGAACTGCATTGGAAAGCCGCCAGCTTTGAAAACGCCCTCTTTAGACGCCTTTGCAAGGCGCTCAAGGGAAAGGTTGCATGGAGTGATCTCATTCCATGATGAGGCAATACCGATCTGTGGCTTTACCCAATCGTCATCACCCATACCCACAGCACGGAGCATTCCGCGAGCTGGGGATCGCTCTAGTCCGTCGGTTACTTCTCCACTGCGAGGCTTCATGTTTGTCATGCAATAAATCTAACCCACTATTTAAGTAATCACACACTCCAGTGGCTTTCCCGCAAGCCACAAATCAAACTGGCTATGGATTCGGGCACGAGCTCGATCCCAAAAAACATCGCCCTCTCCCCCATTGTGGGAAGTAATAATCACATTTGGCATCGACCAAAGTGGGTGATCAGCTGGGAGTGGCTCTGGCTCAGTTACATCTAATGCGGCAGAAATGCGTCCAGTCTTAAGTTCTGCCAGAAGTGCTTCGGTATCAACTACAACTCCGCGTGCAACATTTACCAAGACTGAGTCATTCTTCATGCTGGCCAGGAATTTGGCATCCACCAAATTCACAGTTCCCGGATTGTTGGGAACAATCAACATCACAACATCGGCAGAAGGAATTAGATTCGGTAACTCTGAAATCGCATGAACATGATCACGAGCAGTCCGAGCAACTGGAATCACTTTGCAGCCAAATCCCAAAAGTCGCTTTTCAGCTGCTTTGCCAACATTTCCGTAGCCAATTAGCAATACGGTTTTGTCAGCAAGTGATCTAGCAAAATAAGTTTCCCAGTGATGATCTTGTTGAGCTTTGTAAGACCTTGGCATATCGCGTAACACACTTAGGGTTAGCAATAAAGCTAGTTCAGAAGTTGCATCATCGTGCACTCCAGCAGCATTGCAAAGGGTTACATCAGCAGGCACGAATGGCTGCACGTTATCAAAACCTGCAGTTAAAGTTTGGATCACCTTGACGTTAGTCAGACGCGTAATTGCTTCTTCAATTGAAATCGTGGAGCCTTCGTAAGGAAGAACAACGAATTCAGCGCTTGCAATTACGTCTGCAGGTAACTCGCCTAAATCATCACATTCGGTTACTTGAACATCGGCTGGAAATGCATAATCTCTAGCGATCCAGTCTGGTGCAATTATGTGACGACTCATAGGTACATTCTGGCAACCCAGGCATTTGCCAGGAACATCTGGTGGGCATGTGTCACCATAGGTGAATGACTGACCCTGACGTAAGTACTGCAGACGTCGGATTCACTTCTGCCTATGACTTGGTGGAAGGCCGTCGCGCTGGCGATTTCACAAGTGTTGAACTAGTCAGCACTTTGCTACACCGGATTCAAACCATTGATGATTGCGATGGCGGAGTCCAATCCGTACTTGCGATTTCGACTGACTTGATGGATCAGGCAGAGTCTTGCGACTCGAGAGAAGCAACCGGCCAGCTCCATGGGATTCCGGTTCTCGTTAAAGACAACATTCAGGCAATTGGTCTACCAGGAACAGCTGGATCACCTGCCTTGGCTGGACGCACAGTTGTTGAAGATGCGGAATTAGTGTCTCGCCTGCGAGCAGCGGGCGCGATCGTCATGGGCAGCACAAATCTTTCAGAGTGGGCCAATATCCGTTCTGGAAAATCAACAAGTGGTTGGTCAGCTGTAGGTGGCTTAACTGCAAATCCTTGGAATTACAAACACAGTGCAGGTGGATCATCTTCGGGGTCAGGTGCAGCAGTTGCCGCAGGGCTAATTCCATTTGCAGTTGGCACCGAGACCGATGGTTCGATTGTTTGCCCGGCATCGCTAAATGGTGTTGTTGGAATCAAGCCAACCGTTGGTTCAGTGTCTACTGCTGGTGTTGTGCCAGTGAGTTTGAGTCAAGACGTGCCTGGTCCATTAGCAAGAAGTGTTGAAGATGCAGCAATGTTGCTCGAGGTATTGAGTGGCCAATCTGGACTCGTTGATTTATGTAATAACGATGAGCCACTTCGCATTGGCGTTGTTAGAGCTTGGATGACAAGTCACGATGGTGCCAATAAGTTGTTTGAAGATACCTTGGCAAAACTTATCGATGCTGGGATCGAGTTAGTTGACATCACTGTTCCAGAGATGTCAGAACAAGCCGGAGACGATGAAGGCATTGTTTTATTTCATGAACTCCTTGAAGACTTAACTGAATACTTGAGCAAGCGAGCAGGCAGCGGCGTTAAATCGCTCGCTGAAGTTGTGGAATTCAATCAACAGAATTCGGAAAGTGAACTCTCGCATTTTGGCCAAGAGTATTTTGAACTAGCTCTTGCCTCTGGGGGCAGAAACGATGAATACAAATCTGCTCGCGAACGAAACTTGGATTGGGCTATAAACCAAGTGCTATCCCCTGCGCTCGCAGATGTCGATGTGTTATTTGGTATTCCTTACGCACCAGCTTGGATCTCTACTCTCGGCAATGGCGATGACTTTAGCAATGCCAGCTGGATGACACATGCTCCGGCAATTGCTGGTTGGCCACTTGGTTCGCTACCTATGGGATTAGTTGATGGGCTGCCAGTTGGACTAGGCGTAGCTGCTCGGGCTAACGATGAAAAAGGATTAGTTCGTGCGATGGCAATAATTGAAAGAGTTATCGACTTGGGAGATTTCCGACCAAGTTTTGTTCGCTAATTACTCAGAAACGCCAAGTTTTTCGAAAAGTAATTCTCGAACCCGAGCAGCATCCGCTTGACCACGAGTTGCCTTCATGACAGCGCCAACAACTGAACCAGCCGCGGCAAGCTTTCCGGACTTGATGGTTTCAGCAACCGCTGGATCTGCAGCTAAAGCTTCATCAATTGCCGCAAGCAGTGGACCGTCATCGGACACAACTGCCAGGCCACGAGCCTTAACAATCGCATCGATATCGCCTTCGCCAGCAATTACACCTTCGAGGGCTTGACGCGCCAACTTGTCATTGAGCGATCCAGCGGAGATTAATTCTTCAAGACGCTTTAGATGTGCTGGTGTAACTGGCAATTCTTCCAATTCAATTCCACGATCGTTTGCAATGCGTGACAATTCACCCGTCCACCACTTACGAGCGGCTGCTGGATCTACTCCAGCATCAACTGCTTCCACAATCAGATCAAGTGCACCTGAGTTCACCACGGTGTTCATATCGATCTCGCTCAAACCCCAGTCAGCGACCAGGCGGGCACGACGAACTGCAGGATTCTCCGGAAGCGAGGCACGAAGTTCTTCAACCCATTCGCGAGATGGCGCGATAGGCAGCAAGTCAGGTTCTGGGAAGTATCGGTAATCTTCCGCATCTGACTTTGCGCGACCAGATGTTGAAATGCCAGTGTCTTCATGCCAGTGACGAGTTTCCTGCACAACGGTATCGCCAGCAGTAAGTCTGGCTGCGTGACGAGTTACTTCATAACGGACTGCGCGTTCGACTGAACGAAGTGAGTTCACGTTCTTAGTTTCGGAACGGGTACCTAATTTTGATTCTGGAGTTTCACGTAGTGACAAGTTAACGTCACAGCGAAGTGAGCCTTGTTCCATCTTTACGTCAGAAACACCTAGGCCACGAAGGATGTCGCGAAGCGCCGCAACATATGCCTTAGCAACTTCTGGCGCATACTTACCGGTACCCGTAATTGGCTTAGTGACAATTTCAATTAGCGGAATTCCAGCTCGGTTGTAATCAACGAGTGAGTAATCAGCGCCGTGAATACGACCAGTTGCGCCACCAACGTGTGAGTTCTTGCCGGTGTCTTCTTCCATGTGGGCGCGCTCAATTGGCACTCGGAAAGTCCTGCGACCTTCATCGGTGTCGATCTCAACATCTAAGTAACCTTCGAATGCAATTGGTTCGTCGTATTGCGAAGTTTGGAAATTCTTTGGCATATCTGGATAAAAATAGTTCTTACGAGCAAAGCGGCACCATTCAGCAATTTCACAGTTCAGTGCAAGGCCAATACGAATAGCAGACTCAACGCCGATTTTGTTAAGGGTTGGCAATGCGCCAGGCAAACCTAAACAAACTGGACAGACGTGAGTGTTTGGTGGCGCGCCGAAAACAGTCGAGCAACCACAAAACATCTTTGTGTTGGTACCAAGTTCAACGTGAACTTCCAAACCCAATACTGGATCAAACTTGGAGATTGCCTCGTCGTAATTCATAGTTGCTTCAGCCATTACGCACCTGCCAACTCTGGAGCCATACCCAGGATTGGGCCACCCCACTTGGCAAGTAATTCACGTTCAATTGCTGCGCCAACGTTGTAAAGGCGATCATCAGCCATAGCGGGAGCGATGATCTGCAATCCAACTGGGAGGTTGTCTTCTGGCGCAAGACCGATTGGAAGGGACATACCTGGCAAGCCAGCCATGTTTACCGGAATCGTAGCTACGTCATTTAGATACATCGCTAATGGATCATCTAGCTTCTCGCCGATCTTGAAAGCAGTCGTAGGCGCAGTTGGCGAAATCAACACATCAACCTTTGCGAACGCCGCATCGAAATCTTGCTTGATTAGAGTACGAACCTTTTGGGCCTGACCGTAATAAGCGTCGTAATAACCAGCGGAAAGTGCGTAAGTTCCCAAAATGATTCGGCGAATAACTTCGGAACCAAATCCTGCTGCACGAGTTTCGCTCATAACTTGTTCTACAGACTTCGTGCCGTCGTCGCCAACACGATTACCAAAGCGAATGCCGTCGAACTTGGCCAAGTTACTAGATGCCTCACTTGGCAGAATCAAATAGTAAGCAGCAAGGGCAGCTGGGAAACTTGGGCAAGAAACTTCAACAACTTCGGCGCCCAAGCTTTCGATTAGGGCAACACTTTCTTCAAATCGAGAGCGCACGCCTGCTTGGTAACCTTCGCCACCAAGTTCTTTTACGATGCCAACTTTCATACCCTTGATGTCTGCGCGCTTTGCTGCGGCAATTACATCTGGCACTGGTGCATTGATTGAAGTCGCATCCATTGGGTCGTGTCCGGCAATGACACTGTGAAGCAGTGCAGTATCTAAAACGTTGCGAGCACATGGACCGGCTTGATCAAGTGATGATGCAAGCGCGACAATTCCATAACGGCTAACACCACCGTAAGTTGGCTTCACACCTACCGAACCCGTTACTGCTGCTGGCTGACGAATGGAACCACCTGTATCAGTTCCGATTGCAAGCGGCGCTTCAAACGAAGACACGCATGCCGAGGAGCCACCACCGGAACCACCAGGAATTCGTTCTAAATCCCAAGGATTGTGTGTTGGCCCAAATGCTGAATGCTCAGTTGATGAACCCATTGCGAATTCATCCATGTTTGTCTTACCAAGAATTACCACACCAGCTTCACGCAACTTTGTAACAACGGTTGCATCGTAAGGCGGAATCCAACCATCAAGCACTCTTGAACCGCAGGTTGTTGGTAGTCCGTTTGTTGCCAAGATGTCCTTGAGACCAAGTGGTACGCCAGCAAGCACAGAAAGTTTGTCACCAGCTTTTACTTTGACATCTACTGCAGCGGCACTCGCTAGTGCACCTGCAGTATCAACGTGTAAGAACGCGTGAACATCGCCATCAACTGCAGCAATTCGATCTAAGTGTGCTTGCGCAACTTCAACTGCAGAAACTTCGCCGGATGAAACTAATCCCGCTAGTTCTGAGGCGTCTTTACGAATGAGGTCAGACATGTCTACTCCTCATCCAAAATACGTGGCACTTTAAAGCGTTCGTCTTCAACAGCAGGCGCGCCTGATAGTGCTTGCTCGGCAGTTAGCGAAACACCTGGGATGTCTTCACGAAAAACATTGGTCATCGGAACTGGGTGGCTCATAGCTACAACATTTTCGGTATCAAGACTTGATACTTCTGCCACCGCATTCAAAATTGCGTCCAGCTGCTTGGCATAGTGACCTAATTGATCTGCTGGGATATTGATGCGGGCCAGATTGGCCAAATGCGCCACATCTTCTTGGGAAATTCCGGACATGACTCAATTCTATTGGGAACTACAGTTGCCCCAATCTCGCGCTAGTTCAAGCCCAAGTGCGCTTTGGCTGCATCAGGTCCATCGGCAAGCAAGATCTTGAATCCTGCCTCATCCAATATTGGACGTCCAAGTTCAACAGCTTTTGCTTCTTTAGAGCCAGCACCTGGCCCGATAACCACGAAATCGGTATTTTTCGAAACTGAACCTGAAGCTTTACCGCCGCGACTGGTGATTTCTTCGGATGCACCATCGCGTGTGAAGTCTTCGAGAGTTCCAGTAACCACGATGGTTAGTCCGGCAAGTGGCATAGGTCCAGATTCAACTTGTGTTTGCTCAAGTACTACGCCGGAGTCTTTCCATTTTTGAATGATGTCAAGATGCCAAGGTTCAGCAAACCATTGCGCAATTGAGTCGGCAATTGTTTGGCCAATTCCTTCGACCTTGGCTAATTGTTCAGTTGGAGCATTCGCAATTTCGTCGAGGCTGTTAAATTCCCGAGTCAGAGCTTGGGCAGTTGGTGGTCCAATGTGGCGCATAGATAGCGCACAGATAAATCGCCACAGCGGTTTAGTTTTTGCAAGTTCTAACTGACTTAGCAAAAGCTTTGCATTCTCGGCTAACTCTCGATTGGCACCCTTAACAAAGAAGTCACTTCGCTGCAGATCATCAGCGGTCAGCGCGAACAAATCGCCTTCATCAGAAATCACTTTTTCTTCAAGCAAAGCGCGGGCTGCTTTTTCACCAAGTCCTTCAATATCAAGAACGCTGCGCGAACCTAAGTGCTCAAGCCTGCCGCGAAGTTGTGCTGGGCAACTTCTGGTATTCAGGCACCTTAAATCTTTGTCATCTTCTTTTTCAGTTGCCAACTTGCTGCCACATTCTGGGCACTTAGTTGGCATCACGAATTCACGTTCACTGCCATCTCGCAGCTCAACAACTGGTCCAAGAATTTCTGGAATCACATCCCCGGCTTTGCGCAAGAAAATCATGTCTCCCAGGAGAACGCCTTTGCGCTTCACTTCGTAGCCGTTATGCAAAGTTGCAAATGAAACCGTTGAGCCAGCAACAAGTACTGGTTCAACTGCAGCCCGGGGTGTGATTCGCCCGGTGCGACCAACTTGAACGCCAATATCTATTAGTCGAGTCCGCACTACTGTTGGCGGATACTTAAATGCAATCGCCCAGCGAGGTGCCCGCGCTGTGTAGCCAAGTTCTTGTTGTTCGTTAAGGCTGTCGATCTTGATAACTACGCCATCAATATCGTGCTCAATGTCATGACGATGCTCGCCGTGATGTTTGATGTATTCCTTAACTTCCTTAACGGACTTCACAACTTTTACGCGATCTGACGTTGGAAGTCCCCAGCTCTTAAGTAATTCGTAAGCGTGAGACTGCGCAGAAATCTCTAAACCTTCGTGAGCTCCAATTCCATGCACGATCAATCCCAATCGAGACAGTGCGCTTTTGGCACGTTCAAGTTCTTCTACATGTTTAGCAAGAGAAGCTGCTTGCTTGGAATCGGCAGATTTTCCTTTGGCTCGCTTAGTTGCCTCAGCCACAGCTTCTAGTCGATTATCAATTCGCTGACGCAGTGTTCCGGCTGCGGCATTTCGTGGATTGGCAAATGCCGTACGGCCAGTTGCGGTTACTTCTAGATTGATTTGATCAAACTCAGCAAGTGAGAAATAAACTTCGCCTCTTACTTCAAGCAGTTCCGGGAACTTTGTGCCCTTCGCGGCTTTAAGCTTTCGCGGAATGCAAGTTAAATACTCCAGGCTGGCAGTTACATTTTCACCGACGCTGCCACTACCTCGCGTTGCAATAGTTTCGAGTTCACCATTTCGATAAACCGCATTGATTGCTAGTCCATCGATCTTCAATTCACATAGGAAATTGTGATCGCCAACTCTGGCAAACCAGGCATCCAACTCGGCGTCATCGAATACGTTATCCAGGCTCCACATCTTGGTTGGATGCTCAAATTCACCAAACTCTTCGGTCGCTTCCCCACCAACACTTTGAGTAGGAGAATCTGCACTTACTAATTCCGGGTGATTGCCTTCGATTTCAACTAGCTCAGCAAAGTACTTGTCGTAATCCGCATCAGAAATGGTGGGCTTGTCATGGCTGTAATACTGAGTTCGAGCTTGCTCAATTAGCTCAACAAGTTCATCTCGACGCTTGCGCACAGCGGCTGGAATGCTCACTGATCTACCTCCACTAATGCGCGCGAAACCTCACTTAATGATTCCATTCTCTCGCGAGCCTGTGACAGTGGCATGTCAATTAGGTCGCATGGAGGTGATAAAACTATGTGGGAGTTCCAGTCTTCATCTGAATACCCAATTCGCCCACCAAGTCGTCGGACTCCCGCTACCGCTCGGGCTGTAGTTGAAGGCTCAATACCTAAGATCACAAAGTCACCAGCTTCAATCTGTTCACCCAGGTAGTCAGTAGCCATATCCCCAACCAAGGCCACGTCATAAGAGATTGCGGAAAATCCTGACTGACGAATCAAATCAAATGGGATCTCATCGGCGCAGCTATGCACGATCGTGGTTCCGGAATGTGCACTACGAACCGTTTTCAAGGTTTCACCTACCGTTGCAGGTTCAACCGCAGCATACGCAGCCCAACCACTTTGAGTTGGGACTGAGCCACGCAAAACATCTCTAAGTAACGGTTCATCAAACTGCACTGCAATCCGTGCGCTAGGAAGTCTGCGAGCAACGTCAGCGACGTGACTCTCGACAGCGCTCGCCAAGGCTTGTGCTAGATCGGACACTGCGCCTAGATCGCGAAGTAGTTTCTCACCCGAGCGAATTTCAACGCTTGCCGCAAGAGTCCAAGGTCCAACTACTTGGATTTTGAAGTCACCTTCATAACCTTCGTAGACCGCTTCAATTTCATCTAAGTCATTGCTCATGAAAGATGCAGCGCGCAACATATCTTTGCCGCGAGCACTTGTTAGTCGCCAGCCTGTTGGAACAGTCGAAACTGAAAAGTCACTTGCAATTTGAGATATCAATCCCATAGTTCGCCCAATCATCTCGGCTCCTGGGCCACGCTCGGGAAGTTCAGCTAAGTGCGGGAAGTCTGGACAAACATCTCGGATAGTTACCGCAACTTCATGAACATCAGTACCTGGCCAGGCGCCAACGCCAGTTACGGTTGCAGGTTGCACTAAACAGATGCCGATCGACGCGAGCGAGAAACGGTCGCGCTACCAATCACACGAGTACCGTCATACATAACTGCGGCTTGACCTGCAGCCAGTCCGCGCAAGTAGTCATCGAGTTGAATAGTTACTTGGTCATCGTCGCCAATGTGAAGGGTCGCTGGCAAGGCTTCCCCATGTGCACGAATTTGAACATGAATGCGAGTGCCACTAGCTGGGATAGGGCCTGACCATCTTGGTTTAATCGTTTCAATCAAGTCGATATCTAGTAATACAGGCGGTCCCACCATGACAACGTTGTTCTTAACATCAACATCCACCACGTAGCGACGTTCACCATCACCGGTTGGATTGCCAAGAGCTAGTCCGCGACGCTGGCCGACTGTAAATGCATGGGCACCCGCGTGCGTTCCAACTTTGTTGCCAGTTTCGGCATCGACAACTTCGCCTGGCACAGACTCAATCTGGCGTGACAGCCAGCCTGCAGTGTCACCGTCTGGGATGAAACAGATGTCATGACTATCTGGCTTAGCTGCAACCAGAATTCCGCGTCGATCCGCTTCAGCTCGAACTTCAACTTTTGTGCTGTCCCCTAGCGGGAACATCGAGTGCGCAATTTGTTCGGCAGTTAATACGCCAAGTACGTACGACTGATCCTTAAGTGGATCAATCGCGCGGTGAAGTTCTGGACCATTTTCGCCTTGGAAGATTTGAGCATAGTGTCCGGTAACAACTGCATCGAAGCCAAGTGCCATGGCACGCTCTAAGACGGCCTCAAACTTAATGCTTTCGTTGCAGCGCAAGCACGGATTAGGTGTTCGACCAGCCGCATACTCAGAAATAAAGTCTTCGATGACTTTTTCTTGAAACTCTGAAGACAAATCCCAAACATAAAACGGTGCGCCCAACATATCTGCCGCGCGGAAAGCGTCATTGGAGTCTTCGATCGTGCAGCAACCGCGAGCGCCAGTTCGATGAGATTGCGGATTTCTGGAAAGCGCTAGATGAACTGCTGTTACGTCATGTCCAGCATCTACTGCGCGGGCAGCCGCAACTGCGGAATCCACGCCACCTGAAAGTGCAGCTAATACGCGCATCAGGCACGCACCGGTGCGGTGGTTAACTTCGGAACTCCAGCGCGCTTTGCACGTTCGATTGCACTTGGCAGGACTTCAATAAGTTTGTCGACATCGCTCTGAGTAGTTGTGCTGCCGAGTGAGAAACGTAATGTGCTGCGGGCGGCATCGTCGTCTGCGCCCATTGCAAGCAAAACATGCGATGGCTGTGGCACACCTGCATTGCAAGCCGAACCAACTGAACATTCAACGCCTTGGGCATCCAGCAACATCAGTAAAGAGTCACCTAGGCAGCCAGGGAAAATGAAGTGAGCATTGTTAGCTAGGCGATCAACCTTTGAACCGGTGTAAATCGCATCAGGTGCAATTTGCATAACACGAGTAACCAAGTCATCGCGCAGCGCTGATACTCGAGCCACAGTTTCGGAACGTCGCGCTGATGTAATTTCAAGCGCGGTTGCAAAACCCACTATGGCTGGTGCATCTAAAGTTCCGGATCTAACATCGCGCTCTTGGCCGCCACCGTGAATCAATGGCGTGACATGACAATCGCGACTAATGATCAGCGCACCAATTCCATGCGGTCCACCAACTTTGTGTCCTGAGATACTCATTGCACAAACGCCAAGTTCAGAAAAGTTAAGGTCTAACCAAGCCGGAGCTTGAACTGCGTCAGTGTGAAAGCGAATTCCAAATTCTCGAGTAACTGCAGTTAACGCAGCAATGTCGTTAATAGTTCCAACTTCGTTATTTCCCAAAATCACACTTACCAAGCCAACATCGTTTGGCTTATCACCAAGTGCTTCACGAAGTGCTTCTGGTGTGATTTTCCCTTCGGCATCAGACTTGATCCAGGTAACTTCAAAACCTTCAGAATCGCCAAGCCAGCGAACTGGATCAAGAACGGCGTGATGTTCAGTACTACCTGCAACTACGCGAACTCGTCGCGGATCCTTATTTCTTTGGTCCCAAGCAATGCCCTTGACAGCAATGTTGTTGGCTTCGGTACCGCCAGCTGTGAACACAACTTCTGCTGAGCCACACCCAACTGCACGTGCCACGCGTTCCCGGGATTCTTCAACGGCACGTCTGGCTTTTCGCCCAGAGGCGTGCAGGGATGAAGGATTGCCAGGCTCGCTGAGCAACTTCGTCATGGCCGCAACGGCCTCCGGAAGCATTGGGGTCGTTGCAGCGTTATCTAAATACGCCACTTACCTATTCTAGATGAGAACGGTAGGTCATGGATTTTTCAGTTTCGGGAAAAACCCACTATTTAGTGACTACTTACGGGCATTTACCCGAGCAGTTAAATCAGGAACTACCGAATGAAGGTCGCCAACAACACCGAAGTCAGCTAAATCAAAGATCGGTGCATCTGCATCTTTGTTAACGACAACAACAGTCTTTGAGGTTTGCATACCTGCGCGATGCTGAATCGCACCTGAAATTCCATTCGCAACATAAAGCTGAGGTGAAACGGTTTTGCCAGTCTGGCCAACCTGGAATTGATGTGGATACCAACCAGCATCTGTTGCCGCGCGGGATGCGCCAACTGCTGCGCCTAGCGAATCTGCCAATGGTTCGATGACGCTTGCAAAACCTTCATCGCTACCAACACCACGACCACCTGAGACCACAATTGCGGCTTCGGATAGATCTGGACGGCCACTCTTTTGCACTGAGACTCGATTAACAACTTTGGTTGCGCCAGCTGCAGCACTAACTTCTGCTGCTACATCTACGCGAGTTGCAGATCCACCTGATTGCACAGGTGCGATTGAGTTGGTACGAACGGTGATTACTGGAGTGCCCTTGGAAACTTTTGAGTGCACAATTGTTGCGCCACCAAATACGTTTTGAGTTGCAACAACGTCAGCAGAAATTGCAACTGCATCAGTGATAACACCTGAGTCAATTGCAACTGCCAAGCGGCCCGCAATTTCTTTGCCGTCTGCGGAAGATGGAATCAAAACTGCAGCAGGTGACTTCTCAGCCACAAGCTTTGCCAATACATCAACAGTTGGAACTACAACGTGATCCAAGAATGCTTGACCATCTGCGACATAAACTGTCTTTGCGCCATGATCACCAAGAGTTGCTAACGCAGCATCCGCGCCAGGTCCAACAAAAACTGCACTTGGTTCGCCAATTCCGGCAGCCATCGCTAGCAGCTCAAGAGATACTTTCTTGATGTTGCCTTCAGAGTGCTCGATAAGTACTAATACTTCAGACATAGATGCTCCTAGATGAATTTCTGGGTGACGAGGAATTCTTCGATTTTTTCTGCGCCATTACCTTCGTCGGTAATGACAGTGCCCTTTGCCTTAGCTGGACGTTCTGCGAAGTCTTTTACTTCACTCCAGGCATTAGCAAGGCCGACAGTTGCTGCATCTAGTCCAATGTCAGCAAGACTCAAGGTTTCCATCGGTGCCTTCTTGGCAGCCATGATGTTCTTGAAAGATGGGTAACGAGGCTCATTTGTTTTTTCAACTACTGAAACAACGGCTGGCAGGCTGGACTGAACTTCGTCGTAACCGTAATCGGTAACGCGGTGGATTGTTAGATTTGAACCGCTTACTACAACCTTGTTTGCAAAAGTCATCTGTGGCAAACCAAGTCGAGCTGAAACCATCGCAGGCACAACACTCATGCGTGCATCAGTTGATTCAGAGCCAAACATAATCAAATCAAAGCCACGGCCTTCAAGTGCTTTGGCAAGTACAAGTGATGTTGCAAGTGCATCGGATCCATGAAGTGCTGGATCGCTGATATGAATTCCTGCGTGAGCACCCATTGAGATAGCTTTGCGAACGCTGTCCGCTGCTTCATCTGGTCCCATCGAAAGAATTGTTACTTCGCCTTCGCCGGCTTCAACAATTCGCAGGGCTTCTTCAACTGCGTACTCATCGAGTTCATTAACTACGCGGTCAGCAGCTGCGCGATCCAAAGTGCTGTCAGATGCAGTCAACTTCTTTTCCGCCCAGCTATCTGGAACCTGCTTTACGCAAACACAAATCTTCATGCCAACTCCTTTAGCGCCCAGACGAAGTTTTAATCCACTTCCTAAAACCACAATTTGGGTGGCTTCAGGATTGGATCCAATCCGTCACTTACAATCCTAATCGCTTATTTCAAAGGCGCTAGTTCAGGGTTGGCCTGCGTAGCAAGCCAAGCTAATTAGGAGAAATCTGCCTTACCTGGGCCATTTTCTACGAAGGACTTCATGCCAACCTTTTGGTCATTGGTATCGAATTGGCCAGCAAACAGCCCCTGCTCCATAACCAAACCGTCGGCCAATAGTTGCTCGCCACCTTTATCGATACCACGCTTGGCGGCCTTCATCGCAGTAACCGGCCCAGTTGCGTAAAGGTTTGCTAGTTCCATAGCTCGCTTAAGAACATCGCTTGAATCTACAACTTCATTTACAAGTCCAAGGGTTAGTGCCTCGTCTGCATTTACACGACGACCAGTGAAGATCAAATCTTTTGCTCGGGATGGACCAATTAGTCGAGCTAAGCGCTGCGTGCCGCCGCCGCCAGGAATGATGCCAAGCAAAATTTCTGGCTGACCCATAACGGCATTTGATGCCGCGATCCTAAAGTCGCAACTTAGAGCAAGTTCCAAGCCGCCACCAAGTGCATAGCCTGTGATCGCAGCAATAGTTGGAACTGGAATGTCGCCGACTGCGTTAAAGCAAGCTTGTAGACCTGGGGTTTCCTGTCTGGCGACTTCGCCATCCCAATCAATCATTTCTTTAATGTCAGCACCAGCTGCAAAAGTTCGTTCGCCACCATAAATAACAACCGCGCGAACTTCATCCGTGCTTGAAACCTCAAGCGCAACAGCTTTGATTTCTTCCTGCATGGCACGATTTAGCACGTTCATCTTTGGACGGTCTAAGTAAATAACTGCAATACGCTCTTGGCGTTCAACTCTGATGAATTCCGACACGTTATAAGCCTATCTACCGATTGAGAGTCGACAAAACTTTAAGGATGGGATTAAAAAAGCGCGTTAGTTAGTGCGATTCTTGCCTTAACTACGGCAGGATCTGCTGGACCTGCAATTTCAAAAAGTTCCAAAACTCGTTCGCGAGTTTGATCCCGCTCAGTTCCGGTTACGTTCTTGAGGTGTTCAATAAGTAACGCAAATGCATCCGCAAACTCGCCCATTAAAAAAGTTGAATCAGCAGCGCGTAATACCGAATCAGTTTCTAGTGTCATGGTTTCAACATCTGCAGCTAAATCACGACCATCAGTGCGCTGAAAGAGATTTACATTGAGCAAACCAATTTTTGCAATTGCATCACCTGGAGTGACAGACAGGATTTCTTTATAAGCCTCGGCTGCTTTAGCCCAGTCTCCGGCCTCAAGGGCTGCTTCGGCGGCATCAAATCTTGGATCGCTTGGTGGCTGCAAAGTTTGGTTTTGGTTTTCTGGTTCTTCTGCGGTGCCATCAGCTAATCCAACGCGTCCAGTAATGCCTGCTTTTTCCGCTTCGGCGAGCACTGCTTCTAATACTTGGCGAACTTGTGATTCCGCCATGGCGCCTTGGAACATCGGAGCTACCTGCCCACCGATAACGACATAAACCGTTGGGATTGATTGCACCTGGAAAGCTGCAGCAATTTGTTGTTCAGCATCAACATCAACTTTGGCAAGGATCCAGCGACCGTCATATTCAAGGGCAAGTTTTTCAAGGATTGGCGAAAGTTGTTTACATGGTTCACACCAGGTGGCCCAAAGGTCAACAACTACTGGAACAGTCATCGACTGAGTTATTACATCTGCTTCAAAGCTTGAGGTGGTCACATCAATGATCAGGTTACTTGCAATTGGATCGGCTGCCCGTTGCGCCGCAGCCTGCGCCGCTTTTGCTTGTGCTTCTCGCGCTGCAGCTACCGCGCCAAGATCAATGGCACCTTGCAAGTTCATGTTGGACTGATTCACGCCTCTATTGTGGCGCATCTATAGTTCCTGGTACTAACTCAAGTCCCGCAAAATCTCTTTGACGGCTGATTCGGTTGAGATTTCGCCACTTGCCACTTGGGCACTAAGTGAATTCAAAGCTGCTGCATTGACGTCCATTAGTTCAGTAATCGAATCCAAGACGGCGCGACGAAGGTTTAGTTTGGCTCGTTCAACGGAACGCAATGCGCGATCGCCCGACGCCACTGCCCAGTCGTGATGTTTTGAAATTGCCAGAACCAAATCTGCTAGACCTTGACCGGTTGTTGCAGTCGTAGTGACAATCTCTGGAGTCCAAGATGCTTGGCTGTTTGAACCAAGTCCAATCATGGAACGCAGTTCCCGAACTACACCTTCGGCACCATCACGATCTGCCTTATTCACGACATAGATATCAGCAATTTCTAGAATTCCAGCTTTTGCAGCTTGCACGCCATCACCTGCGCCAGGGGCCAAAACCAAAACCACAGTGTCCACTGCATTTACAACATCAACTTCGGACTGACCAACACCAACGGTCTCAACAATGATGACGTCAAACCCGACTGCGTCCAAGACTTTTGCAGCAGCCTGGGTTGCGCTCGATAGTCCGCCAAGTTGGCCGCGAGATGACATTGATCGAATGAACACACCTTCGTCTAAGGCATGTTCTTGCATTCGAATGCGATCACCAAGAAGTGCGCCACCAGTAACTGGTGAGGAAGGATCAACGGCTAAAACTGCTACGCGTAAACCTTTGCTTCGATATTCAGAAATCAATGCGCCAGTTGTTGTTGACTTACCAACTCCAGGAGGTCCAGTTACTCCAATAAGTAATGCGGATCCGGAATCAGGCAAACCACTTAGGAGTTCAGTTAACTCAGGTGTGCCATCTTCAATCACGCTAAGTGCCTTACCCAAGGCGCGCACGTCTCCTGAGACTGCTGCTTCAAGTAAGGAGTGCATTTGAAATTAACCTATGGAACTCTGATGATTAGTGCGTCGCCTTGACCGCCACCGCCGCATAACGCAGCAGCGCCGGTGCCACCGCCACGACGTTTCAATTCATTAGCCAAGTGCAGAACAATTCGGGCGCCTGACATTCCGATGGGATGTCCAAGAGCAATTGCGCCACCGTTTACGTTTACTTTGGAGTCATCGATTCCAAGTTGATCCATGCTCACAAGTGCCACTGATGCAAAAGCTTCATTCATTTCATAAAGATCTAAACCAGCAGGATCTAGTCCGGCTTTTTGAGCTGCCTTCTTGATTGCGCGCGCTGGCTGGGCAACTAACGATGCGTCCGGTCCAGCTACCATTCCATGAGCCAAAATTTCAGCCAGAACCATTAATCCAAGTTCGGCAGCTTTCTTTTCGCTCATTACGATTACCGCAGCTGCGCCATCACTAATTTGTGAAGAAGAACCTGCAGTGATTGTTCCGTTTGGATCAAACGCTGGGCGTAGTTTGCCTAATGAATCAGCCGTGGTTTCAGACCTAATACCTTCATCTGTTGCAAACAGAATTGGGTCGCCTTTACGTTGTGGGATTGAGACCGGAACAATCTCGTCAGCAAAAATACCAGCAGCATGAGCAGCTGCAGCTCTTTGATGTGACTTCGCAGAGAATTCATCTTGGCGCTCCCGCGAGATTTTTTCGGCAGCAGTGTATTTATCAGTTGCTTCACCCATACCAAGTTGATCGATCGCACAGTAGAGGCCATCGAATGCCATGGTGTCTTTAAGTGTCCAGTCGCCATACTTAACACCTTCGCGACTTCCAACTAGAACGTGCGGAGCATTTGTCATGCTCTCCATGCCACCGGCGATTACAACATCGGCCTCGCCGGAACGAATTAGTTGATCTGCCATTGCGATTGCATTAATTCCTGACAAGCAAACTTTGTTTACGCTGATTGCTGGAACATCAAGTCCAATTCCAGCCTTAATTGCTGCTTGGCGCGCCGGCATCTGGCCAGCTCCAGCCTGCAAAACATGCCCCATGATTACGTAATCAACATCCGATGCGGAAACGCCAGATTTTTCCAAAGCCCCACGAATTGCAGTGGCTCCAAGTTCAACAGCAGAGACATCTTTTAGAGAGCCCAGCAATCGACCGATTCCGGTACGAGCTCCACCAACAATGACGGACATTAAAGGCCTTTCCGATCAGCAAAAGTACAAGAAATTGCGCGTGATGTGCAAAATCCCTTACTGTCACCTTAGCGATGTTCTTGGACTTAGCAGGAATCCGCCCAATGATTGCGAGGATTGCAATGGTCAACTTAAGTGCCGCACTAGGCGGAACGCTGTTAGGAATCGATCATGTTGGGCTCGCTGTTAGAGACCTAGATGAGGCCATCGCACGTTGGTCCCAGACTTTCGGCTTAGAAGTTTCGCACCGAGAAATAAACGAATCTCAAGGTATTGAAGAAGCCATGCTCGATTTAGCTGATGGAACTCGTTTGCAGTTGTTGGCTCCCCTAAATCCTGAATCAACAATCGCAAAATTTCTTGAGCGCAGTGGTGAAGGAATTCAACAGCTGGCATTTCGAGTTACCAACATCGATGAAGCAATGGCAAAAGTTTTAAGCGCTGGGATGCGATTGATTTATCCAGAGTCACGTATTGGCACCGCTGGATCACTAATTAACTTTGTGCATCCAAAAGACGCTGGCGGAGTTCTTGTTGAACTAGTCCAGCCAGTTGATCACTAACGTAAAGAATTATTCAGACTTGTTCAACAAGTCGTTCCAGCGCGTCATTTCGCCATCCCAAGTCCAACTCAGTTCTGGCATCTCTGGAAGTATTCGATTTAGCGCTTCATTCCAGGCAATCCGCACAAACTTTTCACCAACCCATAAGTGTCGACATTCAGGGATCGCAACAACATCGCACTGCGGAACGATTGAAAACTTTTCGATGGCTTCAGGTGGTTTTAAGTAGTCATCTAGTTCTGGAACAAATGCCGTAAGCGGGCGACCAGAATCAGCCCATGACTTGAGGTGCTCTTCAGTACTCCACATCAAAGGTGGACTAAACAAAACTGCACCTTGAACTGGATCAACGTTGCCATGCATCAAAGTGACATCTGTACCAAATGACCAACCAACTAGCCAAATGTTTTCTAAGCCACGCGACTGGGCAAAATTCAAGGCAGCTTTGAAATCTAAGCCTTCTAAAGCGCCTTGGTCGTATTCACCTTCACTGGTTCCGGCTGCGCTTGTAGTTCCTCGGGTATTCCATCGCAAGATTGCAACGTCAGCTAAGGCTGGGAGTCGCCAAGCAGCTTTCTTGAACAGATGACTATCCATCATTCCGCCACCAGTTGGATTGGGATGAAGTAACAAAATTGTGGCTTTTGGTTTTTCCGAAACGGGCAGCGCTAACTCCCCGACTAATCGCAAGTTGTCTTCAGTTACTAGCGTTATGGCTTCACGCTTTGCCGGAAGCACGCTGTTTGAAACTATTTCAGCCATCAGAATTTCCTCGGCGTTCTACGTTTCCAACAAGCTGTGTGCCAATGTCGTCTTTCGTCAGCCGAGTAGTCCATGTTCCACGCGACAATGTGTGCCGTGCCGGGCTGGATGTCACCTTGGCAACCAGGGCAGCGATAAACCTTCACAGAAGTTTCGCCAGTAAGTGAATTAACTTGCCATTCGCCATCGGCATGGTTTTCGGTGCGACCAAAACTGCCAAGTTTGAGCTCAGGTGGCTCTTGATTTGGCTCTCTTCGGTTTCGGCGCCCCATGGTGCAATTCTAAGTTCAAATCTAAAGGTGCTAGAACGGCAACGGTTGATAAGCAGCAATTCCAGTTCGTTGCGCAAGTTCAGCTTGTCCAGCTCTGACCTTTTCGATGCCGATACTTTCGATTACCTCAAATGGTCCCTTAGGTAACCCACAACCCAGCTTCATTCCAGAATCAATATCAGTCTTTGATGCGTAGCCTGTGGCTTCCATCGCAATGCAGTCACCGAGGTATGCCATCAACAGATCATTGTGTACTTGGTTCTTTATCGCTTCGTTTGGATCTGTTGGAGCATCAAGTCTTTCGGAGTAGTCATAAAAACCGGATCCAGTTTTGCGACCCTTGGCTCCTGCAGAAACCAAGCTGACCATTCCAGCAGCGGGTTCATCAATATCTAACTTGGTATCGGCGTGAATTGTCTTCAAGATTTCAACACAGGTATCGATACCGATTAGATCCAAGAGTTCACATGGCCCCATTGGGTAGCCAGAAAGCTCGCGCATGGCTGCGTCCATCTGCTCTTTTGTTGCCTGGCCAGCATCAAGAATCTGGACCGCATGATTCAAGTAACGCAGCAAGAGCTTGTTAACAATGAATCCTGGTTGGTCCGAAATCTGGGCTAGGTGTTTTCCAAGGGAATTTCCAAGTTCGACTATCTTCCCAACAACCTGAACGTCTGAATGCGCAGTTGAAATCACTTCAACAAACTTTTGAACAGGTGCTGGATTAAAGAAGTGCATTCCGATGACTTTTTCTGGACGCGTTGTGGCATTTGCAATCTCAGTAACAGACAAACTTGAAGTATTTGTTGCCAGGATGCCTGATGGTTTCACAGCTGCATCCAACTTAGAGAAAATGTCAACCTTTAGCGAAAGAATTTCTGGTGCCGCTTCAATTACCAGATCGCAATTAGCAAGAAGTTCAAAGTCTTCGCCGAATGAAACTCGCGCGGTAATTTCATCGCTTTGTTCTTGGCTCAACTTCCCTTTTGAAACTGCCCTAGCCAGTGACTTAGCAAGATTGGATTTGCCAGCATCAACTGCAGCAGCCGACTCAGCAACGCCAACTACTTGATAGCCAGCTCGAGCGAAAACTTCGACAATGCCGGCCCCCATAATTCCCAGACCAACAACACCAATTTGCGAAAAACTCATGTGTCTAGTCTGGCAGACATCAAAAAATGCCAGTAGTTGGGCAGACTTTACTCTGCAGTAACGAGCAAGTTGCGACAGACTTAAGACGTGCCAGCCTGGAATTCGTTTTCATATTTCTTTGGACCACTTGTGGCATTTTCCGCCCTTGGCATCATGGTTTTGATTCTGCGTTGGGCTTTTGCCCGAGGTGGATCAGTAGTTGAACGAACACCGAAATCTGGCAATCCTGATGAATACGGAATGTTGGTACCAATAGCGTCGCCTAGCACTTACATAGAAGGCGAAGTTTTAAGGCGATCCCTAGTTGATGCTGGACTTCGAGCGAGCTTGGCACAAACCAATGATGGCCCAAGGATTATGGTCTGGCCTAAAGATGTTGAAGTTGCGAAACAGGTTCTTAAGAAAGCTGCGGGCTAGTCTCACGAATAATGTTGGCGCCAAGCTTGCTCAACTGTTTTTCAAAGTCCACATACCCACGATCAATATGGTCAATGGCATGAACCGTAGTTTCGCCATCAGCAACCAAGCCAGCTAGTACTAAACCAGCTCCAGCTCGAATGTCAGTAGCTTCAACTGGTGCTCCGGACAATTGGGAACGGCCTCTGATAAGCGCATGATGACCATCAGTTCGAACTTCAGCGCCAAGTCGAGTCAGTTCCTGCACAAATCTAAATCGCGCTTCAAACAAATTTTCGGTAACCATCGCAGAACCTTCGGCAATTGAATTCAGCGCAATAAATTGTGGTTGTAGGTCAGTTGGGAATCCCGGATACGGAAGCGTAACAACATCGATGGCAGTAGGACGCTTATTCATCTGGACTCTAAACCCATCATTAGTGATTTCTACTTCAGCGCCAGCTGTTACCAGCTTCTCAAGTGCTATCGAAAGGTGCTCACTATTTGCATTGCGCACCGTGATGTCTCCACCAGTTATTACAGCGGCCACAGCCCAAGTTCCTGCAACAATTCGATCTGCAACAGTTGTGTGTTCGACTGCTTTCAAACTTGAGACCCCAGTGATCGTTAGTAGTGAGGTACCAACACCATCAATTTGTGCGCCCATGGCTAACAACATGTTGCAGATGTCAACGATTTCAGGTTCGCGCGCAGCGTTATCTATTACGGTCACGCCATTAGCAGTGACTGCCGCCATCAATAAAGTTTCGGTAGCTCCAACACTTGGAAAATCTAGGTAGACATGAGTACCAACTAGACCACCATCTGGTGCATGAACAACGAGGTAGCCATGTTCATTGGCAACTGTTGCACCCATTCGCTCTAGACCTGCGGTGTGCATATCAAGTCCGCGTGATCCGATTGCATCGCCACCTGGCAAGGCAACATCGGCGGCGCCAGTTCTGGCGACAAGTGGTCCAAGAACTGCAATTGATGCTCGCATGCGCCTGACTAAGTCGTAATCCGCTCGATGCTCGATGGTGGCGGGTACGTCAATTTCAACAGTCTCAGTTTCTGCGCTGTAGCTAACTGAACAACCAAGTCGGCGAAGTAACTCAGCCATGATCGTGACATCGAGAATATTTGGCACAGCACGAATTGTCGTTTTTCCAGGAGCGAGCAAAGCAACAGCCATAAGTTTTAAGCTGCTGTTTTTGGCGCCAGTGATATGCACCTCGCCAACTAGGCGGGCGCCCCCTTGAATCCGAAAAACATCCACGATTAAGCAGAATAACGTGCTTTTGCCGATTTAATTTCTAACTCAAGAAAAGGCAGATAAACCCAATGCGCCCTAGGATTAGGGCATGGTCAATTTAACAAGAATTTACACTCGCACTGGCGACGACGGCACAACCAATCTTGGCGACATGAGTCGCACTGGAAAGAATGATCCTCGCCTTAAGGCTTATGCCGACGTTGATGAAGCCAACAGTTCGATTGGCCTTGCAGTTGCCGCGGGCGAACTTAGAAGTGACATTGTTGACCTGTTAACCATGATTCAAAATGAATTGTTTGATGTTGGCGCAGACCTTTGCACGCCGGTAATTGATAATCCCCCATATGAGCCACTTCGCGTAACTCAGGAGTACATCGAGCGCCTAGAGGCTGCGTGCGATAAGTACAACGAAGAAGTCGAAGCACTTCGCTCCTTTATCTTGCCTGGCGGAACTGTAGGCGCGGCTTACTTGCACGTAGCTCGCACCGTTACTAGACGAGCCGAACGCAGCACCTGGGGCGCACTTGATATGTACCACGGTGGCATGAATGTGCTGGCCGCAAACTACTTAAATCGTCTTTCAGATTTGCTATTTATTCTTTCCCGTGTTGCCAACAAAGAAGTCGGCGACGTTCTTTGGAAACCAGGTAGCACTCGCTAACTAATTACCGACGCTGGCGCTCATTTTTGCAAAAGCTGACATTAGTTTCTGATGAAAGTCATCGCCATCGATGGACCAAGCAACATATCCATTTGGCTCAACACCATTGCGAAGTCGAGTATCCGTAACAGTCATGCCCAGTGTCAGTTCACCCTGGCATTCCACGTCAATAAACGCTGGCTCAAGTTCCATGATGTTAGGCCAAATCGCTTCAGCCATAGCTAACGCGTCGTGTTGATGAGTCATCCGTTCGCCATAAAAGATTTCATAGAAATTTGTGTAAGAAGTCAGAATATGATCAAACACCTTTCCGAACTTGCTGCCATCTTTTAGCCAGCCCCACAAAGTTTCATAAGTCTTGACCGAGTGAGTTACATCCAAACCGACCATTACGGTGTTGATGCCACTGGCAAAAACTCGCTTTGCGGCTTCTGGATCATGCCAGATGTTGAATTCTGCAACTGGTGTTACGTTTCCGGTTCGAGCTGCGCCACCCATAATCACAAACCGATCAATCATTGGAATAACATCTGGAAATCTGTCAGCTAAGTGCGCAATGTTTGTAAGTGGTCCAATTGCAATCAAGGTAACTGGATCTGGAGAGTTGCGAATCTTCTCTGCCAGGAATGCTGGGGCATCCGTGGAAACAACTTTTGTAGTTGGCTCTGGAAGGTCGACTCCCGCTAATCCATCGTGACCATGTACTGGTTCATATCCAGTTTCCATTTTGGCTCGAGCATATGGTTCGTCATGACCTGATGCCACCGGAATGTCAGTCCGACCCATGAATTCAAGTAGGCGCAAAGCATTACGCGTCGTGGCCTCAAGGCCAGAGTTGCCGCCAACGGTAGAGATGCCGATGACATCTACTTCTGGTGATGCCAAGGCAAGCGCGATTGCAACTGCGTCATCAATTCCAGGGTCAGTGTCAATTAAAAGTGCGCGGGTCATGTTTCCTCTTTACTTAGATGTCTCTACTTATTGAAAAATTCATTTACTTCACTTGCTGTTGGCATTCCAGATTGAGCACCAAGTTTTAGCGTTGAAAGTGCAGAAGCAGCACACGCTAGATCTAATGAATCAGGAATTGTTTTTCCAGATGCATATGCGACTACGAATGCACCAACGAATGTGTCACCTGCGCCCACTGTGTCCAAAGCTTCTACTTTTGGTGGCTGTGACCTAGCGACAACTTCCCCATTTTGGTAAGCAACCACTTCTTTTGCGCCAGCAGTAACAATCACTAGGCCTGATTTTGGTTCGCCAAGTTGCGCAAACTCATGTTCGTTAACGATCAAGACATCAATCAAGCTGGCCAGCTCATCAGATAACTCGCGAACTGGAGCGGCATTAACGCAGAAAATACCTTTGGCAGCTTTTCCAACTTCAACTATCACTGACTCGGGGATTTCAAATTGAACTATGACTGCGTCTGCGGCTGAAATTTGCGCGGCATCAAATGCTGCGTATTGGTTAGCACCATCTGCAACCACGATTTGGTTTTCACCTGAATGCTCAACCATGACAAGTGCGGTGCTAGTTGGAGATGACACCGTCACCACCGCATCAACATTGACTCCACTTTGCTTCAAGGCGGATAAACACATCTGCCCTGGTTCATCAGCGCCGATTGCGCCAAACATAGAGACGTTTCCACCCATTCGCGCAGCGGCAACTGCTTGGTTGGCACCTTTGCCACCAGGGAACCATGCTGGCTCGGCACTGCTAACAGTTTCTCCGCGGCCTGGAAGCTTTGGCATCTGGACCACTAGATCGGCATTGATACTGCCAACTACTGCGATTCGAGGTGCCATACCCTGAGCCTAGAGGTTGGGTTTTCGCGTGCAACAACCCGGTAAAACTTGGATGAACCTTGGCTATTACGGGACATTTTCAGGATTCTTGGCAATCGGACATTAGTTAAACTTAAAGAATTAGGGAGCAACTCAATGAGAGCTGAAATAAAGGATGGCCAAGTGCGTCCTCGGCGAACCCTAATGTCCTATTCGTTGGCAATGGCACTCTTGCTAAGCCCACTGGCCAGTTCCCCTGCTAACGCCATTGATGTTTCGGCACCGGAATCAGACTGGCAAGAAAGTGTTCGCGCTGAGGCCACTAGC
The DNA here is from genome assembly GCA_026392515.1 of Actinomycetota bacterium. Classification (GTDB taxonomy): domain Bacteria; phylum Actinomycetota; class Actinomycetes; order S36-B12; family UBA5976; genus UBA5976. The sequence goes on along the minus strand of JAPLBY010000029.1, from coordinate 22,998 downwards.
TATCAAGAATTAGCAAGTGAGATTGCAGATGGTGCTTTACGCCTCATTGTTGTTACCGAAGAAAACAACCAGCCAGAAACCTCAGTGCTGAATCTAAAGTCCAAAGCAGCACTTGATTACACGCTAAGAGCAACCTCTAGTGATCCCGATTTCATTGCAGTTTTAGTTGATGAGAAAATTTCGCTGATTGACGAACCTACAATTGGTGCCGCCGCCATTCCAGCGCCCACAACTTCCTATACGCAATGGAACTACACAGCAATGCGTCTAGCCGAAATCCATACGTCCTTTACAGGAACTAACGTTAAAGTCGCCGTTATCGACTCTGGAGTAGATCGAGAGAATCCAGAGCTGAATGGTGGTCAAGTTCTAGACGGTTGTGATTGGGTTACCAGTCCGACCAATGTCTGCCGTGGTACTGGTGTGGTTGATGAAAATGGACATGGCACTCACGTTGCCGGAATCATTGCAGCTAAGAACGATGGAGTTGGAATTACTGGTGTAGCTCCTGGCGCGACAATTTTGCCGCTCAGAGTACTTGGTGCAGATGGCTCTGGCTGGCTTTCTGACATTGCAGCTGCAATTGATTACGCAGTTGCAAATGGCGCAAAGGTAATCAACCTTTCCCTTGGCGGAACTTTGGATTATTCCCTGATTCGAATATCCGTTGAGCAAGCAGTGTCAAGCGGCGTTACCGTCGTTGCAGCAGCTGGAAATGGTGGATCAGGAGCAGCAGCAAGTTACCCAGCCGCATATCCCGGCGCTATCGCAGTTGCTGCCACCACGGAATCAAATCTCATTGCAAGCTATTCGAATTCTGGAAACTATATAGATGTTGCAGCTCCGGGCTCAGCAATCCTTTCAAGCTGGCCAACTGGAACTGGTTACGCACGACTTTCTGGAACTTCTATGGCATCTCCACATGTTGCAGCTCTTGCAGCTCTGATAATTCAACGTAATACCGCAGCCGCTGGCAGTACTTCACCAGCAACAATTCGAACAGCAATTGAATCTGTTGCAGTTAAATCAAATTCCGATTATTCGGTAAGTCGATACGGACTAGGCGTTATCAATCCATTTACTTCACTGGAATGCACCACCCCAGTATGTGCAACTCCAACATCGACACCGCAACCAGTTGATGTGCTGGTTACCGGAACCCCTGAAGTCATCACACCAGGTGCAATCATTGCTCCTACTCCCCAGCCAACACCTGAACCAGCGCCGATAATTGAGACTGCACCAGTCGTAGTGGTTCCAACAATCAAAGAAACCCTCAGTGTCAAGGTCGCAAAGAAGCGCAAATTAACCGTAGTTGTGACTGCACCAACGGGATCAAAGACTTGGGTGCAGCGCAAAGTTGGCAAGAAATGGAAAACAGTTTTCAAGATCACAACTACGCCATCAGTAGAGGTTAAGTTGTCGCGCTCTGGTACCTACCGCGTTCAAGTCATTGCGCCAAGTGAAAAAGTAACTTCAAAGTCTTACAAGGTGAAATAAAAAGAGCCGAGAAAAATCTCGGCTCTTTTTAAGTTATAGAACTAGCTATGCATTCCTGATGCGGTAACCGCAGCAGCTGCCTTCAAACGAGTTTCGGCGCGATGCGCTGCAGCAAGTGCTTCCGGTGAATCTTCACCAGCTGCACGTGCACGATCCAAGGCTTTCTGAGCACGATCAACGTCGATGTCGCTTGATAGTTCAGCAGTCTCAGCCAAGATTCGAACATTGTCAGTATCCATTGCCACGAAGCCACCATGAACTGCAATTGCTACTTTCGAACCTTCAGTAGGTTCAATCCGAACAACGCCGTTCACTAACAAAGACAGCACTGGTTCGTGACCTGGCAGAATGCCGATCTCGCCTTCTGGAGTCTTGGCAACGATCGACTTAGCTGAGCCAACCCAAATTTTGCGGTCGACGGCTACGACGGAAACGTTAAGTTCAGACACGATTAGCCCTGAAGCTTCTTGGCGTTCTCGATAACGTCATCGATGCCACCAGCCATGAAAAATGCCTGCTCTGGCAGGTGATCGTATTCACCTTCAGTTAGCTTCTTGAATGAAGCAACAGTTTCTTCAACTGGAACGAAGGAACCCTTTTGGCCGGTGAAGGCTTCAGCCACAAACATGTTCTGTGACAAGAAGCGCTCAATACGACGAGCACGGTTAACCAGGATCTTGTCTTCTTCAGAAAGTTCATCGATACCAAGAATCGCGATGATGTCCTGAAGTTCCTTGGCCTTCTGAAGAATTCGCTTAACTTCTGCAGCAACTGCGTAGTGCTCGGCACCAACGTAACGGGCATCCAAAATACGGGAGCTGGAATCAAGTGGATCCACAGCCGGGTAGATACCCTTTTCCGAAATTGGACGGCTAAGTACGGTGTTCGCATCAAGGTGAGCGAAGGTTGCAGCTGGAGCCGGGTCGGTCAAGTCATCTGCAGGAACGTAAATTGCCTGAAGTGAAGTAATCGAGTGGCCACGAGTTGAAGTAATGCGCTCTTGAAGCACACCCATTTCATCAGCAAGTGTTGGCTGGTAACCCACAGCAGAAGGCATACGGCCAAGAAGTGTTGAAACTTCTGAACCTGCCTGGGTGAAGCGGAAGATGTTGTCGATGAACAGAAGTACGTCCTGCTTTTGAACATCGCGGAAGTACTCAGCCATCGTTAGCGCTGACAAAGCTACGCGAAGACGGGTGCCTGGTGGCTCATCCATCTGGCCGAATACCAATGCAGTATCAGCGATAACGCCGGACTCGGTCATTTCAAGGAAAAGGTCGTTACCTTCGCGGGTACGTTCACCCACACCAGCGAATACCGAAACACCACCGAAGTTCTTAGCAACACGAGTGATCATTTCCTGAATCAAAACAGTCTTACCTACACCGGCACCACCCATAAGGCCGATTTTTCCGCCCTTTACGTAAGGGGTTAGCAAGTCAATAACTTTGATACCTGTCCAGAAAACTTCAGTCTTTGATTCAAGCTGATCAAAGGTTGGCGCTGGACGGTGGATTCCCCAACGCTCTTTGATTTCAAGTGATGCTTCTGGCACGTCAAGTGGCTTACCAAGTGTGTTCCATACGTGACTCTTTGTAACGTCACCAACTGGAACTGTGATTGAGTCACCGGTGTCGCGAACTTCAGCGCCACGGACTAGACCGTCCGTTGGCTGCATCGAGATCGCGCGAACCATGTTGTCTCCAATGTGCAAGGCAACCTCAAGAGTTAGCAGACGCTTTTCTCCATCACCGAAGTCAACATCAACTTCCAGCGCGTTATAAAGCGCTGGCATGCCTTCGACTGGAAACTCAACGTCAACAACAGGACCGGTAACGCGAGCGATTCGGCCGACAGATGTCTGTGTCGTGGTTGTCATATCTACTTACTCCCTGGTTATGCGGAAGCCAGTGCGTCGGCGCCGCCGACGATTTCACTGATTTCCTGGGTGATTTCTGCCTGACGGGCCTGGTTGGCCTGACGAGCAAGTGTGCGGATTAGTTCTTCAGCATTGTCAGATGCAGACTTCATGGCACGACGACGAGCGGCGTGTTCACTGGCTGCAGCTAACAACAGTGCGGTGTAAATCATGTTCTCGACGTATCGAGGCAATAAAGCTTTGAGCACAGCTTCTGGGCTTGGCTCAAAGTCATAAAGTGGGAAAACTTTGGTATCAAGTTTTTCGGAAGCTTCAGCTTTAGAAACTTCAAGAATTTCTACTGGAAGGATCCGACGAACTCGAACTTCTTGCACTGCCATGTTTACGAAGTGCGTGTAAACCAAATGAATTTCGTCTACGCCGCCTTCGGCAGTTGGAGTGTTGAAGGCTTCAAACACAGCAGCAGCAATGCGCTTAGCATCTTCATAAGTTGGTTGGTCTGTAAAACCAGTCCAGGAGTTTGCAATCTTGCGCTCGCGGAACTTGTAGTAACCAACTGACTTACGTCCAACTAAGTAGTGCTCAGGAGTAACGCCTTCTTCTTTAAGTAGCGCGTTAAGTCCTTCGCCTTCTTTGATGATGGCAGAGGAATAAGCTCCAGCAAGACCGCGATCTGAAGTAATCAGAATTACTGCAGCGCGCTTTCGATTTTCAACCTCAGAGACCAAAGCGCCTTTGCTGTTTCCATGAGATACCGCGGCCGAAATCGCCCGAAGTAGCTCTTGGGTGTACGGCAAAGAAGCTTCAACGCGCTGTTGCGCCTTGACGAAACGCGACGAAGCAATTAGCTCCATAGCCTTCGTAATCTTCTTGGTCGACTGGACGGATTTAATCCGCCGTCTGTAGACCCTGAGTTGAGCTCCCATGCTTAAGCCTTGACCTTCACAATCTGAGTGACATCAATGTCAGCTTCTTCGATTGCTGCAACTGGTGCTTCGTTAATTAGTGAATTACCAGCTGATGTGCGGAACTGCTTCTTGAAATCACCAATTGCCTTTTCCAATGAACTGATGTTGTCATCGGAAAGGTCGGTTGATGTGCGAATTGATTCAAAGATTGCGTTGTGATTGCGCTCAACGTGATCGAGGAATTCCGCATCAAATCGACGGATGTCTTCAACTGGAACATCGTCAAGATTTCCAGAAGTTCCGGACCAAACTGAAACTGCTTCGCGTTCCATTGACTGTGGCTGGTACTGACCCTGCTTTAGAAGTTCTACAAGACGGGAACCACGCTCAAGCTGTGCCTTTGATGCAGCATCAAGATCGGAACCGAAAGCAGCGAATGCTTCTAGTTCACGGTACTGAGCTAGATCAAGACGTAGACGACCAGCAACCTTCTTCATTGACTTAGGCTGCGCTGAACCACCCACGCGGGATACCGAAATACCTACGTTGATAGCTGGGCGAATACCGGAGTTGAAGAGATCTGATTCCAAGAAGCACTGACCATCGGTGATGGAAATTACGTTGGTTGGAATGTATGCCGAAACGTCGTTTGCCTTAGTTTCGATGATTGGTAGACCGGTCATGGAACCAGCGCCCAATTCGTCAGAAAGCTTTGCACAACGCTCTAGCAAACGTGAGTGTAAGTAGAAAACGTCACCTGGGTAAGCCTCGCGGCCTGGCGGACGACGAAGTAGCAAGGAAACTGCGCGGTAAGCCTCTGCCTGCTTTGAAAGGTCATCAAAGATGATCAATACATGCTCGCCCTTGTACATCCAGTACTGACCAATTGCAGAACCGGTGTAAGGAGCTAGGTACTTGAAACCTGCAGGGTCAGAAGCTGGAGCAGCAACGATTGTTGTGTATTCCATTGCGCCGAATTCTTCGAGTGCGCCCTTAACGGCAGCAATCGTTGAACCCTTCTGGCCGATAGCAACGTAGATGCACTTAACCTGCTTTTTCTTGTCGCCTGACTTCCAGTTTTCACGCTGGTTCAAAATTGTGTCGATTGCAACTGCAGTCTTTCCAGTCTGGCGGTCACCGATGATCAACTGACGCTGGCCACGACCGATAGCTGTCATCGCATCGATTGCCTTAAGGCCGGTTAACATCGGCTCCTTAACTGGCTGACGCTGAACCACAGTTGGTGCCTGAGTTTCAAGTGCGCGACGACCGTCGGCTGCAATTGGACCAAGGCCATCTATTGGGTTACCAAGTGGATCAACTACGCGACCTAGGAAGCCATCGCCAACTGGAACCGAAAGAATTTCGCCAGTGCGCTTTACGCTTTGACCTTCAGCGATCTTTGAGCCATCTCCAAGAAGAACAGCACCGATCTCGCGAACGTCAAGGTTCAGAGCAAGGCCCTTAAGGCCACCCTCGAACTCAAGCAATTCGTTAGTCATTGCGGAATGCAAGCCTTCAACGCGAGCAATACCGTCACCGGTCTGGGTTACCTGTCCGACTTCTTCGCGCGAAGTTCCAGCCGTAAACGACTCAACATTGCGAGCAATAGCGTCGCGGATCTCATCCGGTCGGATCGAGAGTTCCGTCATGGTGTCCTGCTTTCTTCTTGTTAGTTCTTACTTGTTAATTCGTGGGTTTTACTTTGGTCTTTTCGGGCTACGCCAGCAAGGATCTGCGGGCACTTTCAAGTCGAGCGGCGATTGAACCATCGATTACGTCTTCTCCGATGGTTACTGAAATTCCACCAAGCACAGATGGATCAATTGCCACATTGATTCTTACGTTCTTGCCAGTGATCTTCGATAGCGCAACAGATAGTCGGCTAGTTTGACTGGCATCTAGCGAGACTGCGGATCTAACTTCAGCAACTACTTGATTGCGCTGCTCGGCAGCTAGGTTGCCAAGTGTTTCTAGGACTGAATCAACGCGTCGACCGCGAAGGTGTCCAGCAACATGCTTGATCAAACCCAGAGTGATTGAATCAACCTTGCTTCCAATCAAGTCACCAACAATTGCTGACTTGGTTTGAGCGCTAAGTGATGGATCAGTAAGGGTCATTTGCAGTTCTGACGATGCCTGGACTGCGCGACCAAAGTGAAACAGTTCGCTTTCCACGCGATCCAGAGATCCAGCCTTGTCAGCAGCCACAAAAGCAGCTTGGGAACCAAGCAACTCAACAGCATCTACCAAGTCAGTATCTGAAGACCAGCGCGCAGCAACAATTTCGCCAAGCACCTCAACGGTTAGGGCACTAACTTTTGACCCAAACACGTCATTGATTAGCGAGCTACGGACTGCACTTGGCTGTCCGCTGTCGGCCAAGTTTTGACGTAGGGACTTTTCCCCAGCCAACACATCGGCAGCCGCAAGTAACTCAGCAGAAAGAGCGGACAGATCGCCCTGACCGGAACGGGAACGTAGAGTCTCCTGAACCAAAGCCAAACTATTGCGGGATGCACCAATCATTACTTGGCTGCCTCAACTTCAAGGTCTGCAATAAAGCGATCAACAGAAGCGCGGGCGCGAGCATCGTCAGTTAGGGATTCCCCTACAACTTTGCCGGCAAGCGTTAATGCCAATTCACTTACATCGCGACGTAGCGACGCCATAGCCTGACTTCGCTCGGCCTCAATTTGAGCCTGAGCGCGCTCAGTAACTGATGCGGCAGCCGCGGCTGCTTCACCACGTGCGCTTTCAATCATGACGGTTTTCTCGGCTTGGGCTTCAACTCTGATGCTTGCAGCTTCACCACGTGCGTCTGCTAACTGAGCACGATATTGCTCGAGCATGGCAGCTGCCTCTGCTTGAGAATTCTCGGCGCGAGCAAGTCCGCCCTCAATTGCGTCGGCGCGCGTTTCCAACGTCTTGCTGATTGCAGGAAATGCAAACTTTGCAAGTGCGAAGAAAACTATGCCAAACGCAAGTGTTCCGATAATCAATTCATCTAGCGGCAAGCGCAGAATGTTGACTTCAGATTCAGCAGCGATGATGTTAAACACGGTAGGTCAAACCTCGATCTGAATTAAGCACCAAAAACGAATGGGACAACGAAGCCGATAAGAGCAAGGGCTTCAGTTAGCGCGAAGCCAAGAATCATGTTCTGGCGGATAACGCCGTAAGCCTCTGGCTGACGTGCAATAGCTTGCACACCGTTACCGAAGATGATTCCGATACCAACGCCTGGACCGATAGCTGCAAGGCCGTAGCCAATTGAACCGATCGAGCCGGTTACTTCTGCTAGCACTGACATAACTTATTCCTTCTGTCGAGAGTTACTGGCTTGTCCAGTAACTCAGGTTTACTTTCTGTCTTGCAAGTTTCAATCGATTGCTCAATTGAAAAATCTTAGTGTTCTGCGTGTAACGATCCACCAATGTAAACGGCTGTCAAAAGCGTAAAGATGAATGCCTGTAGTCCTTGAATAAACATTTCAAATCCGGTTAGAACTACGGTAACTCCGAAAGAAGTAACTGAGCCTAGGACGCCGATGATGGATGGGGAAAGCAAGTAGTAAGCAGCCAATGTGAATGTTGTTAGAAGTAAGTGACCCGCAAACATGTTTGCAAACAAACGAATCGCCTGAGTAACAGGGCGAGTGACAACGAGTTGCAGCAATTCAAGAGGTGCTAGTAAGACATACATTGCCTTTGGCACACCTGGTGGGAACATTGCGCTGGTAAAGAATTTGATTGGTCCTTGATGCTTCATGCCGATGTACATGTAAGTCGCGTAAACCATCAGAGTCAGCGAAACCGGAAAAGCCAAGCTGGACATGATCGGGAATTGCGCACCTGGGATAACACCCATCAAGTTTGAAATCCAAACGAAGAAGAAAAGCGAACCTAGGAACGGTACGAAACGATCGCCGTCCTTGCCAATTACTTCACGAGCGATTTGATCGCGGACAAACAAGTAAGCCTGTTCCCCTAGAGACTGCAGCTTGCCTGGCACCATTTTGCGCGGGCGGGCAGCAGCTAAGAAAAACGTTGCAACAATCAAGGAAACTAAGGCAGCAAGAATTGAAGTTTTGCCAATTACAAAGTCCATGCCAAAGATGTTCAATGTTGTGTATGGCTCAAGGAAAAAGATTTCAGCGTTTGGTGCAGGAAAACCGCAACCTGAATTCAGGTGTGGTGTTACGGGACACGAAGTGTCACCGCTGAACTTAACTACACTCATTGCTGGTCTTTCCTCCGGTCACTCGTAGTGGTGTTTCGATCCATTGCCGAAACGCGTGCGTAGGTGAGGTAAAGCGCTAAGCCAATTCCAAGAATCGATCCAGCGGCGACGAAAGCATTTTGGTGTCCGAACTTTTGTCCGAGAAACCAACCAAGTCCGCCATACAGCAATAACCCGGCAGTTAAGTTACTAACTGAACGCCAGGCCATGTCTGATGTTTCGCGGTTGTCGTTGCTGTTGGGGAATTCAGCTCCGTCTTCCTTCATTGCTCCGCCAGATTATCAGGTATTTCCAGGGGTGCCGAACTGACCCCTGACTTTGCGATTAATTTCACAAGGTCACAAATCTTTTGGTTGCGACGTATCAACTGGTCGGATATCAGGACCGGATCCAGGCTCTACATAAAGCACTTTTGCCGTAGCAAATGCCCAGGTTTCTGCAACGAGCCAAACGATCGTGCACGAAACAATGGTTGCCGCGAATACCTTGGTATCGAAGGCCTCAGTGTCCTTAAACAGGAGCAACAAAACAAATAGGACTGCAACTTTGATCAAATAAAGCAGCAGCGCCATCGAAGTAGCGATTCCTGGGTTGGTGCGGATGACCTTATCCAGTGCCAGTTGTCCGGCTGTGAAGAAAATCACGACAAGTAAGGTGCCGAACACTCCAGCAATTAAGCCCTTAGTACCACTGGAAATAAACCCGGTGATAGTCGCCAATGCGCCAACTATAAAAGTTGGAATGGCTGCTCGAAGAATTAGGCGTTGGCTTGTCATAAAAATCAGTCTCTCATTTGGCTCTCGGTTAGGGGCGGGCGGTACTTAACATTCAATTTAGGTTCTAGCTCTAGTTCTAGTGCGAGGTGGATTTAGCACCCAGCTGGCAAGTGCGACCACACCTAAGCCTGCCCCTAATCCGGTAACCCAAACCGGGACGAAGGCAGTACTTACTGCACCAAATGCCAGTAAGCCAGTGAAGGCTGTCATGATCAAAACCGCGCGCTCTTGGCCATGACCCAACTTGAGCAGTCGGTGATGCAAATGTTCTTTGTCTGGCGCAAACGGGGAACGTCCTTTTCGGGTTCTTCGGACTACTGCCAACAGCAAGTCAAGTAACGGTACGGCCAGAATTGAAAGCGGAAGAACAATCGGCAAGAACGCGGGCAGCAATGTTCCGCCACTTAATCCACCTGGGTCAACTTGTCCGGTGAGCATGATCGAAGAAGCCGCCATCAGTAGCCCAATCAACATCGAACCGGTGTCCCCCATAAACACTCGAGCTCGATACCAGTTGTGCGGTAAGAATCCGGCACACATTCCAATTAATGAGGCTGATACCAAAGTCGCAAGTGCTGCGCGCTGATACCCATTAGCGACGGAAAGAAAGTAAGAGTAGGCAAAGAATGCGCCCGAACCAACTAAAACAATGCTGGCAGCTAAGCCGTCTAAACCATCGACCATGTTTACTGCGTTGATACTTACTAATACAACCAACACGGTAAGCAATACCGAAGTCGTCGGATCAAGAATGAATGTTCCACGAATTGGTAGCCAAACTAAAGTCACACCTTGCATTGCCATAGTTCCAGCAGCCAAGATTTGTCCCACAAGTTTTGTTGGGGCATCTAACCCAAACTTGTCATCTATTACGCCTAAGGCGACGATGATTAGGCAACCGATAATCAATGCGTAGATCTGGCGACGGTCGTTGAAGATGGTTGACATCAAAGGCAATTGACTGGCCAAAATAATTGCGACTCCAAGGCCGGCCAGCATGGCTAGTCCGCCCCAACGTGGTGTTGGGAAAATGTGGACATCGCGATCTCTCACGTCTGCCATGGCGCCAAAGCGAATTGCTAATGCGCGAGCCGTTGGAGTTAGTAAATATGTGACGGCAGCGGCAGCTGCCAAACACAATAAATACTCACGCATAGATAAAGGTTAGACCCCAGATCTAGTTACGGACGCGGGTATGCCGGGAACTTCGCAGTTAGATCTAGGACTTCTGCCTTGATTTCTGCATGTACTGCAGGGTTATCAGACTTAACTGCGCGACCAATCATGCTTGCGATTGTCGCCATTTCTGGAACGCCCATACCTTGAGTTGTAAGTGAAGGAGTACCAACGCGAACGCCTGAAGTAACAGCAGCTGGCTTTGGATCGTAAGGGATTGAATTCTTGTTCAAAACAATTCCAGAATCACCGGCACGCTGTTCGGCTTCCTTGCCGCTCACATCAATTCCTTGAAGATCAAGAAGTGCTAAGTGAGTATCTGTTCCACCAGTAACTGGGCGCATACCTTCGGCAGCAAGACCCGCAGTCAATGCCTGGGCGTTAACAATTACGTCCTTTGCGTACTTCTGATATTCCGGAGTAGCACATTCCTTCAATGCAACTGCCTTGGCTGCAATTACGTGCATCATCGGGCCACCCTGCATCATCGGGAATACGGCCTTATCGATTGCAGCTGCATGCTCTTCCTTGCACAAGATCATTCCTGAACGTGGGCCACGCAAAACTTTATGTGTTGTAAAAGAAACAACGTCTGCATACGGAACTGGAGATGGAATTGCTTTACCTGCAACAAGTCCGATGAAGTGTGCGGCATCAACGTGCATGATTGCGCCAACATCATCTGCAATCTCGCGGATTGCCTTGAAATCAATTAGGCGAGGAATCGCTGAACCGCCGGCAATGATCATCTTTGGCTTGTGTTCACGAGCTAAAGCGCGAAGTTGATCGTAATCAATGTTTTCAGTTCCTTCAGCAACTCCGTAGTGAACTGGGTTGAACCACTTGCCTGAATATGAAACACCAGCACCATGTGTTAAGTGGCCACCATGAGGTAGTGCCATTGCCAGGTAAGTATCACCTGGTTTTAGGAATGCACCGAAAACTGCGATGTTTGCACTAGCACCTGAGTGTGGCTGCAAGTTTGCGTGATCTGCATCAAAAAGAGATTTTGCACGTTCAATACCGATGGTCTCTGCTACGTCGACTACTTCACAACCGCCGTAGTAGCGCTTACCTGGGTAACCTTCGGCATACTTGTTGCTCAAAGTAGAACCAAGTGCTGTCAAAACTGCAGGTGAGGTGTAATTCTCGGATGCAATCAACTGAATGCCAGTGCGCAAGCGAGTTAGCTCGTCCAAAAGAACGTTTGCAATTTCAGGATCGGTTGCATTCAACTCATCGAAGTCAGATCCAAAGAAAGTATTGCTCATTGTTTTCACCTTTAACGTTTTGACCGCATCCCCGCGGTTTACCAATTCTAGGGGCTTGCGACTTAGGACGCAGATGCGTCAATTACCGAGGGTAGGACTGCGCGAATTTGGGCTAACGAGAGCTCGCCGCTTCGAACCATGCGCACATGATCGGTCGTGGCATCGATAACCGTTGAGATTCTGGGACTTAACTGCCCACCATCTAAATAGACATCGACGAAATCAGAAAGTGCTGCTTGGGCTTGTTCCACAGTCTGGACCGCGGCTTGTCCCATGGTCTGGGCTCCGGTCAAAACTGTTGGCCCAACTCCCGCTAACACAGCCTGTGCTACCTCATGATGTGGAACCCGGACTGCTAACGCAGAACCGGCCTGACCGATGTTCCACGACAACGAATCCTGCGCAACAGTTAGCAGTGTCAACGGTCCTGGCCACAGTGCGCTGGCTAAGTCATTTGCAATCGTTGAAAACTTTGCAACACCACGAATAGTTTCAATTGAGCCGGCTGCAATTGGTAATGCAATATCGGAATTCTGTTTCTTAGCCATTCGCAACTTAGTAATTGCGCTGTTGTTGAAGGCATCACAAATCACGGCATATGAAGTGTCAGTTGGAATGACTGCGAGCCCGCCAGCTTTGACGGCAGAAATTGCAGCATCAACCGCTAATGCGATGTCAGCTGCAGAAGTCTGCGCATCAACTTTGTAAACCTGTGACATGTAACTATCTTCCTACGCCATCGCCTACAGACCTAACGGCCGTAGTGAATCTAGGAAGTTTGTTGTAATCCAAATTGTCTTTTACATTCGTCCAGGTATTTGGCATGGAATCAAAAAGCGCAGGCATACTCTCCCCTTGCACATCGGCATGTTCCATGCCAACAAAGCCACCAGGCTTAAGCAGCTCGGCCGCAACTACAACAACTTCGCGCGCAACATCTAGTCCATCGGCTCCACTAAAGAGTGCAATCGCTGGATCGTGGTCCCGGGCTTCGGGATCGCGTGGAATCATTTCGCTTGGAATGTAAGGCGGATTGGAAACTAGGGCATCGACTTGATTTAAAAGTTCACTCAACAAAGATTGATCGCCGGCATTGCCATGGTGAACGATCACGTGTGATTCAACTGCTTCAAGTTTTGCTGCATGATCCACCACGTTGTGAGTAAGCCATTTGAAAGCATCATCAGACAACTCAACTGCGTGAACTGTAGTTCCGGGAACTTCCAAAGCCAAGGAAAGTGCAATTGCTCCGCTACCTGCACAAAGATCAACAGCGATTCGAGGCGAGCTCACAGTTTTCAAATGTTTGACTGCTGCTTCAACTAGTAGCTCAGTCTCAGGTCTTGGCACAAAAACTCCAGGACCAACGGCAAGTTCTAAGTGTCTGAAATATGCAATGCCAGTTAAATGCTGAAGCGGGACGCGATTGGCCCTTCGGGATACCAAGTTTTCAAATTCAAAAAGCTGTTCGTCTGAAATCTGGTTAACGGAAGTTAATTGATTTCTTTCAACTCCAAGGACATGGGCAAGAAGTAATTCAGCGTCTACTTGCGGGCTGGACACTTGTGCCTCAGTTAGTAAGAGTGCTGCCTTACTTATTGCATTTCGCGGATCCGAACTCATAACAATTAGTCACCTAAAGTTGCTAGGCGCTCTTTGGTGTCCGCTTCAATGCAGGCACCAATTACTGGATCTAAGTCACCATTCATTACGGCATCAAGATTATTGCTCTTGAATCCAACGCGGTGATCAGCCAGTCGGTTTTCTGGGAAGTTATAAGTTCTGATTCGCTCCGAGCGATCCACAGTTCTAACCTGACTCTTGCGAGCATCCGATGCAGCAGCCATTGCAGCTTCTTGCGCAGCAGCCAGCATTCTGGCGCGAAGAATACGCATCGCAGATTCTTTATTTTGAAGTTGTGACTTTTCGTTCTGACAAGAAACCACAATTCCAGTTGGAACGTGGGTGATACGAACTGCAGAGTCGGTTGTGTTAACACTTTGTCCTCCAGGGCCCGAGGAACGGAAAACATCGATTCGAAGATCATTCGGATCAATAGTTACATCTACTTCTTCAGCTTCGGGAAGTACCAATACTCCTGCAGCAGACGTGTGGATGCGACCCTGAGATTCTGTAACCGGTACGCGCTGCACGCGATGCACGCCGCCTTCAAACTTTAAGTTTGCAAACGGTGCATCTTCTGGTGGAACAACGCCTTTGGACTTAACTGCGATTGCAATATCTTTGTAGCCGCCCATGTCGGATTCTTCAGCTTCAAGAACTTGAGTTGCCCAACCGCGCTTTTCGGCAAACTTTAAATACATGCGCATCAAGTCGCCAGCGAACAATGCTGACTCTTCGCCACCAGCACCAGCTTTGATTTCCAAAATCACATCGTTGCCATCCATTGGATCACGTGGGATTAGCATCTCTTGCAACTTCTCGGCTGCTGCTTCGCGAGCAATCGCCATACCTTCGGCTTCAGCTAAAAACGCTGCATCTTCTTCACCCATTTCGCGGGCTGCAATTTCGTCATCGCGAAGTTGAATCCATTCGCGGTACTTAGCGACAACTGGCTTTAGTTCCGCATGACGCTTTCCAATGCGGCGTGCTTCATTTGGATTGCTATGTGTCGAAGGATCGCTGAGTTTGATTTCGAGTTCATCTAGCTCGGTAACCATTGCTTCAACTTTGTTGAAGTCTTGTCCCATTAGGTGTCCTTATGTAAGTGGTGCTGAAAGTTCTAGAGAGATAAAAAATGAGGCGCTGTCATCGTCCGAAGACAACGACAACACCTCATTTAGAAAGCTAGGACTGCTTACCGAAGCGCTTCTCGAACTTGGCAACGCGGCCACCGGTATCAAGAAT
>JAPLBY010000029.1:0-8291 GCA_026392515.1 Actinomycetota bacterium | reverse complement strand
TCGGGTCGTAGGCTCGGATGCCTTACGTGAACCGACCAACCCCTTGATTCTGCCAGTTTTCGGGGATTCCCACAAAACGCCCCGAAAACTGGCTGAAAGAGTTAACCGATAGCGACAATTCCCGAAGTCTTTACGGCCTTTGGCTTCTTACTGCCCTTTGGCTTTGGAGCTTGAACGGATACCGTCACCGCACAATTTCCTGGCTTTAAGGCCACCAACTTGCCACCAGAAACTTTGCAAATATTCTTCGATGTCTTGGCAACAGTTAGTGTCACCTTTGCCTTCGCTGGGATTGCGGCGCCAAGGGATGCAGCCACGGCTGCACTGGAGGTCTTGGCTTTCACCGCAACTTGCATCGGCAGTGGCGGTGCTACTGGAGCGGGTGCTGCTGCAGGCGCAGGTACCGAACCCACCGCTGGTGGATTAGTAACCGGCCTCTCAGTCACAGGAGTCGAAGGCTGATTAGGTTCTGGATTTGATGGAGAAGGTGCAGTTGCAATAAACCCTGCAATCTTTACGTACTTCCAAGGAGACCAATTTCCGACACTGTCCTTTACGCGCACCGCAGTTGTGTCTTTTTCAACTGGCATCAAAATCGATGACTGGTAAGGAAGCTCCGCACCAGGAACAGCCGGATCACTTGTTACCTGCATCGCGGTAACGCCGGAACCAGCATCTGAGGCATCTATTCTGATACGAGCAACTTGCTGCAACGTTGTTTGGGTTGTAACTAGTGATTGAATTTTTGCCGCAAAGTTTCTTAAGGCACCAAGTGCTCCGGATTGAGCGGATGCCACTGAAGCATCGACAGTTGACACAACCGGCGGCGTTAAGTCCATTGTTATGTTGTCGGTATACGCCGGCCCCGGCTGAATATCCGTTTCTTGCCAGGATCCTTCAGTGGTCGCTTCAAGCCCTAGAAACTTAACGTAAACGGTGCTACCGACTTTTCCAGATGTTAGTTCACTCAACCTCCAGTTCACAACTGAACTAAGGGGCACATTTCGCGATACTTCAAAACCGCCATCGTTGCTAATGTCAGCCGTAATTGCGCCAGCCGGCCAGATTAATCCGAGTTTCACATCAGCTGATTCGGTAAACTCTGCAGCGCGGTTTATAGATACACCTGAATAACGTCCAGATGGTCGAGTAGGTTCTACAACCACAGGGAGCCTGACGATCAGTTCAGAATTCTGACCATTGAAAACATTTGCAGATATAACTTTTATGCCTACGTAACGTCCACCTGCATTAGCTGCATCTACATTTACTTCGGCTTGCCCTCTATTTGATGAACCTGCAAATCCAGCGGTTTTGTCCACATATGACTCAGGGTCAATCGCATCTAACTGAGCAGAAGTCTCGAATATGCCGTTGTCATCTTTATCAATCGAAACTGTCAGTTCGGATCTCGCTTTACAGTCACTGCCTATAGAGAATGTGAGACTTTTATTATCACTAACGCCTGTATGTAAGGCTCGGACCGTTCCTGAATTCCAAGAATCTAGAGTTTCTCCGTATGACCTCGCATGATTATCAGGTATAGAAGTGGTTTCATCCGTTAGATAAATTGTTACACCATCTGCTGAGTACGATGGGCCCAGATTTCCGTCAGAAAACATCGTTCCTTGTTGTGAACAAGTTCCACCAGCATTCTTTATTTGACCTAATGCGTTTATGTACCCTGGAATTTCCTGCCAGCCGAGTTGTTGGCCCGCAAAACGTACTGCAGTTCCGGGCGATGCAACTCGTCGCCAATCGTATCCCAAGTCAACCCATGTGTACTTCCAAATCGAACCATCTTCCAATAAAAATGACACTTCCCCTGATACATTTACGTCCACAACGTTTCCCGAGGGGACATCAAAGGTAGTCCCGTCTTCTAATTTCCATAACGAGCCGGTTTTTGCAATATTTTCATCTTCCGAAATGCCAATAATGATTTCAGCTTCATCAAAATTCGGTATTGACGTTATGGTGCCCTGAGAGTTACTAACACCAAGATTGTAAGCGTACACTTTCGACCACTGTGTGCCTGTACGCGTGAAAAATTGACTCGTGTTTTGATAGCCTGGCAGAATTTCATCTGTTCCCATAAGTTCAGAAATTTCTTCTGGGCCTTGATATCGATAATTGCACGGGCCATTTTGACAAATCCAACTTTGCCTTCCCCAGGTCCAAATTCGCCCGCTTTCAGTTAGCACAATTATTCTGCTGTAAGTTGCCAAAATATCTACAGCGGCATCGTTTGTTGGAGAGGTTACTAAAGTTGGTCGACTAACACGCGTGATGTCCAATGGGGCACTTACTCCAGGAGTACCTGGGTGCGCAAAATTTCCGCTTCCCCAAACGTAAACTCCTCCACTTGCTGACAATGCGACGGCCACCGAACCACGATGCGATGTCATGTTTTCGCTTGAATAAAACTCACCTCCAACGATTTTGGTGAAGTTGGGATCATCTACTGGGGTAGTTACGCGAGAAGGGAGAGGAGAATTTCCATTATCTGAAATGTCACTTGAGCCCCAAGCGTAGAGTTTGCCATTCGTGCCAATTGCAATACCGGGTTGATCGTTATCCGCATACCATCTTGCAACATACGGCAGTGATGAGTTTACGTTACCGCTATTTTGAGTTGGGGCAGAAATTCTGACATCAAAACTAAACTGTTTTACATATCCATCTTCATTAGAAATTTGAAGTCCACCACGAGCTCTTGGTTGCACCAAAGCTGCTTGCTTTGAACCAGATACCAACATATTTCCAAATGAGTCCTGTGAGGTTACTGCGGCATCGTCAAATTCTCCATCTGCATCTAAATCCCACGCGTAACTGAGTTCAGATGCGGAAAAGCACTGACTACTGGGCCTACTTGCTTCCAAAGAAATAGTGTCTCCAACTAATGCAGATACCAATCCTGATCCGTCGAGACTTAGAGTTGCACCGGCGGCAGTTTTAATTGAATTGACAGAAATTACGTCTTCAACGTACGGACCACCAAACTGCCCGGTAGAAAAGACTCGAACGAACGTTCTTGGTGCCTGCATTCGACCATTTACCCACATTGAATATGAATTGGCGTCAGCTCCGCAGTTTCCATCATTTGAATACAAACCTCTGGTCCAGATTGATCCATCCTGGCCTACGAAAGCTTGCCCATTCTGATAGCCCGTTCCCGAAATCAACTGGGTTGACAAGTCGGATGGTGCTGCCAGAGCCGTCGGTATATAAGCACTCGCGTCGCTTCCTGAGCCAAAGTAGCTACCCCAGTTGGAAACCACTCCAGTACTATTTACTAACGAACTATATGGGGAACTTTCGGAAGCAGAAACCGAAACTGCGTTTGCAATCGCTCCGACCCTTGCAGGCGAACTTAAGAATGAAGTCGATGAAGGATTTCTAGCGAGCTGGCCATTTGAATTTCCACCCCATGCGTAAACAAATCCGTCTGAGGTTAATGCCAAAGTATGTGTCGAGCTTGCCGAAATCTGTGTGACACTTTTTCCAGCTATAGACACTGATATAGGTGTTGCTGAATCATTTGTAGATCCATTGCCAAGTTTGCCACCACCATTTGCTCCCCATGCAAAAAAGCTTCCATCAGACTTCACCGCAAAGGCACTAGAACATCCTCGCGACAAAAGCTGTTTATTGGAATCTCCAGAAACGGATCCTGCTGCGAGCGCAATTACTGGTGAAGTTGATGATAGGTTCCACATTCCATAAAACGAGCCCCACTGGTAAACGGCACCCTGATCAGAACGCGCAAGATATCCGTTGCACTTTCCCGAGACTTCTACAATTCGAACGCCAGAAGGAAACGAAACCTTTACAGGAGTTGATCTTGGAGATTGATATCCGGATCCATTACCTAGACCGTTTCCGTTATAGCCCCATGCATATACATCGCCGTTTGTCGTAGCCACCAGAGTTGATTGCTCGCCTGCAGTTATGGAAACTGCAGCAAATGAACTTCCAGAAAGTGTTACTTCTTCTGGTCTCGTTACTGTGTCCCACGTTCCTGATCCACCATTACCTGGGTAGATCCTGCCCCAGGTCCAAACTTTACCCGCAGAGTCAATTGCAGCAACATGACTTTGCCCAAGCGCAACCTGCGTTCCATTTGGGGCCACATTTACTGTGGCGTATACAGGGCTAAGCGGAACTGCAAAACCAGCAAACGGTAGTGCAGAAGCAATTACAAATTGTAGGAATCTCGAGCGAGTGAGCATAGCTGTCCATTTCATTTCCATGTGGCACCTTCAGAATAGGGCTTTGATGCGACATTGCAACGGCAGAACGTCAAATATTCACGGTTTTGAACGCCAAATAAAGCAAGATCAAAGCACCATTGGGCTGCCTAAGCTGCCAGTTTTCGGGGATTCCCACAAAACGCCTAGGTAATGGCTCAAGTTCAAGGAATCCACCCCGTGGGAATAGCCTAAGTTTCATGTTTACTCGCCAAGATGCCCTAGATCTAGATGCCAAGGATCCATTGGCAAAGTACCGCGACTCCTTCGTTTTCACAGATCCCGATGTTTGTTATTTGGACGGTAATTCACTTGGTCGCTTACCTAAAGCGACGGTCGAAACCATCAACAAGTTCTTGATCGAAGGTTGGGGAACCAAGATCGTAGATGGTTGGGGCGAGTGGATCGATAAGGCAGAAACGACTGGCGATCTCATTGGCCGGGCAGCACTCGGCGCGGCTGCAGGGCAAACCTTGGCCATGGATACAACGAGCGTTAACTTTTACCGTCTGGTGCGAGCTGCAATTTCAGCGCGACCTGGGCGCAAAACAATAATTACTGACGAAGCTAACTTCCCTACCGATCGCTACATCATGCAAGGAATTGCCGAAGAGCTTGGCTTAAATCTTGTCGTTATTCCAAATGATTTGCAGGAACATTCCACCGGCGAATCCTTTAGCGATGAATTGGTGACGTCAGAAATTCTCAAGCCCTATTTAAATGACGACGTGGCACTTGTCACGCTTTCCGTTGTTGCGTACCGATCCGGCGCACTTCACAACATCAAAGAACTAACTGATCTGGTTCGGGCCAGCGGTGCTCTTATGGTTTGGGATGCCAGCCATGCCGTTGGGGCCGTCGACATGCAGTTTGATCGTGACGGCGTAGACCTAGCTGTTGGTTGCACATATAAATATGGCAACTCGGGACCTGGCTCCCCTGCTTGGTTGTACGTGAACAAGCGAATTCAAGCTGAGTTACGTATGCCAATTCAAGGTTGGTTTGCGCAACGCAACCAGTTCTTAATGGGTTCTGCGTTTGATCAAATTGAAGGAATGCGCGGATTCCAAATTGCCTCACCATCGATCATTGGATTGCTTTGTATCGATGAAGGTTTTGGCATGATCGAAGACGCAACAATTGCGCAGATAAATGCCAAAGCCTCAAAGGGCACTGACATGATGATTGAACTTTTTGATCAGTGGCTGGCTCCGCTTGGATATGAGCTAGTTACGCCTCGGGATTCAAAACTACGCGGCGGACACATCAGCATCTATCACCCAGATGCTGCTCAAATTGCACGCGGCTTACGCGATGACATGAATGTGATTCCGGATTATCGGGCGCCAAACAGTATTCGCCTTGCCATCTCACCGCTTCCAACTTCATATGTTGAAGTTTTTGATGGCTTTGAGCGGATTAGGGATTACACCCAGTCTGGAAAATACAAAGATTTAGATCTCAGCAACGTCAAAGTTTCCTGATTCTTGGGTCTACTCTGTAAATATGAGTAACCAAATTGAAACTGTTGTAACTGTCCAGCTTGAAAATCGCGATCGTAAGTCTGTTTTGCTACGCATTTTCTTAGTCGTGCCTATGGCGATATTTATTTCTGCCTTTACTGCCTGGTCAGGTTCTACCGAAGCTTCAACATTCCTTTCTGGCCTATTGTTTTTGCCAGTGTTACTAGCGCTGGTATTCCGCGGCATCTATCCGTCATATATCCTGGACTTCAACCGTTCACTTCTAGCTTTGTCTACTCGCGTTACCGCATACATTCTTTTGCTTAACGACAAATACCCATCAATTGAGGAAAGTGAAGACGTCAACATCACGTTCCCAGACGTTGAAGGTGGCGCGAAGTTAAATCGCTATTTGCCTTTGGTTAAGTGGCTACTGGCTGTGCCGCTTTACTTAGTTGGCCTGGTCTACACGATTTACGGCATTGCAGTTTTGATTTTTACTTGGTTCACCATCTTGTTCACTGGAAAAATGCCAGCATTTAGTGCAGACGTACTTCTTGGTGTAACTCAATACTGGAATCGAGTTTATGGATATGCATTCTTGCTCGTTACAGATGAGTACCCAAGCTTTAGCCTCTAGTTTTGGATTAGTTTTGCCAAGTCTTTTAAGTCAAAGCAGACATCTATTCCAAGTTCAATGAGTTGATCAGTAACGTCAATTGGCATGCCTTCTCCTTCTAATTCTTGGTTGAGCCTTCCACCCATGATGACTTGTGGAGAGATTTCGCGCTTTTTCAATTCTGCTAATAGATTCTCGGCATAGCTAAGAGCCATTCCATTGTGAGTTGAGATCAGAATTGCAGTCGCACTTTCTACCAATGCCAGCTCTGCTAACTCATCGGGATCAATACCAACTGATCCCAAAATTGGTTTGATATCCAAAGTTTCAATTGCGTCAATAACTAATCGCATTCCAATTTCATGCACATCACTTGAAGCAACTACTGGTTTATGCGACTTATTAAGAATCCAATTCGATGGGCGGACAACCTCTCTGATTTTTGATCGCTCAGCGAGAAAATCCTTCAATACATCTGTTGGCACAAGCGGCTCATAGCCGTCAAAGAGTGGATCTTCCGTTGGATTACCAACACCAAAGTTTTTCTCAATTGCGCTTGGCCCCATGCGCCTAACGGCCAATAGGAGTTGTAGCGGATCTTTAATATCCACACCTAAATCTGCCAAACCATTGATTAAATTATCAAAGAACTTGTTGCCGCTTTCAATAAGTTCTTTACTTTGGTTTTCTAACTGACTCCAGTTAGTTACTTCATAAATCGAATCTAATTTTGATTTTGTGTGATGAGCAATGGTCTGTACATCAATGATTTCTTCTGGAGTTGGTACTCGAATTGCTTCTGTTACCGGCACTGGCATTATCGAAGAGCCGGCCCTCAAGTGTTTGTCAGCCAACATCATATAGAGCACATCGACCCCAAGCACGCCATAGTTGAGCTCGATGTTTTGCGTATATCTAGTTGTGTTACCGAAATAGAAAGATGAACATACTTCTGCTGGACGCAATGATTCAACAGCCATTGTTACGATTGTTTTTGTGATTGGGTCATGAGTTAATCCGCCATAAGCGTGAGCAAGATTTGCGCCAATCAATTCTTCAACTAGGTATCTTTCGAACTTGGCCCATCCGACATAGGACGAGTAATCGCCAAACTGCGCAGGGAATCCATCGTCCAAATAGGAATGAACAACTGCACCTTGGTTAGCCTTACTTGCCATTAGCCCAAGTGCTTTTACTACTTCACTCATCTGGGCGGTGTCGTCGCCTGGCCATCCTGGATACTTCCAAGCGAATTGCGATAAGTTGCCAATGTAGTTAACCCCGGCTTCAAGCGCTCTTCGAGTGTTATCCACTGAGGCTGGTGAGCCAATCATCATGTCGCCCATGTGAGGTTGAATTTGAATTGATTGCGCTACTTCATTCCATTCCATGTCGGAAGTCAGCATCGGCCCAGTTTCCTTTATTGCGCCAGCTCTAAATTCAGCGGGTAAGCCCATGCGGCGATCTAGCGCGATGATAAATCGATCAATGTAAAACCCGCGATCCGCTGTTTCATTGAAGATTTTCTCTAATCCTTTTTTGGTCTCCGGCCAATCTGTTAGTCCAATTGTCAGCGCAGTCATCGTGCGCCCAGCTCGAGCCATTTTCTGTTTGTATTCAAGTTCAGAAGAGACCCCATGGTGTTTACAAAAGGCACTGACGCCCATATTTATTTGATTACCAGCAGCAATACCCTGTTGCACCAAATCAAGTCCGTTTGGAATTGGCTTGGTGCCTAAGTATTCCTGAACTTGTTTCATGGGCATCTCCTCAAGGCAAGTATGCTCCGTCGGACGCCAATATGCGAAGAGCTTTAGCAATCGTTTCGATCTTGGCTTGCATCGTTGTTAAGCCGAGTTCGAAAGTCACCGCTGTCGTTTCAGGGAAGGTTGAGTTAACCCAAATCGTAAATGTTCCGGTGTAGGAATTAGTTGGTGATCCAGATTTTTCGCCTGGAAT
>JAPLBY010000011.1 GCA_026392515.1 Actinomycetota bacterium | reverse complement strand
CCAATACGCCAAGTAGCAAGCATCAATGGTGCATTCCAAGGTGTGATGATTCCAGTCACACCTGCCGGATCCCAAGTCACGTGATTGGTATGGCCGCGAGTTTCAAAGTCAGGATAGTTAAGTTGATTCATTGCATAGTCTGCAAAAAATCTAAAGTTCATTGCCACTCGAGGCATTACACCGCGACGATGTGATCGAAGCAGGGAGCCGTTATCTGTGGTTTCGACGATAGCTAGATCTTCAATGCGTTCTTCCACCAAGTCAGCTACCCGGTGCAAGATAGCGCCTCGTTCTTGCGGTGACATTTGAGACCAAATTGGAAAGGCAGCTTTAGCGGCAGCGACGGCTAGGTCGACTTCTCGTTTACCGCCCCGAGATATGTCAGCAAGGTGAACGCCATCAATTGGCGAATGATCCGCAAAGGTCTGTGCCGAAGCGATCCGCTCGCCACCAATAAAGTGCCGGGTATCTACTGATACGCCAGCAACATTTGCCATACTCATGCCAACCCCTGAAAAATCGTTCGGGTACTAACGAATTACGATACGTTAAATTCAGTGATTTGGGAACCAAATCTAGGCAATTCTTTCATTAGGCTGGTGAAATGTCCGTACGTCCAAGAATCGCGCTAATTGGTCGGTTTACTAACTCCGCCTCCGCCCTTAGATATGGCGGCGTGGTTAGTTCACGTGCCCTGCTGGAATCCCTTTGGGATGCAGGAGCCGATCCAGTAACCCTGCTTCCTGCCGCCGAATACGATTGGAAGCAACGCCTCCAGGGCTATCAAGGAGTACTTCTAGCTGGTGGCGGGGATATCAATCCCGCTCGTTACGGACAAGAGCCGGATGCAAGTGTTTACGATGTAGACGATCTGCAAGATGATTCAGATTTTAGAATGACCGAGTACGTGCTGCAGCAAGGTATTCCAACGCTAGCTGTATGTCGGGGACTCCATGTTGTAAACGTTGTTCGTGGCGGCAACCTCATTCAGGACATGCCGGAAAATCATCGCCATGTCGTCCAAGAAATAAAAGTCAGTTATTACGAATCATTCGGGTTTACTTCAGAGTTGGTAGCGACTTCTTGTTACCACCATCAAGCAATCGACAAACTCGGCTCTGGTTTAGAAGTTTTGGGCCGTGGTCCAGATGGAACTATTGAAGCCGTTGGAATTGAATCAACTGGTTGGGCTCGGGGAGTCCAGTGGCATCCAGAAGATACTGCAAAGACGGATCCAAACCAGAGCGGGCTCTTTGCTCGATTAGTTAAAGAAGCAAGCGCCTAATTAGTTCGCTGGGATTCCACAGTTACGGTAACTGCGCGAAGTAAATCAGCAAAGGATCCCAAGTCGTTTCGCTTCAAATCTGCCACAGCTAAACTCTCACCCTTGTTGAAATCTGGGAAAAGTTGCTTCATCATCTTTCGACCTTTAGCAGTGAGCTTGACCAAAACAAGCCGACCATCTTTACTACTGCGGGTGCGGGTAATGAGGCCACGACCTTCAAGGGTTTGCATAACTCCAGTCAGAGTTGCTTTCGAGAAGCCGCCCTCTTCGGCTATAACTCGAGACTCAACTGGCTCCCAAATCCAAACAACCCAAAGCACCACAAATGCAGTCCATGACAATTCATGTTCAGCAAGAACTGTGCGCTCAAGGTAATTGCGAACTGCGTTTGCGGCTCGAAACAGGTTGGAAGTAACCGCCATAGCCTCGAAATCAATCTTTAGGTCGCCAAGGCGCGCCTGAACTTGGCGTTCAGTTTCATCAAGTGTGTGCTGACCAGCCATGCGACCCCAATTTCATTGATTCCCTGCAACTTTATCTGGCTTTTTGAAAATGGTCGCGTTCCGGGTCGAAATCGGGTAACTTAAAACTGTTCGTACCCGAACGATTATTTCGATCTTTGCATGAGGTGAGGCAATGTCAACAGCTACTGATGTCAGCTTGGCGGACTTAGATATTTTTGAAGCACAAATACCATGGCAAGTTTTTGACGAATTGCGCGCGAACAAACCCGTGCATTGGAGTGATGAACCTGCACCGAACTCGGGATTCTGGTCGCTAACGCGGTATCACGACATCGTTCGTGTGCTGCGAGACACCGAAACTTTTTCAAGTGAAAAAGGCACAGTAAACCTAGAAGAACTTGATGAAGACCAAATGGAAGCTCGTAAGTCAATGATCGAAACTGACGGCATCCGACATCGCGCCTTGCGTAAGTTAATGCAGGACTCTTTCACACCAAAAGCCGTTGCTGGCTATGAAACCTTTTTGCGTGGCCTAACTGCTAGCACTCTGGACGATGCATTTGCCAAGGGATCCTTTGATTTTGTTAAGGAAGTTGCAGCCGATTTCCCAATTCGTGTTCTCGCTCGATTGATGGATGTACCCGACACTGACATTGACAAGTTGATTGCATGGGGAAACCGCATGGTCGGCAATACTGACCCAGAACATGCCGATGTTTTGCTTGACTCACCTGAGTCCGAAAAGTATCGAATGCTTCCATTCAGATCACCAGCTGCCCTAGAGGTTTGGGCCTATGGCGACGATTTGGCAAAGCAACGACTTGGTGGAAAGGGCGTAGACATTGTTTCCACCCTTATCAACCAGACACCAATTGATGGCGTGCCACTATCCACTAGAGATTTCCATGCGTATTTCTTGCTACTGATTGTTGCCGGAAACGAAACTACCCGTCACACAATTAGTCACAGCATGAATTACTTAATTGATAACCCAGATCAATTGGCATTGATGCAAGAGCGTCCAGAGTTAATTGAGTGGGGTGTTGAGGAAATGCTTCGCATGGCAAGCCCGGTTTACCATTTCCGGCGCACTGCTTCCAAGGACACTGTGATTAACGGCCAGGCGATCAAGGAAGGCGAAAAAGTCGTTACTTGGTTTGCGGCCGGAAACCGTGATCCTGAAGTTTTCGTTGACCCTTATCGGATGGACATAACGCGAAATCCAAATGAGCACATGACCTTTGGCCGCGGTGGGCCACACATGTGTCTCGGCAATTCGCTGGCGCGCCTTGAAGTGAAAATCATGTTCGAAGAATTGTTGCCAAGAATTTCTGGAATTAAGCGCACTGGCGAAGTTGAGCGGTTACGCAGCAATTTCGTTAATGGAATTAAGCGCTTCCCGGTAGAGGTAACGCTGAAATAACTAAATCAATTTAGCAACATCGCGCAAGAACGCATCGACCAATTGGTTGGTGCGTTCTTTTGCGGTATCTCGTTCAGCTTCCGTGTGAGCAAGAAGTACATCTGGATCTTGACCATCTTTTATAACTAGATCACGACCACCGTTGTTGAGCCAACCGAGAAGCATTTCCGGCGTTAGTTCTGGGTGGAACTGAACTCCAAGATTCCTGCCATTGGTAAAAGCCTGACTAGCTGCTGAGTTCCGTGCAATCTCTATAGCTTCAGCAGGTAACTGCCATCTGTCGTAGTGAAATTGAAACCACGGGCCAGCAGGGACTAAATCTGGGCGATCTGTGTGTACTACTGTCCAGCCAATTTCAGGTTTGGGTCCTGGCGCTACATTGCCACCTAAAGCGCGGGCAAGTAGTTGCCCGCCGAAGCAAATTCCAAAAATGGGGACATCGGCATCAATGGCTTCCGAGATGAAATCCAATTCTGGTTTTAGCCAAGCCCCAATTCGATCATCATCCCAAGCGCCCCAGGGTGCGCCCATCGGTACAACGACGTCATAATCTGCAAGATTTGGAAATTGGCGCTCAACATTTGGCTCATCGAATTTCTCTTCGGGAACAACCAAGAATTGATCCACAGTAAAGCCATGGAATCTAAATCTTTCAGCCACTGGGCCAGGCGGACTCACATGATCGTGCTCAATGATAAGAACTCTCATGCCCGCCTCAGCCCTCTTAGAAATTTCTTCTATTCTGCCCTAAAAAGCCCCGTAAACGATTAAAATAAAAAAATCGTTCATACCCTAACGATTTTTGGAGGAACTATGTCGCTTGATCTATCTGCACTTCGCACTCAATTGCAAAGTGACAACATTGATATTTTGCGACTTGTATACGCTGACGTACTTGGTATCCCTCGCTCCAAAGATTTGGTCGTTAGCCAAATGGAAAAGGCTGCTGCACATGGCCCAGCTTTTTGCCAAGGCGTTTGGGTTACAAATACGCGCGGTGGAGTTCTAGATGGTCATGGAAGTATTTCTGATGGCCTATCTGATTTCGTAAGTCGAATTGATCCAAACACAATCCGCAAGCTCCCATGGGAGCCAGGAGTTGCATACGCAGTTGTGGATGCCTTCGAACCAAACGGTGACGATAACCCTGTTGCGCCACGCACTGCATTGCAGCGAGTTTTGAAGGAATACGAAAAGATCGGATTAACTCCAGTCATTGGTCCCGAACTTGAGTTCTATTTAGCTAAGCAAGAAAACGACGTATGGGTACGTGCCTTGCATCGAACTGGTCGGGTTTATACAACTGGAGCAATTGTGGATCCAGACGGCACTTTCTTGCACATGTTGCGCATGCTTGATCAAATGGACATTGGTGTCTTTGCGGGTAATCATGAATTTGCTCCAGCTCAGTATGAGATTAATCTGTGGCATGGTGAAGCTTTGGAATCTACCGATAGAACTTTCTTGTTCAAGACTGCGATCAAAGACATTGCAGTGCGTCGTGGTTACAACGCAACCTTCCTAGGCAAGCCTTGGGCAGAATCTGAAGGCAGTGGCTTCCATTTACATTTCTCAGTGGTCGACGCCAAGGGCAAGAACCAAATGCATAATGGCGCTGAGTTATCTGAAGTTGCAAACCAGATGATCGCTGGAATCCTGAGCCATGCAAATGCCCTTACTGCGTTTACTAATCCAACAGTCAATGCCTTCAAGCGACTTGGGCCAGACACCTTGGCACCAAGTCGCGCTAACTGGGGCTATGACAACCGGGCAACATTGCTTCGAGTACCACCTGAGCGTGGCGAGGGCACTCGACTTGAAATCCGAATCGGTGATGGTGCAGCTAACCCTTACCTGATGGTTGCTTCAGTCCTTGCCGCTGGCTTAGACGGCATTAAGCAAAAAATGAAGCCGAACAAGGCTGCGGAAGGCTGGGCATATGAAGATGAAGCAGATCCACTTTTGCCGGTGACCTTCACTGCTGCACTGGACGCGCTTGAAGCAGATCCGCTGTTTGCTGACCTCATGGGACCAACTGTTATTTCAACGCACTTAACTTTGAAGCGCGATGAAATTAAGCGTTACGAAGCTGAGGTTCCAGACCCAAGCACTCGTGAAATAACTACCTGGGAACTAGACGAATATATTTGGGATTACTAGACCGCCGGATTTGAACGGTCAGCAATTAATTTGCCACCAGCGAAGGTAACTCCAACCTCGCGGTAGTAGCCACCAAGTATTTTCTGCACTGGAAGTATCGACGCTAGTTCGTCCCATTGGGAATCACCAAGAACCAGTTCTGCGTCACCCTTCCAAGGTTGCCCGAGGTCGGCATCAATGCCATGCATGGTGATCAATTGATCCATGGATAGCCCAGCATCTTTGGTAATCGAAGGCATGAAGCGGCTGTGCAGCATCGCATGGCCATTTACAAATCCGTTGGTTTCGGAAGGCTCGCGCAACGTTACAACTGCAGATGCCAGTCTGTGATCGTAAGCAGACAAAGTTGCACCAAGTTTTGCACCAGCCTCTAGACGAGGGGATGCTTTACCGCGATTAAAGATTCGGGTGACATGTGCTGACCCAATTTTCTTTGGATATCCCTGGTACCAACCACGAGCAATTGCAAAATCTTTAGTTACCCAAATTGCTACACAGCGACTGTAGGTAACACCTTCATAAGAACAGCGCACAACTGCAAAAGTTTCTAGGTACTGCGAGCGAATTGGATCTAGTAATTCCGCGCCGCCTTCGCTGCAGGATTGCCAGTCAGCCCAAATCAAAGCAACTGCGCCTGGCTCTTCTGGAGCTAAATCGATATCAGGTGGCAGGATGGCTCTAACATTTGCTGGGTCAGTTAAGTATTCAACGGTTAGTAGGGTGCCACTGTAATACCAAGGCATTTCGGGAATGATCGCGCTCTTACCAGTCGGGGTGAGCGGAGGCAGGAATCCATTTAGTTCAGACATGTTATTAGCCTAGTACGAATCGTTCGGGTACGAAAGACTATTTAGCCACTGATAATTATTGCCTGCATCGGGCACAGGTCAGCTGCAGCAATTGCGTATTTCTCGTCAGCTTCGGCCACTGAAGCAGATAGTGCTTCGGCCAAGCCATTAGCATTGAGGGAAAAAATCTCTGGGGCTTCGGCCACGCATTGGGCATAGCCCTGGCATTTGTTGAGGTTAACTTCAATCTTCATTTCGAATCCTTCAAGATTTCGTTTAATGCTGCAAGTCACAAAGCGATTACGGATTGATCATTCCACACCGAACTTTGAATAGTGGTACAAATAGTTTATGGATTTGATGACAAGCACCGGACATGATGATTTACGTTCTGCCATCGCTGCATTGTGTGCAGATTTTCCAGGGGAGTACTGGCGCTCGTTAGAGCCAGATAAATACCCAGATGAATTTGTTGAGACGTTAACCAAGAATGGCTGGCTATCAGTACTAATCCCTGAAGAGTATGGCGGAGGCGGTGCGTCACTGACTGAAGCCTCAATCATCTTGGAAGAAATTTCGGTGTCAGGTGGAAATCCAAGTGCTTGCCATGCCCAGATGTATG
The DNA here is from genome assembly GCA_026392515.1 of Actinomycetota bacterium. Taxonomy (GTDB): domain Bacteria; phylum Actinomycetota; class Actinomycetes; order S36-B12; family UBA5976; genus UBA5976. The sequence goes on along the minus strand of JAPLBY010000011.1, from coordinate 138,568 downwards.
TGATGGGCACTTTGTTGCGACACGGCAGTGAAGCTCAAAAGCAGCAATACTTGCCGAAGATTGCAGCTGGCGAATTGCGACTCCAAGCTTTTGGCGTAACTGAGCCAAGTGCCGGGTCTGAAACCACCAAAATTCGCACCAAGGCAGAACGTGTTGATGGTGGCTGGAAAATTAATGGCCAAAAGATTTGGACTTCTCGAGCATTGCAATCAGATTTAATGTTGCTACTGGCACGTACCTCACCGTTTGATGAAAACGATAAACCATCTGCAGGTATGTCAGTTTTTATCTTCGACATGCGAAATCTAGAAGGATTAACAATCCGACCTATCAAGACCATGATGAATCACAACACAACCGAAGTGTTTTTCGACAATGTAATAATCCCTGAAGACTCATTAATTGGTGAAGAGGGGCGTGGCTTCAAATATATTTTGGATGGCATGAATGCTGAACGAATTTTGATCGCAGCTGAATGTATTGGTGATGGTCGCTTCTTCTTGGATCGTGCTGTCGCATATGCAAATAGCCGAGAAATCTTTGGTGGGCCCATTGGAAAGAATCAAGGTGTTCAATTTCCGTTAGCTCGCTCTTACATGCAACTACGAGCTGCAGACCTAGTTAGGTTTGATGCAGCCGCTCGTTTTGATGCCGGCGAAGATTGTGGCGCTCAAGCCAACACCGCGAAGTTCTTAGCTGCAGAAGCATCGTGGGTGGCTGGTAACGCTGCGATTGATACGCATGGCGGTATGGGATTTGCAGAAGAGTATGACATTGAGCGCAAGTTTCGGGAAACCAGGCTTTACCAAGTTGCCCCAATCAACAACAACTTGGTTATGGCCTACATCGGACAGCACGTACTGGGCTTACCTAAGTCTTATTAAGACTTTTTAGTAGTTACATATTCTGAAATAAACCAGTCGACCAAGGCTTCGCAGTTGTCTGCAGCATCTTGAGCCATGTTGTTTACTTCGGACATTAAAGTTTCAGAAGTCACCCCAGCGGGTAGATAGTTAGCCCCGCCAATGTCGAGCCAGCCCTGAACTAAATCGGGAGTTGCTTCTGGGTGAAACTGCAGACCAACCGCAGTTTTATGGCGGAAGACTTGAACAGCAGACGGGGTCTCGGCCAGCACTTCAATGTGGTCCGGCAAAATCATGCGATCTCCATGCCAGGAAAACCAAGGGCCTTCCGGGAACGGTAACCCATGTGAAGTTTCCTTTATGTGCAGTTCACCTAGTTCAAGTTCATCAGATTTTTCAACACTGCCACCGACAGCTTTCGCCAACACTTGACCACCGAAGCAAACACCAAGAAATGGAACTTCCTTATCAAGAGTCTGAGTAATCAGTTCCTCTTCGGCGTCCACCCAAGTAGCGACCTCGGGATCATACGCGCTGTAAAAAGATCCGAAGGAAATAATGAAATCAAATTCCGTAGGATCTGGAAAATTTAAATCGAGTTCACCGTCAGCACCAAGAATGATGTGTCGCTCAGTTTCGATTCCACGTGAGTCGAGAATCTCTCCAACAACTCCTGGCTTACCGGCCTCTTCATGACTTATTAAAAGCACTCTCATGTGAACTAGATTATTTCTCGATAGCGAGCCAGCTCCCAGTCAGTAACTTGTGATGCAAATGTTGCTAACTCAACGCGCTGAACCGCGGCCCACATATCAACGAAGGCATCACTAAATGCACGTCGTGCGAAGGCACTCGCTTCCCAGTTATCAATCGCCTCAGCTGGATGATTTGGAAGCCGATCCCATTTATCTTCAGGGTGCGGGTCACCAGTTACCATTTCCGGCAACGGCAAATCATTCGTAATTCCTTCATAGCCAGCGGCAAGAGCGCCATTTAGAACCAAGTAAGGATGCGCATCTGCAGCAGCCCAACGCCATTCAATGCGATTGGAACCTTTTGCGCCATTGATGCATCGAACGCCAACTAGTCGGTTATCTAGCCCCCAAGTAACTTGTGTTGGCGAGAAACTGTAATCCACTAGTCGTTTGTAACCATTAATTGTTGGAGTATTAACTACCTGTAAATCTTTGGTGTAAGCCATCAATCCAGTGAGGTACTTTTCCATCAAAGCCGAATCAAGAACACCTTTTCCATCGTTGGCATCAAACGCATTCTTGCCATCTTTAGTGACCAAACTTTGATGTACATGCATGCCGCACCCAGATTCACCCAAGATTGGTTTTGCCATGAAGCTAGCGACTAACCCATGCTTTTGGGCAACTAAGCGAACGATGTATTTGTACAAAACAGTATCGTCCGCCATTTTCATGGCTTCGCTGTAACGCAAGTTGATTTCGATTTGAGATGGTCCGTACTCAACATTGCTGGCCTCAACCAACATGCCAGTCTTTCTTAAGGCTTCTCGAATTTCAAGAATTATTGGTTCGAGCTCTGCACCTTTATTGATTCCGTAACACTGCAGTGAAGTGAACAACGGAGTGCCATCTGGATTGAAAAGATAAAACTCGAGCTCGGTTGCTGCATTCACTGAGTAACCCAAATCAGCAAACTTCTTTAAAGTTGTTTTCAGCATCTGCCTTGGGTCAATATCTACTGGTTGATGAGTATCGGCGGTGTAGGTATCGCACAGCACAACACCGATTCCTTCAGCCCAACCGGCAACTCGAAATGAACTCAAATCTGGCTGCACGTGGATGTCTTTAATTTCTTGAACTGGAGTAATTTCAATTTCGCAACGTGGCTGCCAGGTGTGCACTACGTTTGCGATTCCATAACCTTCGTTGCGAAGGAATTGCTCGGTTGGCAGGCGCTTTCCTCGAGGAACACCCCAGTTATCGACAATGATGCATTCGACAGTGTGAATGTTGTGTTTTTGGCACAATTCTGCGACGTGCTTTAGTTCATCTGATTGGGCCTGAGACACGAATTCCTCCAAAGTCTGGTTTTGGATTTTTGTTAAGAATAATGTCAATTTGAACTGAATGTGCCTGATTCACCCTCGATTTTGATTTAATTTGGAACCTAACGAAAGAAAGGTATGCCAGTGAAAGCCGTCGTATTGAATGAAGTGGGCGCAACGCTTGATTATGTGGACTACCCAGATCCAACGCCAAGTGGCTCCGAAACCTTAATTGATGTGACGGCATGCGGAGTGTGCCATTCAGATTTGCACGTTGTTGAGGGCGTCTATCCAAGCCCCTTGCCAATGATCATGGGTCATGAAGTAGTTGGTGTTCACGCCGAACTTGGTCCGGTAATGGTTTATCCATGTTGGGGATGTTTGAAGTCAGACTGCTGGGCTTGTTCCAGTGGCCAAGAAATGATTTGCCCAAACGCTACCGAAGCGGGTCTTTTTCGCAACGGTGGTTATGCCGAAAAAATGCTGATCAAAGATAAGTCATATTTGGTTCCGCTTGGAGACCTAGATCCAGTTTCAGCCGCACCTCTTGCATGCGGTGGACTAACCGCTTATCGCGCTGTGAGTCACACGCTTCCAACATTGAATAAGAAAAGTCGAGTCTTAGTTATTGGGGCTGGAGGCTTAGGGCAGTTTGGAATTCAATTCCTAAAGCTGCAATCCGATGCGAAAGTTATTGCAACTGACATGTCGAGTGAAAAACTAGAACGTGCCTTGATAGTCGGAGCAGACGGCGTGGCGGTCCCTGAGTCACTTGATGGCACCTTTGATGCGGTTATTGACTTTGTCGGCGCGCAAAGCACTTTGGAGCTCGTAGCAAAGCATGTTGCGCGTCAAGGTGTGGCAGTTGTAGTGGGACTATTTGGCGGCAGGATTCCGTTTGGCTTTGGCGCTGTGCCGCATGAAGCACGGTTCATGACAAGTATCTGGGGAACCCAAGGCCAACTGGGTGAGTTGTTGGCTCTGGCCAACAAACATGAATTGAAACATTCCGTTGAAGCAATTCCACTTGCTGACGCACAACAAGCTCACGAACGACTTATTGCTGGAACTGTTGCCGGCCGAATTGCATTAGTGCCCTAGATGCTTACCCCTAGATGATTACTCGGAGAAACTATGACCATCACTGAAGCGATCAACATTGTTGATCCCGCAATTTATGAGCAAGGGATTCCCCACGAAACATTTAGGTGGATGCGACACAATGCTCCGGTTTATCGTCACGAGTATGCGGACGGTGACTTCTGGGCAGTAACCCGATACAACGACATCATTCAAGTAACCAGGGACTGGGAAACTTTTTCATCTGCAAAGAAAATGGTAAATCTTTGGGATCTGTCGGATGAAGCCATGGAGGCCAGACGCTCCATTATTGAAAGTGATCCGCCGATCCATGCCCGATTGCGCAAACTGGCAATGCCTCCGTTTACTTTGCGCAAAGTTGCAGATTATGAGGCAGCTACCCGCAAGATCGCTGGCACACTTCTCGATGCTGCAGTTAATGATTCGAATGTGGATTTGGTTACCGCAATATCATCGCCCCTTCCAATTCAAGTGATTGTAAACATTCTTGGCGTACCTAGTGAAGATACCGCCTACATGGTTGAGCTCAGTGATCACTTAGTTGAGGGCACAACGGGTGAGCCGCTGGTACCAGATGCTTATGGGAATAAAACTCCACTCGAGCTTTTACCATTCAATAGCCCAGCAGCATTCGCACTCTTTGAATATGGACGCAAACTAGGCGATGAAAGACGCGCTAATCCGCATGAGGATGTTGTTAGCACCCTGGTTCATTCTCAAGTTGATGGCGAGCATTTGACTGAAACTGAATTCGCAAACTTTTTCCAAGTTTTAGTATTCGCTGGAAATGAAACAACCCGAACAGCAATCTCAAATGGCTTACATGCATTTATGGACAACCCAGATCAGTTGCAAAAGTTTTATGACAATCCACATCTACTGGAAAGCGCAGTCGAAGAAATCATCCGGTATGCCACCCCAGTCCTGCATTTCCGTCGCACCGCAACTAAGGACACCGAGATCGCGGGCAACCCAATTGCAGCTGGCGACAAGGTTGTCATGTGGTACGCCTCATCGAACTTTGATGAAGAATTCTTCGAAAATCCCCTTAAATTCGACGTTTCTCGGCCGACACGCCCAAAGCACCTAGCTTTTGGCGCCCAAGGCCCACATCACTGCATTGGAGCCTCATTAGCCAGACTCGAGATAAAGATTTTGTTGGAAGAAATGCGAAAAAGACGGATTTTTCTGGAAAGAACTGGAAATATCGTTAGGACCCGTTCGAATTTTGTGAATGGGGTTTTAAGTCTTCCAGCCCGCGTTAAGCAGGGTGGATGAGCAACACAAGTTGCTTGCATCGCGCAAGCAACGAAAGCTGCAAGTGAAGGACTCTAGGAGGAGCCCATGGCAACACATGATTCTGGTCATGTAACACAAAAGGAAGGTTTGCATAAAGGCACCATCGGTGTTCTTGGCATTGTCTTCTTCGTTGTAGCTGCTGCTGCACCACTTGCCGGTATGACCGGCGCTGCACCAGTTGCAATTGTTCTAGGTAGTGGATCAGGCACCCCAGGCGCATACTTGCTGGTTGGTCTTGTTCTTCTTCTATTCAGCGTTGGTTATGCAGCGATGACACATCGCGTCACAAACGCTGGTGCATTCTTTGCATACGTAGGTCGCGGATTAGGAACTAATGCTGGCGTTGGTTCCGCATTGGTATCTATGGTTGCTTACCTGACTGTGCAGTGGGCCATCTATGGCTTCTTCGGCGCGGTTATGGCTGGACAAATGTCTGCCCAATTTGGCATCGATTTGGCTTGGTACATCTGGGCATTAATTGCTCTAGCAATTGCTACCGTGTTATCGCTACTCAGCGTTGATGTTGGCGCAAAGGTACTTGGCGTTCTAATGATTGCTGAGATGGCTTCGTTAGTTATTACTTCATTGGCTGTCCTAGTTGATGGTGGCCCAGAAGGCTGGAACTTAGCAGCCTCATTCTCGCCGAGCAGTATTTTCGCAGGTGGTTTGGTAGGTACTGCTGGTATCGCGTTTGCCTTCGCTTTCGCCTCCTTCATCGGATTCGAAGCAACTGCAATTTATGGTGAAGAATCCAAAGATCCAAAACGCACAGTACCGCGCGCTACTTACCTAGCAGTCGGAATCATCACTGCAGTGTTTGTAATGGTGACATTTGCAATGATTACCGCAATGGGTGCAACAGAAGCTGTCAATAAGACAGTTGAATGGTCCACCGTTGAGGGTGTCCCATTAGCAAACCCAGCAAATGTTTTGATCACAGTTGCAAATACATACGTGGGCACTTGGCTAGGAACTCTAATGGGCTGGTTAATTCTTTCTAGCCTGTTCGCAGCTACCGTAGCTTTCCAGAACTCTGCAAGTCGCTACCTGTACGCAATGGGTCGCGGCGGCGTTCTGCCAAAGTCGATGGCAAAAGTTAATGGTCGTGGCGCTCCACAGAATGCAGCGATTGTTACTTCCGTTCTTGCAATAGCAGTGATCCTGTACTTCCAGGTCAACGCCCTTGATCCAATTTTGAACTTGTTCTATTGGATGAGCGCAACTGCAGTTATTGCAATTGTGTTGGTTGAAATCTTGGTCAGTATCGCAGTTATCGTGTTCTTTGCTAAGAACAAGCTTGATGAAGGTTTATTCACACGCGTAATTGCACCAGTACTCGCGGCGCTTGGCTTGGCATTTGGTGAATACCTACTTATGTCACGCTTTGCATTGCTTGCGGGAACTACGGCACCGGATGTAGATCCAACCGTTACCGCATGGGCACAAAGTATGACCGGAACGGTATTAATGGCAATTCCATTCATTGCACTTGTAGTTGGATACCTAATTGGTGTAGCTCGCAAGGAAAATGATGAGGCCATTAAGGATCTCGTTAGCTAGTCAAATCAAATAGAAATGGGCTGCCGGAAACGGTAGCCCATTTCTATTTGTGTCCAAATTTGGGAACTTGCTCGCGCCTAAGGCAGATTGAGCCATTTGCTGAATACCTTAAATATGTGACCGGCGTTGTGCATCCAGTAGGACCAGAAGAACCAGTGGTCTATTGGCGACGACGCCTAATGTTTGGACTTGCCGCTTTAGTCACTTTGATTGTTCTAGTTCGCAGCTTTACTGGCGGTGAAGATCCAGCTCCGGTTGCTGCTTCGGTAGCGCCAACCGCAGAGGCTGCAGTTGCCACTCCGCTTCCAAGTGTCGTAGCGGCCTCGCCAACTCCAGAAATTCTGCAGCCAACCGCACAACCTACCGTGCCAGCTGTTGCAGAGGGAGAATGCTCTGATGCAGATACTTCAGTTCGGGTCGAAGTAGATAGAGAAACCACCGCAGTCGGTGAAGGCGTTCACATCAACATGGTTGTGAAGAATATTTCGGCAAAAACTTGCAAGCGCGATGTTGGCAGTGGCGCGAATGAAGTCACAGTAATCTCTGGCCCAGCATTAATTTGGTCAACTGATCATTGCAATCCAAACACCGAAAAGGACTTAGTTGAACTTGCCCCGGGACAGGAGTGGAGTGTGAAAGTTGTGTGGATTGGAAAGCAAACTTCAACTGGTTGCAAAGTTACAAACATGGCTGATCCAGGTGCTTATTGGGCGCACGGCAGAAACTCCAGTCTAAATAGTGATGGCGTTAAGTTCGTAGTTCAGTAGTTAACTGGAATTAAACGTAGCGCTCAAGCAAACTAGCTTCGGCAACGCGAGACAAGTTTTCCCGAATCGCCCTAGCGCGAGTTTCACCAACACCTTCAACATCGCGAAGTTCTTCAGCAGATGCTGACAGCAAATGCTGAAGACTGCCGAAGTGTTGAATCAAGTTTTCAAAGATCTGTTCTGGAAGTCTTGGCACCTTTGCAAGCAACCTGAATCCACGCGGATGCACTGTGTTATCTAGGGATTCAGTGTCACTCGGCAGCCCAATTACTTCCGCAATATTTGAAACATCCAAGAGCGATGCCGCATCAATCGCAGCAATTCCATCCAGAATTCCCCCGGCTTTATTGGCTTTTCGGCCGCCAGTTGGCATGTAGTCACGAATAATAAAGCCAAGATCAGCCGCAGTACCAGAAACTAATTCTTCAAGTTGTAGCGAAAGTAAACGACCATCAGTTCCAAGTTCAACAACGTACGCAGAAATTTCACTCGAAATCCGTCGCACCATTTCATGGCGCTGCACCACGGTGGCAACATCACGAGTTGTAACCAAATCTTCAATTTCCATTGTGGAAAGTGAACCGGCAACTTCATCTAGTCGAGCTCGGTAACGTTCTAAAGTTGCCAGCGCTTGATTTGCTTTGGAAAGAATAGTTGCGGAATCTTCCAGCACATAACGTCGACCATCAAGGTAAAGCGCAATGATTCGCATCGACTTACTGACGCTAATCACTGGCAAGTTTGATTGCCGCGAAACACGATCGGCAGTGCGATGGCGAGTGCCTTGTTCATTTGTTGGAATTGAAGGATCAGGTAGCAATTGAACTGCAGCTGAAATAATTTTGGTTGCATCCCGATCGCAGACAACGGCGCCGTCCATTTTTGCAAGTTCACGAAGTCTCGTGGCAGTGAAGTCAATGTTTACATCGAACCCACCGCTACTAATTGTGTTAATGATTCGGTCTTGACCCAACACGATTAGGGCACCGGTGTTGCCTCGCAGGATTCTTTCTAAGCCGTCACGCAACTCCGTGCCGGGGGCAACTTGTGCCAAAACAGATCTCAATAATTCAGCAGAGTTAACTTGCTCTTTGGTTGCCACGAAGGTTCTTTCTCACTGGAGTTGTGTTGAGTCTACGACCGAACTCAAGAAATTTACAGGATTGGCAAAGAATTTAGATTGCGTTTATCGCATCGGTTAGCGAGCCGACCTCGATCAATCGAAGGCCTTTGACCCCCGATGGCAGTCGGGTGCTTTTTGGCACCAGCGCAGTTTTGAATCCGATCCGGGCAGCTTCGCTCAAACGCTGATTCATGCCCGGGACTGGGCGTACGTCACCGCTTAGAGCAACTTCACCAATTGCAACAAGGTCAATTGGCAAAGCCGAATCTCGGGCCGCCGAAGTAATGGCCAAACACATGGCCAAGTCCGCACCTGGATCTGAGATCTTGGCGCCTGCGACAGTGGCCAAATAGACGTCCTTGTCCCAGAGTTTTAGTCGAGCTGCCCGCTCAGTCACCGCAATCAACATGGCTGCCCGAGCGTTATCAAATCCGGTGGTCCGGCGCATTGGGTTGTTTCCCGGGCTAGTTGTGGTCAGTGCTTGAACCTCAACTAGTAAGGCACGTCGACCTTCGAGCGTGATAGCGATGCAAGTTCCAGGGATGGCTTGGTCGCGTTGTGACCTAAACAAGGCAGACGGGTCAGTAACTTGTCGCAAGCCATCGTCAGCTTGTTCGAAACAGGCAACCTCATCGGCAGGCCCGTATCGGTTCTTGTTCGCGCGCAGTAATCGAAGTGGAGTCCCACGGTCTCCTTCGAAAGTTAGAACGGTATCGACCAAGTGCTCGAGTGAGCGAGGTCCGGCAACTGAGTTATCGCGCGTGGACTGACCAATTAGTAATAGCGGCATCCGGCGACCTTTAGCGGCCCGAGTTAAAACCTGAGTAACTTCATGCACCTGGGCGACGCCGCCAGCACGGCCATCTAGTTCTGCTGATGCAATCGTTTGCACACTGTCGACGATTAGTAAGTCTGGATCTACTTCTTCAACGTGTCCAAGCAGAACTGCTAAGTCAGTTTCATCGGCGATAAGTAATGTGTCGGCATTAACTCCAATGCGCCGGGCCCGGATTCCGATTTGTTCCGCGGACTCTTCACCAGAGATGTATAAAACTTTTCGTGGTTTACCAGATGCGCGGGCAAACTTATCTGCGGCTTCAAGTAACAGAGTTGATTTTCCAACACCAGGCTCGCCAGCTAGCAAGACGCATTGGCCAGCAACTAATCCACCACCAAGTACGCGATCAAATTCTTCGATCCCAGTTGAGGTTCGCTCAACTTCGCCAAGTGGGATTTCTTTTACCGGCCGAGCCGGCTTCCCAGGTGCCACACCTGCAGTTGAAGTTCGCAATCCAGCGCTACTTGCCGCAACTGAAGATTCAGTAACTGAACTCCACGCTTGGCATTCAGGGCATCGACCAACCCATTTGTGGCCAGTCCACCCACACTCGGTGCACTGATATGATGCGCGAACTGCTTTAGCCATGACCTTAGGTTACGCGCCCACACCGACAGCCGTACCTTTTGGTGCGGTATTGGTGAACTTAATCGCCTGTGAATAGCAGCTTAGGATTTAGGCGTTGCTGGGTGGATAGCTAGGTACTTGATGGCGCGAGTGTTATCTGATGCGCGCGCAGCAGCAATCATTTCTTCGCGTGCCGCACAGTGCTCTGCCAATATCTTGTAAGCCTTTTTACCCATCAGCGCTGTTAGCTCTGGTTCGTAGGACTGGTAAACCGCGCGAGCTCCAACATGAGCTTCAGTCGCAGTTGTGCAGTACCAATCCAAGTCTTCGCCGCCAGGACCCCAACCACGTCGGTTGTACTCTTCAATTCCAATAACGATGATGTCTACATCGTCTGGACGCTTAACTTCTTCAAACGTCCGGCGAATTGGAAGTTCCCAACAAACTTGTGGCTTTGTCACTAACGGATTTACACCCATTTGACCGGCAAGGATGTGAAGCGAACAGCCGTCGCCACCCTCAAAATCATTGCGATTGTGGAAGATGCAAGCACCGTTGAAGGCGCGAGTTTTCTTTGCGCCGTCATCGTCTTTTTCAAACATTCCGTTCCCATGACCCTCGGAATAGTTCTGCCAAATGTCAGGAGTCAGCATCGCAGCATGCTTCTTGGTGTTTTTGAAATCTTCTTTGTCGGCGATGTGGGCGCCCAGGTTGCAACAACCAACGTCAGGATTTTCTTTATCGATACCTTTACAACCATTTCCCCAGATACAAGTCCAGCGACTTGTTAACCAGGTCAGATCGCAACGATACAAATTAGTGTCATCCTCGGGATCAACAAACTCGACCCACGCGCGAGGGAAATCTTGATTCTTTTCAACCACGGATAAATCCTAATGTGTAGACGAGCGCTTCCGTACACAGCACCTAGGTCACTAGTACTGTTTCCAGTATGCGAATGGGAGTGTTAGACGTTGGTTCAAACACCGTTCACCTTTTGATCGTCGATGCTCACGCTGGAGCGGCTCCAATTCCAGCTTTGTCCCAGAAGTACGAACTCCGATTAGCGGAACAACTCAAAGATGATGGCGACCTCAAGAAGTCTTCAGTTAAGTCATTGATTGAGGTTTTGCAGGAATGTAACAAATTCATTGAAGAACACGACTGTGATGAGTTACTGGCATTCGCAACCTCTGCAATTAGAGAGTCGAATAATTCTGATGCCGTCCTGGAGAAGATAAAGACGGAAACGGGTATCGACCTTCAAGTTCTTGATGGCGAACACGAGGCAGTGCTGACTTTTCTGGCAGTTAGGCGTTGGTTTGGCTGGTCCTCAGGACGGCTATTGGTGGCAGATATCGGAGGCGGTTCATTTGAAGTTGCCTTCGGAACAGATGAACATCCAGAACTCGCTATGTCCTCACCACTTGGTGCCGGTCGACTAACTCGAGATTTTTTCACAACTGAGATACCAAGCGCCGATGAAGTAAAAGCCTTACGAAAGCACGTTAAGAAAACTCTAGAAACTGAGTTTGCCCATTTGCTTGAGGTTGAGTTTGATCACGCCGTGGCTACGAGTAAAACGTTTAAACAGCTTGCACGTCTGGGTGGCGCAGCACCTTCAAGTGAAGGCCAGCGAGTACAGCGTGAATTATCGCTAGAAGATCTGAATGATTGGGTACCAAGAATTTCGGAAATGAATTATTCGCAACGAGCTCAATTGCCAGGCATCTCAGTTGGCAGAGCCGAACAGTTATTGGCTGGAGCAATTGTGGCGCAAGAGGCCATGGAGTTTTTGAAACTGGACACCTTAGAAATTTGCCCGTGGGCACTTCGGGAAGGGATCATCCTGCGCCGTTTGGACTGGTTCCTTGACGATGCCGAGTAATCCAATAACCGCGTAAAGTAAGGGCTAGATCCATTACTTGGATCGCCATAGGTGGGAGAGCCATGCTTCGCGAATTATTAGTTTCCGCATCACGCAGTGAAAAGTTGGAACATCTTGTTTCAACATCGCCATTGAGTCGTGGCGTGGTAAATCGATTTGTGGCCGGCACCACCACAGCTGATGTAGTTGCGACCGTTCAGAATCTGCATGATCTAGGACTGTTAGCAACTGTTGATCGTCTGGGCGAAGACACTTTGGATCGCGCAGCAGCGGATACGACAGTTGCTGATTACAAAGATGTGCTTCGCGCATTATCTGGTGCTGGACTTTCCGATAGCGCTGAAGTTTCGGTAAAGCTTTCGGCTGTTGGTCAGGCACTTGGCGACAGCGGCGAAAGCATCGCACTAGAAAATGCTCTTGAGATCTGTTCCATCGCAAAGCAGGTCGGCACAACAGTAACTTTCGATATGGAAGATCACACAACAATTGATTCAACACTTCGGATCTTGACTGAAGTACGTAAAGAATTCCCAACTACTGGTGGCGTACTTCAAGCACAACTTCATCGCACTGAAGATGACGTTGCTGCCTACTCTTACACCGACTCCCGCATCCGTCTTTGCAAGGGTGCATACGCCGAAGCTGCCGACGTAGCATTTGTAGATCGAGGTGAAATCGATAAGGCTTATGTGCGCAGCATGAGCACCTTGATCGAATCCGATGCTTACCCAATGTTGGCAACGCATGACCCACGCCTGATCCAGATTGGCCAAGCACTGGCCCTTCGAAGCGGTCGCAGTAAGGAAACCTTCGAGTTCCAGATGCTGCTTGGCGTCCGCCCAGACGAGCAAGTTCGTTTGGCTGAACTGGGTCACAAAGTTCGGGTTTACGTTCCTTACGGCGATCAGTGGTACCCATACCTAATGCGCCGGATGGCAGAGAAGCCATCTAACCTTTCACTCTTCTTGCGTTCCTTGGTTTCCAAGGGTTAGGACTGCGTCGTGACTACTGCCATCATCGGGGCTGGCGTAATGGGGGAGACCTTGTTATCGGGCCTACTAAGAGCTGGAGTTCCAAAATCTGAACTTCTAATCGCGGATCGTCGAATTGAAAGATCGGCTGAAGTTACTAAAGAGCACGGCGTAGCAAATGGAACAAATCAAGAAGTTTCCGCTAAGGCTGACACCGTTGTTTTAGTAGTAAAGCCTCAAGATATGGCGATTGTTTTGGATGAAATCAAAGACTCGCTAAGGCCTGGAACTTTAGTTGTCTCACTCGCTGCTGGAATCACGACCAGCTTCATGGAAGATTTATTGCCCGCCCAAACACCAGTTATTCGCGTTATGCCAAACACCCCAGCTTTGGTTGATCAAGGTATGGCTGCGATCAGCTCGGGTACGAACAGTACCGAGGAACATTTATTAACAGTTGAAATTTTGCTTCGAAGCGTTGGTCAAGTTGTCCGAGTTCCTGAGAAATACCAAGACGCAGTTACTGCGATTTCAGGCTCTGGCCCGGCCTACATCTTTTACGTTGTAGAAGCTATGATCGAGGGTGGAGTAATGCTTGGTCTGCCCCGCGATGTGGCCAACGAGTTGGTCTTGCAAACCGTCTATGGCGCAGCAACCATGCTTCGGGAAACCAAAGAACATCCAACGGTTTTGCGCGAACAAGTTACTTCGCCTGGTGGCACTACGGTTGCCGCATTGCGACAGTTTGATGACTTTAAAGTTCGTGCAGCGTTTTTGAGTGCGATGGAAGCGGCTCGTGATCGTTCAAAAGAACTGGGTATGCAATAGCCAGTTCCAAATTACACACGTGTAATTTAAGTTACTTTCTGAACCGACTTTCACTTGAGTCCCATTCGCCACTAATGTAAGCATCTACGAATGAGTGTGAAGTTCAGCCCGGAGGGGAAGCCGGTGCTTAGCCCACACAGAATGGTTTCGGTGACCTATGGGTGCATCAAATGAACGTCCGCTCGGAGAAGTTCGCTTCTTAACAGTTGCTGAAGTTGCAACTGCAATGCGAGTTTCAAAAATGACTGTCTATCGCTTAGTGCATAACGGTGAACTACCAGCAGTTCAGGTTGGAAGATCCTTTCGAATTCCAGAACAAGCTGTTCATACCTACCTACAAGAATCATTTGTAGAAGCAGGCTAATTAGTTGGGTAACTGGAGCAATCCAGTCCTAACGCAAGTTCACTAAAGCAAGCACGTAGACTCAGTTAAACAACATAAGTAAAGGTGGTCCAAATGGGCTCGGTGATCAAGAAGCGCCGCAAGCGCATGGCCAAGAAGAAGCATCGCAAAATGCTTAAGAAGACGCGTTCGCAGCGTCGCAATAAGGGTAAGTAAACCCCTTCAAAAACTTCAGGCGCGGGAGCGTCGGGTGGCAGCAATTGCTATCCCGGCACCCGCGCCTACTAATGCAATGGCTGTTGCGCCCGCAGGTACGCCATATCGCTTAACTAACCGCTGTCTTCGGAAATCATGGACCGGCCAGCCATTCTCGATGGCATGACTTCGTAGCGACGAATCTGGATTAATCGCAGTTGGATTCCCGACGCTTTCCAAAAGTGGAATGTCATTGCTGGAATCGGAATACGCAAAACTATGAACCAAATCCAAACCATGTTCGCTAGCTAACTTTGCAACGGCGATGGCTTTTTGCTCGCCATGCATCGGAGGATTTTTTAGGCGACCGGTGTAGACACCGTTTTCAACTTCGCTGACTGTGGCAATCGCTCCACTTAATCCGAGTCTGGTTGCGATGATGTTTGCCAGCTCAATTGGCGCTGCCGAGACTAACCAAACCTGGTGCCCAGCTGCTCGGTGTGTGTGAGCCAATTGCACGGTTCCTGGCCAAACTTTGTCAGCCATGATTTCGTCATAAATTTCTTCGGACAATCCGATTACTTCTTCGACGGTTCGGCCGGTTACAAACGAAAGCGCATTCTCGGTGATGCGGGCCATGTCGGAAAGATTCTCGGAACCGTAAGTCAGAAACTTTCCTTGCGCAATTGCAAAGTTAGCTAAGTCAGTTGCGCTCAAGATCTTGCGGGCAAACAATCCTCGAGCCAAGTGATAGATGCTGGCACCGCGCATGATTGTGTTATCGATATCAAAGAACGCACCAATTTTTTGGGGTTCCGGAATGGCTTCATTGATAGGCATTCCAACTGAATTTGAACCCATGTTTATAGGGTACTGCGAATGCAATGTGCCACACTGGTTACAGACCGATGGGAGCAAAAAAATGGATCCACGTGTTGTACTCATTGGAAAACCAGATTGCCATTTATGTCAAAACGCCAGGTTAATAATCGCCAAAGTGTGCGAGGAACTTGGTGAAACTTGGAGTGAACAATCAATTCTGGAAGACCCCCAACTGGCAGATCAGTATTTTGAATCAATCCCAGTCACGATGATTGACGGAAAAATTCATGACAAGTGGCGCGTAGACGAAGCACGCCTTCGCGCTGCATTAACAAAAAAAACCAACTAATTTTCACCTCTTCGTCAAGTCACATCAGTCACGTTTGTAACATCAAAAATCCTTGATTTCCCTAGCACGATCTAGGGCCTTAACGCCAATTTTGCACAAAGCGAAAAGGCGCATAACCTGATCGCCATACGGTCACAAAAAGGATGGTTTTAATGTCGCTGTCGCAGACACCGAACTCGCACGTAAGTGCTCGTGGTGTTATCCCTGACGCGACCGTTAGTCGTCTTCCGATGTATCACCGCAGCCTACTTTCACTAACTGCGCGTGGAGTTCTCCTGGTCTCGTCCGAAGAGTTGGCCGAGGCCAGTGGTGTGTCTAGCGCAAAACTTCGCAAGGATCTTTCATTCCTAGGTTCGTATGGAACTCGTGGCGTTGGTTATGACGTTGAATTCTTGCTTTACCAAATTGCTCGCGCATTGGGACTTACTCAGGTTTGGCCAGTAGTAATTGTTGGAATTGGAAACCTGGGTAACGCACTTGCTGGCTACCCAGGTTTTGCATCCCGAGGTTTTTCGGTTGTGGGCTTGTTCGACACTGACCCAAATCGAGTTGGCGAAACCGTAACTGTCGCTGGCAAAGAAATCGTTGTTACGGACATTTCAAAACTGCCACAGGTTGTTCTAAGCAGTGGCGCATCAATCGGAGTTATTGCAACTCCAGAAACAGCTGCCCAAGAAGTTTGCGACTTAATGGTTCGCAATGGCATCACAAGTATTTTGAATTTCGCACCGGTACTTATCGAAGTACCAGCTGGTGTTGACGTGCGTCGCGTAGACCTTGCGACCGAACTACAGATTCTTGCATTCCACGAACAGCGCAAATCCCAAAGCGCGCTGACTCAAGCGAATGCAGGATAAAAATGACTTCCCAAAGCTGCAAGTACACAAACAAGGTAGGTGTGTAAATGGCTAGCTCGCAGGTATCTGCCGCAGTCGGAGTGTCTTTTGTGGTTGCCGGACCCGGTGACCCAGATCTATTAACAGTTCGCGCGCATCGGTTGCTTCAATCAGCTGACGTCGTAGTTGTTGACGAAGAAATAACTCGCCTTGCCGAGATAGTTTCCTCAGGACAAGTACTAGTTGCCGTGGACAATGCCGGTGCACCACTTTCGTTGGCTGCCCGCACCAAAGTTTTGCTTGATGCTCGTAAGGATGGCCTGCAGGTAGTTCGACTACTTTCAGGTGACCCAGTTCTTGATGGGCGCCTCGCTATGGAGACATCAGCAATCGCCAAGGCAGGCCATGCTTTTGAAGTTGCTGCCGGCGTTTCTCCGCTAACTGCAGTCGCAGCTCACGTTGGTGTTTCACTAACTGGTGGTCGCACTCGCGAAGTTCGCATCATCGATGCTGATTCGCCAATCGTTGATTGGGCCGCACACATTGATCCACTTGTGACACTGGTAGTTCACAATGCCGCAGATCGAGTAACTGAAGTTTCTAAGGCTCTTATCAAGGCAGGTCGCGAAGGTTCAACACCAGTTGCAATCGTCCGTGATGGCGCCACAGTTGAGCAGCGTTCTTTGCATTCAACTCTTGAGGCACTTCCAAATGCAGTGAAGCTTGCCAAGCAAAGCGGCAACGGAATTGTCATCATTGGCGAAACTGTTGGCGATCGCACCGCATGGTTTGAGAATCGTCCGCTGCATGGCTGGCGCGTACTCGTACCTCGCACTAAGGATTCAACAGAAGACTTACGCGAACAAATGATTTCATTTGGCGCAGTTCCGTTTGAAGTTCCAACTATGTCGGTTGAACCACCTCGCACACCACAACAAATGGAACGTGCAATTCACGGACTTGTATCCGGAAGATTTGAATGGGTAGTTTTCACCAGCCTTAACGCAGTGCGCGCAATTCGCGAACGTTTTGAAGAGTATGGGTTAGATGCTCGTTCACTTTCAGGAATCAAAATTGCTGCCATCGGCGAAGACACCGTTAACGCATTGATTGCAATGGGTGTTCGTCCAGACCTAGTTCCAGAAGAAGAACAAACTACTGCCAGCTTGCTCGAGGAATGGCCAGAGTTTGATTCAATCAACGATCCGATTAATCGAATCTTCTTGCCACGAGCTGACATTGCAACTGACACTTTGGTTGCTGGTCTTACTGCACTTGGCTGGGAAGTCGAAGACGTAACGGCCTTCCGCACAGTGCGCGCTGCACCTCCGGCGGTAGAGACACGCGAAGCAATCAAGAGTGGTGGCTTCGACGCTGTGATTTTCACCTCAAGTAGCACAGTTCGTAACCTGGTTGGAATCGCTGGCAAGCCTCACCCAACAACAATCATTGCCTGCATCGGACCTGCAACCGCTAAGACTGCTCAAGAGCATGGCCTACGGGTTGATGTACTTCCAGAAGATGCCACCATCACAGCCTTGGCAAACGCCTTGGCAGTTCATGGCGGCGCTCTTCGCGATGAAGCTGAAACTTCAGGCTCAGTTGGCTGGCGCCCATCTCGTAAGCGCTCGGCTGCACGACGTCGCGCAACGTGATCTGATTAGTAGTATGCAGACAACGGTTCACTTACTGCGTCACGGTGAAGTTCATAACCCGGACAAGGTCCTTTATGGACGTCTGCCCGGATATCGACTTTCAGAGCTAGGCCATGAAATGGCGCAGCGCGCTGCCGAAGCCTTGGCATCTCGCGATGTGACAGTAGTGATCTCATCGCCGTTAGAGCGTGCCCAGCAAACTGCGGCGCCGATTGCTGGGGTACTTGGTTTAACAATTGGCACTGACGAAAATCTGATTGAAGCTGACAATGTGTTTGAAGGCGAACGAGTTTCAGTTGGCGACGGTGTTCTTCGTCAACCACGAGCCTGGAAACATCTCTACAACCCAATTCGCCCATCTTGGGGTGAGCCCTATGTGGTTGTTGCAGCTCGGATGCGACAAGCGGTTGCGGATGCTCGTGATGCAGCGCGGGGACATGAAGCAGTTCTGGTCAGCCACCAACTTCCAATTTGGATAAGTCGTCTTGATTTCGAAGATCGACGTTTTCCGCATGATCCTCGCAAACGTCAATGCAGCTTGGCTTCGCTAACTTCACTGACATTTGATGACGATGCTTTAGTAGCGGTTTTGTACACCGAACCGAGCGCAGACCTCTTGGGGAAAGCGAGCAAGATCGCCGGTGCGTAAAGTTGCCGCTCTAGTTTTTGCAGGTGCGTGCTTAGCGTTCCTGACGGGATGTGGTGCGAGCAGTACTTCAAATACTTCTGACACTGGTTACATTTCTGGCGATGGCAGTACCGTCCTGCTCGCACCCGAAGAACGTGGCGAACCGATTTCACTCGCAGGCGAGACGCTAGATGGAACGCCGCTAGATATTGCGAGCTGGCAAGGTAAACCAGTTGTCATAAATCTTTGGGCATCCTGGTGTGGACCATGTAGATCTGAGGCGAGTGAATTAGAGAATTCATACCTGCAGTTCAAAGACCAAGGCGTTGAATTCCTTGGACTAAATACTCGTGATGGCCTTGCCGCTGCGAAAGCATTTAACGAAAGATTCAAAGTTTCTTATCCATCTATTCGAGATAAGGATGGACAGTTAACTTTAGTTTTCGGAAATCTAGGTCCAGCAGCAACGCCTTCAACAATCATTTTGGATTCACAAGGCAGAGTTGCGGCTCGTATCTTGGGACCAACAACTGAGTCTGAATTGCGGGTTGTAATTGCAGCCGTTCTGGAGAGCGAAAGCTAATGCCAGCAATTGAGATAGTAGAAACGATCACATCGGGTTCGCTGTTACTTGCCATCCCACTTGCATTTCTTGCTGGTCTAGTTTCATTTCTGTCACCTTGCGTACTTCCGCTTGTGCCCGGATACCTCTCTTACATAACAGGAGTTGCGGGAGCCAGAGCCACTGCGCAACGCACCTCAGTTTCGCGATCCCGCGCAGTGTGGGGATCAATCATTTTCGTTTCTGGATTCTCGGTTGTGTTTATTTCTTATGGCGCACTATTTGGCGGCATCGGACAACTACTCCTTGAGTATCAGCGAACCATTCAAATGATCATGGGTGTCGTTGTTGTAATTCTTGGCCTGGGTTTTTTGGGTGCAATTCCTGCAATTCAACGTGACATCAGAATCCACCGAGTTCCGACTGGAACTTTGTTTGGGGCATTTTTACTTGGCGCCTTGTTTGCGATTGGGTGGACTCCTTGTATTGGTCCAACTTTGGCCGCAGTTCAAGGTATGGCGCTGACTGAAGCCAGTGCAGTCCGTGGCGCAATTCTGAGTGCAGCCTATTGCTTAGGACTGGGACTTCCATTTGTGTTCATTGCGTTGTTCTTCGAACGAAGTATTCGAACTGTCAAAGTCCTACGCAAGCATTCACGAGGAATTATGTATTTCGGTGGCGTCATGCTTATTGTGATTGGGTTACTCCTAGTAACTGGGTACTGGAACGACCTAACAATTGGATTGCGTGTTTGGGCAGCTGATTGGGGAGTTCCAATCTAATGAAAAGTAATGGTGAATAAGTAATGGCAACTATGCGGTGGTTATGGCGACAGCTAACCAGCATGCGCATTGCTTTGATTTTGCTTTTCTTGCTAGCGCTGGCAAGTATTCCGGGATCAATTTTTCCGCAACGAGGAACTTCACCGCTGCGAGTTAATGAATTCTTAAAGGACAACCCAACTACTGGTCCGATTCTCGACCGGTTTTACATGTTCGACGTTTTTGCTTCACCCTGGTTTGCTTCGATCTACTTGCTGCTATTCATTTCGCTAACTGGATGTGTGTTACCGCGAGCAGTTGATCACTACAAAGAACTTCGAAGCCAGCCTCCGGCGGCGCCTAGAAATCTCAGCCGCCTACCAGTGCACCTCCAGTGGCAAAGCAATTCGACCGCCGAACAGGTGGTTTCGGAAACTGCTGCAGCTTGGAAGAAACGAGGTTGGCGAGTTCGCCAGGGTGATGAGTGGCTTTCGGCCGAAAAGGGTTACGCCCGGGAAACCGGAAACTTGCTATTTCATTTATCGCTTTTAGTTTTGTTAGTGGCGGTTGGCTATGGCGGTGCAGTTGGTTATCGAGGAACAGTAATTGTGCGAGAAGATGCTGGGTTTGCGAACAATGTTACGCAGTACGACACCTTTGCCCCAGGCCGACTGTTTGGCGCCGATGACTTGCCGCCGTTTTCATTTGAGCTCAAGGATTTCGAGGCAACCTTCCAGCGTGGGGGACAGCAAAACGGTGCACCGCGAGCATTCCGTGCCGACGTAATAGTCAAGGATGATCCAAAGTCGCAACCAAGACCAGTAACTATTGAAGTTAACTATCCACTTCGCACTTCAGGTATCACGGTTTATTTAGTTGGCCATGGTTTCGCGCCAGAGTTCACAGTGCGTGATGCTGCTGGAAAAGTTGTTTGGGAAGATGCAGCCGTATTCTTGCCACAGGATTCAGCCTTCACTTCAAGCGGAGTAGTTAAGGTCCCCGATACGGTTCCACAAATTGGTCTGCAGGGATTTTTCCTCCCAACGGTTACTGATGATTTTTCTATGGGACCAAAGTCAGTGTTCCCTGCAGCAGATAATCCAGAGGTTTATTTGAGTGCCTGGCAGGGTGATTTAGGTCTCGATTCTGGAATGCCACAAAGCGTTTATCGGATTGATACCGAAAACATGGAACGAATTGGAATTGAAGAACTAGCCCCCGGCGAAACTTGGAATCTTCCAAACTCTGCTGGAACTGTTGAATTTACTGGCTACCGTCAGTGGGCTTCGTTTGTAATCACAAAAGATCCAGGTAAAGGGTGGGCACTTGGAGCTGCCATTGCGTCCATTGTCGGATTGTCACTGTCGCTTTTGATTCCGCGTCGCCGAGCTTGGCTGCGGGTGACGGCTTCCGAAGATGAAGGTAATCTGATTGAAGTTGCTGGGTTATCAAAAACTGAAGCTCCTGGTTTGGCGGATGAAATTTCACAGCTAGCCAGACTAGTAAATGCTCCGGAGGAAAAGTTATGACTGTAAATGAAACATTGGCGCAAGCAAGTAACGCCATGGTTTACGGATCCATGACTGCCTTTACCGGTGCGATGGTCGCATTCAGCGTTTCGTTAGCTAAGGGCCGCAGAATTGAAACGATTGAAGTTTCGGCACAACGCACCAGTGCATCGCACCAAGTTCGCAAAGGTTCCACTGCGACCCTAGACGAACCATCAGTTTCAACTTCAGTTTCTGATGGTGTTGATCTTGGCGAAGGACGTCGGGCCGGCAATATCGGAATGTCATTAACTTGGCTCGGAACTTTGCTATTGGGTGCAGCAATTGTTTTCCGCGGCCTCTCGGCAGGTCGAGTGCCAATCGGAAACATGTATGAGTTTTCGTTAGCGGCTGGCTTTGCTGTTTCGTTGACTTATTGCTCAATGTCAATCTCGCGCGATCTTCGTTGGCTTGGACTATTCATTTCGATTCCAGTCTTGCTTGACTTAGGCCTTGCCTTAACGGTTTTGTACACCGAAAGTGCACAGCTGGTTCCAGCGCTTAATTCTTATTGGCTAGCGATTCACGTGTCTGCCGCAGTGGTCTGTATCGGCGCTTTCACAATGGGCGCTGCACTGTCAGGTTTGTATCTAGTTGCTCAAGCAGCCGAGGATCGGGTAGCAGCCGGAAAAGAACCAGGCCGCAGTTCTGCTTTCGCACAACGCATTCCTTCCGCAGATCGCTTAGACCTAATGTCATATCGAATTCATGCATTTATGTTTCCGATTTGGACCTTTGCGGTTATTGCTGGGGCAATCTGGGCAGAGGCTGCTTGGGGTCGTTACTGGGGTTGGGATCCGAAAGAGACCTGGGCTTTCATTACTTGGGTGATTTATGCGGCCTATTTACACGCCCGGGCAACTGCAGGTTGGCGCGGCAAAAAAGCAGCGTATGTAGCAATTGCTGGCTACGCCACGATTCTTTTCAACTACTTTGTTGTGAACATTTTCGTCCAAGGCCTGCATTCATACTCTGGCCTGTAGGCAATAGCTATCGCTTAGGCGAAAGATCGCGCAAGAAACTCGGATCGTCATCTGGCGCAAACACGTCGTCATCGCCGCGTCCCCAGCCACGGCCATTGGTCCGGCCAAACAAAATCCATAGCAGTGGACCAATGACAGGTATGAGAACAATGATTACAAGCCATACCAATTTCGGTAGCGCTTTTGGATTTGGTGTCTGCAAGCAGTCAGCAAGGGCATAGACCGATAGACCTATGACTAAAACAAGCAAAACAAAGCGAGGCATACCTAGATCGTAAGTCAGAATTCGAAACTTGGCGAACAGACATAAACTAATGAAGTGAACCCATTCATTTCATACACTCTGGCCCGACTTGGCTTACTTGCCGTTACCTTGGGTATTGGTTATTTGTTCGGCCTGCGCGGGCCGCTATTAATTATTTTGGGGTTCTTGGGTTCAGGACTTTTATCTTTGGTTCTACTGAACAGTCAGCGCTCCCAACTAGGTGGGCGAATTTCGGGCTACTTCACCAGCATTAACAAAAAGCTAGATGCCAATACTCGTAAAGAAGATTTTGACGAGTAGCTTTACATTCCGTTTGGTGACAACCAAATTGCAACAGAAATCATTCCAGAGAAAAGTAACAGCATGCGTGCGGTGTCACCGAGAACCGGAATCAAATCTGGACCAGTAGCTCCATTTCGAACTGCCTGCAGTGGGCGCCGAGCACTAAGAATTGCGAACAAGCCGATAAATGCGCTTTCCGGACCTGTCTTGGAAAAGTTCATAGCAAGAGGCATGAAGAAGCCAACTAAAATACAGGCGCGATAAAGTTCGCGGGTTTTTGCATCTCCCAATCGAACTGCCAAAGTTCGTTTCCCAGTTAGTCGATCCGTTGGGATATCTCGCAAATTGTTTGCAACCAAAATTGCAGTTGAAAACGCGCCACATGCGACACCGCCCAGCAAAGCTAAAACGGTCACTTGGCCAGTTTGGCTAGCACTTGTGCCAGCGACTGCGACAAGGCCAAAGAAAACGAAGACAAATAACTCACCGTAACCGGCGTAGCCATACGGCTTAGATCCTCCGGTGTAAAACCAGGCAGCAGCAATGGCAGCAATTCCGATCGGAACAAGTAACCAAACTTGGCTTAACAAAACCATGCCGAGTCCAGCCAGCGCGCTAATTCCAAACGAGATGAATGCCGCCCGCTTAACTTCATCTGGAGTTGCTAACTTCTGTCCAACTAGACGAACTGGACCAACGCGATTTTCATCGGTGCCGCGGATGCCATCGCTGTAATCATTTGCATAGTTAACGCCGACTTGAAGTGACAGGCTCACAACAAGTGCCAGCAATGCAATTAGTGGTCGAAAGGATCCTTCAAACTCTGCAATTGAAGACCCGACCAAAACTGGAGCAACAGCTGCCGGCAAAGTTCGGGTTCGTGCGCCGTCAATCCATTGAGAACGGGTGGCCATGAAAATCCTTAATGGTTTGTTCCTGGGTGCGGAAACAGTTTCTGCGTCATTTCATTTGCAGCTTGCATCCGCAAACTTATCCGATCGATTTTTCCAGAATCGAGCATGGGTAGTGAAGTCACAATTTGCACAGTTCGAGGAACTGCAGCTCTACTGATTTGATCACGAATTGTTCCCTGTATCTCGGAGATCAAACTTGCAGGATTGGAAATATGGTTGCGAGTTACTACGTAAGCAATCGGAATAGATCCCCAGAGTTCATCTTGTAAATCAATGACAGCAACATCTTCGATTGCTGGATGATGTCGGATTAAGGATTCAACTGCGCTCAGGGCAACGTTGACTCCACCAACTGTTACAACGTCATCCAATCGACCCAAGATGTGAAGCAGGCCACTGGCGTCGAGTTTTCCAACATCATGCGTTTGAACTTGGCCTGAGATAAAACTGACTGCGTCTAGATCGGGACGCAGGCGGTAACCACTTGCAGCTACTGCGCCAGAAATTGTCACTCGACCTGGCTCAACATCATCTTTAGTGCCAAGTGAGATATTTACGCCATCAAGTGGTCGGCCATCAAATACGCAGCCACCACAAGTTTCGGTCATGCCATAAGAAATAGAAACCTTGATTCCTAATTCGCGCATTTTGTTTAACATTGGTTGCGGTGTAGCCGCAGCTCCACTCAGTACTAAGTCATAAGACTGCAATGCTTCAATTCCAACGCTGCCTGATTCAATCAGTCGAGCGATCTGAGTTGGAACCAAAGAAACCATTAGCGCTCGGCCATCTTTATCGCTCTCTCGCGCAGCTCGCATTGTGGTGGCAGCAAACGCAGCAGCTTCAAATTGACGAGCGCCGCCAACACTTGGATCAATTTCAAATGGACTGTTGTGATACCAAGACCGAACCAGAACCATAATGCCGGCAATGCGATGAACTGGCATAGATACCACCCAACGATTGTTGGTACCGAAGCGATTTCCAAAAGCTGTTGCAGAAGCCGACAAAGCTTGTTGACTTAGCAAAACTCCTCTTGGAGTCCCAGTTGATCCCGATGTCGCACTAACAATTGCGATGTCGTTGGATTCGAGTGGATGATTTGGATCGTCGGGGCGAAGCGCATCCAATGTCTGAGTAACAACGAATTCAGGGCTGGCAGCCATTGGAGCAATAGCTGGGCCAGATCCATCAAGGGCTGGGCCGATAACAGAGGCGAGTTTCAAAACTCCACCCATGCCAGGGGGAACCGTCACCGCGGTAAGCACCCGCGGATTCTGGCTTTTTCTGGATGTGTCAGATTGCGTCATCGAGACTAGCCTAGAGCGAAGAACTATTCCTCAAGATTTTCCTAAGGTTTGTTATGGATACCCGCACAAAGTACGTACTCCCACCAGTGGTTGCAGACGACAGTCCTGCGAAAAAAGACCCAAGTTACTCATCAATCACGACTGCCTGTGAGTGGGTACGAACCGGTGATTACACCGACATTATTTTGGAGCGATCTGCAGGTGTTGATTCAGGCATTGCCAAAATCACCATCAATCGTCCTGAGAAGCGCAATGCATTCCGACCACAAACTGTGCAGGAATTGATTCATGCTTTTGATGTGGTTCGTGACGATCCAAGTGTTGGCGTAGTCATTTTGACCGGCCAAGGCGATTGGGCTTTCTGCAGTGGCGGCGACCAAATGATCCGTGGCGATGATGGTTACATCGGCGATGACGCAGTTGCTCAAGCTGGAGTAGGTCGACTCAACGTTTTAGATTTGCAAATTGCAATTCGCCGAATTCCAAAACCAGTGGTTGCAATGATTGCTGGTTATTCAATTGGTGGCGGACACGTACTGCACGTAGTTTGCGATCTTTCCATTGCTGCTGACAATGCCCGCTTTGGACAGACTGGTCCAATCGTTGGATCCTTCGATGGTGGCTATGGCTCTGGATTACTTGCACGTCACATTGGACAAAAGCGTGCTCGCGAAATTTGGTTCTTGTGTCGTCAGTATGGCGCCGAGCAAGCGTATGACTGGGGCTTAGTGAACTCAGTTGTACCACTGCAAGATCTTGAAATTGAAACCGTTCAGTGGTGCCGCGAGATGTTGCGACTATCTCCGCTTTCACTGCGCATGCTTAAGGCAAGTCACAATGCTGCTGATGATGGTTTAGCGGGAATTCAACAGCTTGCTGGCGATGCAACGTTGCTCTTTTATATGAGTGAAGAAGCACAAGAGGGTCGCAACGCTTATAAAGAAAAGCGCCGACCTGATTTCTCGCAATTTCCAAAACGTCCATAGTTTTTAGTAGCGATATGTCTATTGCGGAGATTGCGGAACAAGCTATTCCATTTGCGTTAAAGCTAAACGGAAAGTTTCGTAATACTCAAACACGCACTGGCGTATTGATAAGTGGGCCTTCAGGCTGGGGCGAGTTTGCACCGTTCCATGAATACGGCGACGAAGTCTGCGCTAAGTGGCTGGCCGGAGCACTCGAATCTGCCTTTGGAGCCTATCCGGCAAAACTTCGATCCTCAGTCCCAGTGAATTCCATTATTCCGATACTGAATGTTGAGCAAACAATTTCCGCAGTCGAAGCTGCAGTCAATGTTCATGGGATGACCACATTCAAAATTAAAGTTGCTGATTCAACTCCAGACTCCTTGGCTAGTGATGAGTTACGAGTCAAAGTAGTTCGCACTACCTTGGACCGATTAGGCACCGAAGGAAAAATTCGAATCGATGTAAACGGGCAATGGAATCTTGAACAAGCTATGCAAGCGATTCCGATACTTGAGCAAGCAGCTGGCGGACTCGATTACATTGAGCAGCCTTGTTCGACCATTGCTGAGTTAATTGAACTTAAGAACAAAATGCAAAGCTGGACGCAACCAATTCAAATTGCGGTGGATGAATCTTTGCGATTGGCATCCAGTGTGGATGTCGATGAGATTCGATTAGCGGCCGACATTTTGGTAGTTAAAGCAATTCCATTGGGTGGCGTCCAACAGGCACTCGATCTAGTAACTGAAATTGGCTTGCCTGCGGTAGTAAGTGGATCTTTGGATACATCCGTAGGTTTATCAAGCGGCATCGCACTGGCCGCCAGCATCCCGCATATATATGGAGCCTGTGGTTTAGGTACTGGAACATTGTTTGCGGAAGATTTGGTAACACCGACCACTTTGCCAACAAATGGCGAACTTATTGTTAGACGAGCTAGTCCCGATGCCCACCTTCTTGCTACTGCCGCTGCAAAGGTCAGTTACAGCGATCGACTTTGGTGGCAAGAGCGCATTGTGCGAGCATGGCAGAGCGGTGCCAATGATTTGGTGAGTGCGAGTGTGAAGGAGGCAGTGGAGCAATGACATCGAATGATATGACGTCAACAGAATTAGCTCGATCAATAGTTCAAAGCTGCCTCGATGCCGGCACCGAGCAAGTAGTAATTGCTCCCGGTTCTCGCAATGCCCCGCTGTCTTGGGCATTTGCGCAAGCAGAGAAAGCTGGTCTAATCAAAATCCAAGTTCGTATCGACGAACGTGATGCTGGATTCCTTGCCCTGGGAATTGCAAAAGCAACTAGCAAGCCAGTTCCGGTAGTTGTAACTTCAGGTTCGGCAGTTGCGAACTTAATGCCGGCAGTTGTAGAGGCCTTTCATAGCGCTGTACCTGTCATAGTTTTGAGCGCTGATCGTCCGGCATCTGCCCGCGGAAAAAGTGCGCCGCAAACTATTAATCAATTTGGAATGTTTGGAACTTTTGTTAAGTCCAAGTTAGATGTGGCTGCTGGCAACGCAACTGCTTTGGACATCAGCAAGGTTATTGAATCAAGCGTTTCAGGCCGGCCAGGTCCAGCACAAATGAACGTGCAGTTTGAATTACCACTGATGCCAGATGTGAAACAAATTGAATGGCAACCAAAGTCACCAAACCTTAAGTCCACTTCAAAAACTGAATGCAATCAAAAGCGCATCGAAGTCCCATCCCGAGGAATATTCATTGTTGGCGACAATGCTGATGCTGAAGCCATCGAAGAAATCAATCAAGTTTCGCAAGAAATAGGTTGGCCAATCCTTTGGGAGCCAACTGCGAATTCTCACATGCTTACCAACGCAATTTCTCACGGTGTAGTTCTACTGCAGGCAGACATTGCACCAAAAGTTGAAGCCGTTGTTACCTTCGGAACGGTTGGGTTATCGCGCGCAATTCTGGGCTTACTAAAGAACGTCCCAATTCACATTGCAATCCACAGTGCAACTGCCGGGCCAGACTTACCGGATCCAGTATCAAGTGCCAACGAGATTCTTGAATGCGTTCCAAAACTTGAAACCAAAATCGACCCGGAGTGGTTGCAGCAATGGCAAACGTTGGATAACAAAGCTGCGAATGCAGTAGAAACTGCTTTGGCAGCGAACACCTTAACGGGGCCAAGTGCGGCGCAGGTTGTTTGGAACCAAGCTGGACAAGGCGATCAATTATTTGTTGCTGCATCATGGCCTGTGCGTCACCTTGAAGCTCATGCCGGCAGTCGAAATGGTTTGCAGGTCTTTGGCAACCGAGGTGCAAATGGAATCGATGGGTTGATTTCAACTGCTACTGGTGTAGCAATCGGTACTAAGAAACGAACGGTCTTGCTTATGGGAGACATCGCATTCCTGCATGATCTAGGTGGCTTGAACCTAGGAGAAGGCCAAGAGCAACCAAACTTAACGATTGTTGTTTTAGACAACAATGGCAGCGGAATCTTTAGCCAGCTTGAACAGGGTGCAGTGGAATACCAAGAGCATTACGAAAAAGTCTTTGGCACACCGCACGGGAAAGACCTTTGGGTTATTGCCGAATCATTGGGGATTCCAGCAAAGCAAGTTACAACGAAAACTGAATTGAAGTTTGCTTTGGAAAGTTTTGAAAAAATGCCAGGCATCAAAGTCATAGTTTGCCTGACAGGGGACCGAAGTGCGGAGAATGATTTGATTACACAAATCGTCACTCAGGTAAAAAGTAGTTAAGGATCGAAAAATGCGCGCTCGTGATTTAGGAATCAAGTTTGAGGGCCAGCCTGGCGCATTAAATGCCATCACAGATGTTCCAGGTCTTGAAGTTGGCATGGTGACTTTGATTTCAGGTGAAGGTGATTTGATTCCTGATGGCGGTCCAGTTCGAACTGGAGTAACAGCAATTTTGCCAGTCGGAAAGTCAAATACTCAGCATGCAATACCTGCAGGGATCTATTCACTAAACGGCAACGGTGAAATGACTGGTTCACATTGGATTAACGAAACCGGTGGCTTGTCTGGCCCAATCATGATTACCAATACTCATGCGGTCGGAACGGTTCATCGGGGAGTTATCGAATGGGTTAAGAAAAACTTTCCTGAGGCTGCCATGGAATGGTTACTTCCAGTTGTAGCGGAAACTTGGGACGGCTATCTAAATGACATAAATGGTGCGCATGTAACTACTGAACATGCCATCGCTGCAATTGATTCAGCAACTGGCGGCCAAGTCAGTGAAGGATCGCACGGCGGCGGAACCGGAATGAATTGCTACGGATTTAAAGGTGGCAATGGAACGGCATCCCGAACTGTTCCATTTGGCGGAAAAGATTATGTTGTTGGGGTTTTCGTTCAAGCTAACTTTGGTGATCGAAAGGAACTTCGTATCCACGGTCAAGACATGTCGGATTTAGATGTGCCAAATCCGATGGACGAATCAACTTGGATTGATCGAGACAAATCCCGAACCGTACCTGGGGGAGCCGGCTCGGTGATTGTTGTAGTCGCAACGAATGCACCGTTACTACCGGACCAATGTCGGGCACTTGCAAGACGCGTTCCACTTGGACTTGCCAGAACTGGAACTGCTGGTGGACATTTCAGTGGAGATATCTTCCTGGCTGTTTCTACTGCACAACCAGGCGAGCTATCAAGTGGCTTCCCAACCCAAAAACGAAACGAAGCTGAATTGAAGTCTTTGGATTTTGTGCCTTGGAACTATCTAGAT
The DNA here is from genome assembly GCA_026392515.1 of Actinomycetota bacterium. Taxonomy (GTDB): domain Bacteria; phylum Actinomycetota; class Actinomycetes; order S36-B12; family UBA5976; genus UBA5976. The sequence goes on along the minus strand of JAPLBY010000011.1, from coordinate 108,601 downwards.
GCCTTCTTTACGGCCGTGGTTCAAAGTGTTGAAGAGTCGGTATTGAATGCACTAGTAAACAACGAGACGATGATTGGTCGAGACGGAAATACCTCGTACGCATTGCCGCACGATCAAGTTAAATCCCGCATTTCTAAGCCGTAACGGCCGAAACGTCAGTCAAGCCAAGTACGGTTAATGCAACAAGGGAGTACAAAAAGTGGCTGATAAATCATTGCGGGTTGACGTTGAACAACCTGCGAAAGCAAACCTCCCTAAGCGGGTTTCCTATTCCCAAATGTCGCTGTATCAGCAATGTGGATTGAAGTATTTCTTCTCTTACATTGATGGCTGGCGTGAACCTCCAACTTCTGCATTGGCAGGCGGCTCAATCACGCACGAAGTTGTTGAACACCTTTATCGGCTAGCCCCTGAAGAACGAACATTAGAAGCTGCAATGGAATTGCTTCGAGAGCATGGTCCACGCATGCTCAAAGCTGCTGAATACAAACCATTCGAGTCTGATAACAAAATGAAGCACAGTGTTAAAGAAGCTATTGAGAATTTGTTTAAGGTTGAGAACCCAACTGAAGTTGTAGTTCAACCAGAACATCTTGAAATGGAACTTAGTGTCGAAATCAATGGTGTTAATTTCTTTGGAAAAGTTGATCGGTTTACCGTAGATGGCGTTAATCGAGTTACCGATTACAAGACTGGTAAGAGTCCAGGAAAGTTTGTTGATGACAAATTAGCTCAGCCATATTTATATGCATTGGGATTTAAGACACAACATGACATCGATGTTGATGAAGTTGAACTGATTTTTCTAAATGCACAAGAAGTAGTTAGAAGACCGGCAGATTCAGGACTGGTAATTTCACAGGGTGAAAAACTTGCTCAGATGCGGGCAGGTAGTGAAAGTGATGTCCAGAGTTCATCTTGGGAAGCTCGAGTATCCCGCTTGTGTGATTACTGTGCATTTGAACGAGTTTGCCCAGCCAGAACCCCTGAGGCACCTATTCCAGGTTCCACTGAATGCGACACCAAATTGAGTGAAGCGGGACTCTTACACAAGTAGTCGAGTGCCTGAACTTGTTTTTCGTGAGCAGTTCTAGACTTATCCCATGCGCAATTCCAGATATCGTTACTCTCGCTTAGTCATGATCATCGGATCGATCGTTTTTGCGTTAAGTGCCGGGGTATTGCTAGTAGACCCTTTCGCATTTGTTTCATACATAGGCTTACCCTCTAACGAATCTGTAGTTTGGTCATTTAGGTTGACCGGCGTATTACTTGTCGCTCTTGCAGCTCATATGGCAACTACATCGCGCAATGCTGGTGATCCAGCTTTTCGTCGAGCAGCTTTAGTAATGATTTTGGCTTCAATTGGGTTAGCTGTTCTGACTTATCTTGCACCAGGCACAGCCACAACAGGCCGTTGGGTTTTTGTTGGAATTGGTGCTGGCTTTGCTGCGTTGTATATGATCACGCTTCCAATCAAGTCCATTGGCTACAAGGAAGAGCAGCCAACTAGCGCATGAGCTTGGCTGACATTTTAGATACTCGCGACCCAGCAACGGTTGCAAATCCTTACGACATTTACCGTGAGCTTCGGTCACATCGAGATCTCATATGGAGTGATCGCCTCGGCCTATGGTTGGCACCAACTCATGAAACAGCTAACGCAACACTTCGAAATAAAAGTTTAGGTCGGCTCTATCAAGCACAAGAACCATTTGATGAATGGGAAATCTTTAACTGGCTACATTCCGATTCGATTTTGGATAGCGAGCCCCCTAAGCACACTAGATTGCGATCATTAGTTCAAAAAGCATTTACACCAGGCCGGATCGCAGCACTTGAGCCAAACATTGAGGAAATTTGTGAGCGGTTACTTGATGAAGCCGAAGCAAAGTTAGTAAGTACCGGAAGTTTCGATATTTTGGCGGACTATGCCGAGCCATTGCCGGTTCTGGTTATCGCAGATCTATTGGGTGTCCCACGCGAAATGGCCAATGACTTACGTCGCTGGTCGCAGGACATAGTGAAGATGTATGAGTATGGCAGGACGCGAGAACAAGAACTTGCCGCGCAAAAGGCAGGCTATGAATTCAGTTCGTACATAGCCGACTTGGCTGCTAAGCGAAAAGTTGATCCACAACAAGATTTGATAACTGCTTTGGTCGAAGTTGAAGAACAAGGTGAGAAGCTAAATGAGCATGAACTCATTGCGATGTGTGTTTTGCTACTCAATGCCGGGCACGAAGCATCAGTAAATGGTTTTGGAAATGGCATGGTTGCTATGTTCCGAAATGCAGAACAACTTGAATTAATGAAAAGTTCTCCACGTGAACTTACTGAAACCGCACTCGAAGAAATGATGCGATTTGATTCACCACTGCACATGTTTGAAAGAACTGCAACAAGTGAAACGGTAATTGGCGGAACCACAGTTCTTGTGGGACAAAAAGTTGTATCCATGCTGGGTTCGGCAAATCGGGATGAAGAAGTTTTCGAAAACACTGATCAATTCGACATAACTAGGAAGCACAATCCGCACATTGCATTTGGTGCCGGAATTCATTTTTGTATTGGTGCGCCATTAGCTCGGCTCGAGATGCAAAACTCACTCCCGATGATGTTTGAAAGATTCCCAAACTTGCAATTAGCTGGAACTCCAGTTCAACGTCCAACTTTTGTATTGCGTGGCTGGGAAACAATCCCAGCTAACAACGGCTAGTTATTCCAAGGCCGATTTCATCGCGGCGAATTTAGCCTGCGACTCGGCAACTTCTGATTCACCAGTTGAGCCAGCAACAATTCCGCAACCAGCAAATAATCGCAATGTCTTTCGATCGTCAGTTTCAACGAGAGCGCATCGCAATGCAATCCCAAACTCACCGTTGCCATTTGCAGCTAGCCATCCAACGGGAGCTGAGTAGCGGCCGCGATCCATGCCTTCTAGTTCTTTGATTACATGTGTGGCACGCTCAGTCGGAGTTCCGCAAACCGCAGCGGTTGGATGCAATGAAGCGGCAAGTGCAAGCGCTGGGGCAGCATCCACAAGTTCGCCAGTAACGTCAGTTGCCAAGTGCTGGACATTCGCTAGACGCAAAATAAAAGGACGTTCTGGCACATTCAAATCTGTGCAATGTGTTGCAAGCGCAGCAGCAACTGACTCGACGGCGTAAACATGTTCTTCTTGATCTTTATCTGAGTCAAGCAACTCGGCAGCAAGTTGGCCATCGCGATCTGTGTCCCGGCTTCGACGCATAGTTCCAGCAAGTACGCGGCTTGTTACGTGTTCACCATCACGACGAATCAAAAGTTCTGGAGTAGCCCCGACTAATCCATCTACACAAAAAGTCCAACATTCTGGAAACGATTCATTAAGTCGAATTAGTAGTGCGCCGATGTTAATTGGTTCATCGAGTTGAGCCACGATGTCGCGAGCCAAAACTACTTTGTCTAACTCTCCGGCGTTGATGCGAGAAACCGCAGAATCTACGGCGGCTTGCCATTCCGACACCGGTCTTGATCCGGGTAACCAAGTAACGTTGTTAATTCCTTGCGAAACTACCCGAGGTCGATTTATCTCACTGAGAACTCCAGCAAGCTGCGCATCCGAGATTGCGACATCGCTGGTAATTGTTAGTCGGGTACCAGTTTGGTTTCGAATTATTGCTACTTCTGGAATGACTAAAACTGAATTTCCTGGATCCTTATCAAAGGCAAACGAGGCAAAGGCAATCGGTTCGTCACCTTTTGAGGTAGCACATTGTTGGGACCACCAGCGTTGCGCCCGACTAAATCGCTCAGGCCCATGAAATGAACTACGAGTAACTTCACCCCAGCCAACGATTCCCATTTGATTTGTAGCTAATCCATTGATCCAAGCCAAACCACCGTCTGCCGGCAGCAGCGCAAGCAGATTAGGAATGTCAGGTATTTCAACGGTTCGGACGTACAAGATTGATTCTTGGTCCGCAGCTAATGAAGTCATAACTCGATAAGCCTACGACGTCTTTTACTTCTGGGCATGTGCGCGTATGACCTACATAGACTTAAGGGGTGACCCAGTTAACTGCCACGCCAGCAAGTCCAAAAAAGCGTCGGTTAATTCAAAATATTGCCGGTCCCGAGACGTTTAACTTGGCTGCTTTAAGTCTGTCATCGTTGGTTTTCTCACTTGGAAAGCTAACGGTCTATGCAGCGGATCAAAGTCAGTTAATTGTCTACAGTCTTGGTGCGTTGGCAATTTCGCAATGCTTGGTTGTCGCTCTGCTAGCAATCGTTGGAAAACTGCTACCTCGCGCCGCATTAGGAAAATACTTTCCAGCAATTGTTGTAGTGGCCGTTTTGCTTGTGAACATTCTTGGAACATTTCTGTTCGAAGTCATTCTTATAACTTGGAATCTAGAGCCAATTACGCAATCTCTATTGCAACGCATAATCAGTCTGTTGTTTACAACATTTATCTATCTTGGCTTTGGCTGGGTTTCTGCAGCTTTGGATAGCAACTTTAGACAAGTAAATATTGGAAAAGAGTTGCTGACAACTTTGTCTAAGCAACAACTTGAGCTCTCTTTGACGATAAGAGAGGCCAGGACTTTTGCAATTCGAGAAGTTTCCCTTGAGATTCAATCAACCAGAGGAACTTTAGAAAACTTTGTGGCAACGAGTTCGCCCCACCAGGATATTGATATTGAAATAAGCCAACTAAACGAAACGCTAGATGAAGTCGAGAGTCGAATCGAGAAAATCTCAAATCGCTTTCCAGATTTGGTGCGAATCCCAAGGATTAGTTCAAGATCAAACTCCACACTTTCGTCCGTAATCGATGCCAGTACTAAAAAGAATGATGCACTTCCGGGATTGATTTCAATCTTTGCTTTTTTTGGATTCAGCAGTTGGCTCAGTTACTTTCTAACTGATTCCCACGCATTATTTTGGGGAATCATTTTAAGCATTTCAAGTTTCGTAATTTTTTGGGCTTATGAGATTTACGTAGTGACAAAAGTGACCAGTTTGCCAGTTTTAATCCGAGTACTTATCTATGAAGCAATTGTGATTACCTATTTGTTTTTCTGGCTTTTAATTCTTGGATACTTCGCTGGCGATAATTCGGGCTCATACAGCGCGGCTCTGGCTTATGCGACAATCCCATTCATCTTCTTTAATGGCGGAGCAGTCATTGGAGGAATTGTGACATTGTCGCAAGAGCATCGTGAAAACCTCACCGAGAAGGCAGCCACCTTGCGTAAAGATATGGCAGATCTTGAGCAGATAAGAAGTGATGAAGATAAAGTTTGGAAATCCTTGTTCGTAGGTGACATTGCGCTATCACCAACGACTGCAAGTGTGATTTTGCGTGATGCGACATTGACTAAGGATCAGGAACGCGTAGCGACAGCCATTCCAAATGTGCACGCACTTTGGAAATCGGTGCTAGAAAAGTTACCCACTTTGGCCTAAGTGCTTGGGAATGCGCACGGCATAAAAGATGGCAGACTAGAGACATGTCACGCGCATATTTAAATAAAGAGCCTCATGAAGTGGCTGCGATGTTTGATGCTGTCGCAAAAAAATATGACATTACAAATGACGTTCTGAGCCTGGGTCAGACTCGCACCTGGCGTAAAGCTGTGGTCGCTGCAGTAGCACCAACAGTTGGCGAAGAAATTTTAGATTTAGCTGCTGGAACTGGAACGAGCACTCAACCTTTTTATGAAGCTGGAGCTAATCCAACTGCTTGTGATTTCAGTGCCGGAATGATTGAGGTGGGACGTAGTCAATTCCCACATTTAACTTTTGTCCAAGGCGATGCCATGAACTTGCCATTTGCCGATGAATCCTTCGATGCCGTGACAATTTCATTTGGACTGCGAAATGTTCAGGATCCGAAAAAGGCGCTTGCTGAAATGGCCAGAGTCACCAAGCCAGGTGGCCGCTTGGTAGTTTGCGAATTCAGCCATCCAACTTGGTCGCCATTTCGCACGGTCTATATGGAATACCTAATGAAGGCGCTGCCCGCGGTAGCTAACAAGATGTCGAGCAATCCAGATGCCTATGTTTACTTGGCCGAATCGATTCGGGCCTGGCCTAATCAGGACGAACTGAGCAAAGTGATTTTGGCATCAGGCTGGAAAACCTGCGAATATCGCGATTTAACTGGCGGAATTGTTGCCCTGCACCGAGCAACCAAATAGTCACCCCATTTAACGATCGGTTAGTAAGCCAGGACCCAAAAGTGACCCATTAACCATCGGCAAATAAACTAAGGGCGCATTAGTGAATTAATTCACAAACGCACAAATGCTGAATTTTCAAGGGGCTTTTCGGCTCTAGGATTGATTAGCGCAAGCGAAAGGTGGCCTAACCGTGGGACAGGGAAATGTGTACCTACCCATTTTCTTCTTAGGTCTTTTGGCATTTGGTTTTGCTGTCTTCTCTGTTGCTGCTGCTTCGTTTACCGGACCAAAAAGATACAACCGCGCCAAAGTCGATGCGTACGAATGTGGAATCCAGCCAGCTCAAGCCCAGCTTGGTGGCGGACGCTTCCCAGTCAAGTACTACGTAACTGCAATGCTCTTCATTATTTTTGACATCGAAATAGTTTTTCTATACCCATGGGCAGTTACCTTCGATGCGCTTGGTTTGTTTGGATTAATTGAAATGATCATTTTCATTCTCACAGTTCTAGTTGCGTACGCATTTGTTTGGCGTCGTGGTGGACTTGAGTGGGATTAAGAATTTCTAGAGGTTAGAGGAAAAAAATGGGACTAGAAGAGAAACTGCCAAGTGGTGTTTTACTGACCACTGTTGAAGGCTTAGCTGGCTATGCCCGCAAGAACTCTCTATGGCCAGCAACATTTGGTCTTGCCTGCTGTGCTATTGAAATGATGGCGTCTGGTGCAGGACGATATGACTTAGCGCGCTTTGGAATGGAAGTTTTCCGCGCTTCACCTCGCCAAGCTGACTTGATGATCGTGGCTGGTCGCGTTAGCCAAAAAATGGCTCCGGTACTTCGTCAGATTTACGATCAAATGCCAGAGCCTAAGTGGGTGCTTGCTATGGGTGCCTGTGCATCCTCAGGTGGCATGTTCAATAACTATGCAATCGTGCAAGGTGTTGACCACGTTGTACCAGTTGATATTTACTTGCCAGGCTGTCCACCTCGCCCAGAAATGCTTATCGATGCCTTACTAAAACTTCACGAACAAATCGGTGATACCAAACTGGGCTCAAACCGCAAACGTGAAATTGTTGAACTTGAAAAAGAAGCACTACTTGCAACGCCAGTAACCGCGCAGCGAGGTTTACTGCGATGAGCAATGAAGTAGTACACAACGGTCAGCCGTTGCTCGAAGTTACAAGCGCTAGCCAAGGAATGTTTGGCGCTTCTGGCTCTGGTGATACATCGGGCTTTGGCGGACTTGCAATTGTGGTACCGGTTCCAGCTCCATCTGAACGCCCGTACGGAAGTTACTTTGATGTACTTGCTGACGAATTGATTGCAGCACTGCCAGATTTTGATTCATCTTGGGATAAGGCAATTGAAAAAGTAGTTGTAGATCATGATGAGCTAACGCTTCATGTTCGCCCGAGTGAATTAGTTGCGATAGCAAAAACTCTTCGCGATGAACCAGGTCTGCGCTTTGAACTATGCCTTGGAGTTAGCGGCGTTCACTACCCAGAATATAAAGATCGTGAGTTACACGCGGTTTACCATTTCCGTTCGATAACCCACAATCGCCGAATTCGACTTGAAGTTTCCGTTGCAGATGCCAATCCACACATTCCTTCGATCATGTCGGTTTACCCAACCAACGACTGGCATGAACGCGAAGCATATGACTTCTTTGGAATTATTTTTGATGGTCATCCACACTTAATCCGCATCATGATGCCGGACGATTGGCAAGGTCATCCCCAGCGCAAGGACTATCCACTTGGTGGCGTTCCAGTTGAATACAAGGGCGCAACTATTCCACCTCCAGATGTTCGGAGGTCTTACAGCTAATGTCTGATACTTACTCACCTAATTACGAAACAACTGAAGGTCGCGTCCATACCGTTATGGGTCAAGACTGGGATTCAGTTCTTGGTGCTGCCGAAGGCGAATACGAACGCATTGTTGTAAACATGGGTCCACAGCACCCTTCAACTCACGGCGTATTGCGTTTGATTTTGGAACTTGAAGGCGAATCCGTAACTGAAGCTCGTTGTGGAATCGGCTACCTACATACCGGTATCGAAAAGAATCTTGAATACCGCACTTGGACCCAGGGCGTAACTTTCGTTACTCGTATGGATTACTTGTCACCATTCTTCAATGAGACTGCATACTGCTTAGGCGTTGAAAAACTCCTAGGTATTACTGATCAGATTCCAGAACGCGCACAAATCATTCGCGTAATGATGATGGAACTTAACCGTGTTTCTTCCCACTTAGTTGCGCTTGCAACAGGCGGTATGGAACTTGGCGCACTTACCGCAATGATTTTCGGATTCCGCGAGCGCGAATCAGTTCTTGACTTATTTGAACTTGTAACCGGCTTACGTATGAATAGTGCTTACATCCGACCAGGTGGTGTGGCACAAGATTTGCCAGCTGGTGCTGAGCAGCAAATCCGCGACACAATCATGGCGCTACCTCGTCGCATGAAAGATACCGCTGACATGTTGGTCGACAACTCAATTTGGTTAGCTCGAACTCAGGGCATCGGCAAACTTGATCTTGCTGGTTGCATGGCTCTTGGTGTTACTGGCCCAGTGCTTCGCGCAACTGGTCTACCTGAAGACCTTCGCAAGACATCGCCATACAGCGGATACGAGAATTACGAATTCGATGTCATGACTCAGACCACTTCAGATGCTTATGGTCGCTTCTTGATTCGCTTAACTGAAATGGAACAGTCACTAAACATTGTTGAACAGTGTCTTGATCGCTTGCAGCCAGGACCAGTCATGGTTGAAGACAAGAAGATTGCTTGGCCAGCTCAGTTATCTATTGGTTCTGATGGTCAAGGAAACTCGCTAGATCACATTCGCCACATCATGGGCGAGTCGATGGAAGCTTTAATCCACCACTTCAAGTTAGTTACTGAAGGCTTCCAAGTTCCAGCCGGTCAGGTTTACAGCGCAGTTGAATCACCACGTGGCGAACTTGGCGTTCACATTGTGTCCGATGGCGGCACTCGTCCATACCGAGTTCATTACCGCGATCCGTCATTTACAAATCTTCAAGCCGTTGCCGCAATGTGTGAAGGCGGACAAATTGCAGATGTAATTGCTGCAGTTGCATCGATTGATCCAGTTATGGGAGGCGTTGATCGTTAATGTCACTATCTGAATCAACTCGAGTACAAGCGCGCGAAATCATTTCGCGTTACCCGCAGGCAAGATCTGCACTTTTGCCAATGTTGCACTTAGTTCAGTCTGAAGAAGGCTACGTAAGTGCAGACGGTATTGCTTTATGTGCTGATGAACTTTCCCTAACTACAGCTGAAGTTGCTGCAGTGGCAACTTTCTACACCATGTATCACCGCAAGCCAGCTGGTGAATATCACATCGGCGTATGCATCAACCCAGGCTGTGGCATTCTCGGTGGCGATGCAATTTGGGAGAAGCTAAGTTCTCGACTTGGTATCGGCCATGACGAAGTAACTCCAGATGGAAAAATCTCACTTGAGCGGATTGAATGTCAGGCTGCTTGCACGCACGCACCAGTTATGACTGCGAACTGGGAATTCTTGGACAACATGACACCAGAATCTGCAATTGATGTAGTTGAAAAACTTGCCAGCGGCAAAGAAGTTATCAGCACCCGTGGGCCAAAGATTCGTACCTTTAAGGAAAACGAATTAACTTTGGCTGGCTTCGATGATGGCTTAGTTGATGAAGGCGTCCAGGCCGATGAGCAAATGCTTGCCGGATTGAATCGCGCTAAAGAACTTGGCCAAACTGCACCAGGAGTAAAGAAATGACATTAACTCCGGTACTCAGTGCACATTGGGATGAAGTTGATTCCTACAAAATTACGGGCTACATGCGCCACGGCGGTTACACCGCATTCAAGAAGGCGTTCGCAACTGGCCCAGATGACATCATTTCGATGGTTAAAGATTCAGGCCTACGTGGTCGTGGTGGTGCTGGATTCCCAACTGGCCTTAAGTGGAGCTTTGTTCCACAAGGCGATGGCAAACCGCATTACTTAGTTATCAACGCCGATGAGTCTGAACCAGGTGCTTGCAAAGACATTCCATTAATGATGGCTAACCCGCATTCATTAATCGAAGGCATCATCATTGCTTCATACGCAATGCGCGCTAACCACGCATTCATTTACATTCGTGGCGAAGTTCCACACGTTTTCCGTCGGGTTAATAACGCGATTCGCGAAGCTTATGCTGCGGGATACCTTGGTAAGAACATCATGGGATCTGGATTTGATCTTGAAGTTGTTTTGCACGCTGGTGCCGGTGCCTACATTTGTGGTGAAGAAACTGCGCTACTGGATTCCCTTGAAGGTCGTCGCGGTCAGCCACGTTTGAAGCCACCGTTTCCTGCAGTCGCTGGACTTTATGCTTCACCATCTTGCGTAAATAACGTTGAGACAATTGCAAACATTCCATACATCGTTAACAACGGTGTTGATTGGTTCAAGTCATTTGGAACTGAAAAGTCACCAGGCTTCAAGTTGTTCGCAGTTTCTGGTCACGTAAATCGTCCAGGAATTTACGAAGCTCCACTTGGAATCACCATGCGTGAGCTTCTTGAGCATGCTGGGGGAGTTCGCGACGGTCACAAAGTTAAGTTCTGGTTACCAGGCGGATCATCAGTTCCAATGCTGACTCCAGATTTACTTGATACTCCGTTAACTTACGAAGACATTGCTGCAGCTGGTTCCATGCTTGGCACTGGAACTCCAATGATTTTCGATGACACAACTTCTGTGGTTCGCGCCGTTACTGGATGGTTGGCTTTCTACAAGCACGAATCATGTGGCAAGTGCACACCATGTCGGGAAGGCACTTGGTGGTTAAGTGATGTTCTCCATCGATTCGAAGATGGTCATGGCACCGAATCTGATCTAGATAAGTTGATCGACATTTGCTCACAGATTGCTGGCCGTTCCTTCTGCGCTCTTGGTGATGCTGCCGCAACACCATTCCCAGCAGCACTTAAGTACTTCCGCGATGAATTTGTGCAAGCGACAAATACGCCAGCTAACGAAAGCTTTGATCCAGTAGCCGCCACAGTATTTGCAGGAGCGACTCGATGACCGTAACTACGCAAACTGTTACCGTCACCGTTGATGGCGTAGTAGTTGAAGTACCAGCGGGAACATTAATCATTCGCGTTGCCGAAATGCTTGGTACTGCAATTCCGCGTTTCTGTGACCACCCACTTTTAGATCCAGTTGCAGCTTGTCGAATGTGTCTGGTTGAAATTGAAGGACAAGGTAAGCCACAACCTTCATGTGCAGTCACAGTTGCTGAAGGCATGGTTATCAAAACTCAGCACACCAGCGAAATGGCCGAAAAGGCTCAAGCCGGCGTTATGGAATTTTTGCTAATCAACCACCCACTTGATTGCCCAATTTGCGACAAGGGCGGCGAATGCCCACTGCAAAATCAGGCAATGACAAATGGTCAGGGTGAAACAAGATTCGAAGGCACCAAGCGAACTTTTCCAAAGCCAATCAATGTAAGCGCTCAAGTTCTGCTTGATCGTGAGCGCTGCGTATCTTGCGCGCGTTGCACTCGCTTCGCAGACCAAATTGCTGGCGATCCGTTCATTGAATTGTTAGAACGCGGTGCAAAGCAACAAGTTGGAACCTCGGAAGATCAGCCGTTTGATTCATACTTCTCTGGAAACACAATTCAGATCTGTCCAGTTGGCGCATTAACAAGTGCAAAGTATCGTTTCCGCTCCCGTCCATTTGATTTAGTAAGCACACCAACGGCATGTGAACACTGCGCAAGTGGATGCGCACTGCGCACTGACGTTCGTCGCAGCACAGTTATGCGTCGACTAGCTTGGGATGCACCTGAAGTTAACGAAGAGTGGAACTGTGACAAGGGTCGATTCGCATTCCCATACACAAACGAAGGTCGCTTAACTCATCCATTAGTTCGTGACGATGCAGGTAACTTAGTTCCAGCCTCATGGCCAGAGGCATTGCGAGTCGCAGCTGCTGGATTAGCAAATGCTGGAAAAGCAACTGCAGTATTGACCGGTGGGCGAGTGACCGTTGAAGATGCGCATGCTTACGCTTCGTTTGCCAGAGAAGTCCTTGGTACAAACGATGTTGATTTCCGTGCTCGCGCAGTAAGTAACGAAGAGACTGCATTCCTGGCAAATCATGTAGCCAACAAGGGTCTTGAGGTAACTTACGGAGACTTAGAAGCTGCGAAGAGTGTGCTTCTGGTTTCGTTTGAACCAGAAGATGAATCACCAATTGTTTTCTTGCGTCTTCGCAAAGCAGCCTTAAGCGGTACAACAAAGGTTTACTCAGTTGCGCCTTACACAAGTGCTGGTCTTGCAAAGATGAAGGGGACTTTACTAACTGCAGGTCCACGCGAAGAAGTATCGGTAATTGCTTCCGCGGCAACCCATCTTTCAGGTGACAGCGTGATTTTGGTGGGCGAACGTGCCGCCCAAACTCCGGGCGCACTAACAGCAGTTGCTGAACTTGTTTCCAAAACCGGTGCGAAGTTGGCTTGGATCCCACGTCGTGCAGGAGATCGCGGCGCGCTTGACGCTGGCTTACTTCCAATCGACGGTCGCAACACTTCTGAAATTGTTGCTGCTACTGGATCTGCAATTAAGGGACTAGTAGTAGGTGGCGTTTCGCCTGAAGATGTTGATGGCGACCTAATGTCTGCAATCGAAAAAGCGCAGTTCGTAGTTTCGCTTGAGACTCGCCACACAGATGTAACTGCCGAAGCAGATGTAGTTTTGCCAGTTGCAGTTGTAACTGAAAAAGCCGGAACTTTCCGTAACTGGGAAGGTCGCGACCGAAGCTTTGGTGCGGTCATTCCAACTCCAGGCGCACTAAGTGATGCTGATGTTCTTGGCGAGTTAGCTCGCGAACTTGGAAAGTCACTTTCAGTTTCCGCTTTCTGGGCCACTGCAACTAAGCCTGCACTTAAGGCAGATTCTGCTTCCACTGAAACTGTTGGAAATGGACAAGCAGTGCTTTCGACTTGGCGCCACCTACTCGACAAGGGTTCATTGCAAAGCGGCGAACCATACCTAGCGGCAACTGCCAGAGTTGCAGTAGTTCGAGTTAGCCCATCAACTGCACAAAAGCTGAACTTAGTTGATGGCGCAACTGCGACTGTAAGTTGCTGTGGCAATACTGCCAGTGCACCACTGATTGTCACTGCTGGAATGTCCGATGACGTTGTCTGGTTGCCTGCAAATAGCGAGGGAAGTTCTTTGAACTTGTCATCTGGCTGTGTTGTTGACGTTGCAAAGGGAGGTAACTAATGTTTCGCTCCCAAGCTCAAGGTGATCTAAGTATCTTTGGAAATGATCCAGCTGCAGTTATTGCGGTAAAGGTTCTAGGAATTTTCGTAATCATGGTCGTCATGACTCTGCTTACTATTTGGGCAGAGCGTCGTGTTGTTGGCCGCATGCAAATGCGTATCGGGCCAAACCGAGTCGGACCATTTGGTTTACTTCAGTCATTGATGGACGGAATTAAGTTAGCCCTTAAGGAAGAAATCATTCCAAAGGGTGCACACTTAGCGGTTTATGTAATAGCGCCAGTTATCGCAGCCACCACAGCATTCTTAACATTTGCCGTAATCCCACTGGGTCCTGAAGTTTCGATTTTTGGCACAGTGACTCCGCTTCAACTGACCGACTTCCCAGTTTCTGTTCTATATGTATTGGCAATTGCATCCGTTGGAATTTACGGAACCGTGCTTGCTGGTTGGTCTTCAGGCTCGATCTACCCGCTACTTGGCGGACTTCGTTCTTCAGCCCAGATGATCAGCTACGAAATTGCAATGGGACTTTCCTTTGTTGCGGTATTCCTTTATGCCGAGTCAATGTCGACTTCGCAGATTGTCGCAGCGCAAGAGCCAATGTGGTACATCGTGCTACTACTTCCGTCTTTCATCATCTACACAACTGCAATGGTTGGCGAAACTAACCGTGCACCATTTGACTTGCCAGAAGCTGAAGGCGAACTTGTTGGTGGCTTCCATACTGAATATTCATCTCTAAAGTTCGCATTGTTCTTCTTGGCTGAGTACGTAAACATGGTTACTGTTTCGGCACTTGCCACGACTTTGTTCCTTGGCGGTTGGCGCGCACCGTGGCCAATCTCGCTATGGGATCAAGCCAATGTCGGTTGGTGGCCAATGCTTTGGTTCTTCGGCAAGGTTTTTGCATTCATCTTCGTATTCATCTGGCTACGCGGAACGCTACCTCGCTTGCGTTATGACCAATTCATGAAGTTTGGTTGGAAAGTTTTGATTCCAGTATCGATTGCTTGGATCTTGATCGTTGCAATCGCTCGCTACTTGCGCAACACCGGTGGCTTAGAGTCACGTAACTTGCTGTTTGCGGCAAGTGCAGTGCTAATCCTGATTGTTTTGATTTCATACACACTTGATTTACGACGCAAGAAATCTGACGAAGTTGAAGAGCAACGAGCTGCGTTAGAAGCCGAGCAAGACTTCGATCCTTTTGCTGGCGGATTCCCGGTGCCACCAATGCCAGGTCAAGTTGCTCAGCCATCACGCCACGCAAAGGTAACGATTTCAAGCGGTTCCGTTGCATCTCAGGTCGTAACGGAAACCACGGAGGGCACCAATGTCTAAAGTTCCACAAGTTATCCGTGGATTCGGAGTCACTTTCTTATCGATGTTCAAGAAGGTGACAACAGAGCAGTACCCGGAAGAGAAGGATAAGTATCCACCAAAGCCTCGCTTCCATGGTCGTCACCAGCTAAACCGACATCCAGACGGTTTAGAAAAATGCATTGGCTGTGAGTTGTGTGCTTGGGCTTGCCCGGCAGACGCCATTTATGTTGAAGGTGCGGACAACACTGAAGAAGAACGTTTCTCACCAGGAGAGCGTTACGGCCGGACTTATCAAATCAATTACTTACGCTGCATTCTTTGTGGTTTATGCATTGAGGCATGCCCAACTAGAGCGCTAACCATGACAAATGAATATGAATTAGCCGATGACAGTCGCGAGAAACTGATTTTCACAAAAGAAGATCTACTTGCCCCGCTTTTGGCTGGAATGGAACTTCCACCTCACGACATGGCTCCAGGTACAACTGCAATCGATTACTACGAAGGCAAAGTTGGCAGCAGCCCAACACCAAGTGCCGTAAAAGTAGGTGACGAATAGTGAATGGTGAGAGCGTAGTTTTTTGGGTCTCGGGTACGTTCGCTGTTGTTGGTGCACTTGGCATGGTTGTTTCCAAGAAAGCCGTGCACAGTGCACTTTGGGTTGCCTTTGCAATGATTAACATTGCAGTTCTTTACTTCACACTTGAAGCACCATTCCTAGGAACCACCCAGATCATCGTTTACACCGGTGCAGTCATGATGCTGTTCCTTTTCGTACTGATGATTGTTGGTGTGGATTCATCTGATTCACTTTTGGAAACTATCAAAGGTCAAAGACTGCTAGCTGCGTTGTTTGCTTTAACTTTTGGTGGTGTGGTTGTGGCATCCATTGCCAGCACGCTCGCCTCACCTTCAGCAGGACTAGCAATTGCTAATGCTGGCTATGGTGGCCACTTGAAAGCTATTGCTTATTTGGTGTTTGGACAATACCTATTTGCATTTGAAGTTTTGTCGGCACTACTTATTACGGCAGCACTTGGCGCAATGGTTCTTGCTCACAACGAACGATGGGCACCTCGAAAGACTCAGGATCAATTGCAGCGCGAACGCACTATGGGTAACCACGTAACTCCGCTGCCAGCACCAGGTGTAATGGCCAGAAACAACTCGGTTGATACCCCAGCATTGTTGCCTGACGGATCAACTTCAATTGATTCCCTTCCAAATGCATTCCGCGGTGAAGGCAAAGTTGCCAAGCCGAACTCAATTGAGGAGGCAGGCAAGTGAATCCAAATAACTACTTAATTCTTGCTGCCATTCTCTTTACCATCGGAGTTTATGGTGTGCTGGTTCGCAGAAATGCGATCATCGTTTTCATGAGCGTTGAACTAATGCTCAACGCTGCAAATCTTGCTTTCGTTGCCGCAGCCCGCAATACCGGAACACTTGATGGACTCGTAGTTGCTTTCTTTGTAATGGTTGTTGCAGCAGCTGAAGTTGTAGTTGGACTTGCAATTATCGTGACAATTTTCCGAACTCGTCGATCAGCCTCGATCGACGAAGCAAGTCTGATGAAGTACTAAAGGAACTGAACATGATTGCCGCTCTTATTGGTCTGCCATTAGTTGGCGCCACAGTGCTCTTGCTCGGGGGCCGTCGAACCAACGCCTGGGGACATTTCTTAGCTGTTGCAATGTCTGCTGGTTCATTCCTGCTTGGCGCATTCTTGTTCATTCAAATGGTTGGCAAGTCAGAAGAAGAACGTGAAGTCGGACAACACTTATTCGATTGGATCGCGGTTGGGGCCTTTCAAATTCCATTTGGCTTACACCTAGATCAGTTGTCGATCGTGTTCGTGCTTTTGATCACCGGCGTTGGAACTTTGATTCACATTTACTCGATTGGGTACATGGAGCACGACCCAAATCGCCGTCGCTTCTTTGCTTACTTGAATTTGTTCGTAGCAGCAATGTTGCTTTTGGTTCTTGCTGACAACTATTTCTTGCTTTACGTGGGCTGGGAAGGTGTTGGCCTTGCCTCTTACCTATTGATCAGCTTCTACCAACAAAAGCCAAGTGCAGCTACTGCTGGCAAGAAAGCGTTTATCGTAAACCGCGTTGGTGACGTAGGTCTGTCACTCGCGATCATTCTCATGTTCGTAACATTTGGAACCGTAACTTTTGAGGGCGTTAATGCGGCGGCCGAATCAGGATCTCCATCCACGATTACTTGGATCGGCTTGGCGTTACTTTTGGCTGCCTGTGGAAAGAGTGCGCAGTTCCCACTGCAATCTTGGTTACTTGATGCGATGGAGGGTCCAACTCCAGTTTCCGCGCTGATTCACGCGGCAACTATGGTTACCGCCGGTGTCTATTTAATTGTCAGAGCTCATGCCATTTTTGATCTCTCCGAAACTGCCCGAACCGCAGTAGTAATTGTCGGTGCAATTACCTTGCTACTTGGTGCATTCATCGGAACTGCAAAAGATGACATTAAGAAGGGTCTAGCAGGTTCGACTATGAGCCAAATCGGTTACATGGTTCTAGCTGCTGGACTTGGCCCAGTTGGCTATGTCTTTGCAATCTTCCACTTACTTACTCACGGCATGTTTAAGGCTGGACTATTCCTTGGTGCGGGATCAGTTATGCATGGCATGCATGACGATGTGAACATGCGTCACTACGGCGCACTGCGCATCATGATGAAGATTACGTACGCAACATTTGGTCTTGGTTTCTTGGCGATTATTGGCGTACCGCCTTTTGCCGGATTCTGGTCGAAAGATGAAATCATTTATGTGGCCTTTAGCCAAAGTTTGATAATTGGTCTGGCAACTTTGCTTGGTGCTGGTGTTACTGCCTTCTACATGACACGCATGATGGCCATGACATTCTTTGGTGAAGCTCGCTGGGAAGACGACGTTCATCCGCACGAGTCTCCAGCCGTAATGACAATCCCAATGATTGTGTTAGCACTGGGTTCAGTCTTTGGTGGTATGGCGATGCTGTTTGTTGGTGACATCGAGCACTGGCTAGAGCCTGTGACTGGATTTGCGAAACCAGAACATTCAGTTTCACATTCAGTTTTGATTCCAATCACACTTGCCGTTGTCCTTGGTGGCGCGCTATTCGCTTGGTTGCGATACGGTCGCCGTCCAGTTCCGGTTGTGGCACCAACAGATGTTCGCTTCCTAACTCGCGCGGCCAGAGCAGATGCTTACGGCGATGCGCTAAACGAAGCCGCGTTCATGCGCCCTGGCCAGTATTTGACTCGTTCACTTACCTGGTTTGATTCCAAAGCGATTGATGGCTTAGTAAGCGGTCTTGCTGCTTCGATTGGTGGCCTATCGGCTCGAGCTCAACGACTTCAGAATGGTTACGCACGTTCTTATGCAGTAACTATGCTCGGTGGCGCAGTT
The DNA here is from genome assembly GCA_026392515.1 of Actinomycetota bacterium. GTDB lineage: Bacteria > Actinomycetota > Actinomycetes > S36-B12 > UBA5976 > UBA5976. The sequence continues at coordinate 90,379 of JAPLBY010000011.1, read as the reverse complement.
TTGATTGCGCTCATACTTCTACTAGTGAGGCTTTAATCATGTTGCTAACGACTTTGATGCTGATCCCACTAGTTGGGTCGATTGTTGTTTTCTTGCTTCCAGCTGCGAAAGCGACTTTAGCTAAGCAAATTGCCTTAGGTTTTGCGCTCGCCACTTTGGTTGGGTCCGTTCTTATGGTGCTTGGCCTAGATAATTCATCTGGGGGACTGCAGCACGTTGAGTCCTACGATTGGATTCCAGCTTTTGGAATCTCTTGGACTCTGGGCGTGAATGGAATCTCAGCTTCACTTATTGTGATGTCTGCAATTTTGGTACCGATAGCAATCATTGCTGGCTGGTGGGATGCTGAAAATGCAAGTCAGGGATCGGTTAAGGGCTACTTTTCCTTAATTCTTGTCTTAGAAGTTTTCATCATTGGCGTATTTGCCGCTAATGATTTATTTCTCTTTTATGTCTTCTTCGAAGCAATGCTGTTTCCGATCTACTTTTTAATTGGAAGATTTGGTGGCCCGCAACGTGCTTATGCGGCAATGAAATTCTTGCTGTATTCACTTGTCGGTGGCTTATTCATGCTGGCTGCGCTAATTGGCCTTTATGTTGTATCAAGCCGTCAACTTGGGCAGGGAACTTTCGATTTCCAAACTCTAACGACTTTAAACATTGATCCAGCAACGCAGAAAATGCTTTTTCTTGGATTCTTCTTTGCCTTCGCAGTAAAGGCGCCTATGGTGCCTTTCCATACCTGGCTGCCAGATGCGGCAGCTGAAGCAACACCAGCAACATCAACTTTGCTAGTTGGCGTGCTCGATAAGGTTGGAACTTTTGCCATGCTGCACTTCTTGCTTCCGATTTTCCCAGAAGCGAGTAAGTTTTATGCTCCGGCAATCATCACGCTTGCTGTAATCAGTATTTTCTACGGCGCACTTTTGGCCATTGGACAAACAGATGTGATGCGTCTTGTGGCATTTACTTCGATCTCGCACTTTGGCTTCATCGTTTTAGGCATCTTTGTGATGACTTCACAGGGACTAAGTGGATCTTCGTTCTACATGGTCAACCACGGTTTCTCCACTGGTGCGTTGTTCTTAGTCATGGGCTACCTGGTATCGCGTCGCGGCTCAAAGCGAATTGCAGACTTTGGTGGCGTCCAAAAGGTTGCACCAATTCTTGCTGGCGTATTCCTGCTTTCAGGACTTTCAGGACTTGCACTTCCTGGCATGTCTACCTTCGTCTCAGAATTCTTAGTACTGACGGGTGCATATGCAGTTAATCCAACAGCAGCGATCATTGCGACCTTCGGAATTGTCTTAGCAGCCGTTTACATCCTTTGGCTCTACCAAAGAATGATGACTGGAGTTCCAAGTAAGGAAGTCGAAGAGAGCATTACCGAGATCTCAAGACGCGAACTAGTTGCTGTTGCACCGCTGATAGCAATAATTATTGCTTTAGGCTTCGTACCGCAGGTTGCTCTTAACGTCATTAACCCGGCCGTTGAACAAGTTCAAACATATGTGGGTGTAACTGATCCAGAAGCCACAGTTGTAATTGAAGGGAGTGGCTCATGAAGGTCTCTGTTGAGTATCAAGCGCTAGCTCCAATCATTATCTTGCTTGCATCTGGAGTTCTATCTGTCCTGGTTGAAGCATTTATTCCTCGCACATTACGTCGTCCGATCCAACTTATGTTGGTGCTAGCCAGCATTGTGTTGGCATTTGCTTATGTCGTTATCAATGCCACTGCGCCACTTGCTGGCGATCCGGTAACCAACGGTGGCCAAGTAAAGGGATTGCGTCAGTTGGCAGCAAGTGGCGCAGTTGCAATTGATGGTCCTGGCATGGTGCTTCAGGGAATTATCCTGCTGGTTTCATTTGTAGCTGCATTACTGCTTGCAGAACGACAAATTGATCCGCAAGGAGATGCTTTTGCATCTCGCTCATCCACACTTCCTGGTAGCGAAGATGAACGACAGTTCACCGCGCAAGGATGGCTACAAACTGAAATCTGGCCACTGTATTTATTCTGTGTTGGTGGAATGCTGCTGTTCCCAGTTTCAAATGATTTCCTGACTATGTTCGTAGCACTAGAAGTTTTCTCGTTGCCGCTTTACTTGATGGCCAGTATGGCTCGCCGCCGCCGACTTCTAAGTCACGAAGCAGCACTCAAGTACTTCATTCTTGGCGCATTCTCCAGCGCATTTTTCCTATTCGGCGCCGCACTAATTTATGCTGCGACAACTTCAATTAGCTTCAGCACTGTTGCCGTAGCAATGGAGAACTCATCACAAGATGGTTTGATCATTCCAGGTATTGGAATGATCGCAGTTGGATTGCTCTTTAAGGTTGGAGCGGTACCGTTCCACCAGTGGGTTCCAGATGTTTACCAAGGTTCGCCAACTCCACTTACTGCATTCATGAGTGCAGCAACTAAGGTTGCCGCGTTTGGTGCATTGCTTCGCGTCTTCTACGTAGCCTTCGGTGGAATGCGCTGGGATTGGCGCCCAATGATGTGGGTAATCGCGATCCTTTCAATGGTTATTGGTTCATTGCTTGCGGTGACTCAAACTGACATGAAGCGCATGCTGGCATTCTCTTCCGTTGCACATACTGGCTTCATTTTGCTTGGCGTAATTTCAACAAGCGCTGCTGGACTTTCTAGCACTTTGTTCTACTTACTCGCTTACGGCTTCACATCAGTTGGTGTCTTTGCAATCGTTGGATTAGTGCGTGACGCTTCCGGTGAAGCAACACACTTGTCGCAATGGGCTGGGCTTGGTAAGAAATCTCCGTGGATGGCAAGTATTTTTGCGCTATTCCTATTGGCTTTAGCTGGTATCCCGCTGACAAGTGGCTTCACTGGAAAGTTCGCAGTGTTCACAGCAGCTATTGATGGCGGCGCAACTCCGCTAGTAATAGTTGCGGTAGTTGCCAGCGCAATCGCAGCGTTCTTCTACGCCCGAGTCATAGTCCTTATGTTCTTTACCGAACCTCCAGTTGATGGACCAAGCGTCGTTGTGCCAAGTGCATTCACGACAGTAGCCATTGGCACCAGTGCAGCATTCACCTTGTTACTCGGAATCGCTCCACAACCAGTACTTGATTTGGTAATCAATGCAGGATTGTTCATTCGCTAGGCCTCAAGTCGCAACTTTGCCTGCAAAATGCAAGGATTGACGTGTGAGCGTTTTATTCCCTGAAGAGTTAGCAGCACTCGAAGAAGAGATGTTTGCTGGGCTTGCTGCGATTGAAGATCGCCTCCGGGAAGAAATCCGAAGTGACTATGAACTTGCTGACATCACAGCGCGCCATTTAGTTGAAGCTGGTGGCAAGAGATTCCGTCCATTGCTTGTTCTTTTGGCATCACACTTTGGAGATCCTAAATCTGAAGGCGTGGTTCCTTCGGCTGTCGTTGTGGAACTTACTCACTTAGCAACCTTGTATCACGATGATGTGATGGATGAAGCCGAGGTTCGCCGTGGCACACAGTCTGCAAATAGCCGATGGGGAAATACTGTTGCGATTCTAAGTGGTGACTTTTTGTTCGCGCGATCCTCAAAGTTGCTCGCTGATTTAGGACCAGATGCGGTTCGGGTTCAAGCTGAAACTTTTGAAAGACTTGTTATCGGGCAACTTCGGGAAAGCGTTGGACCGCAGGGTGACGAAGATCCAATTGTTCACCACTTAGAAGTGCTGGCAGATAAAACTGGTTCGCTGATCGCAGCTGCTGGAAGATATGGCGCAATGATGAGTGGTGTCTCTGCTGAACTAACAGATCGAATTGCAGACTTCGGTGAGAGCATCGGTATCGCTTTCCAGTTAAGCGATGACTTACTAGATATTGAGTCTGAAGTTTCTGGCAAGACCCCAGGAACCGATTTGCGCGAAGGCATTCGTACTTTGCCAGTGCTGTTTGCCCTTGCGGATCCAGATACACCTCCGCGATTGTGCGAATTGCTAAGCCGAGCCATCACTGATGACGCCGAACATGCTGAGGCGCTAGCAGCGTTGCGAGTGCACCCAGCTATGGATCAAGCTCGCGAAGTTCTTGAGCAATGGGCTGATCGCGCCCGCGAGCGACTAACGGCTCTGCCAGATTGTGATGCAAAGACTGCAATGGCAACTCTTGTCGACAGCGTGGCTTGCCGCACGGTTTAGCAACCCAAATTACAAACTGATTCATCAGTGCAATAGTTTTGTTTCATCATGAGTATTCAGGTTGAAAAAGAGAAGCGCTCCGAGCATTCCATTGGCCTGATGAATGGCTTTATTGCCTACATAATCTGGGGCGCAGTAATTCTTTACTGGCCATATCTTGCACCAGCAAAACCTTTGGAAATTCTGGCTCATCGAATTCTTTGGAGCCTTTTATTCGTAGCAATCATTTTGCTTTACCAAAAGCGAATTGCATCATTACAGGTTGTTCTAAAGAACTCCCGGCAAATGAAGTTACTAGCCGTTGCTTCAGTACTTATTGGAGTTAACTGGGGACTATTTATCTGGGCAAGTATGAATGGCCACGTTCTAGATTCCTCTCTTGGCTACTACATAACCCCGCTACTTAACGTGGCACTCGGCGTCTTTTTCTTTAAGGAAAAACTTCGTCCAATGCAGTGGTTAGCAATTGGCATTGCAGCATTTGCAGTCATGTTCATAACTATTGCCATGGGTGTAGTGCCTTGGGTGGCATTATCCCTCTCGACAAGTTTTACGATGTATGGGTACGTCAAGAAACTGGCCAATGTGCAATCTCTAGAAAGTTTGATGATTGAGACATTGATCCTGACACCATTGGCAATTGGCTACTTAATCTGGTTGCAATTTAATGGCGGCAATACGTTCTTGGAATATGGACTCGATCACACACTTTGGATGGCGAGCGCTGGAATTTTCACCGCGATTCCACTGTTGGCATTTGGCGTAGCGATCACTCGATTGCCATTTACAACTCTTGGAATGTTGCAATACATTGGCCCAACCATCCAATTCTTTGTTGGAGTTTGGATGACTCAAGAGGCAATGCCACAAGTTCGCTGGATTGGATTTGTGATTACTTGGGTGGCTCTAGTTATTCTCACAACTGATGCCTTACGCAATCGTCGAAATGTCAGCAAGTCTTTCGTCCCAGATCCTGACTAGAGTCATACTGTGAGCAATCTTTCAGTGTTACAAGCCGGTTTGGCTTGCTGCGGAGTGGAATCAAGCTCAGTGGATTTAGTGTCAAGCGCGTGGGATCAAACTACTTCAGCATCAAAGTTGTCAGCGGCTGAACACATTTTGGTTATTGCGGGAACGGTCACGCACGCTTTAGCTCCCACGGTTAAGTCTGCTTATGATGCCTTGCAGGAACCTAAAGTAGTAGTTGCCTTTGGAGCTTGCGCAATTTCGGGCGGACCGTATTGGGATTCCTATTCCGTTATCTCGGGTGCGCATGAATTGGTGCCAGTAGACATCCAAGTCCCAGGCTGCCCACCAGGACCAGAAGAGTTAGCCGCGGCACTTATGCAAGCAGTGGAATTGGCAAGCAAATGACGCAAATTCAAATCGTAGAAAACTCTGATTGGCAAAGCGAAGCAGCTGAACTAAAGCAAAGTGGTTTTGTTAGATGTGAGTGGTTAACGGCAACTCACAATGGGGGAGATGCTTTCGAAATCTCGCTAATGCTTTCAAAGGAAGACTTATCGGAGAGCACAATTCTGAGTACAGATGTTGATGCCGCGATTGACTCACTTGTGGATGTTTTTCCAAACGTTAGTTTTCATGAACGCGAAGTTTCTCAAATGTTTGGCGTAAAGTTCAACGGAAACAATGACGAGTCCCCAGCTTTTGAAATTGAACTCTCTGGTCATCCGCTTCGCCGAGATTTTGCGCTTGCTACCAGAGCTGGAGCGGAATGGCCCGGAGCCGTTGAACCTGATGAAAATGCCAAGCGCCGACCATCCCTTCCGCCAGGAGTATTACCGGAGTGGAAATCATGAACCATTCAACGATTGCGTTACATCCATCTTCATGTACTTCTTGCATGCTGTGTGTTCGAGAATGTCCAGACTGGTGCATCACAGTACAAGCTCACACTGAACCTGATCCAGATGCGCCGGCATATAGCAATTCCCGGAGACAAGCAACGAAGAATGTTTTGGATCAGTTCACAATTGATTTTGGTCAATGTATGTGGTGCGGTATTTGCATCGACGTTTGCCCATTTGATGCGCTGTTCTGGTCAGACTCACCAATGCCAGCTGGCCAAGGCCGTGGCGAACTGATTTATGGAATTGAGGCGCTAGCTGCATCGCTTCCTAGTGCAAGACGAAGTGATGGGTCAGTGGCACCACAAATAGACGAACCACCAAGTGGCCGGCGAAAGAAATAATTAGCGATAGTTCGTGTATTGAACTGCGAAATCTAAATCAGATTCACTCAGCAACTGCTGGACTGCTTGCAAATCATCTCGACTCTTTCCAGTCACGCGAAGTTCTTCACCCTGAACTTGAGTCTTTACGTTCTTTGGGCCTTCATCGCGAATGATCTTGCCAAGTTTCTTGGCCTGCTCTTGGCTGATACCAGCCTTGAACTCGCCATTAATTTTGTAATCTTTGCCAGATACCCGGGGATCACCAGCATTAAATGACTTCAGGCTGACGCCACGTTTGATTAGTTTTTCCCGGAAAACTTCGAGCGCAGCCTTGGCGCGATCTTCCGTGCTGGAACTAATCTCAACACCAAGTTCACCTTTCCACTCAATAGTGGTTTCAGTTCCTTTGAAGTCAAAGCGAGTAGCAAGTTCTTTGGCAGCCTGGCCGAGGGCATTGTCGGCTTCCTGACGATCTACTTTGCTCACAATGTCCATACTGGAATCAGCCATTTTTACCTCACTAGAAACTGGATATTTCACCCCACTTTACTGGGCTGAATAAATCAGTTTGGTTGAGGTGGCTGCCAGATCTAAAGATTTTCTGAAAGGCCTTGACTCACGAGCGGAGTCTGCGTATTGTTCAGAATTGTAGATTGTTGACAATTTAGGAGTATTCATGGGAACTGCAGTGATAACAGGTACTGGCAGTGGAATGGGTCGAGCTACCGCTGAGCTGTACCTCGAGCGGGACTGGCAAGTGATCGCCGTCGATGTTTCCGATAACCCTGGAATTGAATCTGCAAACTTGCATTGGGTTAAGGCCGATGTGCGAAACCGAGAATCACTCGAAACCGCTTTAGCTTCAGCCATTAAAGCTGCTGGTGGGAACATCGATGCAGTGGCAAACGTTGCGGGTGTTTTTCCACCAACAACACTTGAAACATTTACTGAAGAAAACTTCCGCTTCATTTTTGATGTAAATGTGCTGGGGGTCTTGAATGTCACTGCAGCCTGTGTTCCTCACATGAAACCTGGATCTGCAGTAGTTAATTTCGCATCGGTTGATGGTTTTACAGTTTCGCGCGGCCAACTTCTATATGGCGCTTCAAAGTCAGCAGTCATCATGATCACTAAATCTCTTGCACTTGAACTGGCACCAAAAGGTATTCGCGTTAACGGAATCGCACCTGGCTGGGTAGCTACACCAGGCAATGCCGCAACAGGTCGTATGGAAGAGGCTGCAAAATCAATTCCAGTTGGTCGCGTAGCTCAGCCATCAGAAATTGCTGAGTGGGTGTGGTTGCTTTCCGATCCAACTAAAGCTGGGTTCGTAGATGGAGAAACCATCGTGATTTCTGGCGCGGATGTAATGAGATGACATTTCAAGCCTTAGAAAGCCAGAGCACAGCAGAGCTCCTTGCTGAACAAATCCGAGATGCGATTCTGGTGGGCAAACTTCACCCTGGAGATCGGTTAATCGAACAAGAGCTATCAGAATCTTTCAAAACTTCGCGTGGTCCAATTCGCGAAGCTATAAGAATTTTGGCAACTGAAGGTTTAGTGGAGCATCGAAAAAATCGCGGTGCCATCGTTTCGGCGCCGAATTTTGATGACGTACTTGAGGTTTATGCGATGCGAATGTCAATGGGTTCGATCGCGGTAACGCATGCATCTCAATTGAGTTTGGAATCCGAACTGGATCTGGGAAAAGTCACCAAGAAATTGGAAGCAATGCGGACTGCTGTGGGCGGAAATGCAAATCGTATGATTTCACTCGATTTAGATTTTCAGTCAGCTCTAATTGCGTTGGGCGCCCTGCCCCGGATTACCGAAATGTTTGAGCAGACTGCAGTAGACATTGGTGTCTTTGTGCGATTCTTGGGAATTAAATACGACGACTCAGATCATAAAGCGTTGATTTCAAGACATGAAAAGTTGCTCAAGGCAATAAAAGTAGGAAACGCCAGCCAAGCGATTGAAATCTGGAATGGCCATATTCAAACCTCAGTTCGGGAGTTTATGAAGCCGTTTAGTGAAGTTGAAGTTAATGAACTATTCGAAAGACCTTTAATGAATAACTTATTCGAAATGGAGAATGTGCGATGAGTAAGTACTGTGTGATTGGTGCCGGCCCAGCCGGCTTGGCATCGATGAAAACTTTGGTTGATGCCGGCCTTGAATTTGATTGCTTTGAGCGCACTCAGGCCGTTGGTGGACACTGGAATACCGACTATGAAGCATTGCACCTGATTACTTCGAGCAAAGTAACTGGTTATGACGGACATCCAATGCCAGAAGATTGGCCGATCTTCCCAAGTCGCAAGCTTATGCTGAAGTACTTCGAAGACTTTGCTGAAGAGTTCGACCTAAAGAAGTATGTAACCTTTGGCGTTTCGGTTGATCGGGTAGAGCCACTACCAACAGATGGACCAACCGGATCAGCTGGTTGGAGCGTAACTACCAGTGATGGCAAGACCGATAATTACGATGGCGTATTCGTAGCCAACGGTCACTTGTGGGATGAAAAGCGTCCGGAATTTACAGGTGAATTTACTGGCAAGACAATTCACTCCGGAAGTTACACAAACACTAAAGATATTGACGGTACCCGAGTGCTGGTTATCGGATCTGGTAACTCAGGCTGTGACTTAGCAGTTGATGCAGCTCAAAATCATTTTGAAACCGACATCGTGATCCGTCGTGGACATTTCTTCCAACCAAAAACCTTTTTTGGTGTGCCACGCGCTGAGCTTGGTTGGATGCAGGAATTCACTTTCGAAGAGCAAGATCTAATTGCTCGATTAATGATTCGGTTATCAGTTGGTACCCATGAGAACTATCCAGGTATGCCAGCACCGGATCATCGCACTTTGGCGGATGGTCCACCTGTGGTTAACCAGCTACTGCTTTATTGGATTCATCACGGCCGCATCGCAGTTAAGCCAGGTATCGAAAGATTCGAAGGTAAGACTGTTCACTTCAGCGATGGCACGTCGAAAGAATACGACACCATTTTGTATGCAACTGGCTTCCATGCTTCACTGCCATTCTTGTCCGAAGAATATCTAGAAAGACAAGAAGGCGTTCCACTTCGCGTTGGAGCGGCAATCGTGCCTACTGGTCTAGAGAAGTTTTATTTGATCGGCATGATTGGTGCGCGCGGACCACAGCCACCCATCTATTTGATTCAGGCAAAGATTGCACTTGAAATGGTTCGCCTGCACGAACAAGCAGGTGGATACCGAAGCATTGCTGGACCGCTTGAAAAGCTTCAAGAAAAAGAATGGCGTATTGATATTTTGCGACCAATTTGGCTTGATCAAGTTGAGCACACAAAAACTGCATTAAGCATCATGTCGGAAGTTAAGCCAGAAACAATTTCGTCATGAGTGACTGGTTAGGGCTTTCGGGTCGCGCAGCTGTAGTTACGGGTGCGGGAGGCGGAATTGGCAAAGCGATAGCACTCGAGCTATCCACCAATGGCGTGCACTGCAATGTCCTAGACAGAGCAGGCGAATTAGTTGATGCAACTGTCGCTGAAATTAAAGCAAGCGGTGGCAGCGCAACAGGGTTTGTCTGTGATGTGACAAAAGAAGATGAAGTAACTTCGGTTGCAGCCTCAATCAAAAATTGTGACATCTTGGTTAATGCCGCTGGTTTAGTCCGACCAGGTGCGCTTGCCGATTTAACGACAGTTGAATGGAACGACTTATTAAAAGTTAATCTGACCGGTTATTTCTTAATGGCTCGAAGCTTTACGCCTGCGCTAGTCGCTTCTGGAAATGGCGCAATGATCCATGTGGCATCAATATCTAGCACAAATCCGCAGGGATCGAGTGGCGCATACAGCGTGAGTAAAGCAGGCGTTGTCATTATGTCTAAGCAACTAGCTTTTGAACTCGGACCACAAGGCGTTCGAAGTAACACGGTTAGCCCAGGTTTAGTTCGCACGCCTATGACCGAGGCTTACTACCAAGTGGGCGATGTTGCCCAGCGCCGTGATGCTGCGGTGCCAGTTGGTCGAGTGGCTAAACCAGATGACATTGCAGATGTAGTTACCTTCTTAGCTAGCGATCGGGCTCGATATATAACGGGCGCCGACCTTGTCGCAGACGGTGGATTTAGCCAGACCCTAATGAGTTCTGTGCCGCGACCTGGCTTTGGGGACTAGTCTTGTCCTGCTAGACATAAGGAATTGAGGCCAGTATGGCAATGCCAAAAGTTGTAATACTTGGCGCCGGTTTCGGTGGACTGACTGCAGCCCGCGCGCTTTCCAAACAAGCTGAAGTTGTTTTGATTGATCGTCACAACTTTCAAACTTTCTTGCCGCTGCTTTATCAAGTCTCAACTGCAGGCCTTGCCGCAGACCATGTTGCTTATCCAATTCGTGGCGCATTACGCAAAACAAATGTTCAGTTCCGCATGGGAACTCCAGAAAAGTTAAATGCTGCAGCCAGCGAGTTAACTTTGACTGATGGCCAAGTTGTTAAGTATGACCACCTAGTTATTGCTCTTGGATCAACAACTTCGGATTTTGGAATTCCAGGCGTTAAAGAAAATGCCTTAGGAATGAAGACAGTCGGCGAAGCATTAACGATTCGATCTGAAGTTATGCGTTCATATGAAGACATGTGCCGGCAAGGAAACAAAGATAACCTCGATATTGCAATTGTCGGCGGCGGTCCCACTGGTGTTGAGATGGCAGGAGCCTTCGCAGAACTGGTTAGAGGACCACTTCATTCTGATTATGCCGATGCGGCAAATCGAGTTCGGGTTTCCATTATTGAAGCTGGCCCAAGATTAGTTCCTTCATTCTCGGAATCACTTTCTAACAAGACTCAAAAAGATTTAGAAAAACTTGGTGTAACAGTTCTTACAAACACTTCTGTAAAAGAAGTATTGCCAGATTCAATCCTTACCCTTGATGGAAATACGATCCAAGCAAATACAACTATTTGGGCAGCCGGTGTTAAGGGTGTTCCTGCCATGAATCTTCTGCATCTGCCAGTTACTAGAGGTCGAATTGATGTTGAGAGCACTTTGCAGGTAACCGGTTATGAGAACGTTTGGGCAATTGGAGATATCGCTGGTGCCGTAGGTGCTAACGGCACCCCATTGCCGATGGTTGCACCAGTTGCAATGCAGCAAGGGCGATTCCTTGCCAAGCAAATTCAAGCGTTAGCTGCAGCAAAACCATTAGAGAATTTCAAATACAAAGACAAAGGCTCAATGGCAACTATTGGTCGCCACAAAGCAATTGTTGAAGTTAAAGGCATTCGAATTTCTGGACCGATTGCATGGCTGGCTTGGCTCTGGTTGCACCTATTTTACATCCTTGGTGGTCGAAACAAGATTGGCACAATGGCCGACTGGACGTGGAACTATTTAACCTTTGACCGTGGTAATCGACACATTATGGACTCGTTTTAACCAATTGCCGATTGGCATTTTCAGCCATTCACTCGCTATCCTTACTAAGTTGCCTTCGGGCGACAAATGGCAGATTGCCCGAGCGGCCAATGGGAGCGGACTGTAAATCCGTCGCGAAAGCTACAGTGGTTCGAACCCACTATCTGCCACCAGAAAGCGCCAGGTTCCGACGGGGACTGGCGCTTTCTTTATTCCCCGACTTACTTCAAGTCGAAGGCCAGAACTGTCTCAACTAGAACTTGGGCACCATCAGCTGCCCATTCTTGGGTAATTGCCTCGTTCTCGGCGTGACTAATTCCTTTGTCGCATGGAATGAAAATCATGGTGGTTGGCATGACTGCGGAAAGCTGGCAGGCATCGTGGCCGGCACCTGAAATCATGCGCTTTGAAGTCTTGCCACAGGAAGCGGCGGCTTGTTCAACGAGGTCAACAAGTTCCTGCGTGAAGTTTATGGTTGCTGAATCAAGTTCCTGCTGGCTTTCTACTTCAACACCATACTTATCAGCGGTTTCTTTCAAAGCTTGATTAAGCGAAGCAGTCATCACATCCAGGACTGTAACTTCAGGATTTCGGAATTCCACCATCAACTCGACATGCCCCGGAATCACGTTAGGGGAGTTAGGAGTGACGACTATGTGCCCAACGGTCGCTCGGCCAGTAAGTGGTTGATCCAAACCAATCTGCTGGACTGCCTTAATTAAGTGTGAAGCTGCAACTAGGGCATCGCGGCGAGTCTCCATTGGATAAGTTCCGGTGTGACCTGCTTGGCCTGTGATGCCAACTCGAAACCAACGCATACCTTGCACTAAAGTGACGACGCCAATTTGAAGGTTCTCATCTTGTAGAATCGGACCTTGCTCAATGTGAATCTCGAAATATGCTTGATGCTCAACTGGAGAGACTTCGTCAGTTCCGGCGTATCCAATTTCAGTTAGCGACTTTCCAAGTTGGACTCCGTCAACATCTTTTCTAACCAAAAGTTCTTCGGCGGTGAACTTACCAGCGAAATAGGCTGCACCCATCATGGCTGGGGCGAAGCGAGCGCCTTCTTCATTCGTCCAAACTGCTACTTCGATTGCATGCTTAGTTTCGGTTTTGGATTCGTGCAGCACTCGAAGTAATTCCAAGCCAGCCATCACGCCATAGATGCCGTCATACTTTCCGCCAAGTGGCTGGGAATCTAAATGTGAACCAATCAGAATTGTCTTTGCACTGGAATCAGTTCCCGCCCGGCGCATAAAAGTATTTCCCAGTGCATCGATACGAATTGTGCAACCAAGTTCGCCAGCCGCTGCAACTACGTAATCGCGCGCCTGACCATCTTCCTTGGATGCTGCTAAACGATGTAGGCCGCCGGCCGGTGTTGCACCGTAGACAGAAATTTCATCCAGAGATTTCCAAAGTCGAGCTGAATTAATCAGGGGAGTTGTCATGCCTGAGCTTTGCGCACGTAATGGAAATCGCAATGCGAATCGCCACCCATGATGGTTTTGGTGCGAGTGATCTCAATGGTTGGATCGTAACCAACTATGAATTCAAAATCGCGGGTGCATGAAAGCAAGTTTCCAATTTCAGCCAAGCCCATTTCTTGATACATCTCGGCATAAGCACAGCGCTTTACTTCGTAGGTATAAACCTCTTCGGACTCTTCAATTACATCGGTTACTAGTGCGTCATCCTTTTTCCAAAGGTCTTGGATGGCAATGAATGTTAATAGGTTCGCGCCATTTGGTTCACTTGCAGCAAATCGAGCGCCAGCCTTGTGTGCATCTTCGGTAATTGCTTCCCGAATAATGTCGGATGCTCGTTCCTGGCCTAACTCACGCTTCATGATCTGGTAAATCGGAGAAATGATGTTTGCCTCGATCCGGCGGCGCTGCAAAATGCCCAGCTGGTCGTCTTGGTCTTGCACTGAGACGCTCAAATTTTCCGCTGATGTTGCCATGTGATTCTCCCGATTTCCTAAGGTTTTAATAATCGTAGTATTCATGCGGATATTCGGAGTGCCAAGATTTAGCAGTTAGCCCCTCGAAACGGACGATCCTTAAGCCAGTTGGGCTCAATTTCCCTGTAACGGCAGGTATTCGATACGCTAACGGGGCGCAGAAATGCGTTTCTAGAAGAAAAGACTGGCCCCCTTGGCACAGTGGTAGCGCACTTCCTTGGTAAGGAAGAGGTCGTCAGTTCGATTCTGACAGGGGGCTCGAAGACCGTGTTTACGCACGGTTTTAAGCCGGGGTAGCTCAGCTTGGTAGAGCAAGCGGCTCATAATCGCTGTGTCGCCGGTTCAAGTCCGGCCCTCGGTACGTAAAGGCAAGACCAGTTACACACCACGTGTAGCTGCTCAAACGAAAGGCAAGACCATGGCACGTAACGACGTTCGTCCAAAGATCACTTTGGCATGCGAAGACTGCAAAGACCGCAACTACATCTCACGCAAGAATCGTCGTAACGATCCTGACCGCCTAGAGATCAAGAAGCATTGCCCAAAGTGCAACAAGCACACTTTGCACAAGGAAACTCGTTAATTAATTGATTAACGCTTGTTGTTCACAAGCAGGTTAATTTTTTAAGGGAATCCCATGGGAATGAACCACGACATGATTGGTCATGTCTATCCACCTTCAAAGCCTTACTTGGTGACTTCAGAAAATATCTCTGCATTCGTCAAAGCACTAGGTGAAACAAATCCGGCATATGCAGACGGCACTGTTGCGCCCCCAACTTTTCCAATTGTTGTAACTATGAATGCCATGGACACGGCTTTCCATGACCCAGCACTGCAGCTTGATTACTCCCGCTTAGTTCATAGCGATCAAAAGTTTGAATACGTTCGCCCGATTCGGGTTGGGGATGAGCTAACAGTTAGTGCTTCGGTTGAAGAAATCAAACCGCTGGGCACAAACGAAATCGCGACCTTCAAAACTGATGTTTACTCTGGTGACGAACTTGTTGTAACGGGCTGGTCAAAAATAGTTGTGCGAGGAGCCGAAGCATGACAATTAAACTTTCCGATGTTTCCGTCGGCATGGAACTTCCGGCTCTAGATTTGGCATTTACTCGCGCTGACCTAGTGGCTTATGCAAATGCTTCCGGTGACCAAAATCCAATTCACCAAGATGAAGAGTTTGCAAAGTCAGTTGGACTTCCAGATGTCATTGCCCACGGCATGCTGACTATGGGACGTGCAATTCAGGTTGTAACTAATTGGGTGGGAGATCCAACTGCGGTAATTGACTATTCAGTTCGCATGACTCGTCCAGTTGTTGTTCCCAATACTGCGGAGGGTTCAATAGTTAGCTTTACCGGTAAAGTCGCACAGATTAATGACGATGGAACGATTCAAGTTGATCTTGGTGCAGTTTTTGGTGAAACCAAAGTCTTAGGTCTAGCAAAAGCAACTGTGCGACTAGCACAATAGGAACATGATGCGCAGTCTTGCGGAACTGACTACTTTGCGCGTTGGTGGCACGCCAAACTCGCTGGTAATTGCGACGTCTGAATCAGAAATAATCGAAGCAGTTTCCGCTCGTCCTAATGCCTTAATTCTTGGCGGCGGCAGCAACGTAATTGTTAGCGATGACTTCCATGGTGACGTAATCAAGATCGAGTCGCAAGGTTTTGTAAACGATGAATCGGCTTGCGCTGGTGCTTGGGTAACTGTTGCGGCGGGACATAACTGGAATGATTTTGTGGCTACTGCGGTTGCCAACGGTTGGACTGGGATTGAAGGACTAGCCGGCATTCCAGGAACGGTTGGTGCAACCCCAATCCAAAATGTGGGCGCTTACGGACAAAGTGTGAGTGAAACTATTGCCCAGGTTCGCGCCTGGAATCGTAAGACGAAATCTGTTGACACAATTTTTGCAGCGGATTGCGAGTTCGGGTATCGCTCTTCAGTTTTCAAAACAAATCCTGACACTTGGGTTATCTTGAGTGTCACCTTCCAGTTACCGCTTGGAACCATGTCTGCGCCGATTGCTTATAACGAACTTGCCGCAAAACTCAAGGTTGAACTTGGTGATCGAGTAAGCACTTCTGATTTGCAAACAGCTGTCTTAGAACTTCGCGCAGGCAAAGGTATGGTGCTGGATTCAGCAGACCATGACACTTGGAGCGTTGGTTCGTTCTTTATGAATCCGAGAGTTGAAGATGCACCAGAAAACGCACCGCATTGGCCTGAGACAGATGGCTCATTCAAAGTTAGTGCTGCCTGGTTGATCGAACAGGCGGGTTTCAAAAAAGGCTTTACCTTGAATGGTCGTGCTGCACTTTCAAGTAAGCACACTCTGGCATTAACTAATAGAGGCAACGCAACCAGTGCAGACATTTCTGAACTTGCCGAGCACATCGTTAAGGGCGTTAAAGCGAAGTTTGATATCGAACTAAAGCCCGAAGCTACTTTCATTTCCTAAACAAAACGGCTAAAGAACTTTCGATTGTTTGCAACTAAGCGATACATTCCCGCGGCTATCCAAGAAGTCGGTGGAATAAAAGTTAGCCAACCAAGGCCGCCCCAAAGCCCGCCCCGAATTCGCAAAACTTTTCCAACTGCCTTTGCGCCGCTGTAACGCTGTTGTTCGGAATTAGGATTTTCAATCAGCCAAACGGAATGTTCTAGCTGCTCCTGAGTTAAGCCATAGCTATTGGTCAACTCAGTACTTGGAACATTGATCCAACCAGTTGGAACTATCCCAGCGAGTTTCTTGGCAGTGCGCTGACAAAATGCGCAGTTGCCATCAGTGATCAGGATTGACGACAAAAGCTAACCCATGAATGGGTATTGGTAATTCTGAGCTGGAACCATCGTTTCCTTGATGCTGCGATCACTCGTCCAGCGCTGCAAGTTAATTGCTGCCCCTGCTTTGTCGTTAGTACCAGAAGCGCGAGCGCCACCGAATGGTTGCTGACCAACAACTGCGCCGGTTGGCTTGTCATTGATGTAGAAGTTTCCAGCTGCAAATCTCAAGGCGTGTGACATTTCATTGATGGCATCACGATCCTGGGCGATGATGGCGCCAGTTAGCGCATACTTGGCAATACCTTCCATTTGAGTCAAGGTATCGCGCCAGTTGTTGTCTTCGTAGATATAGACAGCAAGTACTGGTCCAAAGTATTCGTCAGTGAAGAATTCAGCAGTTGGGTCAGAACCGACCAAAACTGTTGGGCGAATGAACCAACCCTCGCTGCCGTCATATGTTCCGCCGGCTGCAACTTCGATTGACTTGTCAGCATGGGCGCGATCGATTGCACCGCTTACTCGCTTGAAAGCTTTCTCATCAATAACTGCAGTCATGAAGTTACTGAAGTCAGATGCGTGACCTTGCTTGATGCCTTCAACTTCAGCCAAGAAATCATCCTTGATTGCATTCCAAATACTGCGTGGAATGTAAGCACGTGAGGCAGCTGAACACTTCTGTCCTTGGAATTCAAACGCACCACGAATCATTGCAGTGATCAGCGTGCGATGTTCAGCTGATGGATGAGCAAAGATGAAGTCCTTGCCACCAGTTTCACCAACTAGTCGAGGGTAAGAACGGTAATTCGAAATATTGTTTCCGACGGTCTTCCATAGGTGCTGGAACACCGGTGTTGAACCGGTGAAGTGAATGCCAGCTAGATCTGGATCAGCCAGCGCAACATCTGAAACTGCAATGCCATCGCCAGTAACCATATTGATAACGCCTGGTGGCAATCCAGCAGCCATCAAAAGATCCATCGTGATCGATGCCGCAACTTGCTGAGTAGGGGATGGCTTCCAGATAACGGTGTTACCCATCAAAGCGGGAGCAGTTGGAAGGTTGCCAGCAATCGCAGTGAAGTTAAACGGTGTGATCGCGTAGACGAAACCCTCAAGGGAGCGATGATCGGTTCGGTTCCAAACGCCAGGAGAAGACACAGGCTGTTCTTGCAAAATTTGGCGAGCGAAGTGAACATTAAAACGCCAGAAGTCAATCAACTCACAAGTTGAATCAATCTCAGCTTGGTATGCAGTCTTGGACTGACCCCAAACGGTTGCTGCCAAAACTTTGTTACGCCATGGACCGGACAGTAAGTCAGCAGCCCGCAAGATAACCGCAGCACGCTCATCAAATGGCAGATCGCGCCACATTGGAGCAGCAGCCTTAGCAGCAGCAATTGCACTGGTGGCATCGGCTTGAGTTGAGTTGGCGGTGACGCCAAGTACTCGGGAATGTTCGTGTGGACTGCGAACTTCAATCTTTTCGCCGGAGGCCATAACTTTCTTGCCACCGATGACGTTGGTTAATTCGTGAGTAGTAGCAACAAGATCCTTTAGACCTTGTTCTAGACCAGCTCGCTCAGGTGTACCTGGGGCAAAAGTGCCAATTGGCTCGTTGTAAGGGGCGGGAACATTTGTGATTGCATCCATAGGTACATCCTGACACCTACCTATCTATAGGCAAGAATGGACCCATGCGCGTTTGGATTCCGGTTACCACTCAGCAAGTCTCTGAATTCAAAGCTTCAAATGTTTTGGTCGCAACCAGTGGCTATGCAGTCACCCATGACTGGGCGCAGTCTTGGGATGAAACCGATCCGGAAGTCTTAGAGGCCGAGATCTTGCAGGTTGCGGGAACTGAAAGCCGCTTGGTGGTCGTGGCTGAATGTCTGGCCGAGGTTCAAAACAGCGAGTCTGGCCAGATAGCGATCTCAAACCCAATCGCAAAAGCCCAAATCCAGGCGATTTTTGCCGCCAAAGCCGGAGAACCCGAGGATTTCCTATGGTTTGGCCCTACTGAACCTGATGAGGCTCTGGTCTGGCACTCAAGTTGACCGAGTGCCAAAACCTGCTTACATTTGGATTAGCACTCTAAAGCCTCGGGTGCTAATTCAAATCGAGTAATAACAGGAGACACGACGTGTCGGTCAACATTAAGCCACTTGAGGATCGCATCCTCGTTCAGTCACTAGAAGCCGAGCAGACCACCGCTTCGGGTTTGGTAATCCCAGATACCGCTAAGGAAAAGCCACAAGAGGGCAAGGTCGTCGCAGTAGGGCCAGGTCGTTTCGATGAAGACGGCGAAAAGCGGATTCCGCTTGACGTTAAAGTCGGCGACGTTGTTATCTACTCCAAGTACGGCGGCACCGAAGTTAAGTACAACGGTGTTGAATACCTTCTTCTTGGCGCTCGCGACATTCTCGCAATCGTCGAAAAATAAAAATCTCAAGCTAACGCCCCGATCGTTTACATCGGGGCGTTGGCAACTTTATGAACTATTAGTTTTGGAGAAATACAAATGGCAAAGACCGTCCAATTCGACGAAGATGCTCGTCGCGCATTAGAGCGTGGCGTTAATGCCCTTGCTGATGCAGTGAAGGTAACCCTTGGACCAAAGGGCCGCAACGTAGTTATTAGCAAAGCGTGGGGCGCACCAACAATTACTAACGATGGCGTAACCATTGCCCGCGAAATTGAACTTGAAGACTCCTACGAAAACCTTGGCGCGCAACTTGCCAAGGAAGTTGCTACCAAGACAAACGATGTTGCCGGTGACGGAACCACAACAGCAACTGTTCTAGCGCAAGCATTTGTTCGTGAAGGCCTAAAGGTTGTTGCCGCAGGTGGCGCGCCAGTAGAACTTAAGCGCGGAATTGAAGCAGCTGTTGCAGCCATGAAGGAAGAACTTCTAAAGCAGGCTCGTCCAGTAGACGGCAAAGAAGGCATCTCACAGGTTGGCGCAATCAGCTCCCGCGACAAGGTAATTGGCGACATGATCGCTGAGGCTTTTGACAAGGTTGGCAAAGATGGCGTTATCTCTGTTGAAGAATCCAGCACCACAGCAATGGAACTGGAATTCACTGAAGGTATGCAGTTCGACAAGGGCTACATTTCGCCTTACTTCGTAACTGATGCAGATCGCATGGAAGCTGTAATTGAAAACCCAGCAATCCTTTTGGTGCAGGGCAAGATTTCTAGCGTTGCCGAACTTCTTCCAATCTTGGAAAAGGTTTCAGCCGCTAGCAAGTCACTTGTAATCATTGCCGAAGATGTCGATGGCGAAGCGCTTTCAACTCTTGTGGTTAACCGCATTCGTGGAACTTTCCCAAGCGTGGCAATTAAGGCCCCAGCCTTTGGAGATCGTCGTAAGTCGATCTTGGAAGACATCGCAATCCTTACTGGCGCTCAAGTTATTTCAGCTGACATTGGTCTAAAGATTGATCAGGTTGGCCTAGAAGTTTTGGGAACTGCGCGTCGCGTAGTTGCCACTAAGGACAACACCACAATCGTTGATGGCGGCGGCGAAGCTTCTGCAGTTAACGATCGCGTTGGCCAGATCAAGCGTGAGATTGAAAATTCTGATTCCGATTGGGATAAGGAAAAGCTTTCTGAGCGTTTGGCAAAGCTTTCCGGCGGCGTTTGCGTAATTAAGGTTGGCGCACACACTGAAGTTGAACTTAAGGAAAAGAAGCACCGCATTGAAGATGCAGTATCTGCAACCCGTGCGGCAATCGAAGAAGGCATCGTCTCTGGTGGTGGCTCAGCTTTGATTCACGCTTCTGCAGTTCTTAACGGTGACCTAGGACTAACTGGCGATCTAGCAATTGGTGTTCAGATTGTTCGTCGCGGTGTTGTAGAACCACTTCGTTGGATTGCTGAGAATGCCGGACTTGAAGGTTACGTAGTTGTTGATCGCGTTCGCGAACTTGGCCAAGGTCAAGGTATCAATGCTGCGACTGGCGAGTATGGCGATCTTGTTGCGCAGGGTGTTATAGATCCAGTGAAGGTAACTCGTTCTGCACTTGAAAACGCTGCATCAATCGCAGGTATGTTGCTAACAACTGAAGCACTTGTTGTTGAGAAGAAAGAAAAGGCTCCAGAAGATGGCGGTGGCCACGGCCACGGTCACGCCGGACACACTCACTAAAGTGAGTGTGTCCTAAATGGGCACTGTCATTTGTTTGCGAACCGCAAGGCTTCGCAAACCTACGCACTAAAGTGCGGTTCACAAAAAATTAGAAACAAAACAAAACCCCCGGACATTGTTCGGGGGTTTTGTTTTTAATTCTTTTGTTAAGAAGTGATTCGGTTTGCGCGAGCTTGACGAGCGTAGTGCGCTTCCCGATCTTCTTCGCTCATGCCACCCCAGACGCCGTAAGGTTCACGTGTCTTCAGAGCCATTTCACGACACTGCGCTAGAACTGGGCAAGCTGCACAAATTGCTTTGGCAGTTGCTACCCGACGTTCCCGCGCAGATCCACGTTCACCATCTGGATGGTAGAAAATATCTGAATCTAAGCCACGGCAAGCTGAGTGCAGTTGCCAATCCCAGAAGTCTGCATTTGGACCAGGCAATCTAGTTAGATCAGCCATTTGGTTCCTCCCGATAGGTTGTTTCTTTGTACCTTCACTCTAGAACCGCTTCATAAGTTGGTCAAGCAACTTTGCTGAATTAGTTTTGGCGCGTTTTTAGCCGTTTTGCCTGAAATCCCCATTGTTTATTGGAACTCCTTGATTCTCAAGGTGCAGAATGCCCAAATTGGCGAAAGAATGAGGCACATGTCACAGCGCGCGCCTCAGGTCGAGATTGGCCTAACCGTTGCAGCAGTGGCCCGTCGGATTGGAATCGCGCCAGCAACCTTGCGCACCTGGGACCGACGGTATGGCCTTGGACCCAGTGTCCACGTCGCAGGCTCGCACCGCCGCTACTCCGCTATCGATGTGGCCCGGATCGATTTGATGCGAAAGCTGATGCTTAACGGGGTGCTCCCGAGCGAAGCCGCAAAGACTGCTCTGGTCCAGGAAGTCATCCCAGCCAATCTGGCTGGCGAAACTACTTCGACGCCTTCGTTGCACGTAGTGACAGAAGCCGAAGCCCAAGCTGACAATGTCATTGCATTAGATAGTCCCAAAGCGATCATGCGATCTTTAAATCGTGCGGCTGCGGCTTTAGATGCCAGCGGTTGTGACCAGGTAATTTCTAATTCGTTGGGAAGCCATGGCGTGGTCTGGACTTGGGAAAATGTGTTGATTCCAGTGCTGATAGCTCTTGGTGAAAAATGG
Organism: Actinomycetota bacterium; assembly: GCA_026392515.1. Lineage (GTDB taxonomy): Bacteria > Actinomycetota > Actinomycetes > S36-B12 > UBA5976 > UBA5976. The sequence continues at coordinate 68,580 of JAPLBY010000011.1, read as the reverse complement.
GAACAAACTGGCGAAGGTGTTGAACAGGAACATCTGATTGCGGAATCAGTAACAGGGCTTTTCCGGAATCTTGCCAATTCAGTAACTGAACCAGAGAATGCTCGCCCTGTCTTATTAGCTTGTGCTCCCCATGAACTTCATACGATTCCGATGTACGCAATTGCTGCTGGACTAGCTGAGCAAAACATTGCAAGCAGAGTTCTTGGTGCTCGCATGCCAGCTGACGCGCTTGCTACTGCAGCCAAGAAAATTGGTCCTAGTGCAATCGTGGTTTGGTCACAAACTCAGGGAACTGCTGACATCACCATTTGGGATTCGGTAGAGCCAATGCGCCCAGCGCCACTACTGATGTCTGTAGGCCCAGGCTGGCAACCAGATCTGCCGGAAGGCGTAGTTAAGCCACTGGATTTCACCAGCACTCTGATTGCCTTAGCCGCAGCCTCAGGCCGTTAAGCAACAAGAAAATTGCGCTTTTTGGCTGCAGGCTGATCCGCGATAACCTTAGGCAATTCACCTTTATTTAGGTGACTATCGCCAGCAGTTACCAGCTTGATCAGTAAGGGGATTCCATGGCACAGGGCCTTCCTGACAAGTTTGCAATGCTCGGACTGACTTACGATGACGTGCTGTTGCTGCCAGATGCCAGCGATGTCATTCCAAGCGAAGTAGATACCAGTACAAAGTTAACTCGAGAAATATCTCTCAAGATTCCATTGCTGTCCTCTGCGATGGACACAGTTACCGAAGCTCGAATGGCTATTGCAATGGCGCGCCAGGGTGGCCTTGGAATTCTGCACCGAAATCTTTCTATCGAAGATCAAGCCGCTCAAGTAGATCTAGTTAAGCGCAGCGAAGCTGGAATGATTACCCATCCAGTTACTTGTAGCGCAACCGATACTTTGGCTGATGTCGATCGACTTTGCGCCCACTATCGAATTAGCGGTGTGCCAGTAGTTGATGCGCAAGGAATTCTTGTCGGCATCGTAACTAATCGCGACATGTGTTTTGAAGATGACAAGAATCGCAAAGTTGGCGATGTCATGACAAAGATGCCACTCATAACTGGAACTCCAGGGATGAATGGCGACGATGCTCTTGAGTTGTTGCGCATTAATAAGATTGAAAAACTTCCGCTAGTAGATTCTGCTGGTCGCCTAACTGGCTTAATCACAGTTAAGGATTACGTAAAGAGTGATCGCTATCCGCTAGCAACAAAAGATTCTGCTGGTCGTTTAATGGTTGGCGCCGCAGTTGGCGTTGGCGAAGATTCATTTACACGTGCACTTGCTTTAGTTGAAGCTGGTGTTGATGTTGTAATCGTTGATACTGCGCACGGTCATCAAAAAGCAGTTCTCGATATGGTTTCCAGAATTAAGAAGTCTGCCAAGGTTCAGGTCATCGGTGGCAACATTGCTACGCGCGCCGGAGCCCAAGCTTTAATTGACGCTGGCGCGGACGCAGTCAAAGTTGGCGTTGGCCCAGGCTCGATTTGTACCACTCGCGTTGTAGCTGGCGTTGGCGTACCGCAGGTTACTGCAATTTACGAAGCATCACTAGCAGCCGGCCCAGCTGGAATTCCAGTAATTGGTGATGGTGGCTTGCAGTATTCCGGCGACATCGCAAAAGCAATTGTGGCTGGCGCCGACACCGTTATGTTGGGCTCGTTACTTGCTGGTTGCGAAGAAGCTCCGGGACAACTGGTTTTCGTCAATGGCAAACAGTTCAAGCAATACCGCGGAATGGGTTCACTCGGCGCGATGCAATCTCGAGGAAATGCCAAGTCTTATTCAAAGGACCGTTACTTCCAAGACGATGTGCTTTCTGAAGACAAATTGGTTCCAGAAGGTATTGAAGGCCAGGTGCCTTATCGCGGCAATTTAGCAGGCGTTGCACACCAATTAATTGGTGGTCTGCGCGCATCTATGGGTTACGCCGGCGCCGCAACCGTTGCTGACCTCAAGAACAAAGGTCGCCTAATACGTATTACGGCCGCAGGTCTAAAAGAAAGTCATCCGCACGACGTCCAGCTAACGGTAGAAGCACCTAACTACCACGTTCGATAGGGGAGAAAAATGTCAGACGTGGAAATCGGTAGAAGTAAGCGTGCCCGCGCCGCTTATTCATTCGATGATGTTTCATTAGTGCCAAGTCGTCGCACCCGTGATGACGCACTGGTTTCGCTGGATTGGAAGATTGACGCCTATTCGTTCAATCACCCAATCATTGCGGCGCCAATGGATTCAGTCGTCTCACCTTCGTCAGCAAAAACATTTGCTGCTGCTGGTGGCTTGGCAATTCTAAATCTTGAAGGCGTTTGGACCAGGTACGAAGATCCAACTGGCGTACTCAATGACATTGCAGCTCTTGATTCAAAAGGCGCAACTGCAAAACTTCAAGAAATTTATGCCAAGCCAATTAAGCCTGAGTTAATCGCCGCTCGCATTCAAGAAATGCGCGCAGCTGGAATCACAGTTGCTGGCGCATTGAGTCCACAACGCACTGCGCAATTTGCCAAGCAGGTAGTTGATGCTGGCGTTGACATCTTCGTAATTCGTGGCACCACAGTTAGTGCAGAACATGTCAGCAATGGTGGCGAAGCATTAAACCTTAAGGAATTCATTTACCAACTTGATGTTCCAGTAATCGTTGGTGGCTGCGCAACTTACACAGCCGCGCTGCACTTAATGCGAACTGGTGCTGCTGGCGTACTTGTTGGATTTGGCGGCGGTGCTGCGCACACAACTCTTGATGTGCTTGGTGTCCGCGTTCCTATGGCTAGCGCAGTTGCTGACGTTGCTGCTGCTCGCCGCGATTACCTGGATGAATCTGGTGGTCGTTACGTTTCAGTTATTGCCGATGGCTCAATGGGTCGAAGTGGCGATGTCTCAAAGGCAATCGCATTAGGTGCTGACGCAGTTGTTGTTGGATCAACTTTTGCTCGCGCTACTGACGCACCAGGTCGCGGCAAGCACTGGGGGATTGAAGCTACTCACCTAGAACTACCAAGAGGTGAACTTGTTGATCTTGGAACAACCGGAACTTTGAGCGAAATCATTTCAGGTCCATCTCACACAGCTGATGGAACCATGAACATGGTCGGTGCCCTTCGCCGCGCCATGGCAACCTGCGGTTACTCAGACTTAAAGGAATTCCAACGCTGCGAAGTAGTTGTAACTCCTAATTAGCTGTAACTGCGTTTTCGCGATAGCAAGGTATTTAGTCGACCTGACTCCTAGGCTTAGATAGTGCATAGTTCGTCAAAGGATCAGTTGCTCCAAAACTTGGTAGCAACTAGTGGTTCCATGATTAACCCAGTTAGTCCATTTCCAGGTGTAACTATTGAATCCGTTCCGGAGTCTTCAAAACAAGATGTAGCACTTGCTGTTGCTAATGCCCGCAAGGCACAGACTGCCTGGGCAAATACTGAAGTTTCTCATCGGGTAAAGATTCTGGATCGCTTCCACAAGCTGTTGATTGAAAATCAAGATGAGTTGTTAACAACGATTCAAGCAGAAACTGGAAAATCCAGGTTCCATGCAGCAGATGAAATTCTCAGCCTAGCCATGATTACTGCTCACTACGCAAAGATTGGCAAGCGGGCACTTGCACCAAAGCGTCGTGCCGGTGCGTTACCGATTTTCACCAAGACTTATGTTTTGTCACAACCCAAAGGCGTGATTGGAATCATCTCTCCTTGGAATTATCCATTGGTTCTCTCCATTTGTGATGCGCTGCCCGCGATCTTGGCGGGTAATACGGTTGTAGTTCGACCAGACAATCAAACGCCTTGGTCTGCAATTCGTGGCTTGAATTTACTTCGCCAAGCGGGATTGCCTGAGGGCGTAATCAGGATTGTCACCGGAGACGGCAATTCAACGGGAACCGCGCTAATCGATGAAGTGGATTACGTATGCTTCACCGGATCAACTAAAACTGGAAAGATCGTTGCCGCCCAAGCTGGCGCCAGACTCATTGGTGCATCTCTAGAACTTGGTGGCAAGAATCCAATAATCGTTTGTGCTGATGCAAACCTTGAAACTTTCCTTGAAGTAGCAGTTCGTGGTTGCTTCACATCTGCTGGGCAACTTTGCGTCTCAATTGAACGCATGTACATACACGAATCAATTTACGAAAAGTTTTTGAGTGCATTTGTGAAAAAAGTCAAAGAGTTGAAACTTGGCGCACAATTGGGTTGGGGTTACGAAGTAGGGTCACTAGTTACCGATGCTTTGGTTAATCGAGTTAGCGATGCGGTATCAACGGCAGTAGCGCAGGGCGCAAAAGTCGAAACCGGCGGAAAGCTTCGAACTGACATTGGACCAAACGTCTATGAGCCAACAGTTCTCACTGGTGTGACAAAAGATATGAAGATTTCAACTGAAGAAGTTTTTGGACCATGTGTTTATGTTCAACCGTTTTCCAGCACTGAAGAAGCCATAGCACTTGCTAACGATTCAATTTATGGATTATCTGCTTCAGTAATAACTTCCAATGCTCGTAACGGTCGACAAATTGCCGAACAACTTAGATCAGGTTCGGTAAACATTAATGAAGGTTTCGCCGCCGCTTATGGATCAGTCGCAGCACCTATGGGCGGAATGGGTCAATCTGGACTTGGTCGCCGACATGGAATCGAGGGCTTACTTCGGTTCACTCAACCACAGACGATAGCTAGGCAGCGTTGGATTTCAATTGGCCCAAAGTTTGGTTTTGATGAAGAACAGTGGACCAAGCTTTTAGGTAAGTCTTTGTTGATACTTAAGCGATTAAGAATCCGCTAATGGCAATCGATTATGACGTAATCGTTGTTGGCTCAGGTTTTGGTGGTTCTGTTGCAGCACTTCGCCTAACCGAAAAAGGCTACAAAGTGTCAGTTCTGGAAGCTGGCCGCGAATTCAAAGATCATGAGTTTGCAAAATCATCTTGGCGAGTTCGCGATTTTTTGTTCGCACCAGCGATTGGATGTTACGGAATTCAGCGAATTCACATGTTGCCAGATGTCATGATTTTGGCTGGAGCTGGCGTAGGCGGTGGCTCATTAGTTTATGCAAACACTATGTATGAACCGCCTGCGGAATTTTTTGCTCAAGGTCCTTGGTCCGGAATTACAGATTGGCAAACCGAACTAAAGCCGTTTTATGACTTAGCGCGACGCATGCTGGGTGTTGAAATGAATACTTATTTTTCACCAGCAGATGCAGCTATGAAAGATGTGGCAGATCGAATGGGCGTTGGCGAATCTTTCAAACTTGCTCCAGTTGCAGTCCACTTTGGCAAAGGGCCTGGCATTGAATCTCCAGATCCATATTTTGGTGGCGTGGGTCCAGCTCGAAAAGGTTGCACGAACTGTGGTGAATGTATGACGGGATGTCGTCATAACGCTAAGAACACCCTTGATAAAAATTATTTAGCCCTAGCCAAATTAGGTGGGGCTGAAATTAAGGCAATGACCACGGTCACCGAGTTAATCCGTGCAGGTGATGAATGGTTAGTTAGGACCAAAAAGACTGGTGGTTTCAGTAAAGGCACGCTTCGCGCCAAACATGTAGTTGTAGCCGCCGGAACTTACAACACTCAAAAGATTTTGCATCGAATGAAGGATGAAGGAGTACTTCCCAACCTCTCCAAAAGACTTGGATATCTATCTAGGACAAATTCAGAAGCGCTGGTTGGCGCAGTTGCTAATAACATTCCGTCACCAGATTTCACTAGTGGTGTTGCAATTACTTCTTCATTCTTTCCAGATGAACACACTCACGTTGAGCCGGTTCGTTATGGCATTGGTTCCAATTCGATGGGCTTACTTTCAACAATTCTTACTGATGGTGATGATTCAAAGCCGCGATGGAAGGTTTGGATTAATGCGGTATCCAAATCACCGCTGATGGCACTTAAACATTTATGGGTTAAAGACTGGTCGCAAAAAACGGTGATCGCACTAGTAATGCAAACTCTGGATAATTCAATAACAGTATTTGGAAAGAGAGATTCCACATTTGGTGGCTGGAAGTTAAGTAGTCGACAAGGTGAAGGCCAACCAAACCCAAGTTGGATTCCGGTGGCAAACCAGGTAGCTCGCGAATTAGCAACCACTATCGATGGCGATGCAATGGGTAATCTTGGTGAAGTGATCGAGGCGCCCTTCACCGCTCACTTTGTTGGCGGATGTGTGATTGCTTCGTCTGCTAGCGAAGGTGTTGTAGATCCATATCATCGAGTCTTTGGGTATGAAGGTTTACACATCACTGACGGTTCGACGATCTCTGGAAACTTAGGCGTTAACCCTTCGCTGACAATTACTGCCCAAGCTGAGCGAGCGATGTCGATGTGGCCTAACAAGGGTGAGCAAGATCAAAGGCCAAACTTTGGTGAGCCGTACCGAGAAGTTTCTCGAATCGCGCCTAAGTCACCAGTTGTGCCAGCCGGTGCACCAGCAGCCCTTTGATCTTTGCAGGTGCCAAGTAACGAACACTTGACTAGCAATAGGCTAAGGATGTGACTGACGCCCGCCCGGTACTCGTAGTTGATTTTGGTGCGCAGTATGCCCAGTTAATTGCTCGCCGAGTCCGAGAAGCTCGGATTTATTCTGAAGTAGTTCCCAGCACTATGTCTGCCAAAGAAATGCTGGCCAAAAATCCATTAGCGATAGTTCTTTCTGGTGGACCATCTAGCGTTTACGCCGAAGGTGCACCACAAGTTGATGCCGCGCTATTTGATGCAAACCTTCCAGTTTTTGGAATCTGTTATGGCTTCCAAGCCATGGCAGCAACACTTGGTGGCACGGTTGCGCAAACTGGATTATCTGAATTTGGCGCAACTGAATTGAAGACCGTTTCTGGTAGTTGCCTATTCGATGGCTTACCTGAAATTCAAAATGTTTGGATGAGTCACGGCGACTCAGTTCAAGAAGCACCAGCCGGGTTCACTGTCACGGCATCAAGTGCGGGCGCAGCAGTTGCTGCGTTTGAAGATTTGTCTCGGGGATTAGCAGGCGTTCAATTCCATCCGGAAGTAATGCATTCCGAGCACGGGCAAAAAGTTCTAGAACATTTCTTGTATGACATTGCAAAAATTGAACCAACTTGGACACCAGCTGGAATTGTTGATGAACAAGTAGCTCGTATCAAGGCTCAACTTGGTGACTCAAAAGTTATTTGCGGGCTATCTGGTGGTGTTGATTCGGCTGTCGCTGCGGCTTTGGTTCACAAAGCAGTTGGTGACAACTTGACGTGTGTCTTTGTTGATCATGGATTGTTGCGCGCAGGTGAACGCGAACAAGTTGAACGTGATTATGTTGCAGCAACCGGCATCAGACTTGTTGTCATAGATGCCGCTGAACGATTCTTAACTGAATTAGCTGATGTTACAGATCCAGAAACTAAGCGGAAAATCATTGGTCGAATTTTCATTCGAGTTTTTGAAGATGCCCAAAAACAATTAATTGCTGAAGCTGGCGAATCTGGAGCCACTATTGATTTCTTGGTTCAGGGAACGCTTTATCCAGACGTAGTTGAAAGTGGCGGCGGCACTGGCGCGGCAACTATCAAGAGTCATCACAATGTTGGTGGTCTGCCTGATGATATTGAATTCCAACTTTGTGAGCCATTGCGAGAACTTTTCAAAGATGAAGTCCGCGCAGTTGGTCGAGAACTAGGTCTGCCAGATGCGATGGTTATGCGTCATCCATTCCCAGGACCAGGACTTGGCATTCGCATTGTGGGAGCAGTCAGTAAAGAGCGGTTAGACATCCTGCGTGCGGCCGATGCAATTGTTCGTGAAGAAACCACACTTGCTGGTTTGGATTCATCAATTTGGCAGTTCCCAGTTGTGTTATTGGCCGATGTTCGCAGTGTTGGCGTGCAAGGTGATGGCAGAACTTATGGTCATCCGATTGTGTTACGCCCAGTTTCAAGTGAAGATGCAATGACTGCTGACTGGACTCGATTGCCGTATGACGTATTGGCAAAGATTTCGAATCGAATAACTAACGAAGTTCGGGAAGTTAACCGCGTAGTGTTGGATGTAACAAGTAAGCCTCCGGGCACTATTGAATGGGAATAAGGCGAAGCCGAAATTCCCATTCACAGTAAATACAGATGGGTAAAGGCGCGATAAGCGCCGGACAGGAATAGCCATGGAAATTCTTTACACAGCTCTAGTAGTCCTTCATTTTGTTGGAATTGCAGCAATTGGGTATGGCTTCTTTAAGGAACTTGCTAAAAAGACTTTCGGCGTTAACGTTGCGATGCTTCATGGTGCCAGCACCCAGCTTTTGACCGGCATATTGCTCGTAGGTTTGCACGAGTCCGGCTCGCTAGATAGCGATTACGTAGTTGATCACACCAAGATTGCGATCAAACTAATCATCGCGATTGCAATTATTGCAATGTATTCAATCGGTAAGCGTAAGTCAGAGCAAAAGCTTTACTGGGCACTGATCGGTGCATTAACGCTAACAAACATTGTTATTGCCTACGCGCTTTAATCCTTAGTCAGGAAGTTTGATTTGGCGGAAAGCTTCGGCTAGACGTCCAGTTTCAAATCCGGCGGCCGCAGCTTGCATTTCACCCCAGCTGCGAAGCATGTCTTCTAGGCCTTCCATATGCGAGGTTTGGCTTGCGTGAGCCTCTAGGGCTGTTACTTTGCGACTAAAGAATTCAGTGGTGTCGATCCAGTGGTTTGGTTCAACGTGTCCTTGTAGCCAAAGCCAGTTAACGGTCCAGGCTTCCAGACCTTCGTTGTCTCGCAATTCTGGATAGGCATATGGATTGCGCACCGCTGGATAAAGCGCGCGTGCGGTAGCTTCACCGGCAGCCATGTGGTCTGGATGACTGGAAGGCAGTCGATCCCAATTTCGCTCTGGCGACTGAGTTAAAACTAATTGCGGCTGAACTTGGCGCATGACCCGAACAATGTCGCGCTGTAAATCATGGCTTGGTTCTAAGTAGCCATCGCGATAACCAAGAAACCGCACGTCGGTAACTCCATAAACTGCAGCTGCAGCTACTTGTTCAGCTCTTCGGATGGCTGGAATCTCAGAACGGTCTGTCGAATCATCAAAGCCACCAGCGTCACCGTCAGTGCAAATGCAAAATGTAACCCGCACCCCAGCCTTAATAAGCGCCATAACGGTTCCGCCAGCACCAAAGTCCACATCATCTGGATGCGCAGTCACAACTAGCGCTCGGGTCACACCTTCTGGGATTTCAACTCGCTCATTTGATTCGTTACTCACGTCGACCACTCTATTTCTTTAATGCCACAACGGCACATGTCAGGGTGCTTACGTAGACTGTCCGTGTGCCTTCACAACTCCTGGATGACTTAAACGAGCCGCAGCGCCAAGCCGTCGTTCATTCTGGAACTCCCTTGTTGGTAGTTGCCGGTGCTGGATCTGGAAAAACTCGAGTGCTAACTCGCCGGATTGCCTATCTAATGGCAGAGCGAAATGTAGCCCCAACCGAGATTTTGGCAATCACATTTACGAATAAAGCGGCGAACGAAATGAAAGAACGTGTCGCTCACATGGTTGGCTCAAAGGCCAGGAGTATGTGGGTTTCAACTTTTCACTCGGCTTGCGTCCGGATTCTTCGCAATGAAGCCAAGCGACTTAACTTAAAACCTTCATTCACAATTTACGACACCCAAGACTCAGTTCGCATGCTGTCTTTGGTTTCAAAAGATCTGGGCGTTGATCCCAAGTCATACAGCCCAAAATACTTACTTGGCCAAATCAGCAACTTAAAAAATGAATTGACTGATTACGAAGATGCGATTAACAAAGCTGTTACCGCACAGGAACAAACTGTGGCACAGGCATATGGCGAGTATCAACGTCGCTTGATGCTAGCAAGCGCAGTTGATTTTGATGATTTGATTGGCCATACGGTTGCACTGCTGCAAGCCTTCCCAGATGTGGCCGAGCACTATCATCGTCGCTTTCGACATGTACTGGTTGATGAGTACCAAGATACAAACCATGCGCAATATGTTTTGATCCGCGAACTAGTGGGTAACGGTAAAGATGGAATATCTCCCGCTGAACTTTGCGTTGTTGGTGACGCTGATCAAAGTATCTATGCTTTCCGCGGCGCGAACATCCGCAACATTGTTGAGTTTGAACGAGATTACTCAGATGCTAAAACCGTTGCGCTAGAGCAGAACTATCGATCGACCCAAAACATTCTCACCAGTGCCAACTCAGTCATTGAAAAGAATTCTGGCCGTCCCGCGAAGCGACTTTGGACCGCTGAAGGTAGTGGCGAAAAGATTGTTATCTATACCGCTAATGATGAACATCATGAAGCTGACTTTATTGTCACAAATGTCGCTGACTTGATTGATAATCATGGCTTTGAATACAAAGATGTTGCGGTTTTTTATCGCACAAACAATCAATCTCGAAGTGTGGAAGAAGTCTTCATTCGCCGGGGAGTCCCATACAAGGTGGTTGGTGGAACTAGGTTCTATGAGCGAAAGGAAATCAAGGATGCCCTTGCTTACCTGCGCGCAGTTTCCAATCCAGAAGATGATGTTTCGGTACGCCGAATCTTGAATACGCCTCGCCGCGGGATTGGCGATAAGGCCGAAGAGGCCGTAGAAGGATTCGCACGTCGCGAAAAGATCACCTTTAGTGCAGCTCTAAATAGATTGTCAGAAATTCACACTCTACCGACGCGTTCTGCTACGGCACTTGCCGAATTCAATCGCCTGCTCGGAAACCTGCGCACGCTCGATGAATCAGGCGCTGGACCAAGTGCGATTCTGGAAGCGGCCATGGAGGCCTCTGGCTACTTAAAGGAATTAACTGCTAGCAAAGATCCACAAGATGAAGTTCGGGTAGAAAACATAGCTGAGCTTGAGAACGTTACGCGGGAATACGAAGAACAATTTGCCGAAGATAATGACACTGACGAAGTCGCAACTCTTTCTAATTTCTTGGAACGCGTTTCGCTAGTTGCAGACTCTGATCAAATCCCAACAGGCGAAGAGCATGGTGGCGTTGTCACCTTAATGACTTTGCACACTGCAAAAGGACTTGAGTTTCCAGTCGTGTTCTTAACTGGGATGGAAGACGGCGTCTTTCCACACCAGCGAGCATTGGGTTCAGCAACTGAACTCGAAGAAGAACGCCGCCTGGCATACGTTGGCATGACTCGCGCCATGAAACGTTTGTTCCTATCCCGCGCGATTGCACGATCAACCTGGGGTCAACCAAATTACAACCCAGAGTCTCGATTCCTTTCTGAGATTCCAGCTGAGCTCGTAGATCGTCAAGGCGAAGAACCTGGCCCATTAGGTCTTTCTGGTTCCGGTTATTCAAAACCAACAAAGCGCGATGAACCGGTAATGGTTCTCGAAGTTGGTGATCGAGTACTACATGACAAGTTTGGAATGGGAACTGTTACTGCCGTTGTCGGACAGAATGAAAAAGCGGAAGCAACGATTGATTTCAAGAGTGCGGGAGAGAAGCGCTTACTTTTGCGTTACGCGCCTGTCGAGAAACTTTAAGTTACTTACCCCAAAGCCAAGCTGATGGGTTCATGAATTCGCCATCTTTAGTAACTTCGAAGTGCAAGTGTGGTCCCGTGGTGTTTCCAGTAGATCCAGATTTACCAATTTCTTGTCCGGCAGCAACTTTGCCCTCGGTGATCTCAATTTTGGATAAATGGTTGTAAGTAGTGACGTAGCCATTTCCGTGATCAATTTCAATTCGATAGCCGTACGCGCCACCCCAACCAGATGCGATTACAGTTCCGTTTGCTGCGGCAACAACAGTCGTACCACTCTTGACGCGGAAATCTAATCCAGTGTGCCAACCTTGAGACCAAAGTCCGCCACGTTGTCCGTAACGAGCGCTCAAGGTGTAGTTCGATTGAATCGGAACTTCAATCACACCAATTTGACGCAATCTTTCAGCTTCAATCAAAGCAGCCTGTTGCTCGGCTTCAGCCTGTGCTTTTGCATTAGCAGCAGCCTGCTGTTCACTTAGCAAAATTTGAGCTTGTTGATTTTTTTGATCTTGGGCCTGTGCAACCAAGGTATCTAGCTGATCGGTTGTTGCAGCAAGTGCTTGCAACGACTTTCGTTCGGTACTTGAAACTGTTGGAGTGGTATCAATGACTGCATTTGGATCGCTAGTTGGATCATCTACGGTCGCAGCGGCAGCGACAACTTCAGCTTCCGCAAGAGTCTGGCGATCTTCGGAACGGCTGGCAGCCTGCGCACGCGAAGTGCTGTTCTGAATCGAAGCGACAGTGTCTTGCTGACCTGAAGCTGTGACGGTTGCCGCCGGATACTCCATGACACTTGTGTCGCCTGCTTGAACCACACCGGCAACAGTGGATCCAGAGGTCGCAACTACAGAGCTCATGCCCGCAAGGCCAACGAGTGCACCTACGTGCTTGCCAGAAACTACCTTCTTCTTCGGGGCAGCATGGCGGGCAGCGCGATGACGACCGCGTGGTGCTGTGCTCATACTTAGACCCTATCGAAGGCAAAAATGCTTAAGTTATAAGTCTTTTCTACCTGACTTCTGGGCCTTTGGGAAATGAAAATGTGGTGTTAGAGGCGAAAGTGACATAACCCACCCTTGAAACCAGGGGATATCCGCGAATTTCCGAAGATATCTGACTATTCCATGGCAAATTGCGAGTACCCGCAATTTGCCTGTATGAATAAGGAATGAACCCAATTCGCATCGTCATTGCTAAGCCCGGCTTAGATGGCCATGATCGTGGCGCCAAGGTTATTGCCCGCGCACTTCGTGATGCTGGGTTCGAAGTCATTTACACTGGTCTTCACCAAACTCCAGAACAGATAGTTCAAACTGCGATCCAAGAAGATGCTGACGCCATTGGCATGTCGATTCTTTCTGGCGCACACTTAACTCTGTTCCCCGCAGTTATCGAACTGCTGGCAGCAAAGGGTGCTTCTGACATTGTGGTGTTTGGCGGCGGTGTAATTCCAACTGATGACGTAACTCAGTTACAGGATTCTGGTGTTGCACATGTGTTCACACCAGGCACTCCTATTGGCGATGTTGTCGAATGGGTTCGCGCCAACGTAGGGGTCGCAAGCGTTCGCTAAGGTTGAGTCACAAGCTATTGAGAGAGTGACCCGCCAACCGTGGATCTATACGAATACCAAGCTAAAGAATTATTCGCCAAGCATGGCGTAGCCGTAGTGCCAGGCAAAGTTTGCTTCACACCTGAAGAAGCGCATGCCGTTGCGACTGAAATTGGAACAACAGTTGTTGTTAAGGCGCAAGTCAAGACCGGTGGCCGTGGTAAGGCAGGTGGAGTAAAGCTTGCTGATAATGCAAGTGATGCCAAAGATCGCGCCCAAGACATTCTTGGATTGGATATCAAGGGACACATTGTCCATAAAGTTTTGGTTGCTGAAGCTGCAGACATTGCCGAAGAGTATTACGTTTCATTTTTGCTTGATCGCACCAATCGCACATTCCTTGCGATGGCCAGCGTTGAAGGCGGCGTCGAGATCGAAGAGGTTGCTGTAAACAACCCTGAAGCGTTAGCAATGATTCGGGTTGATGCACAAGTTGGTTGCACACTTGAGAAAGCAACTGAAATTGCAGATGCGGCAAAGTTCCCAGCCGAAGTTCGGGATCAGGTTATTGAAATGCTGCAGAGTCTTTGGAAGGTCTTAGTTGAAGAAGATGCAACTCTTGTTGAAGTAAACCCACTTGCAAGAATCACTGATGGCCGAGTACTTGCCCTAGATGGCAAAGTTTCGCTAGATGACAACGCGCAATACCGTCATGAATCACACCTTGCACTTATTGATAATGCACAAACTGATCCAATTGAATTGCGCGCCAAAGAATTTGATTTGAACTACGTAAAACTTCAAGGCGAAGTCGGAATTATCGGCAACGGTGCCGGACTTGTTATGTCCACCTTGGATGTAGTTGCTTATGCAGGCGAAGAGTTTGGTGGCATTAAGCCAGCAAACTTCCTTGACATTGGTGGTGGCGCTAGCGCTCAAGTTATGGCTAATGGTTTGGACATCGTTTTAGGTGATCCAGAAGTAAAGGCCGTTTTTGTAAACGTCTTCGGTGGAATTACAGCTTGCGATGCAGTTGCTAACGGAATTGTGCAGGCCGTAGGAATGCTTGCCGAACGTGGCGAACCAATTACCAAACCAATTGTTTGCCGAATTGATGGCAACAACGCAGTCGAAGGTCGTCGAATTCTTGATGAATCAGGAATTGCATTAATTGAACGTGTTGAAACCATGGATGATGCCGCTCGTCGCGTTGCCCAACTAGCTGCAGGTAAGTAGGACTTCTGATGGCAATTTTTCTTAATGCAGATAGCAAAGTTTTAGTTCAGGGAATGACTGGTTCGGAAGGAACTAAGCACACCCGTCGCATGGTGGCCAGCGGTACCAATGTTGTTGCGGGCGTAACCCCAGGCAAAGGTGGCCAAGAAGTTGATGGCATTCCAGTTTTTAACAACGTGGGTGAAGCAATGGCCGCAACTGGAGCAAATGTGTCAGTTGTTTTCGTGCCACCAAAGTTTGCAAAGGCTGCAGTAATAGAAGCAGTAGATGCGGCTATTCCACTATGCGTAGTAATTACCGAAGGCATTCCAATTCACGACACTGCTGCATTTTTCCAGTACGCCGAAAACTCCGGTAAGACTCGTCTAGTTGGGCCAAACTGCCCAGGCTTGATTAGTCCAGGACTTTCCAATGCCGGAATCATTCCAGGAGACATAACCAAAAAGGGACGCATTGGCCTAGTTAGTAAGTCGGGAACTCTGACTTACCAAATGATGTTCGAGTTAAGAGATCTTGGATTCTCAAGTTGCGTTGGTATTGGTGGCGATCCAATTATTGGAACCACACATATCGATTGCCTTGCAGCTTTCGAAGCTGACCCTGAAACGGAAGTCATCGTGATGATCGGTGAAATCGGTGGAGACGCAGAAGAGCGCGCAGCTGCATTCATTAAGGACAACGTAACAAAGCCAGTAATTGGATATGTCGCTGGCTTTACCGCACCTGAAGGCAAAACCATGGGTCACGCTGGTGCAATTGTTTCTGGTTCATCTGGAACTGCGGCAGCAAAGAAAGATGCACTTGAAGCAGTAGGCGTTCGCGTTGGAAAAACTCCAAGTGAAGCAGCCAGACTTGTTCGAGAAGTCCTAGCCAGTCGTTAATTCGTGTCGAATCAGCTTTTCTTAGGCTGAACTGGGACGATTTTAAGTGTGACCAATGACCTTCCTCGTAAGCGACCAGTAGGCGCGCCTCAGCGTCAATGGCGTCGCCCGGTGCCGGAAGATCACATTAATCACTACCCACCATTGATCGCTGGTGCGATAGCCGCTGGCGTTGCGGTTGTCATTGGGTACATTTTGACATTGGGATTCATCATGGCGGCCTGGCTGTTTGCAGCCCATGGCAGTGAATCAACCGTGCAAGTTCTTCGAGCTGCTGGAATTGCCTGGCAGGTTATGCATTTAGTCCCATTAGTAATCGGTACAACGACAATCGGTGTTCTACCTTGGGGATTTTTGGTAGTACCGGTTTTTATTTTATGGAAAGCAACCCAATGGGCACTCAAGAGTTCGCAACCCAAAACTGCAATTGATTTTATTCGAATTGCAATTTCAATCAGTCTGATCTACGCAGGACTTGCTGGGCTAATTGGATTGATTTGCTCAACAAACGATCTCTACACCGGCATCACTTCATCAATAATGCATACTCTCTTTGTTGCCCTTGCGGTGACTTCGGTTTGCATAATTACTTACGCACCTTCACGAACGATTCTGACCGATGCAATGCCAAAACTTATTGTTGATGGAATCAGGCCTGCGGTAATTTCTTTTGGGCTTTTGTTCATTGCAGGATCTCTTCTAACTTCGGTTGCACTAATTCTGAACTGGGCGCAGGTTCGGGCCGTCACAACACTTATGGCACCAGGATTTATTGACGGATTCTTTATGACGTTACTTGGCATCGGATATCTGCCAACTGTAAATGTCTGGGCAATGTCATATCTGCTAGGTCCTGGGATCATGCTTGGCGGTGGAGTTGTCACTCCAGAAAATGCCAGCCCGGGAGCGCTACCTGCTTTTCCATTGCTATCGATCTTGCCTAGTGAATCGGCGGCGCTTGCAGCATATTTTGTGTTGGTGCCAATTCTGATTGGTATCGCAATTTATTTCTTGATGCCGCGCGAGAGATGGTCAGCCCAAGGCGACTCGATTGCGATCGCTCTCTCCTTCGTAGTTCGCTGGCGAGAAGTAGTCACATTGTTGGTATCAGTTGGTTTGCTCTCAATATTCGTTTGGATCGCAGCAGCAGCATCAAGTGGCTCACTTGGTACCGGATATTTGAAGTTCGTCGGACCAGTGCCGACAGAAGTCGCAGTTGCCGCGATCGCGGTATGTGGGCTTTCAGCGCTACTTACTCTTGTTATTCCGCGGACCGTAATGTCACTTCTGCACTGTTGGTTCAATCGCGAAGCAATTACAAAATAGACTTAACTAGTGGCGAATTTTCGCGTAGTTGTATTGGCATCGGGCACAGGCACACTTTTTGCCGCCCTAGCAAATCAAGCAGGGCAAATTGGCATTCAAATCGTAGGTCTCATTTCTGAGGCTGAGGTTCCAGCATGTGAGCGCGCTCGGGAACTAGGAATTCCAGTAACCGTTGTGCCACTGCTCGAGGATCGAATTAAGTGGGATCAGAATTTAGCTACTGAGTTAAGTCGACTAAAGCCTTCACTGATTGTTTCCGCTGGATTTATGAAAATACTTGGTCCAGTTGTTTTGCGTTTTCATCAGGGAAAAATCATCAATACCCACCCCGCATTACTTCCGGATTTTCCAGGAGCTCATGCAGTGCGAGACGCACTGGCTGCCGGTGTTTCACAAACAGGTGCAACTATTCACTTTGTAGACAAAGGCGTCGATACGGGTGAAGTGATTGGCCAGGTCAAAGTTAAGGTTGAGCCAGGTGACACAGAGGTCTCACTTCACGAACGAATCAAGCAGGCCGAACGCGAACTGTTGGTAGCAACAGTAAGTGACATTGCAAACGGGAAGGTGACTTTAAAATGACGCAAACCCGCAAAGTTACCCGAGCGCTTATCAGCGTTTATGACAAAACAGGTCTGACCGAACTTGCTCAAGGGCTACATGAAGCTGGCGTAAAGATTGTTTCTACTGGCAGCACTGCGGCGAACATTGCAGCTCTTGGGATTCCGGTAACTGAAGTTAAAGATGTAACGGGATTTCCTGAGTCGCTTGATGGCAGAGTAAAAACTTTACATCCAAAAATTCATGGCGGACTGCTGGCGGATATGCGTAAGCCTGAACACGTAGCCCAACTTTTGGAACTTGGAATTGAAGCGTTCGAGTTAGTTGTTGTAAACCTTTATCCATTTGCCCAAACCGTTGCCTCCGGCGCCAGCATCGAAGAATGCATTGAGCAAATTGATATTGGCGGACCTGCAATGGTTCGAGCCAGTGCAAAGAACCACGCAAATGTTGCGGTAGTAGTTGACCCAGCATCTTATTCCTCGGTACTCGATGCAGTAAAGAGTGATGGCTTCACGAAAACTCAGCGCGTGGCGCTTGCAACTCTGGCCTTTCAACATGTTGCGCAATATGATGTTGCAGTTTCGAGTTGGCTAGCGTCGGTAGTCTTACCAGATTCAGATCCTTCTCAAGTTGGTTTTCCAGCCTGGGTTGGGGGAGTTTGGGAGCGCGCGCAGACTTTGCGTTACGGCGAGAATCCACATCAGGACGCAGCTCTATATGTTGCAAAGTTTGGCAACACTGGAATCGCTCAGGCCGAACAACTTCATGGCAAAGAAATGTCATACAACAATTTTGTAGACGCTGATGCTGCGTATCGAGCCGCTTATGATCACAAGACACCAACCGTTGCGATCATCAAGCACGCAAATCCTTGTGGTGTCGCAAGCGATAAAGACATTGCGCAGGCTTACCTGAAAGCAAACGCCACAGATCCGGTATCGGCATTTGGTGGTGTGATTGCCACCAATCAAAAGGTAACCAAAGAAATGGCACTTGCAGTTTCAGAAATCTTTACTGAAGTAATTGTGGCTCCAGATTTTGATCAAGATGCACTTGTTGTCCTAACGGAAAAGGCAAACATCCGAATCCTTAAGGTCGTTGCGCCAGCTGTTGGAATTCACGCTGAGATGCGACCGATATCAGGTGGCATGCTTTTGCAATCACAAGATCGATTCCAAAGTCCTGGTGACGAGGTTGGCAATTGGCAATTGGTTTCAGGTTCGGCAGCTGATGCAAAAACTCTGGCGGACTTAGAGTTCGCTTGGCGGGCTTCACGATGCGTTAAATCAAACGGGATTTTATTGGCTAAAGATTTGGCAGCAGTTGGAATTGGCATGGGACAAGTTAATCGAGTTGATTCAGCTCGACTTGCGGTCTCCAGAGCGGGTTCCGATCGCGCCAAGAAGAGTGTCGCTGCTAGCGATGCTTTCTTTCCATTTGCCGATGGGTTAGAAGTCTTATTGAATGCTGGAATTAGTGCAGTGGTTCAACCCGGCGGGTCAGTGCGTGATGAAGAAGTAATCGCTGCAGCCAACAAAGCAGGCATCACTATGTACTTCACGGGCACCAGGCATTTCTTCCATTAAGTAAAAGCATTTGCCTGCATCCCACCGCAGGCCAACAAACAGTGGCAGGATGGGCAAGTTATGAAAACCTTTGTAAAGCAGCAATGGCCAATCCTGAGTGTCTATTTAGGAATTCTGGCTTCGCTATTTGTTGTTGTTTACGTCGATTTTCGATTTGGTGCCATCCTTCTTTCGCTAAGTGTTTTACTTGCATTTATTTTGAGATTGCGGTTACCAGATTCAGCCGCGGGATTGTTAAGAGTCCGAAGGCGCAGAGTAGATCTAACTGTGCTGGCAACACTTGGAACATTTCTTCTAATTTTGGCGATTGTTGTGCCGCAGGGAAGTAAGTAATCAAATGACACAGTCTTCTGGAACTCTGGAAAAAGCAAAGTTCTCCCATATCGTCATTACGTTCATCGCTTCCATAATCATTACTGCGCAATCCTCGATCAACAGTGAGCTAAATACTTACACTGAGAATCCGTTGATCACTGCCTTGATTAACTTCACAACCGGATTAATTGTTTTGTCCGTAATGATGATTTTCAGTAGTCCAATCCGACAGGGATTCATCAGCATCCCTCGATTGGTTCGCGAAGGAAGACTTAAGCGCTGGCAGTTGTTTGGCGGTTTATCGGGTGCATTCTTTGTGGCCAGCCAAAGCAGTTTGGTGCAAGTTATTGGTGTTGCAATCTTCACTGTGGCAGCAGTTGCTGGTCAGACTTCGGCAGCTCTGTTGGTAGACAAAGCAGGAATTGGTCCAGCTGGCAAACAACCAGTAACTCTTATGAGAATCGGCGCAGCAATTTTGGGCATAGTTGGAGTCTTGGTTTCAGTGCTCGGCCAGGATTCAACTGGGCAGTTCGCGTTCGGCGCGGTGCTAATTTCATTCGCAGCCGGTGCATTGGTTTCAACTCAGCCGGCACTTAATGGTCAGATCGCAAATCACACCGGACAACCAGCAGCCGCAACAATGGTTAACTTTATTGTTGGCTTCATCACCTTGGTAGTTGTTTACGCGGTTGCCCATCAGGTAAACCCACAAAGCTTCAATGTTCCTCCGATGCCTTGGGAGAATCCAGTCATTTGGCTTGGTGGGCCGTTTGGCGTGCTGTTTGTTTTGACTGCGTCGTTCATGGCAAAAACTCTTGGCGTATTTCTATTCACGCTTACCTCTGTCGTAGGACAGTTGTCAGGCGCAATCTTGATGGACGTGCTGTTTCCAACTGCATCAACAAACATCACATGGCAGTTACTACTTGGAATTTCAATAACTGGTGCCGCAGTAGTTCTGGCCAGTGGTAAAAAGAAAACTAAGACCCAGTAACCGCAGACGCGAATGATGCCATGTCAGGGAAAACCTGATCTGGAGCTGCACTTGCCGCAGGCGCTGCGCCATTTCCGCGACGCTTGATGTGAACCGTAGTCATACCAATACTTTTTGCAGGGCCGTGATCATGGAACAAACTTTGTGCCACATGCAAAATGTGATCCTTAGTAATACCTAGGGTGCGTTCCACTTTTGCGTGTGCGAAGTGGAAGTTATCGATGTTTGGCTTGTATGACCCAACTTGCTGCGCAGTGATGACTTCATCAAACTTAATTCCAAGGCGTTCTGCCGAGGCGGCAAATAGGTCATCATCGCAGTTTGTAATTACGACAAGTTTGTAATGCTTTTGAAGTTCAACAAGGGCATCATGTGAATCTGGGAAAGCTGGCCAATCAACAACGCTGCCACCAAATTGCGCTTCTTGTTCTGGGGTAGTCGTAATTCCGCGAGCAGACGCAAGCATGCGCAAAGTCAGACCAAGCACTTCGCGGTAACCCTTATATGGCACTTCAGCATCGTGTTCATGTGTCGAGAATTCGCCGAGTAGTTCGGCGTCAGTTGCTTGCGCAACCTCGGAACCTAAGGCCGCTCGAAGTCCCGCCAGAATTCCAGATTCCCAGTCGATCAGAGTGCCGTAGCAATCAAAAGTTAGTGCGTCGTATGCCTGGTAATCGACCATCGAACCCTCCAAGAATGAATTGTTTAGTGCTGTGATTTGTACTGTACAACCTGGCAGGACCGGCAGGCCATATCCAGATACTCGCACTATCGCTAAAGGGACTAAGATTTAAGTGTCTTGACGTCAAGATACTTTCACACAAAGGAATTTTCATGGCTGGCAAAGTTACCGTCGTAGGTGCTGGTTTCTACGGATCAACAACAGCACAACGTATTGCTGAATACAACATCGTCGACACTGTTGTCTTAACAGACATTCTCGATGGCAAGTCTGAAGGCTTAGCTCTCGATATGAATCAGTCGCGATCAATCGAAGGATTTGAAACCAAGATTGTTGGCCAGACCACAACCGTTGATGGCGCAGGCTACGAAGCAATTGCTGGCTCTGACGTAGTGATCATTACCGCTGGACTACCTCGTAAGCCTGGCATGAGCCGCATGGATTTGATTGAAACAAATGCAAAGATCGTTCGCGGCGTTGCAGAAAACATTGCTAAGCATGCACCAAACGCAGTAATCATTGTGGTCTCAAATCCACTTGATGAAATGACTGCACTTACCCAACTTGCAAGCGGATTCCCTAAGGAGCGCGTACTTGGTCAAGCAGGAATGCTAGACACCGCACGCTTCACTCACTTTGTTGCTGAAGAACTTAAGGTTCCAGTTGCATCGGTGCAGACTCTTACTCTTGGTTCACATGGCGACACCATGGTTCCAGTTCCATCTCGCTGCACAGTAGATGGCAAGCCACTTGCCGATCTTTTGCCTGCTGACAAAATCGAAGAACTTGTAGTTCGCACTCGTAACGGTGGCGCTGAAGTTGTTGCACTTCTTAAGACAGGTTCGGCTTATTACGCTCCTTCAGCTGCAGCTGCACGAATGGCAAAAGCTGTAATTGAAAATTCCGGCGCAGTAATGCCAGTGTGCGCTTGGGTTGATGGCGAGTATGGCATCGAAGGTGTTTACCTAGGCGTCGAAGCTCAAATCGGTAAGGGTGGCGTCACAAAGGTAGTTGAAACCAAACTAACTGACTCAGAGCTTGCTGAATTGAAGGCTGCATCTGAGGCAGTTCGTGAAAAACAAGCTGACGTAGCCGGACTATAAGTTTTTTAGACATCCATTAAGGAAAAGTAAATGTCAAAAATTAAAGTGCAAGGAACTGTTGTTGATCTAGACGGCGACGAGATGACACGCATCATTTGGTCGTTCATTAAAGAGCAACTGATTTTGCCTTATTTGGATGTCAACATCGATTACTACGACTTGGGCATGGAAAACCGCGATGCAACTGACGATCAGGTGACAATTGATGCGGCCAACGCAATCAAGAAGCATGGCGTTGGAATCAAGTGCGCAACTATCACTCCAGATGAAGCTCGAGTCGAAGAGTTCGGCCTAAAGAAAATGTGGAAGTCACCTAACGGAACTATCCGCAACATTCTTGGTGGCGTAATCTTCCGTGAGCCAATCATCATCAGCAATATCCCAAGATTGGTACCAGGCTGGACTAAGCCAATCATTGTTGGTCGCCATGCTTTTGGTGATCAGTACAAAGCAACTGATGTAAAGATTCCGGGCGCAGGTTCATTAACAATGACCTTCACACCGGCTGATGGCGGCGAACCGATGGAATTGAATATATTTGACTTCCCAGCTTCAGGTGTTGCGATGGGAATGTACAACTTGGATGAATCAATTCGCGAGTTTGCTCGCGCTTCGCTTCGCTATGGTTTGGGACGCAATTACCCGGTTTACCTTTCAACCAAGAACACAATCTTGAAGGCTTATGACGGTCAGTTCAAAGATATTTTCCAAGAAGTCTTTGAAAAAGAATTCAAAGCTGACTTCGATGCTGCTGGCTTAACCTACGAACATCGATTGATCGATGACATGGTTGCTTCCGCTCTTAAATGGGAAGGTGGCTATGTCTGGGCTTGTAAGAACTATGACGGTGACGTGCAGTCAGACACTGTGGCCCAAGGCTTTGGTTCGCTTGGACTAATGACTTCTGTACTAATGACTCCAGACGGTAAGACCGTTGAAGCCGAAGCAGCACATGGCACTGTGACTCGTCACTACCGCCAGCATCAGCAAGGTAAGCCAACCTCAACGAATCCAATTGCTTCAATCTTTGCTTGGACTCAAGGTCTGGCACATCGTGGCAAGTTAGATGGCACACCTGAGGTTACAAAGTTTGCGGAAACTCTAGAGCGCGTCTGCATTGAAACTGTAGAAAGCGGCAAGATGACAAAAGATCTTGCTTTGCTAATTAGTAAAGAACAGTCTTACTTAACAACTGAAGATTTCTTAGCTGCTATAAATGAAAACCTACAGAAAGCAATGTCGGCCTAATTTATGCTGGGCGTAATTTCAGCAAATGCAAATGGCGTTCGCGCTGCACTAAAGCGTGGCGGTTTTGATTGGATCAAGAGTCAACTTGATGCCGGAACTGCCGAAGTAGTTTGCCTGCAAGAAGTTCGCGCAACCACAGATCAGTTACACGAAGTGCTTGCCACCGCTGGGCTATCAGATTTACATGTTGCTCATGATTCAAGTGCTCGCCTTGGCCATGCCGGGGTAGCAATTCTGAGTACTAAGAAATTAAGCAAGATAAAAACTGGTGTTGGCCCAAAAGAATTTGCTGACACCGGTCGATGGGTTCAGGCAGAAATTGATACCAAAAAAGGCCCAATGACAGTTGCTTCGGTTTATGTTCACTCCGGTGATGCGGAGAAACCAGTTCAACAAGAGAAGTATCGATTTCTAGAAGCTATGACTAAGAAGTTTCAAGCGGCCCAGAAGGCAGATGAACTTTTTCTGGCCTGCGGTGACTTCAACGTTGGCCACCGCGAACTCGACATTAAGAACTGGAAAGGCAACTTAACTAAAGCTGGATTTCTTCCCGAGGAACGTGCTTACTTTGATAAGTGGTTCGACAAAGTCGGAGTTGTTGACTTAGGACGAAAGCATGCTGGCGAAGTCGAAGGGCCATACACCTGGTGGTCATGGCGCGGTCAAGCGTTCGACAACAACGCTGGCTGGCGAATTGACTACCACGTTGCGAATTCTGCACTTGCTCCCCATTGCAAGGAAATTGTGGTTGGTAGGGCAGATTCATATGCGCAAAGGTGGAGCGATCACGCCCCGGTTACGGCGAAATTTAACTTGTAGACTCTAGCCATGGGTACCTTTTGGCAAACGATGGCAATCGTTTTGCTGTTTACGGTAATTGGTGGCATTTTTGCCGCAGCTGAGGTTGCGCTGATTTCACTTCGCGACAGCCAGGTCAAGAAACTCGCTGCAACAGGTAGACGTGGGCGTCGCCTAGAGAAGTTAATGCTTAACCCAAATCGATTTTTGGGAGCAGTACAAGTAGGCGTAACTTTGGCTGGATTCTTGTCGGCAGGCTTTGGCGCGTCGAGAATCGTGCCGATTTTTTCACCTCAATTAGTCTCTTGGGGATTGAGTGAAAGTGCCGCCGAAACTATGTCATTCATTTTGGCCACTTTGCTTATCGCATATCTATCTTTAGTTGTAGGCGAGTTAACTCCTAAGCGATTGGCGATTCAGCATTCAGAGCGATTCGCACTAATCTTGGCCACACCGTTGGATTTAGTGGCCAAAATTGCGGCACCATTTATTTGGCTACTTTCACATTCTTCAGATGCATTACTGCGAATTGTTGGTGGCGACCCAC
Source organism: Actinomycetota bacterium (assembly GCA_026392515.1). Lineage (GTDB taxonomy): Bacteria > Actinomycetota > Actinomycetes > S36-B12 > UBA5976 > UBA5976. The sequence goes on along the minus strand of JAPLBY010000011.1, from coordinate 44,232 downwards.
AAGCAGGCAAAGAACAGATTTCTGGTGAAGAACTTCGCGGCATGGTTGCTATGCATGAAGACCTAACTCATGCCGAGCGCGAACTTATTGATGACGTATTTGAAGCGGGCGAACGTGAGATTCGTGAAGTTATGATTCCACGCACTGAAGTAGCTTTTCTTGATGCTGATTTGCCAGTTTTCAAAGCAGTGAAGATTGTTGCTGACAAACCACATTCGCGCTATCCAGTGTCAGATGACTCCGAAGATGACATTTTGGGATTTGTGCACGTTCGTGACTTATTAGATCCAGAAATCCGGGAACGCTCAATTCGCGTTGGTGACTTGGTGCGAGATGTAGCAAGACTCCCCGGAACAAAAAGAGTTATCCCAGCGCTAACCGATATGCGAGCCACAAATGCTCACATGGCAATTGTTGTTGATGAATATGGTGGTACTGCTGGAATCATCACCATGGAAGATCTAGTTGAAGAACTTATTGGCGACATCCGCGACGAATACGACACGGATGCTTCCGAAGGCGTGATTCCACCAGGTAAAGACGTCGTTGTCGATGGCTTACTTAACCTTGATGATTTCCTAGAGGAAACACTTATGGAATTGCCAGACGGTCCATACGACACAGCCGCCGGATTTATGGCAGCCCAGCTTGGTCGAATCCCAATGGTTGGTGACGAGATTGTGATTGAGACGGGATCTTTGACAGTTCTGGAAATGGATGGCCGAAGGGTGTCCCGAATTCGAGTAGTTCGTTCTGCCACAATAGGGGAATGACACCGCGCGTTTTATCTGGCATTCAGCCGACTTCCGATAGTTTCCACGTTGGTAACCATTTAGGCGCGCTACAAAACTGGGTTGCGATGCAAGAAACGCACGACTGCGTTTACTTCATTGCTGACATGCATGCGATCACAGTCGAGCAAGATCCAAAAACACTTCGGAATCGGACCTTGCTTTCATACGCCCAACTGCTAGCGCTTGGAATCGATCCAAATAAATCGACTTTGATTGTGCAAAGTCACGTGCCAGAACATGCGCAGTTGATGTGGGTTATGTCTTCGATTACTGGTTTAGGTGAAGCAAATCGCATGACGCAGTTCAAAGACAAGTCTGCAAAGGGTGGCGCAGCTACCGCAAGTGTTGGTCTGCTGACTTATCCAATTTTGCAAGCAGCCGACATTTTGCTTTATCAAGCCAACGCAGTTCCAGTTGGTGAAGATCAGCGTCAGCATTTAGAACTGACTCGCGATCTAGCAATTAGATTTAATGGCCGCTTCGGTGACACTTTCACAGTTCCGGAAGCACACATCGTTAAGGGCACTGCGAAAATTCAGGACCTGCAAGATCCGACTGCAAAAATGAGTAAGTCTTCACCATCAGGCTGTATCAATTTATTGGATCTGCTGAAGACGACTGAAAAGAAAATAAAGTCAGCCGTGACTGATTCAGATTCAGTAGTAGCTTTCGATCCCGTTAACAAAGCAGGTGTTTCAAACTTGTTGACGATCATGTCTGCATACACCGGAATCTCTATTGCTGATTTGGTAAAGAGTTTTGAAGGTCGGATGTATGGCGACCTTAAGAAAGAAACAGCTGCAGCCGTCTTGAGTTTTGTTGAACCGTTACAGGCCAAAGTTGATTCTTACATGACAGACCCTGGCGAACTTGAGAACTTGATGCGAAAGAGTTCCACTCGCGCTCGCGAGATCGCATCAAAAACTCTGGCTGATGTTCACGACAAACTTGGATTCGTGCATCCGTGATCTTGAGTAAATCATGAGTTGGGATGTAGTACTTTTCGATCTTGACGGGACATTAACTGACAGTGGTCTTGGTGTTGGCAATGGCGTGCTTTACACCCTGGAAAAAATGGGTTACCCGAAACCAAATGATGCTGAACTCAAAAAATATTTAGGTCCACCGTTGTGGACTTCGTTTCAGGACTATGCCGGGATGCCCGAGTCTGACACTCCAGAAGCAGTGCGCTTGTATCGCGAGTACTACAACGAAACTGGTGCTTTCGAGAATTCGGTGTACCCAGGAATCCCAGAGCTACTCACAAAGTTAAATGCCAATGGAAAGCGTTTGGCAGTTGCTACTTCGAAAGTTGATTACGCCGCGTTAGCAATTTTGCGCCACTTCAATTTGGACCATCACTTCGATGTGATTGCAGGTTCGGATGAAACTGGTGAGCTTCGTGGTACCAAGGCACTAGTGATCGAGCACGCCTTGGCCGAATTGAAAATGTGCGACGGGACTTCAATCGTGATGATCGGGGACCGGGAACACGATATCTTGGGTGCTAAAGAGCATGGAATCCCTGGGATCGGAGTCCTTTACGGATACGGCGATCGGGCCGAACTTGAATCAGCTGGAGCCCTGGAAATTGCGACTGAAGTTTCGGATTTAGAACTGGCTTTGACCTGCTAGATTCGGCCCAAGAATTCGGGCATTTATGGTGTGCGGTACATCACAGCGGATTTTCCTTGGCACCTCTGCAGGCTTGAGTCCTAGACCCTAAACTTCTGGCTATGGCTGTTAAATCAATGGAAAATGGTGTCTCCGCGCCGGGACGCGCAAAAATCGCATTTAGACATTTAAGAACTGACAAATGGTGGGTAGAACCACTGATTTCTGTCGTAGTGCTTGTGTCCTTCATCGCGTATTCAACCTGGCGAGCATTTGAAAATGCGTACTACTACGTAGACCACTTAGTGTCACCGTTTTACTCACCTTGCCTTGCCACATCGTGTCCACCAGAAGCAGCCATTTTTGGTACACCGTTCGGTGATTGGTGGACATTGTCCCCAGCACTTTTGATTTTGGTTTTCCCATTAGGTTTCCGTTTAACTTGCTACTACTACCGCAAGACTTACTACCGTGCGTTTTGGATGTCACCACCTGCATGTTCAGTAGCTGAACCACACAAAACTTACACAGGTGAAACTCGTCAGCCACTTTTACTTCAGAACTCACACCGTTACTTCTTCTTTGCCGGACTTATCTTCAACGTCATTTTGACTTACGATGCATTGCTGGCATTCCACGGCAAAGATGGCGGCTTTGGAATGAGCGTAGGAACCGTTGTGTTGTTGGCAAATGCAATCTTCCTATGGATGTACTCGTTGTCATGTCACTCCTGCCGTCACGCAATCGGTGGCCGCTTGAAGCACTTCAGTAAGCACCCATTCCGTTACAAGGCATGGACCTTCGTTTCGAATCTAAATCCACATCATCCAAAGTTTGCCTGGGTTTCGCTGATTGGCGTTGCTCTGTGTGACCTGTACGTACGCAGCGTCGCAACAGGCCAAATCACAAATATCTACTTCTTCTAAGGGGACTTGAACACTCATGGCTGAATTCGAGCGTCACGAATACGACGTTGTAATCATCGGTGCTGGTGGCGCAGGACTTCGCGCTGCTATTGAGGCACGGGCAAGTGGTCTGCGTACCGCAATCATCTGCAAGTCCTTGTTTGGTAAAGCACACACCGTTATGGCTGAAGGTGGCATTGCCGCCAGCATGGGTAACGTAAACAGCAAAGACAACTGGATGGTTCACTTCCGCGACACAATGCGTGGCGGTAAGTTCCAGAACAACTGGCGCATGGCAGAACTACATGCCAAGGAATCTCCAGATCGCGTTTGGGAACTTGAAACATATGGTGCACTTTTTGATCGCACCCCAGAAGGCAAAATCAGCCAGCGTAACTTCGGTGGCCACGAATACCCACGCCTAGCTCACGTTGGTGACCGCACCGGCTTGGAATTGATTCGCACTATGCAGCAAAAGATCGTTTCGTTGCAGCAGGAAGACTTCGCAGAAACTGGCGATTACGAATCAAAGATCAAGGTATTCGCAGAACTAACCATCACTGAAATTCTTAAGACAGATGGCAAGGTTTCCGGCGTACTTGGTTACTGGCGCGAGACTGGAGAGTTCGTTGTATTCGAAGCTCCAGCTGTTGTTCTAGCAACCGGTGGTATCGGCAAATCCTTCAAGGTAACTTCCAACTCATGGGAAGGTACCGGCGACGGTCACGCCCTAGCTCTTAAAGCTGGCGGAAACCTAATGCACATGGAATTCATTCAGTTCCATCCAACCGGCATGGTTTGGCCACTTAGCGTTAAAGGCATCTTGGTTACCGAATCCGTTCGTGGCGATGGTGGCGTACTTCGTAACTCAGACGGCAAGCGCTTCATGTTCGACTACATTCCACCGGTGTTCGTAAAGCAATACGCAGACACTGAAGAAGAAGCCGATCGCTGGTACACCGATCCGGACAATAACCGTCGTCCACCAGAACTTCTACCTCGCGATGAAGTAGCGCGCGCCATCAATACTGAAGTAAAAGCCGGTCGTGGTTCCCCGCATGGTGGCGTATTCCTAGATGTATCGACTCGTCTAGCCCCAGAAGTTATCAAGGCCCGCCTCCCATCCATGTGGCATCAGTTCAAGGAACTCGCTGACGTGGACATCACAAAACAGGCCATGGAAGTTGGACCTACTTGTCACTACGTAATGGGTGGCGTTCAAGTTGATCCAGATACCGGTGCTGCAACTGGCGTACCTGGTTTGTTTGCTGCTGGTGAAGTTGCTGGAGGCATGCATGGTTCAAACCGTCTAGGTGGAAACTCACTATCTGACCTTTTGGTATTCGGCCGCCGCGCTGGTGTGGGAGCAAGTGAGTATGTAACGTCACTTGGTGCCAAGCCAAAGTTGGAACAGGCTGAAATTGATCGCGCATTAGCTTCTGCGCTTGCACCTTTCAAGGGTGATAGCAAGGAAAATGCTTACGCAGTTCATTACGAGCTACAACAGATGATGAACGACCTAGTCGGCATCATTCGCGTCGGCGCTGAAATGACAGAAGCGATTGAAAAACTAGAGACCATGAAAGAGCGTGCAAAGCATGTCAGCGTTTCAGGTGACACTAAGTTCAACCCAGGTTGGCATATTGCGCTTGACCTAATGAACATGTTGCTGGTCAGTGAAGCGGTTGCTAAGTCAGCTATGGAACGCGAAGAATCTCGCGGTGGACACACTCGCGATGACTTCCCAACTATGGATCCAAAGTGGCGCGCAATTCACGTCATCACTTCATGGGATGGCTCAAAGGTAAGTACTGAGCGCCAAACCCTTCCACCAATGCCAAAAGAATTGGCTGGATTGTTCGACGTTGAAGAATTAAAGAAGTACCTGCTGCCAGAAGAACTTGCGCAGCTTGGAATGGGAGGCAACTAATGGGTTACTTAGCATCGATGCGAATCTGGCGCGGTAACAGCGAAGCCGGTCAACTTGAAGAACACAAGGTTGAAGTTGGCGAAGGCGAAGTTGTACTCGACGTAATTCATCGTCTCCAGGCGACTGAAGCACCAGATCTAGCGGTTCGTTGGAACTGCAAGGCTGGTAAGTGTGGGTCTTGTAGTGCTGAAATCAATGGCAAGCCAAGTCTTATGTGCATGACTCGCATGAATACTTTTGCCGAAGACGAAGAAATTACAGTAACCCCACTTCGTGCCTTCCCAGTTATCAAGGATCTGGTTGCAGATGTTTCCTTCAACTACAAGAAGGCTCGCGAGATTCCAGCATTCAAGGGGCCTGACAACTTAAAGCCAGGCGAGTACCGCATGGAACAAATCGATGTACAGCGTAGCCAAGAGTTCCGCAAGTGCATTGAGTGCTTCTTATGTCAGGACACCTGCCACGTTATTCGTGACCACGAAGAAAACAAGGAAGCTTTTGCTGGTCCTCGTTTCTTCATTCGTCTTGCAGAACTAGACATGCACCCATTGGATACGCGCGATCGTAAGCGGGAAGCTCAAGAAGAGCATGGCCTTGGTATGTGTAACATCACCAAGTGCTGCACCGCAGTTTGCCCAGAACACATCAAGATCACGGACAATGCGATCATTCCAATGAAGGAACGCGTAGTTGATGAGAAGTATGATCCGCTGGTTTGGCTAGGACGCACAATCGGACGCCGTAAAGCGGACTAACCTCTACCTATGGGGATTACACAGTCAGGGCTACCTATTGATCCGGTCTATGGGCCGGCATCACGCGATGGCTGGGATCCATCCGTTGAACTAGGCGAGCCAGGCGAATTTCCATACACTCGCGGTGTTTATTCAAGCATGTACACCGGACGTCCTTGGACTATGCGTCAATACGCAGGCTTTGGAACGGCTGCCGAATCTAATGAGCGATATCACCAACTGTTAGCAGCTGGAACAACTGGCCTCAGTGTTGCCTTCGACTTACCTACTCAAATGGGTTACGACTCAGATCACCAACTAGCTCAAGGCGAAGTTGGCAAAGTCGGTGTGGCTATTGACACCGTCGAAGATATGAAGATTTTGTTTGATCGGATTCCGTTAGACCAAGTTTCAACTTCGATGACAATCAACTCACCAGCATCAACACTGTTATTGATGTACCAGTTGGTTGCCGAAGGTGAAGGTATTCCTGGAACCGAATTAAATGGCACTATTCAGAATGACGTACTTAAGGAATACATTTCCCGCGGCACGTATATCTATCCACCAGCTGCATCATTACGATTGACTACAGACATTTTTGATTACTGTGCAAAAGAAATCCCACACTGGAACACAATCTCTATTTCGGGTTACCACATGGGCGAAGCCGGGGCTACGCCAGCGCAAGAAATCGCTTTCACACTTTCCAACGGCATCGAATATGTCCGAGCTGCAATTAAGGCCGGAATGAATGTCGATGACTTTGCACCACGTTTAGCTTTCTTCTTTGTCTCGCGAACCACAATTTTGGAAGAGATCGCCAAGTTCCGTGCGGCCCGAAGAATTTGGGCCCGCATTATGAAAGATGAATTCAAGGCAACAAATCCAAAGAGTCAGATGCTTCGCTTCCATACCCAGACTGCAGGCGTACAGCTAACAGCGCAGCAACCAGAAGTGAATCTAGTTCGCGTGGCAATTCAAGGTTTAGCCGCTGTGCTGGGTGGCACTCAATCACTTCACACCAACTCTTTTGATGAAGCTATTGCATTGCCAACTGAGAAGGCAGCACGATTGGCACTTCGCACTCAGCAAGTCTTGGCCTACGAAACTGATGTGACGGCAACGGTAGATCCGTTTGCTGGTTCTTATGTGATTGAAGCCATGACGGACGAGTTAGAAGCTGAGATCTTGCGCCTGATGGGCAAAGTTGAAGAATTTGGTGGCGCAGCGAAGGCCATCGAAGTCGGGTTCCAGAAGAACGAAATCGAAACCAGCGCTTATGACTATGCCTTACAAATCGACAAGGGCGAACGAACCGTTGTTGGCGTTAATAAGTTCGCAATTGATGTTGAAGAAAAATACGAACCACTTCGAGTCGATCCAGCCATTGGGGAGCAGCAAGTTGCTCGCCTGCAAGCCATTAGAGATTCTCGAAATAACTCTGATGTGACACGAGCCCTGGATTCCTTAAAGCGGGCTGCTGAGTCAACCGAGAACGTGATGTATCCAATGAAGGAAGCCTTGGCTGCAAAGGCAAGTGGCGGCGAAGTTGCTGATGCTTTGCGTGAGGTCTGGGGTCGTTACAACCCACCAGATATTTTCTAGACGCGCAGCCGATAACATAGTGGTGGTCGTGAAAACCCTGCTGGCTAATCTGAGATCGGCGGTTCACGGACCTAGTCATTGGTGGTTTCAATGTCTGGAGCAAGCGAAAATCTGAACTCAATGCATCAATTTGATGCTGAGTTAACTAATCAAGTTTTTGACTACATGCGGGATCGATTATCGATGCCCGAGGTACCACTAGATTTCCCTGGTGATCCAAAAGTATTGGCCGAAGCAATCTCTGGATTGATAACGCCCGAAGGCAATTCAGCATCAGAGGTACTGAAGCTCTACGACGAAGTAATCTCACGGACTGTAGTTTCCGGCGACAGCCCTCGCTTCATGGCATTTATCCCAACAGCACCTACTAAAGCAGCGCTACTTTTCGACATGATCGTTTCGTGTGCTTCGATTCAAGGGATTTCTTGGCTGGAAGCAGCGGGAGCTATTTCTGCTGAGAACCAAGTCTTGCGATGGATGTCTGATGTTGCTGGGTTGCCGGCATCAGCAGGTGGCACATTCGTTTCTGGTGGATCTGCAGCTAACTTAGCCGCCCTGACGGTTACGAGAGATTCCGGTCGGCAACGCCTATACGGTGGCAAGCGATTGCCCGTGCGAATTGCATTAAGTAAACAAGCCCATTCCTCAATTGGAAATTCACTTGGAATTTTGGATATTGAACCGCTCATTGTTGAAACATCTGGCTATGCCATGACCAAAGCGGATTTAGAGCTAGCGCTTTCCAAAGTTGATGCTAACGATGCACCCATAGTCGGTGTAGTTGCTACCGCTGGTACGACCAACGCAGGAATCATTGATGACCTTGCTGGCATTAGCGAAGTAGCGCGGGCCCATGAAATGTGGTTCCATGTGGATGCCGCATATGGAGGCGCAGGACTACTTGCTCCATCGGTGCGAGCTAAGTTTGCTGGAATTGAAAACGCTGACTCAATAACTATGGACCCACACAAATGGTGGTTCTCGCCATTTGATGTTGCCGCGATCCTGTACAAAAATCCAAAGTTGGCAGCCTCAGTTCATACTCAGGATGCGTCTTATCTCGATGTACTTCACGAGGATGATTCACTAATCAACCCAACTGATCTTGCTTACCATTTAACGCGACGAGCTAGAGGCTTGCCACTTTGGTTCTCAGTAGTTGTAAACGGCACAGATGCATATCGTGATGCAGTCGAAGCATCCATATCGCTAACAAATGAGGTTGCGGACTTTGTCAGAGCACATGATGATTTAGAGGTGGTCATTGAACCAACGCTCTCGGTAGTTTTATGGCGCCGAAAGGGCTGGACTCCAAAGGATTACCGTGACCTACAAGACCGATTGATCGAATCTCAGACCGCATTTGTTACGCCAACTTCGTGGCAAGGTGAAACGGTGGGACGGTTTGCGTTTGTGCACCCAGGAACCACAATCGAGATGGTCAAGGAAGTTTTTGCGAACATTTAATTGCGAGAGAATAGTCCTGTGACCAATGTTGTAATTATCGGTGGTGGCCCAGGCGGCTACGAAGCTGCTTTGGTTGCATCCCAATTGGGCGCTGACGTAACTTTGATTGAGCGCGATGGCATTGGCGGCGCCGCAGTACTTACTGACGTAGTGCCAAGTAAAGCCCTGATTGCAGTAGCTGAAGCCGCAATCGATACCAAGGGCAGTTCTGCTATTGGTGTGCATGCAACTGATGTCACGATTGATATCGCGGATGTCAATGCCAGATTAAAGAAATGGGCAGCAACCCAAAGTTCAGATATTCAGCAGCGCTTACTTTCCCAAGGTGTGAAAGTGTTGACCGGCACTGCTGAACTCATCGACGCAGAAAATGTCAAAGCCAAACTTAATGACGGATCTGAGGTAACACTTAAGGCCGAAGTTGTTTTGTTGGCAACTGGTGCCCGCCCAAGAGAGTTAGCTAGTGCAATCATTGATGGCGAGCGGATCCTGAACTGGAAACAACTGTATGAATTCACTGAGTTACCGACAGATTTAATTGTGGTTGGTTCTGGTGTTACTGGTGCGGAATTTGCTGGTGCCTACCAAGCGCTTGGTTCCCAAGTGACTTTAGTTTCATCTCGAGATCAAGTTTTGCCTGGCGAGGATTCAGAGGCCGCAAAAGTAGTCCAAGATGTTTTCGCAAAGCGAGGCATGCAGGTCCTTTCCCAAACTCGAGCGGTTCAAGTAACTAGAACTGAATCTGGCGTTTCTGTAGAACTTTCTTCTGGAAAAGTGATTACCGGATCGCACTGTTTGATGGCTGTTGGATCTTTGCCAAATACCGAAAACATTGGTTTGGCTCAAGTTGGAGTAACTACCAATGAAGCTGGATTTATCGAAGTGGATAAAGTCTCTCGGACAAGCGTGCGAGGTGTTTATGCCGCAGGTGACTGCACTGGGGTGCTGATGCTGGCATCGGTGGCAGCAATGCAGGGACGAATTGCAATGTGGCATGCACTTGGTGATTCCGTGCACCCGTTGAATCTTGAAACTGTTTCTAGCAACGTGTTCACCGATCCAGAAATTGCAACTGTTGGTGTGAGCCAAGCAGACGTGGACTCGGGCAAGGAAACTGCCAATGTTTTGAACCTTCCACTTGCGACAAATGCTCGAGCAAAAATGCAAGGTATCTCGGAAGGGTTTGTAAAGATTTTTTGTCGACCAGATACCGGCGTAATTGTGGGTGGCGTTGTCGTGGCACCAAAGGCAAGTGAACTCATCTTTTCGATTGCGCTTGCAGTTGAACACAGACTTACAGTTGACCAGATGTCACAGACCATAACGGTCTACCCGTCACTATCAGGATCAATTGCTGAAGCTGCTAGGCAGTTACACCAAACCCAAAACTTGAATTAGGTCTATTTAATTTCCATTAATTCGGTGCCAGTTGGAACTGTGGTTCCAACTTCAGCGTTTAAGCCAGTAACAATTCCAGCTTTGTGAGCAGTTAGTGGCTGCTCCATCTTCATAGCCTCGAGAACAACAACGAGGTCACCCTGAGCTACTTCTTGGCCTTCGGTTACCGCAATCTTGACGATAGTGCCCTGCATTGGCGCTACGACAGCGTCGCCACTTCCAGCAGCACCAGACTTCTTACCGATCTTGCGAGCTGACTTCTTAGCGCCACCGCCAGATCCAATTGACATGTCACAAGGTAAAACAACTTCGATCCGGCGACCGTTAACTTCTACCGTGATTGGGTTACGAGCCTCTGGTTCAGCAAGCTCGCCTGCGCCACCTGAGAAGGCCGGGATCGTATTGTTGAATTCAGTTTCAATCCAACGAGTGTGAACTGAAAATGGGGTAGCAGCATCAGCTGGTGCGAAAGCTGGATCGCTTACAACTGCGCGGTGGAAAGTTAGTGCGGTGGCAATGCCATCAATTTCAAACTCAGCCAGTGCTCGGCGGGAACGCTCAAGCGCTTCTTGGCGATCGCGTCCAGTAACAATCAGCTTTGCCAATAGGGAATCGAAGTTGCCACCAATTACATCACCCTTGGTGAAGCCTGAATCCAAGCGAACACCTGGACCACTTGGTGGATTCCAAACAGTTAGTGAACCTGGGGCGGGCAAGAAACCGCGACCTGGATCTTCACCATTGATACGGAATTCAATGGAGTGCCCACGAAGTTCTGGATCGCCATAGCCAAGTGCTTCACCTTGAGCGATTCGGAATTGTTCGCGCACTAAGTCAATTCCAGCAACTTCTTCAGAAACTGGATGTTCAACCTGAAGTCGGGTATTAACTTCCAAGAATGAAATCGTGCCATCAATTCCGATTAGGAACTCGCAAGTTCCGGCACCTACATATTTTGCTTCTTTCATGATGGCTTTACTAGATGCGTAAAGTTCATCAATCTGCGCCTGTGACAAGAATGGCGCTGGAGCTTCTTCAACAAGTTTTTGGTGACGACGTTGTAGTGAACAGTCGCGAGTTGAAACAATTACAACATTTCCATGTTCGTCAGCTAGGCACTGAGTCTCAACGTGACGTGGATTGTCTAGGTAACGTTCAACGAAACACTCGCCGCGACCAAACGCAGCAATAGCTTCACGCACTGCAGAATCAAAAAGTTCAGGAATTTCTTCTAAGTTGCGGGCAACTTTAAGTCCACGTCCACCGCCACCGAATGCAGCCTTGATCGCAATTGGCAGGCCATGCTTCTTAGCAAACGCAACAACTTCTTTACTGTCTTTAACTGGATCAGGAGTTCCTTGCACCTGTGGCGCACCTGCGCGAGAAGCAATGTGGCGCGCCGAAACTTTGTCACCTAAATCGCGAATGGCTTGTGGCGGTGGGCCAATCCAAATCAAACCGGCATCAATTACTGCCTGGGCAAATTCGGCATTCTCGGAAAGGAAACCGTAACCAGGGTGAACTGCATTGGCTCCAGATTTCTTGGCTGCATCAATGAGTTTTTCAATTACTAGGTAGCTCTCAGCCGCACTGCTGCCGCCAAGGGCGAATGCTTCGTCGGCAGCTTTTACGTGCTGAGCATCCCGATCAGGATCGGCATAAACTGCAACGCTGGCAATGCCAGAGTCAGCGCAGGCGCGGGCTACTCGAATCGCAATTTCGCCACGATTAGCAATTAGAACTTTTTCAATCTTGCGACTGGTGCCCACTTGAACTCCTAGAACGGCCTTTGGTCTCTCAAGTCTATAAGTCCCAAAGTTGGGTCCATTCAATTCTCATATCCTTGGCGAATTCTCGAAGTAAAGCCAAAGATATTCCGCCAACGGCTGGACTATCACCAGTCATTTTGGTTATGAAGGCTGCAGATTTACCTTCATGCGTAAAGCCACCAGCTACTGAAAGTGGTTCACCTGTGTTTACGTAAGCGGTGATTTCGGCATCAGAGATGTCTGCAAATTCCACCTTGGCGCCAGCTACACCACATCTGACTTGCCCACTAACTAAATCCATAATCCAGTGACCGGTATGGAGGTATCCAGATTTTCCACGCATGGCTTTCCAGCGAGCTATCGCAACATCAGGACTGCCCGGTTTACCAAATGATTGGCCATCAAACTCGAGCATTGAGTCTGCTGCAATCACCAAAAGATTTCGATTCTCGGTCACCGTTATTTCCTTGACCACCGCTTCACCTTTTGCGGTTGCTAGGGCTACACACAGATCAGCAGTATTGATCGGACTTAACTTTTTTGCGATTGCGTCTTCATCAACATGGCTCACTTGAACTAACGGCGTGATGCCAGCATTCACCAAAAGCGAATAACGAGATGTTGATGCTGAGGCAAGTAAAACAGTGCGAGACATTTATCTACTAACGCTAAAGATTTAGTACGGATGGGGCAGGGCAGAGCGGCGCCAGGTGCCTGCGCCATGCTCAAATGATTTACGTACGCCCCGATGAGCAGCATTCCATTCTGGACGCAACTGCGAGCGCTTACTTGCCAAACTTGCAGCCGCTGCTTGCGCAGTAATCACCATGAGTACTGCAGCCAACTCTTCATCTGTTGGCTGGCCGCGTACAACTTTAATTTCCTGACTCACAGTGGGATATTTCCATGCTTCTTCGGAGGCAAAATTTGACGCTTGCCACGTAAGGAACGAAGTGCGCGAATTACCATTACGCGAGTTTCGCTCGGCACAATTACCCGGTCGATGTATCCGCGCTCGGCTGCGATATATGGATTGGCAAACTTGTCGTCATATTCCTGAAGTAGACGTGCGCGCTCAGCTTCTGGATCTTTAGCGTCAGCCAATTCCTTGCGGTAAAGCACGTTTACTGCACCCTGCGCACCCATGACAGCAATCTGGGCACTTGGCCAAGCCAAGTTAATGTCAGCACCAAGATGCTTTGATCCCATAACGTCGTAAGCGCCACCGTAAGCCTTGCGAGTAATGATTGTCACCAATGGGACAGTTGCTTCGGCGTAGGCATAAAGCAGTTTCGCACCGCGGCGGATGATGCCTTGCCATTCTTGATCGGTTCCAGGTAAGAATCCTGGAACGTCGACCAAAGTGATGACTGGAACATTGAATGCGTCACAAGTTCGGACGAATCGAGCAGCTTTTTCGCTGGCATCGATATCAAGCGTTCCGGCAAACTGCATTGGCTGACTCGCAACAACACCAACTGGGCGACCTTCGACGCGACCGTAGCCACAAATGATGTTTGGTGCGAATAGCGCTTGGGTTTCCAAAAACTCACCATCGTCAACAATGGTCTCGATTACCTTATGCATGTCGTACGGCTGGTTTGGTGAATCCGGAATGATGGTGTCGAGCAACAAATCTGCTTCGGAGATTTCCAGGTCAGCTTCAATGTCTAGGTATGGAACTTCATCCATGTTGTTACTTGGTAGGAATGACAGAAGGTTCTTTACATATTCCAAGGCATCATCTTCATCTGATGCCATGTAATGAGCAACACCTGATTTGGTGTTATGAGTACGAGCGCCACCTAAGTCTTCGAATGCAACTTCTTCACCAGTAACAGTCTTGATAACTTCCGGTCCTGTAATAAACATGTGTGAAGTTTGATCAACCATCACAATGAAGTCGGTTAAAGCAGGGGAGTAAACCGCGCCACCTGCACATGGGCCAAGCACTAAAGAAATTTGTGGGATAACACCAGATGCATGTGCATTGCGCTTAAAGATTTCGCCATATAGTCCAAGCGAGACAACACCTTCTTGAATGCGTGCGCCACCGGAATCGTTGATGCCGATCATTGGCACGCCAGTCTTAAGTGCCAAGTCCATTACCTTGCAAATTTTTTCACCGAAGACTTCACCAAGTGAGCCACCGAAAACTGTGAAGTCTTGCGCAAACACACAGACCTGGCGACCATCAATAGTTCCGTATCCGGTAATTACGCCATCACCGTAAGGACGGGATTTTTCCATGCCAAAGTTATGGGAACGATGCCGAGCTAAGCCATCGATTTGCTGGAACGAACCAGCATCCAAAAGTCGCTCAATCCGCTCCATTGCGGTTAGCTTGCCGCGGGCATGCTGCTTGTCTACGGCCTCAGAACGGCGGTTGGCTGCATCGTTGCGACGCTCCTCGAGATCTGCGATCTTTCCAGCAGTTGTATGGATGTCGATCCCATTCTTTGCGGTTTCGGCGCTCACTTGTTCCTCCGTACTAGTCCTTCGCCTACCCTAGCGATGTGGATATAAAAGATGTGAAACGCGGGCGTCCAGCGCTTGATCCTGATCTCATATTAAGTGAGTTAGCCAAGACTTCCTCGAAATGGCTCGATATCAAGGTCTTTGCCCAAGTTGAGTCAACTAATGACCTTGCCATTTCACAGTTATCTAACAGCCACAACGAATCAGTGTTCGCAATTACAGCAGACGAACAACTCAAAGGCCGTGGCCGATTGCAGCGTGAATGGCATAGTCCATTTGGCGCAGGTATTGCACTGAGCGTTGCCGTCCCCACAAAAGTATTCAGTTGTGAAGTGTCAGCAATCCCACTCCTAGTTGGAATCGCGGCCAACAATTGCCTAAAAAATTTGGGCGCCAATGCCAAGTTAAAGTGGCCAAATGATTTGATGATTGAAGCTGGTTCTGCAGAACTTAAAAAGATTGGCGGGATTCTGGTTCAACGCCAAGGCTATCATGTAGTTATCGGAATCGGAATTAACACTGATCTTGAAGTTGACGAGTTACCGACTGAAGCAGCAACATCACTTTCATTGCTTGATATCGACACTTCTCGAGAAACTCTGATTGCTGCGCTATTGGTTGAGCTCGAAAAAGTTACCAAGTTAACGACCGACGATTGGCTACCTCTCTATATAAACGACAGCTCGACGATCGGAACCCAAGTCTCCGTTGCCCGTAAGTCAGATTCACTAGTTACGGGGGTTGCCGTCGCAGTTTTGAAATCTGGCGAACTGTTACTTGACACCGAGGATGGGCAAATTGAGATTACTTCTGGGGATGTACTGCAAGTAAGACCAACCCTGCGCTAGGACACTAAACTTCGGAGTGTGACGCGGATTTTGGTAGTTGAGGATGATCTAGAGATCGCCGGACCATTGGTGCGCATCCTTCAGGGTGGTGGTTATTCGGTTGCACTTGTTGGTGACGGGTTAAGCGCTCTCGAAAAAGCGAAGACAACAAAACCAGACATGATTGTGCTCGACTTAGGGCTGCCAAGTATGGATGGCCTTGATGTTTGTCGAAACCTTAGAGCGCAAAAGCTGGACATGCCAATATTGATACTTACTGCGCGCACTTCAGAACTTGATTTAGTGGTTGGGCTTGACGCTGGTGCCGACGATTACATTATGAAGCCATTCAAGTCCTCTGAATTATTGGCAAGATTGCGCGCTTTGATGCGAAGAGTAGATGGACATGATGTAACTGAATTAATCGGTAACGGCATTGTTTTGAACACTGAAGCTCGAAGCTGTACTTGTAATGAAGTTGAGGTTGCCTTAACTTCAACCGAGTATCAATTGCTTGAACTATTGATGCGAAACTCGGGGCGAGTTATTAGCCGACAACAAATTTTGCGCGATGTTTGGAATACCGACTGGTCAGGTTCTACTAAGAATTTAGACATGCACGTCTCGGCCTTGCGTCGAAAACTTGGGGAAGAAGGCGAACATATCTCCACGATTCGTGGACTTGGGTTTAGATTCGATCGGACATAGGCATGCAACAGCGGCTGTTTAGGTTTTTCGTTATTGCCATACTTCCTTGGGTAATCCTGTTAGCCCTAGTTGCAAATCTTTGGTTTCTCGACTCAAACCAATCTTCAAATTCAAGTGCTTTCTTTATGAACTCCTCGGCAGTTAGCTTTGGAATTCAGGCAATAGTCGGACTTACGGCAACCCTTGTAGTTTTAGTGTCGCAAGTATTGGCGAAAGCAACGGTTCGACCTTTTGAAACGCTTCTCAGTCAGATAAATCTAATAACTACGCGACGTTCGATTACGCCGCCGGAAGAAACTGGCTTGCCTGAAGTTGATCTAACAATTAACAATCTTTATCTCGCTGCAACTGACGCCCAACGTCGTCTGGACGCTGAACGCAGGCTTGCCGCAGACGTTTCTCATCAATTGAGATCACCGCTTACGGCACTCTCGCTTCGCCTAGAACAGATTTCGCAGGATACAAAAGATACAAAAGTTCACGAAGATTCAACGGCAGCACTTGGGCAAGTTGATCGACTAGTTAAATTGGTAGAAGGACTTCTCACTACCTGGAGATCAACTACGGATCGTGACTTAACCGAAATTAATGTTTCAGATTTACTCCAAACGGTTGAAGAAAGATGGCAAGCCAAGGTTCATTCCTCTGGGCGAAAAATTGTCATTGATTGCAAACCTGATTTAGCCGCACTGGGAACTCCAGAAGTTCAAGAACTTGTGCTGTCAGTTCTAATTGAAAATTCGTTACAACACGGCGCGGGAACAATTCAAATTTCAGCGCGAGATTATCAATCCTGGACACTTATAGAAGTAAAAGATGAAGGAATGGGAATTTCGCAAGACATCGAGAATTCGTTAATGACGCAAGGCGTAACTACGGGTGGCACTGGACTTGGTCTGGCTTGGGCACGAAATCAAGTTGCATCTGATGGTGGCCGGCTTGAGCTACGAAGTTTAAAGCCAGCGGTCTTTGGAATATTTCTGATGTCGGTGGGATCTACACCAGAGCAATCAATTTAACTGTTCTGCTCAACGCTCGAAACATCATTTGGGAACACCCAATTGTGGTAACCCCAAAATCTAAAAACAGTTCCTAAGACAAGTCCGACAACATTTGCGCTGATGTTGTCTGCCAAAGCACTTTCAAATCCAAGTAAGTAGTGACTTACCCAGAGGCAAGATAAGGAGATAACCATACCGACTGCATTGAATACAAAAAATAGGGTGTATTCACGACGGAAGGAAGATCGTGAACGATCCTTGAATGTCCAGTGCCGATTTCCAAAGTAAGCAAAGGTAGTTGCAGCCAGCACACTTATTACTTTGGCAGTTAGAGGTTTGTCGTATAGCGGGCCTTCGCCACCACTGAATCTCAAAACATTAAATATTGTTAAGTCGATTATGTATGCCACTAAACCGATGACACCGAACTTGCCGAGCTCAGTGCGCATTCTGGTGACGAAATCTTTAAGCAGCATTACCTTAGATTAGCCAACGTTTATAGGCATTACTGCAATAGGTACCGAGGTTTCTCGTTCGTGAGGTAAATTTGGCATTCAAATAGCGTTAAAGGGGAGTGCCGGAATGGGTCAGCGCATCTTGGTCATCGAAGATGATCAATCTATTGCTGAGATAGTTGGCATTTTATTGCGCGCTGAAGGTTTCGAAGTCTCCTATTGTGCTGATGGAAACCAAGCCATAAATGCATTTCAAGTTGTAAACCCGGACTTAGTGTTACTTGATTTGATGCTTCCAGGTAGAGATGGCGTTGAGATTTGCCAAGCAATTAGGGAATCCAGTGGAGTTCCAATTGTTATGTTGACAGCTCGCAGTGACACTAGTGATGTTGTAACTGGTCTAGAAGCCGGCGCTGATGACTACATTGTTAAGCCGATCAAGAATGAAGAACTTATCGCCAGAATTAGAGCTCGCCTAAGAAACATTGACGCACCAGCAGTAAATGAAATCAAAGTTGGTGACTTGATCATTGACGTAGCAGGTCATGGAGTTAAGCGTGGCGAAGTTAACATTCCACTCACAGTTTTAGAATTCAAACTTCTGGTAACTCTTGCTAAACGACCTTGGCAAGTTTTTTCTCGGGAAGCTTTACTAGAAGAAGTTTGGGAATACCAACACGCTGCTGATACCAGGCTTGTGAATGTACACGTGCAAAGACTCCGCGCAAAAATAGAAATTGATCCAGAGCACCCTGAAATCGTTGTAACAGTGCGCGGGGTTGGCTACAAGGCAGGGCAAACTTAACCGGTGAGCACATTAGCTCGAGAAAAGACTTCGATCCGAAGTCATTGGCGAAGAAACTTGCAACTTCGTTTGATTATTTTGACGTTTGTAATATCTACTTCAGTTTTGAGCATCGTGGGCGTGCTCTTAGTTAATCAAGTGACATCTGGCTTACTTGAAGCCAAGCAACAAAGCGCATTGACTGAAGCAACTGCAGCCAGACTTGAAGTACAAAGACTCTTAGATGCTTCTGACGTTGGGTTAGTGGCTCCAAACAACACCAGACTTGTTGACTCGGTAATCACAGCACTTGCCGTGCGAGCTGGCTCCCCTGGAATTTACGATGCCTTGTTCTTAAGTGACCCGGATCTAGTTGGGGTTCCTGAGCGTGGAACTAAGTTGATTTCTGAGGCATCTATTCCCGAGAGTTTAAGAACTGCGATCCGCGAACGTGATCGTCAAGCTTGGGCATATTCAGAATTGATTTACGAAGGTGGCGTAACTTCGCCAGGCCTTGTTGTAGGTTCACCAGTTTCCATCCCACGAGTGGGAGCATACGAACTTTATTTGCTATTCCCACTTGATGATGAGCAACGAACCATTGATCTGGTGCGACAGGGCGTTGCCGCAACCGGAATCATTTTGTTAGTGAGCTTGATGGTTTTGGCATGGTTTGTTACCGCTCGAGTTACAGATCCGGTCCGAGAAGCAGCTGAGATTGCAGTTCAAATTGCATCTGGAGACTTAGATCGACGAATGCAAGTGAACGGTGAAGACGACATTGCCAGACTGGCCGGCTCGTTTAATGAAATGGCAACGAGTTTACAAAGCCAGATCATTCGCCTTGAATCGCTATCCCAAGTTCAGCAACAGTTTGTGTCTGACGTATCGCACGAATTGCGTACTCCATTAACAACCGTGCGAATGGCAAGCGAAATGATCTATAACGCTAGAGCTGATTTTGATCCAGACATGGCTAGATCAGCGGAACTGCTTAGAAATCAAGTAGACCGGTTCGATTTACTGCTGAGCGATCTGCTTGAAATGAGTAAAATTGATGCGGGAGCTTCGCCACTTGATAGTGCAGCTATCGATTTGACCGCAGTTACTGAAACGATTTTGCGGGATAACGAAGAAATCGCTGCAGAACACTCAACTCAGTTCAAGTTTGCAAGTAGTGGCGATACAACTGTGACGGCAGACAAACGAAGAGTCTCTCGAATCATTAGAAATCTAGTTGTGAATGCAATTGAGCATTGTGACGGCACCAATGTCGAAGTTGAAATTTTGGGTAATGAGTCTTGCGTTTCTATCTCGGTTCGAGATCACGGTCAAGGAATCGCCGTTGAAGATTTATCAAGAGTTTTCGGTCGCTTTTGGCGCGCAGATCCAGCTCGGCAACGTACCCTCGGCGGCACCGGTCTAGGACTGTCAATTTCTGCAGAGGATGCAGCGCTGCATGGCGGAATCATTGACGTATGGGGTGCGCCAAATGAGGGTGCGCAGTTTGTTTTGACCCTTCCTCGAATTGAGTTAGGCGCAATTTCTGTGGTGGCAATTTCGGCTGGTGCACCATGAGACTAAAAGTTACTGGTGGACTCCTCGCACTAGCACTTGTACTTTCAGGCTGCGCGGGCATTCCAAAGTCAAGCGAGGTGTACTTCGGTGAAGAAATTTCAGAAGATACCTCTGCGCAGTTTGTAAGAGTTATTGCCAGACCCCCCAGTGCCGGAATGTCTCCAGAAGAAATTGTGCGTGGTTTCCTGGATGCTTGCGCCGATCCATCTGAAAACTATGGAATAGCTCGTCAGTACCTAGAAGTTGAGTCGGCCGGTAACTGGAATCCATTAACTGGTATTGAGATATATGAAGCATCATCTATTGATGTTGCTGGTGAATCACCTGCATTAACTGTTAGCGCGGGAAAACTTGGAACCATCTCGGATTTGGGAAGATATCAAAGCGGTGACCCTGGCGCCCAAATTTCCAGAACTTTTGAGGTAGCCCAAGATGCCGGTGGACAATGGCGGATTACAAACTTAAGTGATGGGATTTTGTTATCGAGTGGCGACGTGGATCGCTCATTCCGAAGTTTTCCAATTTACTTTTTCAACACTGAGTTAACGTCGTTAGTTACTGACAATGTTTTAGTTCCGGTGAGTAACTCTGGAGCAGCAACCTCTTTGGTTAAATCACTTCTGGACGGTCCGTCACCATATTTGTCACCGGTAGCAGCAAGCGCTTTTCCAGTCGGCACAACTTTGACGTATGGCTCAGTACCGATCACAAACGGAATTGCCCAAGTTGATCTATCGAATGAAATTTTGGGAGCGGACGAAGATACTAGGCGAGCTCTCTCGGCCCAGTTGGTATGGACATTAAATGTTCTGCCCAATGTTTCTGCAGTTCAGATATCCGTTTCGGGGCAGCCACTAGCACTTTCAAATATTGGTGCGCTTCAAACCATTCAGGATTGGCAAGACCTTTCGACGTTACCTGATCCCAATCTGCAGATTTTGAATGTGATCAGAAATGAAGAGATTTATTCGGCCGTAAATGAATTGGAAACTCTAAAGTACACAGCTCCAGCACCGCTAGTCTTTGCAACACCAAACCTGAGTGGTTCCCAAATTGCAACCGTCACAGCAGATCGTAAATCTCTGCAAGTAACTAATTCTGCCGAATCTGACTTTAAGTTGGTTGCCCAAGGAGATCAAATCTCCAAGCCGACTTGGGATCGAGATGGAAATATTTATTTTTCAGACTTTGGTCAAGGAGTGCGGGAAGTTACCCGCGACGGCAGTTTGCGTCCGGTATCTGTAGATGCGTCAACTCTGGGTACAAATGATCAAGTCAAGCAAGTTTTAGTTTCAAGTGATGGCGTTCGGGTAGCTGTTGTGTTATCAAATGGCATCCAAGATGTAGTAGCTGTTGGAGCAGTTTTCAAGACAGACTCAGAAACTCGAATAATCGGGTTACATAGAATTGAGCGATCAATTACCACAATTCGTGACATCGTATGGAGTTCACCAACTTCTATTGCAGTCATTGGTTCAGATGAAACAAAAAGCGAACTAGTTTTTGATGTATCGCTGCTTGATGGGAAAACAAAGTTGTTCAGCACTCCGGTTGGAGCCCAACAGATTTCGGTTGATGGAACTGGCAAGCTATACATTTCTGCCGTTGATGGCACAAACCAATTGGTGTTCCAGCAGAGCTTCGGAAGTTGGGTACAAGTCGTCTCTGGAATTGGTGGATTTTTCTCCGACTAATTCAACAACCTGGATTTATCTACACTCGCAAGATTTCTGGGTTATCCCGTACGTTCATATTTCAGACTGACTTATGTCAATTTTGAAGCAATTGGTTTTTACACCCAGATGTTTGATCTGCTCACGACTTGGTGTTGAGTTTTGCCCAACCTGCATCAAAGGAGTAGCACCTTTTAGAGCCAAAGACTTAAGTGAAATCACGTCATGCTTCTGTGCTGGTGAGTATGCGGGTTGGCTTCGAGATGCCTTGATCTGCTACAAGAATGGCGATGTTAGATATGTCGAGTTGCTATCACAAGTTTTGTACAACACATTAGATAAGTTCCTAGGATTCAAAAATCTAACGTTGATTCCAATCCCTAGTTCCCATCAAAAGATTAAGGAACGCGGATTTGATTCAGTTACCAACCTTTGTAGCAATATGATGCAGCGCAATAACTCAATAGCAATCGACGAAACAAATCTGTATCTCCATCGGATCGTTTTGGATCAAGTGGGATTGACTGCTGCTCAACGCCATTCGAACTTGGAAGGGGCATTCGGTATTCGCAGAACAGTTAATGGCACAGTCGTTCTTGTTGACGATGTAGTAACTACTGGTGCCACGCTGAATAGTGCAGCAAGGACTTTGAAATTCGCTGGTGCCCAACGGGTATTTGCCTTGACTTTGTGTGGTTCTCCCAAAAGCAGATAACCTAAAAGCTGGCACCCACCCGGGTCCGTGATTGCGTTGCAAACCAGTTCTTCGAAGTTGGTTTGCAACAAGCCGATGCCAGCCGCAGGCAAAGCGGTCCACGTAAGACGACTTTTGGTCGTTGAGCACGGTGCGGTTTAGAAGTAAGTCCTGCCTGTTCTTTGATCCAGATGGTCAAAATCAACAGCGAGGGTTAGTAGTGGCGATTGACGCTGCGAAAGTTCCAGCAGGCGAATGTGGGGTCGAAAATCAGGTCGGACGGGTGGGTGTCTCTTAAATACCTAAATCAATCGCTGAAAGTACACCCGCTAGGCTGTCGTTATCAGCTTAGGGAGTTTTGGTGTCGGATTCATCAGTTAAGTCCCAGCAAAAATTCATTTTAAAAGCCATGCCTCTGTTCTTTGTTGGCATGACTTTGCGCCCACTGACCACTTCAGTAGGCCCAGTACTGCCGGAAATTCGCGCAGAGTTTGGTCTGAGTGCAACGTCTGCATCCTTGTTGAGTACTTTGCCAATTCTCATGTTTGGACTCGGGGCAATGCTGGTTCCTAGATTGCTGAACCGAGTAACTCCAAACAAGGCAGTTTCAGTTGCATTGATTGCACTTGCTATTGGTGGAACTTTACGCCTTGTTCCATCCGTAGTGGTTCTTTACTTAGGAACAATAATTATTGGGCTTGGCGTAGCGGTTGGAAATGTGGTCCCTTCGATAATTACCCGCAGAGATTTCCCTAAAAGTATCGGTGGAGTCATGGGAATGATTGCGGGAGCAATCTCCATTTCTGCCGCTGTTGCTGCGCTAATTACATATCCACTTACCGAAGCATTTGGTTCATGGCGCGGAGCATTAGAAGTGTGGGCTATTTTGCCATTGATTGCTTGGGTAGTTTGGCGCTTATATCGCCATGATGAAACTGTCGATGAAACTTTGACCACGCCTCGTGACATGCGCGCCCTGTTCCATAACAAGTTAGCTTGGGCATTAGTTTTGTATTTTGGTTTCCAGTCCATGAATTATCATTCCATGAACGCTTGGCTGCCTTCGATCTTGCGAGACTCAGGTATCGATCCGACAATTGCGGGTAATCAGCTCGCTCTCTTAGTGCTACTCGGATTTCCAGCTGGCCTTTTTGTTCCACCGTTAGCTGCTAGATTCAAATCTCAGGTGATGCTTTGCGTAATCTTCGTAGCAATCTTTGCAGTTGGCTTGATAGGAATTTATATCTTTGCAACTACGGGATGGTGGGAAAATGGAACTTGGCTTTGGGTCTCACTACTTGGCATCGGGTTAGGATCATCTTTTCCACTGGCTTTAACTCTGGTACTTCTACGTTCTGATAGCCACGAAACAGCGCGAGATTTAGGATCTTTCATGCAAGGTGGCGGCTACATTATTTCCGCACTTGGGCCTTTAACTTTGGGCTTGCTAAAAGACTTAACACATACTTGGGGAGCATCATTTATGGCGCTAGGAGTAGCGCTGATCGTTCAGTTATTGGCCGGAATCGTAATATCTCGCCCTGGAATTATTAGCGGTAAAACAAGCCGCTAGATCTTAAGAATCTGCATATTCTGCACCTACTGCAGTAGATGCAAGAATGAGTTGTGCCAAATCGCCTAGCAGACTCCACTTCGCCATATTTATTGCAGCATGCCGATAATCCGGTTGATTGGTATCCCTGGTCTGAAGAAGCATTTGAACTTGCCCGTACTCGCAATGTCCCAATCTTTTTAAGTGTTGGATATAGCGCATGCCACTGGTGTCACGTTATGGCACATGAAAGTTTTGAGAATCCGTCCGTAGCGGCGCTAATGAATGAGTACTTCGTAAACATAAAAGTAGATCGCGAAGAGTTGCCGGCAGTCGATTCGCTTTACATGGAAGCCACACAAGCTATGACCGGTCAAGGTGGTTGGCCAAATTCAGTTTGGCTAGATCATGATCGACGGCCTTGGTATGCCGGAACATATTTTCCCCCGCGTCCTTCACACGGTATGCCATCGTTCACGCAGGTTCTACTTGCTCTAAACGACACTTGGACTAGTGAGCGGGAACGAGTAAATGAATCCTCAGCCAGAATCATGGAACACATTGGTTCTCGAAACGAACTTATTGTTAAATCCAAATCTGATTTCACTAGAGACGAAATCAAATTTGCAGTGACTTCAGGCCTAGAATCACTTTCAGCTACATATGATCCAATCAATGGAGGCTTTGGTGATGCACCGAAATTCCCACCATCACTAACGCTGGAATTCTTACTTCGAAATGAAGCTCTTCAAAAACTAGCTGGCAGTGAGCCAGATTTCCGCGGAATGCAGATGATCGAACACACTTGCAATTCCATGGCACGAGGTGGCATGTATGACCAAATCGGTGGTGGATTTGCGCGCTATAGCGTGGATGCAACTTGGACCGTTCCGCACTTTGAAAAAATGCTTTATGACAATGCCCAGCTTCTTTCCATCTATGCGCACTTGTATCGCCTGACAGGTGACAAACAAGCATTACGAATTACAACAGAGACAGCCGAATTCTTAATTCGCGAAATGCTGACTTCAGAAGGTGCCTTTGCTGCTGCACTTGATGCTGACAGCATCGACTTGGATACCGGACATTCCGAAGAAGGTGCGTTCTACGCCTGGACGCCACAACAAATCAGAGAAGCGCTATCTAAAGACTCAGGTGATTCAACCGACGCAGAATGGGTTATCCAACTTTGCAATGTCACAGAAGCTGGAACATTTGAACACGGTAAATCAGTTCTCACACTTCATCAAGATCCAGATGACTGGGATAGATGGAATCGATTGCGCACCAAGTTAATGACAGCAAGAGCAGTCAGACCTCGACCAGGTCGAGACGACAAAATTGTGGCAAGTTGGAATGGCTTAACTATTCGCGCCTTAGTTGATGCTGGCAGTGTCTGTAACCGACCTGACTGGATTGAATGTGCCACGCGTGCTGCTGATTTGTTAGTTAGTACTCATCTGGGAGCAGATCCAACTCACTCAAGCAGATTGGTGCGAGTTTCGCGCGATGGTAAAGCCGGACTTCATGCCCTTGGTGTCTTAGAGGATCAAGCCTTAGTTGCTAGTGCTTTCCTAGCACTAGCGCAGGTTAGTGGTGATGATGTTTGGCGCGAGCTAGCTGGGACACTACTCAATGACATCCAAGATCATTTTCAGCAAGACTCCGGATTAACCGATACCGCAAATGATGTTGAACCAGTTGCTAAAGATGTCGCAACTCGACAAGTTGACCCAACTGACAACGTAACGCCATCAGGTTGGGCCGCGACGATAGATGCAGCCTTAACTTATGCGGCGCTATCTGGGGATGTTGAGATGCGCACTTGGGCAGAAAAGTTCATTCCAGCTTTAGTTCCACTGGTTGCATCACATACTCGGTTTGCAGGCTGGGGCAGTGCCATGTTTGTGACTTGGCTTGATGGCCCGCGCGAAGTAGCACTTGCTGGCTCGAGTGATTCAAAATTCCAAGATTCATTAGTAAATGGAACAGCTCCTGGCATGGTTTATTCGTGGGGAAGTGATCAGCCATTACTCAAGGATCGAAAAGCACTTGAGGGAAAATCAACTGCCTATGTGTGCCGTGGTTTCGTTTGTGATGCCCCAACTACAGATTTACAAACTCTGAAAAACTCAATAGGAGTTTTTAACTAAATACCGAATCGTCGATTTCGCGCTGCATAGGAACGTACAGCACGCAAAAAATCGATTTTGCGAAAGTTAGGCCAGTAAGCCTCGCAAAAGTAGAACTCAGAGTGAGCACTTTGCCATAACAAGAAGCCACTCAATCTTTGTTCGCCAGAAGTTCTAATCACTAGATCTGGATCCGGCTGACCCTTGGTGTAAAGGTGCGCAGCGATGTGCTCAATGTCGATTTTTGAAGCAACTTCATCAAGAGATTGGCCGGCTTTGGACTCTTCTATCAATAACGACCGAACTGCATCGACTACTTCTTGCCGGCCACCATATCCAATGGCGACATTAACGAGAAGCCCCGGTACGTTTTCGGTGGCAAGTTTTGTTCTATTGAGTAAATCCGTAGTTCTTTCTGGCAATAGGTCTAGTGCACCTACTGGGTGAATTTGCCACCTACCCGTATCACCCAAGGCGGTCACGGTATCTTCGATGATTTCTAATAGGGCATCTAACTCAGTTGGCTCGCGAAGTAAGTTGTCGGTCGAAAGCAGCCAAAGTGTTACTACCTCGACACCAAGTTCTTCGCACCATCCGAGAAACTCAGTTATCTTCTCGCCACCCGCGCGATGCCCGTGAGCACTTGGTGAACCCATTTCAGCTGCCCAGCGTCGGTTGCCGTCCAAAATGACGCCAACGTGAGCGGGAAGTTGATCATGAGGAAGCGAGGAAGTCAGTCGATGACCGTACAAGTCATATGCAATGTCGCCGACTAGAGTGCGAATTCTTCCCATGCGCCCAAGATTAGTAGATTGCTAAAGTTAGCCATACATCCCCGTAATTCTTAAGAAATTAACCCATTAGCAACTCTTCGATACGGCGTGTCTGACCAAGCAATATCAACTGCAGGAATACGGTCATTCATATCGGGCAATTCCGAGCCTTCCCAAGGATAAATCTGAAAATCTGGGGTGAGCTCGTGACCGAATCGAACACTCAAAAGCGCACGTATGTTTTGGATACCAGCGTCTTGCTTTCTGACCCGAGTGCCCTGTTTCGATTTGATGAACACGAAGTTGTCATTCCAGTTGTCGTAATAACGGAACTGGAATCTAAGCGCACCCATCCCGAACTGGGATACTTTGCCCGTTCGGCACTGCGAAGTCTCGATGACTTGCGAATCAAATATGGACGCCTAGATGCTCCGCTGCCACTTGGAGATAAAGGTGGCGTACTTAGGGTTGAACTGAATCACACCAACTCAGAAATTTTGCCAGCCGGTTTTCGGTTAGGGGATAACGACACCCGAATCCTTTCGGTCGCTAAGAATCTTTCAAGTGAAGGCTGCGACGTAGTTTTGGTAAGCAAAGACTTGCCACTTCGCGTTAAAGCTTCGGCCGTTGGATTAGAAGCCCAGGAGTATCGCGCCGAGATCGTGCCTTCAAGTGGCTGGACTGGTATGGCCGAGGCAACAGTTAGTGCCGCAGAAATTGATGATCTTTACAGTGGCGAAATTATCGATCACGAAAGTGCGCGAGAGCATCCATGTCACACCGGAATTGTTCTTTCCAGTGATCGGGGTAGCGCATTGGCTCGAGTGACACCAGATAAGAGATTGCAATTAATCCGTGGAGATCGTGAAGCTTTTGGTTTGCATGGGCGAAGTGCTGAGCAACGAATCGCATTGGACTTGTTACTCGATCCAGATATTGGAATCGTTTCTCTCGGTGGCAGAGCTGGAACCGGCAAGAGTGCTTTGGCATTATGCGCTGGCTTAGAAGCTGTCATGGAGCGCCAACAACATCGCAAAGTTGTGATATTCCGTCCGTTGTATGCCGTTGGTGGTCAAGAACTTGGATACTTGCCAGGTAATGAAAATGAAAAAATGTCTCCTTGGGCACAAGCTGTCTTTGACACTTTGTCCGCAGTGACTTCTGGCGATGTAATCGATGAGATTCTAGAACGTGGGATGTTAGAAGTCCTGCCACTCACTCACATCCGAGGTCGTTCACTACACGACACGTTCGTAATCGTTGATGAAGCACAGTCCCTTGAGCGAAATGTATTGCTTACGGTTTTGTCGCGCATTGGAAAAGACAGTCGAGTTGTGTTAACTCACGATGTTGCGCAGCGAGATAACTTACGAGTTGGTAGACACGATGGTGTAGTAGCAGTTGTGGAAAAACTAAAGGGCCACCCATTGTTTGCGCACGTAACACTGAATAGATCAGAGCGCTCACCAATCGCAGCGCTCGTTACAGAAATGCTTGAAGACCTGCCTGCCTAATTCGAAATATCGTTTGTTAACCTAAATAGTGTTATGAAAAAACGAATTTGGCTTTCTCCCGCGCTTACGCTGAGCGTTCTCCTGCCGACACCAGCATTAGCTGGACCGGTTAACTCAGCAATAGTTAAAAGCGCTGAAGATCCAACTCGCAATCTTTCTAAAGAAGAGCGCAAGAAGATTTCATTTGAAGTTTGGGTTAATTCACCGACTGCCAAATACTTGAAAAAAGTTGAATCTAATAACAACTGCAAATCAACAGGCGGAAATGGAAAGTATCAAGGAACTTGGCAAATGAATGCTGGATTCTGGAAAACCTACGGTGGCAAGAAGTACGCCTCAAAAGCAAGTAAAGCAACCTGCATGGAGCAAGATTTGGTCGCCTACAAAGGGTGGCTAGCTCGCGGCTGGAGCCCTTGGCCACCAGCCAAAAACTTCAAACCCTAAAACCTACTTAGGTGGACCAATTGGAATGTTCAAAGCGATCGGGCGCAAAGTTTCGGCAAAGAAGTCGTTTCCCTTATCGTCAACAACGACGAAGGCAGGGAAGTTCTCAACTTCAATTTTCCAAACTGCTTCCATTCCCATTTCAGGAAAATCTAAAACTTCAACTTTCTTGATGTTGTCTTTTGCGAGTCGAGCAGCTGGTCCACCAATTGAGCCTAGGTAGAACCCACCATTTGCCTGACAGGCTTTAGTAACAGCATCGCTTCGATTTCCTTTTGCCAGCATGACAAATGAGCCACCAGCTTTTTGGAAGCGATCAACATAAGCATCCATGCGACCTGCTGTTGTCGGTCCAAATGAACCAGAGGCATAACCTTCTGGTGTCTTGGCAGGGCCGGCATAGTAAACCGCGTGATCTTTAAAGTACTGCGGCATATCTTCGCCGCGATCAAGCATTTCGAGAATCTTGGCGTGGGCTAAGTCGCGAGCGACGATGAGCGGACCCGTTAGTGAAACTCTAGTTTTTACTGAAAGCTTGGAAAGCGTTTCTCGAATTTCCGACATTGGTCGAGTTAAGTCAATGTTGATGACATCGTCATCTAAATGCTCATCTGTGATTTCTGGCAGAAAACGTGCTGGATCAGTTTCTAGCTTTTCAATATAAGCGCCTGTAGCATCAATCTTCACAAGTGCCTGTCGATCTGCTGAACAAGAAACTGCGATAGCAATCGGACAGGAAGCACCGTGTCGAGGCAAGCGAATTACTCGAACGTCATGACAGAAGTATTTACCGCCGAATTGCGCACCGATTCCAAAGTTCTGGGTGAGCTTGAGAATCTCGGCTTCCATCTCAAGATCGCGATAGCCATTTCCGTCTGGGCCACCCTCAGTTGGTAGTGTGTCTAAATACTTGGTGCTGGCCAACTTAGAAACTTTCAAAGCGTATTCAGCGCTGGTGCCGCCAACAACAATTGCCAAGTGATATGGCGGGCAGGCCGAAGTTCCAATAAGTCGTAACTTCTCATCCATGAACCGCAAGAAACTCTCTTGATTCAAAACTGCTTTAGTTTCTTGGTACAAGTAACTCTTGTTTGCACTACCGCCGCCTTTGGCAATGAACAACATTTCATAAGAATTTTCATGTCCAGGCTTTGTGTCGGAATAGATTTCAATTTGAGCTGGCAAGTTATCGCCAGTATTTTTCTCATCCCACATATTCATAGGCGAAAGCTGGGAGTAGCGAAGGTTTAGTTTTTGGTAGGCATCGTAAATGCCACGACTAATTGCAACTTCATCTGGACCCTGCGTCAGAATTTGCGATCCTCGCTTGGCAGAAACAATTGCGGTGCCAGTGTCTTGGCACATTGGCAAGATGCCACCAGCTGCAATGTTGGCATTCTTCATTAAATCGATTGCGACAAATCTGTCGTTGGGTGAAGCAGTTGGATCGTCAATGATTTTCTTGAGCTGTTCAAGATGGCTGGTTCTCAAGTAGTGCGAAATGTCATGAATTGCTTCGTAGGCAACCTTTTCCAGAACACTGTCATCAATGTTGAGAAATGTCCGCTCGCCAACTGTCGTAGTAGTAATTCCTTCAGTGGTAACTAGGCGATACTCGGGTTCATTGTGCGCAAGTGGCAGGATTTCGGTGTAGTTAAACGAGCTCATATGGTTAGCCTAATCCGTTTTGCGAAGTCGGACCGAAGGGACCGCGCGAGAGCGAACTTTAGCTAAAGCAGGCAAAATAGAGGTATGGCTAACAAAAAACCAAGAGGGCGGGAAACTGCCTGGGACATGGTGCTATCAATGGGCGCAGTAATTGCAACTGTTGGTGTAATTATGTTGATTGCTTGGCGGCCACAGGAAGAAGTTAAGCAGCAGGTGGATTACGAAACTGCCGTTGCCAGCGCAGTCATCGCCCAAACTTGGCCAATTTCAATTCCTAAAACTTTGCCGGCTGGATATCAAGCGACCAGTGCTCGACTCGAGCCTGAGTCCTATGGCGACGCTGGTGACATCCGTTGGATTTTGGGATTCCAAACCTCGGCTGGCGAATATGTCTCACTTTGGCAAAGTGATGGCCCCAAAGGAAAAGTAGTTGCGCCGGCAACCAACAGTGCGATCTGTGAATCAACGGCAACTATAAATGGCGCAACCTGGCAGAAGTGTGAAATCGATAAGCCCCTTACTCGAGCCTTTGTAAAGACTGAAGGCGATCTGACATCCATAGTTTCGGGTACTGCGCAATGGGATGAACTTTTGCGATTCACCGAATCTTTAGTGCCAGCAAAACCGTAGAATCTTTCTATGGCAAAGGATCAATCTGCAGAACTGTCTTACGAGACAGCCAAATCTCAGTTAGACGAAATTGTCACACGTCTTGAAGACAAAGATCTCCCGCTTGATGACATGGTCAATTTGTGGGAGCAAGGCGAAAAGCTCGCAGCAATTTGCGAAGAACGACTTGCTGGAGCTAAAGCCAGGCTGGAAGCTTTGCGCCCAAGTAAATCTGACGAGGATTAAACCTCTTCAACTCGCGTGACAATATCACCATTCGCAAACTTAATTCGAAGTTCATCGCCTGCGAAAACCGCTTCAGCGCTTTTTACAATCACATTTTGGGAATCTCTGACAATTGAAAACCCACGCTCTAATGTCCCTTGTGGCGACAGTGCGCGCAGAGTGCCTTGAGCTCCAGTTAAATATGCACTTTCAAGTGCAATAAAGCTTTTCACTTTCACATGCATTGCCGTGCGCACAACATTGTTGTCGCTTAGACGCTGAGTTATCAAAGTGGCTGGCGAAGCCAGAGCGGGACGGCTTCTAGTTAGTGCAAGCTGTTGCTCAAGCCGTGTTATTCTGGTTGATACTAAAGTTTGAAGTCTGGCTCTAGCGTTTCTTAGATCTGAGATTTCTTGCAGCACATCGGGAACTATTTTGCGCGCAGCGTCCGTTGGAGTTGAAGCGCGATAGTCCGCAACATAGTCAATTAGTGGCCTGTCTTCTTCATGACCAATCGCAGCTACTACTGGAGTGTCTATTCCCGCAACGACCCGAATCAATGACTCATCGCTAAATGGCAATAAATCTTCAAAAGCGCCACCACCACGAGCAATCACAATTACATCAATGTCAGAGATTGCATCAAGTTCAGTAAGTGCAGCACTTACTTGCTTAACGCAATTGACTCCTTGGACTGCAACTTCACGTACTTCAAACTGAACATCAGGCCAACGACGTTTGGCATTCTCAATCACATCGTGCATGGCATCGCTGGCTTGTCCGCAAATCAAACCGATTCGCCGTGGTAAAAACGGCAACGGCTTTTTGCGATCTTCGTTAAATAGCCCTTCAGCAGCCAATAGATTTCGTAACGCTTCAAGCCGAGCCATAAGTTCGCCGATACCCACGGCACGCATTTGCAAAACTTTGAATTGCAATGAGCCACGTTTAGCCCACCAGTCGGCTTTTACTTGAACTAGGACTCGACTTCCTTGTTCGACCGTGGTGGCAAGCGAATCCATAACGCCAGAGGCTACGTAAAGTGACAATGAAACATCACGATCAGTATCGCGAAGTGATAGATAAGTTAGGCCTTTTCGTGGGTTAACTTCGGCTAGCTGGCCTTCAATCCAAATAGTTCCAAGTCGACCAATATATTCACCAATCATGGTGCTAACTGAATGGACAGCCAGCGGGGTCTCTGGATCGAGTCCGGGCTTTGCTGGTTCTGTCTGGTCCATGGATCTATTGTGCCTAATGCCAGAAAGCGAGAGGGGAGGCGCGGGCTTACGATAGGAGAGTGAGTGAAACTAAGAAAAAAGTCCTACTGGCAAAGCCTCGTGGATATTGTGCTGGTGTAGACCGAGCTGTAGTCACTGTTGAAAAAGCCTTGAACGTCCATGGCGCACCAATTTATGTCCGCAAGGAAATTGTTCATAACAAGTATGTAGTTACCGAACTTGAAGCCAAGGGTGCCATTTTCGTAAATGAAACTGACGAAGTTCCCGAAGGCGCCACGGTCGTCTTTAGCGCTCATGGAGTTTCGCCGGCAGTGCACGACGAAGCAGCCCAGCGAAACCTAAAAACAATTGATGCAACTTGCCCGTTGGTTACAAAAGTTCACTCTGAGGCACGACGCTTTGCTACAGATGATTACCAAATTCTTTTTATTGGTCACGAAGGTCACGAAGAAGTCGAAGGCACCATGGGTGAAGCGCCAGAAAATATGACTTTGGTAGATGGTCCAGCGCATGTGCAGGAAATCGAAATTGACCCCACCCGACCAGTGGCTTGGCTTTCCCAAACCACACTTTCAGTTGATGAAACTTTAGAGACTGTTGATCTATTGCGAGCCAAGTTTCCTAACTTGATGGACCCACCAAGTGATGACATTTGCTATGCCACCCAAAATCGCCAAAAAGCCGTCAAGGAAATTTCTCTTGCTTGCGATTTAATGCTGGTAGTTGGATCGGCAAATTCTTCAAACACTGTGCGACTTGTTGATGTGGCATTAGAAGCAGGCGCTCGCGCTGCGTACCGCGTTGATTTTGCTGGTGAGATCGATGAAGCGTGGATGGAAGGTGTTAACACAGTTGGGCTTACCAGCGGTGCATCAGTTCCTGAGATTTTAGTGAACAGCGTTCTAGCTTGGTTAGCCGAACGTGGTTACACCGATGTCGAAGAAGTTGAAACTATCGAAGAACACTTAATCTTTGCGCTACCGCCAGAATTACGCCGAGACATTAAGGCTGCCGGCCGCGCCTAAAGATTGCGACGCTGGCACTTAGCGCAGTAGCGCCGAGAATCCACCAAGCGTGCATCGCAAGCCCATAAGCAAGATGCAAAACTTGTTCGCGAAAAAATGATCCTCCGCGCATGGGCGCGAGTTGACCAGTCGTTAGTAGCGCAATTACCCAGGCAATCGGGGCTACCCAAATTGCTGCTTGATAATCTGCAGTTCGCACATTTATAG
Source organism: Actinomycetota bacterium (assembly GCA_026392515.1). Taxonomy (GTDB): domain Bacteria; phylum Actinomycetota; class Actinomycetes; order S36-B12; family UBA5976; genus UBA5976. Next base: position 10,425 of record JAPLBY010000011.1, on the reverse strand, counting down.
CGCCAACTAGACCAACGACTACCAGGCCGATATTCGAAATAATTCCGATGTCGCCAGTAAAGATAATGTCTAACGCCATCACAACCATCATGGCCGCGCTCGTCAAAATAATGACGCCTGGATAAGTCCAACCGATTTGGGCTGGGGCACTATCTAGTGGCTCGATTGTTGTGTTTGCCATGGAATAAACGTATCGGGTGAAGCCCGAGTCCGGGGGAAGGTTGAAATACGGCTACGCTTATGTGCCGTGGCCCTAACTATCGGAATCGTCGGATTACCCAATGTCGGAAAGTCGACTCTTTTTAATGCATTAACGAAAAATAATGTGCTGGCGGCTAATTATCCGTTCGCCACGATTGAACCAAACACAGGCGTAGTTGAAGTTCCAGATGCACGCTTGCCAATTTTGGCGAAGATCTTCGGCTCAGAACGCATTCTGCCAGCCACAGTGACTTTCGTAGATATTGCTGGAATTGTTCGCGGCGCAAGTGAAGGCGAAGGACTAGGAAATAAGTTCTTGGCAAACATCCGCGAATCCGAAGCTATTTGCCAAGTGATTCGAGCATTCAAAGATCCAGATGTAGTCCACGTCGATGGCGCGATCTCACCCAAAGATGACATTGAAACCATTAATACCGAACTAATTTTGGCCGATATGCAGACGCTGGAAAAAGCTATGCCACGTCTATTGAAAGAGTCTCGCTTAGATAAGTCGAAAGCAGAGTCACTTGCTACTGCAGAAAAGGCAGTAGAAATTCTCAATTCAGGCAAGACCATTTTTGAATCGGGTCTTGATTACGAACCGATTCGCGAATTGTTCCTGCTCACTGCAAAGCCATTCTTGTACGTATTTAATCTCGATGAAGAAGAGTTAACAGACGATGCATTAAAGCAAGAGCTAAGTGCGCTAGTTGCCCCAGTTGAAGCAGTCTTCATGAATGCAAAACTTGAAGCAGAACTCGGTGAGCTTCCTGAAGACGAAGCGCTGGAACTTTTGCAATCCGTCGGGCAACAGGAAAGTGGTATTGCAATCTTGTCTCGAGTTGGATTTAAAACCTTAGGGCTACAAACTTATTTAACTGCTGGGCCAAAAGAATCTCGCGCCTGGACAATTTCAGTCGGAGCTACCGCGCCAGAAGCTGCAGGAGTAATTCACACTGATTTCCAAAAGGGATTTATTAAAGCCGAAATTGTGGCTTTTGAAGATCTAGTATCTGCGGGTTCGGTGGCAGAAGCTAAGTCCAAAGGCAAAGTCCGCATGGAAGGCAAAGAGTATGTTATGTCTGATGGGGATGTTGTTGAATTTCGATTTAACGTATAGTTAAATCGAAATTCAACCAGTGAGCAACGCTGAATTTCAGAGACAGCAACGTGCAGTTAAATCTAAAAATCAACTCTTCCGCTATCTAATTGCCGCCCGAGCTTCTTGCCGTTGGCATTTCGGTAAGACCAGGAGTATCCGTTAGCTTCAAGCTTTAACTGCAGGACTCCAAAATTGTTCTTCTTTCCACAGATTAATTCACCAGGAATATTCGGAGTGCTGCACTTTCGTAAATCTGCACCACCAGTGCCGACCACAATTGTGTTGACCTTATGTTCGGTTGCGGTACCGGTTTGTACCGTGCGCTCAACTTGTTCGTAGTTATGGTCGTGACCCCACAAAACTAGCTTCACATCTTTGTCAGCACTAACTAAATTCCATAGTGATGATGTGTCGGTTTGATCGCCGTGGTATCCGCGGGAAAAAGTAGGTCGATGCCAGGTAACTATTGTTGGGCGACCATCGTTATCAAGCAGAGTCTGCTTAAGAAATTCAATTTGCTTATCGCCAGTTGCACCCGTCAGCACTTCACTATCTAATCCGATTACAGACCAGGCACCCGTTTGCTTAACCCACCAGAGATTTTCGCCTGTTGCCGGCATTGAGTTCTGAGCTATCAAATTTCGGTAGCCTGCCGCATTAGCAGTTCGATATTCATGATTGCCAGGAACTGCCCAAGTCATTGGCAACAAACTCTTCCACTTGGGCAAAAAGTATTTGTTGAATTCTTTGTCAGTGCCACTCTGGTAAACCAAGTCGCCCATAAGTAGTACTTGCTGCGGTTTCAAATTCTTAGTCAACGCGGCAGTTTTTGCCTGTCCACCTCGAGCCATAGCAACATCTCCAACTGCAACGATGGTTACTGTTGTGTTGGCTTGTGCTGGCTGGAGTGAAGATGCAGTCAGCGTTAATGCCAAACCGGCAACAATTGGGACTAAAGGGCGGGTACGCATAGTTTCATGTTAATTGGAACATAGTTAAGAACTTGCCAAGAAATAAGTGGGATTGGTCCTAATTTGAATTTCGGTAACGGTCAAGATGGGCTATTTCAACTAACACTTCGGCTGTTCTGCGGGCATCATGACCTTGTCGCTCAGGATCAACATAATGTGCAATGAATTCCTTGACACCTGGACCACGAAGATCGCTTGCGTCCTTGCGATTCGTTTTGATTCGAGTGACGCGTTTCAACAGTCGGGTTAATCGGTTACCAATCAATACGTTCTGAATGTGATCCAACATCGCTTGCATCTCTTCCAAAGATTCTGGATGCAACCCAATTCGATTGCGATAAATGTAAGACTCAGCACTCAGGGGATTTCGATTGATTAAAGTTTCAACGTCCATTGCCCAGCGTGGAAAGATAACAGGCTTGCCAAGTGCCCAAGCTTCGTAAACCATGGTGCCAAAATCGCTGATGACAACATCCGACCAAACCAATTGGCTTCCCGTTGGTTTTCGATCCGAACGATTCCGCGGATGCAGGGAAACTCGGAAAATGTATCGCGCTGCCATTTGCTTAACATGAGGTTTGAATCCAGGCAGACTTGAAGGTGCGAGTGCATCGACAGTTTGCTCGTTTGTCCGGGGGATTACATTGTGAGTTGGCGCCCAAAGTAATCGCAGACGATGGTGTGGTTCTTGATCTCGAGTCTTAGATTCTGCAACTAAAGGATCTAATCTCAGCCATCCCACCTTTTTGATCTGCGATTCTAAAACCTTGATTTGGTAATGCGGATTCTTGCGGTAGGTGCCTTCGATCAATCGATTGACATGCCAGGCGCCCGGCACCAAGAGGAAGTCATATTCATTTGCCAGCGGCAGCGATGTTGTTGAATCTTGGGAAAAGAAATATCGCTTGTCTGCAATGCCGTGAGCCAGAATTACATCAGCCGGCACTCGATGGGCGTCTTCGAGTTCACGTCCTTGGCGAATAAACAGCGACAAGTTAACTGCGCCAGCAACAGCATCTTCGATGGAATGGCTAACTGTGCCAGGAGGCAATTCGGCTTCAATCAAATCAAAAATCTGTTCTTGAACATTTGCATAAGTCTTGCTGTAACTCCAGCAGAAGTTGATAGTACCTGGCCTAAGCCCTGGCAGATTTGATTGCGTCATGAAACTTCACTCAAAATAGAAATCAATTCTCGCGCAGTTCGGTTGGCATCAAAGCCACGTTCTGCAGGATCAATGTAGTGATCGATGAACTCTGCAACGCCAGGCCCACGCGAATCAAAGTTAGGATCTTCAATTCGCATGCGATCTATGTCGCGCAACATCCGATGCATTTCTTTAGGCGTTTCCGGATGAAGGCCAATTCGATTCCGATAGATATATGCCTCAGCACTAAGTGGATTACGTTCCATCAAAGTTTTCACATCAATGCACCACCGAGGAAAAATTACTGGCTTACCAAGCGCCCAACTTTCAAACACCATCGTGCCGAAGTCAGAAATCACTACATCGCAAGCAATTAGCTTTTCGGTAGTGGGAGTTTTGGTTCCGCGATTTCTTGGATGAAGTGATACCTCGCTTTGGTATTTCAAATAAATCCAAGGTAAATGTTTTTTAAACGCAGGAAAGCTTGAAGGTGATAACTCCGAGTCAGATTTAGTGCTTGAAATTGTGTTATGAGTTGGCGCCCATAAAACTTTAAGTTTGCGATGAGATTTAGCAGGATTAGTTTTCGATTTTGCAATCATTGGATCAAGTCGGAGCCAACCAACTTTTCGAATCTGACTATCTTGCAGCGTGAGTTGATATTTAGGATTACGCCTAAACCGACCCTCAACCAATCGGTTCACATGCCAATCACCTGGAACAAATACGTATTTGCAACTGTTAACTAAAGGCAAGCCGTCACTTCCAACAATGAAGAAGTATCGCTTATCCGCAATCCCGTGAGCCATCACAATGTCTGCCGGTGTTGCCGCAATTTCTTCCCGACTTTGCCTAATAAATAGCGAAAGACTCAAGGCACCATCAACTGCATCTCCCACAGTGTGAACAACTGTGCCGCTGGGTAGACAATCCTCAATCAGGCCAAAAATTTGCTCCTGAATGTAGGCGTAATTGCGATGCGGCTGCCAAACGAAATTTATGGATGCAGGTGGTGGATTTGGATGTGATGTCATGATTTGGCCTCATGTCCACTTTAGAGCCGTTGCGCTTAAAGGCTGGGCTCACCTGGTTCTTTACCTCGATATTTCTCAACTAGAATAAGGACAGTGACCCAATCTGCTGTCCGCAACGACCTTCGAAATGTTGCAATCATTGCCCACGTTGACCATGGAAAAACCACACTTGTAGATGCCATGCTTTGGCAATCCGGTGCTTTCCGCGCAAACCAAGACGTAAATGACCGCGTCATGGATTCCATGGACCTAGAACGTGAAAAGGGAATTACCATCCTGGCAAAGAACACTGCCGTGCGATATGTAGGACCAGCTGCCCAAGAAGGTGGCGTCACGCTAAACATTATTGATACTCCTGGTCACGCTGACTTCGGTGGCGAAGTTGAGCGCGGTCTAGAAATGGTTGATGGCGTCGTACTGCTGGTAGATGCAAGTGAAGGCCCGCTGCCACAGACTCGTTTCGTACTTCGCAAAGCGTTACAAAAACGTCTTCCGGTAATTCTGCTAATCAACAAAGTTGACCGACCAGATGCTCGCATCGCCGAAGTTGTCGACGAGACATATGAATTATTCTTTGATCTTGATGCCGATGAAGAACAAATCCAGTTCCCAATTGTCTATGCGTCAGCAAAAGCAGGTCGCGCTTCATTGACACGTCCAGTTGATGGCGGAATGCCAGATGAAGAAGATCTTGAGCCGCTGTTTGCGACATTGATTAGCAGCATCCCTGCGCCAACTTACGATCCAGAAGCTCCGCTTCAGGCGCACGTAACCAACCTTGATTCATCGCCTTACTTAGGTCGCTTGGCTTTGTGTCGCGTGATCAACGGAAACATCAACAAGGGACAGCAAGTTGCTTGGATGAAATCCGATGGCACAACTGAGCGTGGAAAAATTGTCGAACTATTGATGACCGAAGCCCTTGACCGCGTACCGGTTGATTCGGCTGGACCTGGAGACATCATTGCGGTTTCTGGTTTTGAGACCATCACAATTGGTGAAACCTTGGCTGACCCAGAAAACCCAATTGCGTTGCCACTATTTGTAATTGATGAACCATCAATTTCTATGACAATCGGTATCAACAGCTCACCACTTGCTGGCGAGACTGGAAGCAAAGTAACGGCTCGTTTACTTAAGACTCGGCTTGAAGCTGAGTTGGTTGGTAACGTTTCGATTCGAGTACTTGAGACTGAACGACCTGATACCTGGGAAGTCCAGGGTCGAGGCGAACTTCAATTAGCGGTTCTGGTTGAACTAATGCGCCGTGAAAAGTTTGAAATGACTGTTGGTAAGCCACAGGTTGTAACTAAGGAAATTGGCGGCAAAATCCACGAACCAATGGAGCGCCTGACAATCGACGTTCCAGAAGATTACGTTGGCGTTGTTACTCAGCTCTTAGGTCTACGCAAAGGCCGCCTAGAACAGATGGTTAATCATGGAACTGGTTGGGTTCGCATGGAGTACATCGTTCCGGCTCGTGGCTTAATTGGTTTCCGCACTGAGTTCTTAACTGAAACTCGTGGCACCGGCCTGATGCACCATATCTTTGAAAAGTACGAACCATGGTTTGGTGAATTACGAACTCGCCCATCTGGTTCGCTAGTTTCCGATCGACGTGGCGCAGTAACTTCTTATGCGTGCTTTGGTTTACAAGAGCGTGGAACCTTGTTTGTTTCACCAACCACCGAAGTTTATGAAGGCATGATCATCGGCGAAAACGCTCGCGCTGAAGATATGGACGTAAACGTAGTTCGTGAAAAGAAGCTAACGAACGTTCGTTCTGCAACTGGTGATGAACTTGAGCGCCTAATTCCTGCTAAGCAATTAAGCCTTGAACAAGCACTTGAATTCTGTCGCGAAGATGAATGTGTTGAAGTCACACCGACTGCAGTGCGTATCCGTAAAGTTGCGCTGGCCAAGGTTGATCGCGATCGCAATCGAACGAAAGCTCGCAATAACTAGGTTGGCAAGATGACGTCAAACCCCTGGAAAAAAGTCGGGACCTTTGCAGTTGTAGCGATTGCAAGCGTCGCCCTATTGGGCGGGTCAATGATCGTGGTCAACTCACCAGGTGGGTTTAACGCTGGATTAACTCGAACTGTTGGAAGTGGCGATTCACCAGGGGGATTGCTGCGACTCGGATCGTCAGCACCGTGTGACTCGCTAGATCCAGCCCAAACTTTTGATCCATGGTGCGCAGTAGTACACCGCACATTTTCCCGCAATCTAATGTCGTTTGCTGGCAAACCTGGCGAGCAAGGCTTAGTTGTTGTTCCAGACTTGGCAGCAGATTTGCCTGTCGCAAATGAAGATAAGACTTCCTGGACCTTTAAGTTACGACCCGATGTTTTTTGGAGCGATGGCTCCCCAGTTACCGCAACTGACGTCAAGTATTCGATCCAAAGGTTGTTTGATGACTCGCTACAAAGTCCGATAGCACTTGATAATTTGTGTCTACTCAGTACTTGTACCGCAGGTAAGCCTGACTACCAAGGCCCTTACGTATCTCCAACTGAAGACTTGCCTTCCATTGTTACTCCAGATGAATTGACAATCGTATTTAACTTGAATCGATCCTTCTATGAGTTCCCGCGCCTTCTTGCGACTCCGCAATTTGCGCCAATTCAAATGTCGAAAGACATAACACTGCGTGCATCTGGAGCCACTTATGCAAGTAACCCATCATCAAATGGTCCATTTGTATTAACCATTGATCAATCAGACTTGCAGTATTCATTCACGAAGAACGAACTCTGGTCGCAAGCATCTGATGGCATCAGAATTCCAAAAGTCGATGTGATGTCTTGGAAAATCTTCCCGGATGCCGACAGCACAGATCAAGCTTTGTTAAATGGCGAGATTGATGTGAAGTTGAATTATGGACTTGCTCCAATTGCGCGAGATGCAACGTTGGCACAAGAGTCACAAAGATCTCTTATTGATAATCCGGAAATGAGTTTCGTTAACTTCCTAGTAGTTAACCCAAACCTTCCACCGTTAGATCGAGTTCCTTGCCGCGACGCAATTTTTTATGCGTTAGACAAAGTTGATTTACAGAATGTGCGAGGCGGCAGCGCAACTGCCGCGATTGCGCACTCGCTGAGTCCACCAACGATTCTTGGATATGACAGCTCTTACAATCCTTATCCAAGTGGCAGTGACGAAACTGGAAACATTCGAAAAGCTAGAGAGAGCCTGGCGCAATGCGGCTACCCAGATGGTTTCCAAGTAAAGATGGCGTATGTCGCGATTGGAATTGGAAAAGACATTTTTCTATCAGTTCAAAAAAGTTTGGCGCGGGTCGGCATAGTTGTAGATCCAGTTGAGTATGCAAACTTTGCTGAGTATTTCACCACTGGACTTGGCTCTCCAGAAACTATGAGCGCTCAAGGTATTGGACTTGCTTCGACCGGGTGGGGCCCAGATTACTCATCCGCACTTTCATTTTGGGCGCCCCTGATCGATGGCAGAAAAATCAAACCCTCTTCGAATCAAAACTTTGCGGAACTTGATTTAGATGAAATCAATGCGTTGCTGGATTCCCTCGAGGCAGCCCAGACTTTAGTCGAAGCAGCTCAACTCAATCGAAAGATTGAAGAACTGGTGATGCAAGAAGCCGTGTATCTGCCGTATGCCGTGGATCGCATTGTTTTGTACCGTCCAAAAGCACTAACGGACATATATGTACAAATCGCTTTGGGCAATCAATTTGACCTGGTAAATATCGGAAAACAAGAAATTCCTCAGTAAAACAAGGGGATTTCCCACGCAAGTATTGTCACAAACTGCCAAACTCGGTATCGGCGAAGGTATCAACCCAAATAGACTTCGAAGGTTAATAATGCCTGAACTATCGGAAAGGCAATGCTGAATGTCATTGGTTGAAGCCACGAAATCAGAAGCTGTTGTAGGGCGTACCCTGCGACAGTTGGCTTGGGCTCGACTACGTAAAGATCGCGTTGCTGTTGTCAGCATGTTTGTGTTGACTCTCATTGTTTTTATTGCAGTTTTTGGCCCATGGATTTCTAAATGGGTAGGAGTCAATCCGTATGACTTCAATACTGATTTATTGAGTGACGCTGGAAGCTTGCCACTTGGACCTCTAGGTGGCGTTTCTTGGGATCATCCACTTGGCGTTGAACCATTAACTGGCCGCGACATTCTGGCGAGACTTTTGTACGGCACGCGCATCTCATTGTTTATTGCGCTATCGGCGACGCTTATAACCGTGGTCGTTGGAACCATAGTCGGAATCGTCGCTGGTTACTCACGAGGAAAAACTGACACCGTGCTGAGCCGATTCATGGACATCACCTTGGCTTTCCCGCTGTTGCTTGTGATCATTGCGATGTCACCAGTTTTAGAACAGCGGTTACAAGCCTGGGGATTACCAGAAGGCAATCCTTCCCGAATTACGACTTTGATTTTGGTACTCAGTGTTTTTGGTTGGCCATATCTAGCTCGCTTAATTCGTGGGCAGGTACTTTCGTTACGCGAGCGCGAATTCGTCGAGGCAGCAGTGTCTATCGGATCGAGTAAGCGACGAATTTTGTTTCGCGAACTTCTTCCAAATCTGTGGGCACCGATTTTGGTTTATGCCACGATTGCAATGCCTGGACTTATTGGTGCAGAAGCAGCCCTTGCTTACCTTGGAATCTCGGTTGTGCCCCCTACGCCAACCTGGGGATCCATGCTTGAGGAATCTGTTGGGTATTTCACGGTTGACCCGTTCTATTTCTTCGTGCCACTTTCCATGCTTTTAGCAGCGGTGCTGTCTTTCAACTTATTGGGAGATGCCTTACGTGATGCCTTGGACCCAAAGGCAGATCGAAACTGAGTTTTTCAGCTTCTCGAGAGCTGAAAAAAATCAAAACCTCAACCGGGGGATTGATAACGAGTGATTCAACAGAATCACGACCTAAAGATGCGTACCCGCATCTCAATGGAGGAAATATGAAGAAGTCGACAGGCATCCGCTTCGGCGTTGGTGCAGCGTCGCTGGCTCTTTTGCTTACCGCATGCGGTGGCGGAAGTGACTCAGCGACAGGAGAAGGTTCGAAAGGCGGAACTCTCTACATTCTTACAGAAGCAGAGCAGATCTTGCACTTAGATCCACAGCGTAACTACACGGGCGAGGATCTAGCTTTTGCTAGCGCTTACCTCAACCGCACCCTTACTCAGTACACAATAAGTAAGGACAACAACGAAGCCAGCCAGCTAGTTGCAGATGCAGCTACTGACACAGGCACCACACCTGATGGCGGTCTAACTTGGGAGTTCACTCTTAAGGACGGCATGAAGTGGGAAGACGGCAAAGATGTAACTTGTGAAGATTTCAAGTACGGCATCTCTCGCACCTTCGCCACTGACATCATCACCGATGGTCCTGCTTATGCAATGTCAATGCTTAATGTCACTGACTACAAGGGTCCATATGTAGATGACGCTGCAGGTCAGGCATCATACGACGCAGCTGTTGTTTGTGAAGGCAACAAGATTACTTTCAATCTTGCCAAGCCTGCATCTGACTTCAACTATGCAGTTACCTTAAGTGCATTCGCTGCAGTTCGTGAAGATGCTGACACAGGTGAAACTTATGATGACAACGTATTGTCAAACGGTCCATACAAGATTGAGTCCTACGTAAAGAAGGACAAGCTTGTCTTGGTTCGCAACGAAAACTGGGATCCAGCAACGGATACCTTCCGTGGCGCATTCCCAGATCGCATCGAATATGTATTCTCACAACCAGCTGCTGTTATCACCGAACGTTTGATGGCTGATGCTGGCGATGACCAGATGGCAATCTCTCCAGATAGCGTTGATTCAGCAAAGCTTGCTGTTGTCTTCTCTGATGCTAAGTATGAAAAGCGTCGTTACGACGAACTAGATCCATATGTTCGTTACTACGCAATCAACACCAAGAAGGTTCCAAACGTTAAGCACCGTCAAGCAATCCTTGCCGCT
>JAPLBY010000014.1 GCA_026392515.1 Actinomycetota bacterium | reverse complement strand
GGTGGTGTTGCAGTTATCAAGGCTGGCGCAGCAACTGAAGTTGAACTTAAGGAACGTAAGCACCGCATCGAAGATGCTGTTCGCAACGCAAAGGCTGCAGTTGAAGAAGGAATCGTCGCCGGTGGTGGCGTTGCTCTTCTACAGGCATCCGAAAAGGCTTTCGCCAAGTTAAATCTTGAAGGCGAAGAAGCAGTTGGCGCGAATATCGTCAAGGTAGCTGTTGAAGCACCGCTAAAGCAGATTGCAATGAACGCTGGTCTTGAAGGTGGAGTTGTTGCAGAAAAGGTTCGTAACCTGGCACCTGGCTTTGGCTTGAATGCTGCAACTGGAGAATACGTAGATCTAATCAAGGCTGGCATCATCGATCCAGCTAAGGTAACTCGCTCTGCGCTTCAGAACGCTGCATCCATTGCTGCACTATTCCTAACCACAGAGGCTGTCATTGCTGACAAGCCAGAAAAGGCTGCACCAATGGCCGGTGGCGGAGACATGGGAGGTATGGATTTTTAATCCATACCAATAAGAGCTGAATGGGCTTGGATCGCGTAAGCGATACAAGAGGCTTCTAGTTCATACCTAACAAAAACTAAAAAGAAAGACCCCGAGATTTTCTCGGGGTCTTTCTTAGTTGCCAAGAATTACGTGAAGTCGTTATTTGCCGTGACGCGCGTTTGATTGCTGGTCATCCGATGAAAAATCTTTTGCGATCGAAATAGCGCTATCCAGTTCGGCTAACACTTTTTCGTAGAGGGCCAACATGTCATCCATGCTTGGGATGCTGGCCAGATTTGGGCGCGGCGAATCAGCATCTGGTAAATCGATATTGTTCATAGCCCACATCCCCGTGAGCCTTAATCGTACAAATCGGACATCGTCTCTGCAACTTGCTTGCAGGGAAAGCCCCCATTTGTGGGGCTATTCAGCCACTGGCTTTCCATATAAAAGGTCATCCGCGTCAATGATTCGGTAGGCATACCCCTGCTCGGCCAGGAACCTTTGACGGTGGGCAGCAAAGTCAGCATCCACAGTGTCGCGAGTGACGATGGTGTAGAAATGCGCCGAACGCTTGTCACCCTTTGGTCGAAGGATTCGGCCTAGTCGCTGCGCTTCTTCTTGCCTAGAACCAAACGTGCCACTTATCTGAATCGCTACGCCAGCTTCTGGCAAGTCAATTGAGAAGTTTGCAACTTTTGAAACCACTAGAACTCGAGTTTCACCTTCGCGGAAGGATTGGAACAACCGCTCTCGCTCCTTGATTGGAGTCGCTCCGGTAATTGTTGGCACACCCAAGTGAGTACTGATCTCATCGAGTTGATCTAGGTACTGACCAATAACCAGAATGTGATCGTCCGGATGCAAGTTAACTAAGTGCTCAACCACACGATTCTTATAAGAAGTAGTACTGGCAAGGCGGTAACGCTCTTCAGGTTCAGCCATGGCATAAGCCAAACGCTCAGCATCTGGCAAAGTTACGCGAACTTCGGCGCAATCAGCAGGCGCGATGTAACCCTGAGCTTCTATGTCTTTCCAAGGAGCGTCATAGCGCTTTGGACCGATGAGCGAAAAGACTTCACCTTCCATGCCATCTTCGCGAACCAAAGTTGCAGTTAGCCCAAGACGACGACGGGCTTGAATGTCAGCAGTGAACCTAAACACCGGAGCAGGCAACAGGTGGACCTCGTCATAAATAATCAAACCCCAGTCGCGAGCGAGTATTCACCGATCTCTTCTTCAGTAAGTGTTGTGCGCTTAAGTAACTCAGCTTTCCACTGTCGAGCGGACACAGTGTTTGTTACAAGGATCAAAGTCGTTGCACCAGCTAGTGCCATGGCCGCTGCGCCAACAATTGTTTTGCCAGCACCACAAGGCAGCACGACTACACCAGAGCCACCATGCCAAAAACCTTCAGCAGCTTCGCGTTGATATGTGCGAAGTTCAAATGAGTTTTCGGCAAGTGCAATTGGATGTGCTTCGCCATCAACATAACCAGCCAAGTCTTCAGCTGGCCAACCAAGTTTCAACAATGCTTGTTTAATGTTTCCGCGCTCGCTGGCATGAACTGCAATGGTGTCTTCATCAATTCGCTTACCAACTAGTGGCGTGATTTTCTTTGAATGCAAAATCTCTTCAAGTACGGTGCGATCATTCGCAGTCAGTACTAAGCCATGAACTGGATGCATGTGTAATTGCAAGCGACCATAGCGGGCCATAGTTTCAGCAATGTCAACAAGCAGTGCATGTGGAACTGGGTATCGAGAATATTTCAGCAAGGTATCCACGACTGATTCCGCGTCGTGAAGCGCAGCGCGGGCATTCCAAAGTCCAAGTGGAGTAATGCGGTAAGTGTGGATGTGTTCTGGGGCACGTTCAAGTTCAGCAAACGGCGCGATCGCATGACGGCACTCACTGCTTAACTCGTGATCGATTTCAAGGAGCAGTGTCTTGTCGCTTTGAACAATTAACGGTCCATCAGTCATTATGCAGTTCCTTCTTCGTTAACGTTCTCAGCAAGTTCAGCACCAGTTATGCGAGCAATTGTGAAGGTACGGACTTCATTCGTTCGCACATCAAAAGCAGTTAAGAAACCGCCAGTAATTGTTAATGGCTCAACAATTCGTTCGCTAGTCATGCCACCTTTATCTGCATAACCAATCCAAACTTCTTTACCCTGCGCCAACGCATCATTAAGCAGCGTCAAAGTTTGTGAAGTAGTACTGCGCGGACCATTTGTTGAAACTGGTTTACTTGCATCGACTCGTTCACCGGCGCGAAGTGCCTTAACTGCAGCAGTAACCAAACGACTCGATGGTCCGGTGACAGTAACTGGTGAGGCAGCGGCGCGAACCGACGTGCGCTTGGTATCCGGGCGATGAATAAGTACTGCACCTTCGGCACTTTCGGCAACTGGGGCATAACCACAGGCGCGCAGCTTTTCCAGCACGATATCCGCAGGCGATGAGCTAACCACGATTCCAGGTGCCAGAGATCGGAACTTTAGCGAGGCCAAACGTCGATCAGCCTGCACGGCAGTTACTAATTGCTCATCGTCACAACGCAAATAGATCGATGCCACACCAACGCGCAGCACACCATGTTTGCGAGCCACATCTTCAATTAAGTAGGTGAGTGGTTGTGGCAGCGGCGTCTTGGAAAGGGCCGCCAAGAATTCAATAATGTCGTTAGCGGATTGACCTTGATCTAACGCTCGGCGAATTGAATTCTCGGTGAAGCGATACGTTGTGGCTGCGCCAGTTGATTCAACATCAGCAATAACTGCCATAGTTCGGCGCTGGTTAGCAGCCAATCGACCTGGCGCCAATGCAGTTAAATCTGCCTGCACAATTACATGGTCAACTGGATTAGGCAGAAGTGAACCCAAAACCTTGGTTGGGTCATCACCCTTAGCAACTGCGCGACCAAATGAAGTTAGTGAGCCGAGGGCAGTAATACCAAGCGTTGCAGCTTCATCCAGCACTGCAGAAACTGCAGCAGCGCGAACCATTGATGAGCGTCGTGGTCGGTGCCAATCTAAATGGTCAGTGATGATCGCAGCACTAGTTGTCGCACCATCTTCAAGCCCAAGGTAGATGTCCAAAAGCGAAATACGTAGTGGATTTATAAAGCCGCGTTCAACTGCTGATGTTAAGGAATTGATTCGATCGCCACCATCGCCACCAACAACGTGTGGTGCGCGTGCCATGTCCCGCCAAGCTTGCGCTAGCAAGGTCCAACGGGAAGCGTCATCAATACTGAGCCAGCGATCATATGCAGTAGTTGGTAACCAACCTTCATTTGCATCAGCAGCGAGCAAGCCCGACGCAAACGCAACTTCAATAACTAGTGCAGTTAAATGTTCGGATACTCGTAGCAAATCTTTAGCCGTAGCTAAATCGCGAATCGCAAGGCCACCACCTCGAAGTTGTGATGGAGGTTCAATTGACCAAGCTTCCAACAAAGTTTCAACAAGACGAACAAAATCTAAAGCAGCGTGCGCTCCGGTGTCATTAACTCGCTTGAAATCAACCGAACTTAAAACTGGCTGACCACTATCAGTTTTGATTTCTTTAAGTAGCAACCCGTTACGTAATGAAATAGAAACTTCACGCGGCACAACAACTGAGTTGTCGCTAACTGGAACGATCAACTCATGTGCCAGCAACCATTCCAAAGGTGATTTTGCATCTTCAATTCGCACGGAACGATTTGCTTGGCGCATTGTTCCTGCTGGAGTTCCCCACAAAAGTTGGTTCATAATGTCGCGAACTTCATCAGGACCACTGGCAAGAGTCTTCTCAGCTAGCGTTTTCTTATTGGCATACTCCCGAACTTTGCGACGCGAATCTGCAAACGATGCAGCCAGACCACATGGGTAAGCGCCAAAAGATTCGCGAGCAACTCGAACTAAGTGAAGTTCTTCATCATCGCCCCAAACCAATGCACTGGAAAGCAAACGATCAATTGCTGCATCGATTGCTTTGGCGTTATAACCAACTGCGCCTTTAAGTCCAGCGTGAACTTCAACGCGAGCTGCTGGATCTGGCAGCGCGGCCAAAACTTCACAAACGCTAAGTTCAATGTGATTCAGTGCATCAAGCGCGGCACCAACACTTGGCGATGTGGTTGCCCGAACTGCTAGCTGGCCAAGATCAGTAGGAACCGGGTGCAGCAGGTCTGGACGCGTTGCAAATAAGACCTCAAGAGCCTCGTCACTTCGCTGGCGCAGATCATCTGCCAAAGACCGTGGGCGCATGACCGTTTCAGCCTTTTTAGAAGTGCTCATCTTGCTACGTTACGCGGTTTAGGTTGCTTAGCGCCACTTGAGATTTATTGCTTTCCTGTGCGGTTTGTGCCTTGAATTCGCAGGTTTGGGCGGATTCGGACTTTTCATCTACCCTTAAGTAAGGCGATCGGGTTATCGGGAGCCAAAGAAAGTAACCAGCGCAAGGAGAACACCGTGCCTACAGGCAAAGTGAAGTTTTACGATTCCGAGAAGGGCTTCGGCTTTCTTCAAACGGATGAAGGCGAAGAGGTATTTTTGCATGCCTCCGCACTCCCAGCTGGCACCTTAACTTTAAAGAATGGCACCCGCTGTGAGTTTGGCGTGGCCGATGGCAAGAAGGGTATGCAGGCATTGTCATTGCGAATCCTGGAAGCACCACCAAGTGTTTCCAAGGGTGGCCGCAGAGATGCTGAAGACATGGCCATTGTTTTGGAAGATGTCATCAAACTTCTTGATGGTTACGCGGGAAATCTTCGTCGTGGCCGTTACCCAGATGACAAGCAGACCGAGAAGCTCGTAGCCGTGCTTCGCGGTGTTGCTGATCAGATTGACGCGTAGTTGAACACTGCAACTTCGGCGATCGACTTAGCTCGAGCCGCGCTCCTGGAATCCATCCCTGCTGACCATGTTGGCAAGGCTTTGGACTCTGTTGTCGAGCCAACTGAAGATTCATCAGTAACCATCACCAGCTACACCTTCGAATGCACTTCACCTGGTTACCCAGGTTGGTATTGGGAAGTAAGCCTGGTTGAAGTTAATGGCCAAGCTGAACTTTCTGTTAGTGAAGTTAACTTGCTGCCAGGCTCTGCCGCACTAGTTCCAGAGCAGTGGAAGCCTTGGGCTGATCGTGTTGAAGCCGGCGACCTAGGTGTTGGCGACTTACTTCCAGTTTCCGAAAATGACGAGCGTCTAACTGCAGGCTTCACTGCACTTGGTGACCTCGAAGAACTATCCGAAGATTTAGCACCACTGCATCCAGCACAATGGGAACTAGGACTCGGCCGCGAAAAAGTTTTAAGCACTGTTGGCTTAGAGCGCGCAGTTGATCGTTGGTTTGAAAAACTAAATGGTCCGCGTTCCGCGATGGCTAAGTCTGCGCCAGCTAGTTGCGGTTCATGTGGATTCTTGGTTGCCATCGGTGGATCAATCGGTCAAGTTTTCGGTGTTTGCGGAAATGAATTCGGCGCAGCTGATGGCCAAGTTGTTGCTACAACATTTGGTTGTGGCGCGCACTCATCAGTTCGCGTTGAGCAAGCAACTCCAATTCCAGTTGTTGATTTAGTAATCGATGATCGCGCTGATGAACAAAGTGATTCAAGAAACCTGCCAGATTATGTTGCTGATTTAGAAGAAGTGGATTCCGACGAGGCTGAAGATCGCACTGAATCTATCGCTGCAGAGTTTGCAATGAAGGAAGCTGTTGAAGCAATTGAAGCCGCAACTGAAATCATTGAAATGGAAAACTTAGATTCTGACGAAGCTGCCGTCGAGATTGCTGATTTTTACGGTGATGAAGAAAGCGACACAAGCGAAGACTCACAATGATCGGTTTGATCCTGGCCGCCGGCGCAGGTCGTCGTTTGCGTCCATACACCGACACTTTGCCTAAAGCACTTGTCCCACTTGATGACACCAGATCCGTAATGGATCTAACTCTAAAAAACTTTGCCGAGGCTGGACTTAACGATGTTGCAATCATTATTGGTTACGCCGCTGATCAAATTCGTATTCGCCAACAAGAACTAGAAGAACGTTATGGCGTAAACATCGAACTAGTTTTCAATGACAAAGCTGAAGAATGGAATAACGCTTATTCATTGTGGTGTGCTCGCGATGTTTTGAAGGCTGGCGCGATCATCGCTAACGGTGACACGATTCATCCAGTGTCCGTTGAAGAATTGCTCAAAGCCCAAACCGATGAATTCATTACCTTGTCACTGGATAACGTGAAGAAACTTGCTGATGAAGAAATGAAGGTTCAGCTCAACGATCGTGGTGGCGTCACATTGATCACCAAGTTGATGGAGCCAGAGACTGCAGCCGGTGAATACATTGGCGTGGCAAGGATTCCAGGCGCATTGGCTGGAGATCTAGCCGATGCATTGCAAGCAACTTTTCAACGCGACCCAAACCTTTATTACGAAGATGGTTTCCAAGAAATGGTTAACCGTGGCGCTCACATCGCAACTGCAGCAATCGGTGACATCCCATGGATTGAAGTAGACACCTTAGAAGACCTCGAGCGCGCTCGGGAGATCGTATGTCGTTACTAAACCGCACTTTCCCAGCGCCACTTCACGTTGATATTTCAGCTGGCGCATTAAATCGCTTGCACGATGTGATCAGTGATCCACGCGTCGCGCCAGATTCTCGGGTAGCCGTAATCATTTCAACCGGATCAGGTTTGGCATTTCGCACGCAAATTGAAAAGCAAATTCCACATGCAGATTTCTTTGAGCTATCTGATGGCAGTTTGCAGTCTGCAAAAGCAATTGCAGCATCACTTACAAAGTATTCAAGTGTTGTTGGTGTTGGCGGTGGCCGAGTTTTGGATGCGGCAAAGTATGCAGCTAGCCAGGCGAACTTGCCGATGATTGCTGTTGCAACAAATCTTGCCCACGATGGCATTGCAAGTCCGGTCAGCATCCTTGAACACGATGGCACTCGAAGCAGCCATGGTGTTTCAGTTCCGGCTGCAGTACTGATTGATCTTGATGTTGTGCGCAGTGGTCCAGTTCGATTCTTACGCGCTGGCATTGGTGATGTGCTGAGCAATCTAAATGCCGTAGCCGACTGGGAACTTGCTCGCGATGTTAATGGTGAAGAAGTCGATGGACTTGCTGCCTCAATGTCTCGAACAGCAGCAACTAGTTTGTTGAATCACCCAGGAACTATCGAAGACCCAGGCTTCTTAACAACCTTGGCCGAAGGTCTAGTGCTTTCCGGATTGGCTATGGCGGTTGCTGGCACATCACGTCCATGCAGTGGCGCCTGCCATGAAATTTCTCATGCCATAGATATGGTGTTGCCAGAAAAATCCGCACCACACGGCGAACAAGTTGCAGTTGGCGCACTGTTTGCAACTTATCTACGTGGTGCAACCGAAGAGTTCAATCAACTACACGATGCGTTATTCCGTCACGGTCTGCCAACATCACCAAAAGACCTTGGCTTAACCACCGAACAATTTGCGCAAGCCGTTGCGTTCGCACCGCAAACTCGGCCAGATCGTTTCACAATTTTGGAACACAAGAATCTAGATCAAGCTGAACTGATGCGTGTTGTTTCCGACTTTGTCGCTGCACTTTAGGCAGGCTTGAAACATGGCAGTAATTGGTTCACGTCGACTTGCAGACAAAGTCCTTGACGTAACCATTTTCATTCTTGCCACAGCCTCACTTGCGTATTACACCTCGCGTTACTTCACCACTAACGCTCTCGTTGTTGCTGGCATTTGGGTGGCCTTTGCAGTTGTGCTTTTCGCTCTGATCAAAAGATTCACCGAAGCTGGTTTCTATGGCGAACCCATCCCAGCGCCTTATCTAACAAGTGATCCAGCGCTTCATCGCAATAATCCGTTAGCGCGAAATGTCACTTGGGCAGGCTTAATTGCTGCCATAGTTGCCTACCTATACATAGCCAAGAAGCTCCCGGTCCTTACGAATTCCCAATGGGCTTTAACGATCTTGGTATTGGTCGGCATTGGATCGTTATTTGCTTTCAAGTTTGCTAAATCGCACGTAAGCGTTGCCGCTGATTACAAAACTTTCCATTGGTTCCCATGGCTGATCGCGGCCGGCATGGCGTTAGTTGCATCGGTAACTTTGCGACCACAAAGTGATGACACAAACTATTTGAACTTGTCGACTTGGATTGCTGAACGTGGCATTATGCCGCTTCGCGACACGATCTATAGTGATCAGGTTTTCGAAACCAGGCCACTTGGTTCAGCTTGGGAATCGATGTGGGGAGTGTTTGCTCACATCACCAACATCTCGGCCCCAACCCTGCTTTATGTAATTGCCGTTCCAATTCTGACCGCAATCAGCATCTTTGCCCTTGACCGCGGAATGCGCTCGATGCATGTTCGTCATACCAACTTTGCGCTGGCAGTCGTGAGTCTGTTTCTAATTCTTGATGGTGCGAATATCTTTTCGTTCGGCGTTTTCCATGGCGCGAGAATTTGGCAAGGCAAAGCATTCTTTGTTTCCGCCATCATCCCGTTACTGATCGGCGCTGGAATTGTTTGGGCACGTTCAGGTCGTCGTAATGACTTAATCCGATTCCTGTTGATTGCAATCGGCGCAGCCGGACTAACCACAACCGCAACCATGTTGGTCCCAATGATCACTTTGGTGATCGCAGGCGTCGTTGGTTATCAGGGTGGGATTAAGGATGCGGGCTGGACCAGCCTTGCCATGCTGACTCCGCTTTATGTTGGCTTGGCATTCCGTGGAACTCATAGCGCCGATAGCAATGCCTTGGGACAACAAGTTTCAAATGCATTGGCCTTTGCCCGACCTGCAAACATCGTTTCAACTCTTGGTGAGCTGCCAGATCCAAATGAATTCGTTCGCTTAATGGCACGGCCACCATTGCACGCCGCTTTGTTTGCATTAGTAATGTGCTGGGGTTGGCTCGGCGCCGAATCTCGCACCTCACGCCGAGTAATCGCACGCCGAGTAATCGCAGGACTTAGTTTGATGTGGGCAATCGTTTACTTGCCACCAGTTCTAGCTGTGATTGAGCAAGTTACCGGTGTTGGTTCAATCTCCTGGCGCTTCTGGTGGTTACTGCCAATTCCGATGTTGCTTGGCGCAACTGCATCTGCAATTGCATCAGGATTGATTCGCGTAACAAGTATTAATCGTCATAAGACCACAACACTTGCATTTGCAACTGCGCTACTGCTTGCCTTCATCGTGATCCCAGCTAAGCCAGTTTGGCTTTCAAGCCTTGGACAAGTTAACGGTCAAAGCGCTCGCTTGATGTTCCCACCAGGTTGGAAAGTCTTTGGTGGTTACTACGAAGCTAAAGAAATCCTGGATGTGATCGCGCAAGATGGCGACATCGTTGCTGCTCGCCAAAACATTGAATTCTCGATGGCTGCAACTACCGTGCGAATCCATCCAGTGTTGCCAAAGGTTTACTGGTTCGCCGAAGCAACTGGCCCAGAAGGTAAAGCACAATTCGCAGATCGCACAATGATTCGCCAGTTCACATCGAAGGATCAAGATCCAGAGTTCCCGCCGCTTGATCTAAATGTTTTGCCAGGTGCGCTGGAACGAGTGGGCGTGAACGTAGTTTGTCTTGATGCGGATCGACCTGACGCGATTGAGTTTGTCGAAAACCTCGGATACACCCAAGGCGCGCAAGTTGTTAAGTATGAAGCCGGTCGCGGCCAATGGTGCGCCCGTAAGAACTAGTTAGCTTTAGCCCGTTCGATTCGAGCCACCCGACGTTTGGTGTAACGCATTCCGAGCAAGCCAAGGATGATTCCGCAAACTCCAATTGCGATCCAATGACCTCGACCTGAGGCTTCGAGTTGGTCGCGCATCAAAACCATAATCAGCGTGGCAACTGACCAGATGCCTGTGCCTATTGTTACTGCTGTGACTCCACTTACTTCAAGTGGCGTAAGTTCCTTTTTTGCAGGTGCGCCAATAGAACTTGATCCCGAATCATTGAGAGAGTCTGCGCCGTTACCCATAAGTAGGACACTAGCGTGTCGTTATGGAAACCACTACAAAAACACAGGGCACATCGGGCTGGGATCGTTATTTCCACATGACCGAGCGTGGCTCCACACTTGGGACTGAAATCCGCGGCGGCGTCGTCACATTCGTGACAATGGCGTACATCGTTGTGCTCAACCCACTTATCGTCGGCACAGCCAAGGACATCAATGGGAATTTCCCAGGTGGTGGCCAAGACATCGGTGTAGCAATTTCGTTGGTAGCAGCAGCTACTGCGCTTGTTGCTGGCCTGATGACAATCTTCATGGGCGTGTACGGACGTTTCCCTATCGCAATCGCAGCCGGTTTAGGTCTAAACGGATTCTTGGCCTTTGGTCTTGCTCCTTACATGACTTGGCCACAAGCGTTTGGCTTAGTCATCATCGAAGGCTTCATCGTTTTGCTTTTGGTTCTAACTGGATTCCGTACTGCGGTATTCCACGCAGTGCCAGATGCATTGAAGTACTCAATCGGTGCAGGTATTGGTTTGTTCATCGCACTTATCGGTCTTGTTGATGCCGGCGTTGTTCGCCCAGGCGTTCCGCTAATCACATTTGCGGTTTACGGCGAGCTTGCTGTCTGGCCAATCTTTACGTTCGTGTTTGGACTTCTCCTCATGGTCGTATTGGTTGCCCTGCGTAAGCGCGCTGCAATCTTGATTGGTTTGCTAGTAACAACTGCAGTTGCAGTTCTACTTGAAACCACTCAGAAGATTGGTGGTTCAAACACTGATCCAAGTCTGCCGGGTCTCGAGAACCCAACAGGCTGG
>JAPLBY010000038.1 GCA_026392515.1 Actinomycetota bacterium | reverse complement strand
GTCATCGCTTCGTCACGTGCTTGCGCTTTTGAAACTTTATGAACTCGAATTGGTGAAAGCGTGATGTTGTCTAGAACACTCATGTGTGGGAACAAGTTAAAGGATTGGAAAACCATGCCAAGATTTTTGCGAACTTCATCAACATTTATCTCTGGGTCAGAAATTTCTTTTCCATCTAAGTAGATCGAGCCATCGTCAATGGTGTCTAACAAGTTGATGCAGCGTAAAAGGGTTGACTTGCCCGAACCTGATGCGCCGATTAAAACTGTGGCGGTGTGATCTGGAACTGTTAATGAAAGATTGTTCAAAACTATGTTGTCTTCAAAGCTTTTACGTAAGTTCTTAACTTCTAATACGTTCATGCTGCGCCCTGCGCATTCTGACGCTTAATCGACTTAGCCAATACCCGATCGGTGTAACGCGTTAGCGGAATTGTGATTAACAAGAACAAGATTGCGGCAGTTACATACGGCGTGTAATTAAATGTGCGTGAACTTGCGATCTGGGCTGCTCGCACCGCATCAGTAACACCAAGAATCGAAACCAATCCGGTGTCTTTCAAAAGTGCTACTAAGTCATTAAGTAGTGGTGGGACAACGCGCTTGAGTGCTTGTGGAAGAACTACGTGGCGCATAGTTTGCGAAGAACTTAATCCAAGGGAACGAGCGGCAGCTCGCTGACTTGGATGAATTGAAAGAATTCCACTTCGAATAACTTCGGCAACGTATGCCGAGTATGTGAGAACTACAGCCGTAGTTCCAAGAATCAGAACACTATTTGTTAAGCCTTCAATCCGAAGGGCTGGAACACCAAAACCAATTAGCAGGATTACGAGAAGTAAAGGCACGCCACGGAAGATGTCCACATAAGCAGTGGCCATTATTCGAAAGGGTGTGAGCGCTGCTGAGCGTGAAGTGCGAAGCAATGCCAGGATCATTGCGAAGATGCCAATCAAAATCGCGGCAATGATTGTTAGTCGAATGTTTACAACTAAACCTTTAGCAACAGCTCCAAGGACTTCCCCACCATATGACCAGTCAAAGAAAGTGTCTTTGACTGATTGCCAACCTGGTGAAGTGATAATCAGGCGAATAAGTGAACCAATAACTATTACCGAAGAAAGCGTCGCTATCAGGGCTTTTTTGCGACCTATGGCTTTGCGTGACGCCTGACGCTCAAGTTCGCGTTGGCTAGGAGTCCACGACAAAGCCCGACCCGAGTTGTCTCGGGCCGGGCTGTCGTTGTTCATGATCTAACTAAACCAGCACTATTTAAGTACTGGGGCTCCAGCCTCGGTTGAAAGCCACTTTGCAGTGATTTCATCAAGTTCGCCACTGGCGCGGATAGCATCCACTGCCTGTGAAACACAGGATGTGATTGGGCTGTCCTTGGCTAGCAACAAACCGAAGTTGTCGCCATCGCCAGTTGATGGAAGCTGGCCAACAATGATGCCGCCTTCAACTTCTACGCCTGAAAGGTAGAACGCTGTTGGAAGGTCAACGACGATACCGTCGATCTGACCATTCTTAAGCGCAGCTACTGCAGCAGCGTTGTCATTGAATGCCTGTGGTTCGGAACCGAACACAGTTGAGATTGCATCTAGAGATGTTGTTCCAACACCTGCTCCAAGCTTTGCACCCTTAAGTTCTTCGATGGTTGTTAGACCTTCGATTGGGCTGCCAGCGTAGGAAACGATTGCCTGTGGTGCTGAGTAGTAAGGGCTTGAGAAGTCAACAGCTGCTTTGCGTTCTTCAGTGATTGAGAACTGCTGCAAGTTGAAATCGAAGTCCTTTGCACCTGGGGTGATTGCGCCATCAAATGTGGTGCGAACCCAAGACACGTCTTCCTTAGCGAAACCAAGTTCAGTAGCAACTGCGTATGCAACTGCTGCTTCAAAGCCTGCGCCTGAATCAGGGGCATCGTCGATGACCCATGGGTAGTAAGCAGGTTCGCCAGTTGCGATTGCAAGCTTGCCTGTTGTTAGTGTCTGCAAGCTCTCTGGTGCACATGCACTAGCAGCTGTTTCGGCTGCAGTTGGTGCGGAGGATGCTGCTGTTTCTGATGACGATGAGCATGCTGAAAGAAGCAGCGCTGATGCTGCAACTAGAGCAATGCCAAATCGACGTGTTGATGCGTTATTCACGCTTGTCTCCTTGATACTTCAGGTGGCATGGGTCAACGGTTGTTCACCCATGTTGGGCCCTGTTATGGACCCGCGCTTGCCACTTACGTGGCCAGGTCCTCATCCGGAGGCACCCCATCGCGGTCTGCAAGGGTTGTCGGATAGCTAGCCGGGACTTATCGCTATCACTCTTGACCTGCTGAAAGAATAACAAAGTTTTCGCGTTGTGAAAAATCGAGAGCAAAAGTGAAACAATAAGGACATGCTGAGCCAAGAATTCAATGAAGCCATGCGTATGGCTTTAGATCTGGCTGCAAAAGCTTCGCAACAAGGAGATGTTCCTGTTGGCGCGATTGTGTTGAATCCGCAAGGTGAAGTGGTCGGCCGAGGGTTCAACACACGTGAAGCGGATAACGATCCGATGAATCATGCTGAAATTGTGGCGATGCGCGAAGCAGCAAAGGCGAATGGTTCATGGCGCCTAGACGATCACACTTTGGTTGTGACACTCGAACCTTGCACTATGTGTGCTGGTGCTGCGGTGCAAGCTCGAATTGGACGAATCGTTTTTGGTGCCTTCGATGACAAAGCTGGAGCGGTTGGATCACTTTGGGATGTGGTTCGAGATCGTCGATTGCCACATCGACCTGAAGTGGTCTCAGGTGTTATGGCGGATGAGTGTGGCGCGATCTTGAGTGAGTTTTTCAAAGCCCAAAGATAAGTGGCGGTATCGGTGGGAGCCGAATGGGGAGACCGGTGGGAACCGCGAAGGCTTTGCCTTCGCTCCCAAATCCCGCCATCTGATTTACCCTTCACGCAAAAAACTGCCCGAACATGGACAGTTTTTGCGTGGCGGTAT
>JAPLBY010000035.1 GCA_026392515.1 Actinomycetota bacterium | reverse complement strand
CATTCAATTACAACAATTACGCCGCGGGCGCCAAGTATGTCTGTCATCGCATCAGCGATCTGAGTTGTTAGCCGCTCTTGCACCTGTGGCCGACGCGAATACATGTCAACCAAGCGGGCAATTTTTGAAAGTCCGGTGATTTTTCCATCTTCACCTGGGATATAACCAACGTGGCCAACTCCGTGGAACGGTAGCAAGTGGTGTTCACATGTTGAGTAGATCGGAATATCTCTCACAACGACTAGTTCGTCATGACCTAAAGAAAAAGTAGTTGTCAGAACGTCGCGCGCAGTCTGATGTAGCCCGCCAAAAATTTCTGCGTATGACTTAGCAACTCGAGCTGGAGTTTGCGCCAAACCTTCACGGTCTGGATTTTCGCCAATGCCAATTAGTAATTCTCGAATCGCAGCTTCGACGCGCGCTGCATCGAATGGCTGCAACGCAGGTGGTTCGCTTAGTTGCTCGATTGGATCGATGCTCACGCGTCAGCCTGAGGTGACTTAGCCCCTTTGGACTTCACTGATTTAACCTTGGTGGCTTCCGTCTCAGCTTCTACTGATTCGGCAACTGCTGGCTCAACATCGACGGCTTCAGAAGTTTTAGTTGGAGCATTTGGACCAAAGGCGTTTGTGTTAGATAGCGGTGGAACATCAACCGGTGGGCGGTCACTTGGGCTGCGACGAGCTGAACCAGTCCAAGCCGGACGTCCTGGGCGACGCTTTAGTGGTTCGAAGATGCGTTCAATTTCCTCGCGGTTAAGCGTTTCTTTTTCAAGAAGCTCCACAACAAGGGCATCTAGAACATCGCGGTTTTCAGCAAGAATCTCGTAGGCCTCATGATGCGCAACATCAATGAATGCACGTACTTCTTCGTCAATAGCCGATGCTACTTCTTCGGAGTATTCGCGGCCATGACCCATGTCGCGACCCATGAATACTTCGCCGGATTCGGCGCCATATTTAATAGCACCGAGACGTTCAGTCATACCGAACTGCATAACCATCTTTCGGGCAACGGAGGTTGCCTTTTCGATGTCATTGCTGGCGCCAGTAGTTGGATCGTGGAAAACCATTTCTTCAGCAGCACGACCACCAAGCATGTAAGCAAGTTGATCTTGCATTTCACTTCGGGTGGTTGAGTACTTATCGTTTTCCGGAAGCACCATGGTGTAACCAAGCGCGCGGCCACGAGGCAAAATTGTGACCTTATGAACTGGATCGGTGTTTGGAAGTGCTGCAGCAACTAGTGCGTGACCGCCTTCGTGATATGCAGTGATCAATCTTTCATGCTCACCCATGACGCGAGTTCGCTTCTGTGGTCCACCGATTACGCGATCGATTGCTTCATCAAGCGTTGCGTTAGTAATGATCTTTTGATCAGTGCGAGCAGTAAGCAATGCTGCTTCATTCAAAACGTTAGCTAAGTCAGCGCCTGAGAATCCTGGGGTACGACGAGCAACTGCCATTAGGTCTACGTCTTCAGCGATCGGCTTACCCTTTGCGTGCACAGCCAATACATCGCGGCGACCAACAAGATCTGGAACATCCACTGAAATCTGTCGATCAAAGCGGCCTGGACGAAGTAATGCTGGATCCAAAATGTCTGGACGGTTTGTTGCAGCAATCAGAATTACTCCAGTGTTGCCATCGAAGCCATCCATCTCAACAAGCATCTGGTTAAGCGTCTGCTCACGTTCGTCGTGGCCACCACCCATACCGGCTCCACGATGACGACCTACTGCATCAATTTCATCGATGAAGATAATTGCTGGAGCGTTTGCTTTAGCTTGTTCGAACAAATCGCGAACTCGGCTTGCACCAACGCCAACGAACATTTCGACGAAGTCAGATCCTGAAATTGAAAAGAATGGTGCCCCTGCTTCTCCAGCAACTGCGCGAGCAAGCAAAGTCTTACCTGTACCAGGTGCACCGTATAGAAGGACACCCTTTGGAATCTTTGCGCCGAGTGCTTGGAACTTTGCAGGCTCTTGCAAAAACTCTTTGATTTCTTCAAGTTCTTGCACGGCTTCGTCTGCGCCGGCAACATCAGCAAAAGTTGTTTGTGGCATATCT
>JAPLBY010000027.1 GCA_026392515.1 Actinomycetota bacterium | reverse complement strand
GACCGTTTCAAATGCGGTAGCAGAATGGCAAATCGTTGACTAGCCAAGAACCGATGAATCCATCCCAGCGGATTCAAGTATTAAAAACCAAATCCAACACCACCGTTAGTGATCATGTGGTTGGGGAGGAGCCACTTGAGATTCGAATTGATGGCGGAGCAGGCTTGCAGCAGTTAGCCATCACTATGCGAACACCAGGTGCTGACATTGAATTGGGTGCAGGCTTTCTTTGGACTGAAGGTTTGTTACGCACTAGGGAAGATTTGATTGGCATTACAACTTGTAAAGATAAAGAGCTAACTCCGCGTGAGCAAGAAAATGTGATTGTGGCTCGAGTTGTACCAGATGCTCCTGCCGTTACTCGAACCCTTGAACGACGTTTCACAATATCCAGTGCTTGTGGTGTGTGTGGATCTACCCACATTGAAGATTTGCGCACCAGAGGTTGCTCCAATGTTGCCGCGCCTGGCATTTCGGAATCAGAATTGTTGAAGTTGCCGGAGTTGATGCGACCTAAGCAAAAGATTTTTGATAAGACTGGTGGACTTCATGCAGCTGGCCTATTTGATCCGCAGGGGAAACTGATTGTGGTTCGGGAAGACGTTGGCAGGCACAATGCGGTTGATAAAGTCATCGGCTATGCCTTGATGAATGACTTACTTCCGCTAGATGGCTATTCGTTGGCAATCTCGGGACGTGGTGGTTTTGAAATCATTCAAAAGGCAATTGCGGCAAGAATCTCTGCAGTAGTTGCTGTGTCAGCGCCAACGTCATTAGCCGTTGAAACTGCCCGTGAATTTGGTTTAACCCTGTATGGATTTACTCGGGAAGATTCAGCGACTAAATACTCGCCAGCGCCTTAACATTCAGTGGGGTGAGTGACGGGACTTGAACCCGCGACGTCCTGGACCACAACCAGGTGCTCTACCAGCTGAGCTACACCCACCATGTTGCAACAGATTTCTCTGTAGCGAACGTTTCCCATTCTATTCAGGGAAGTTCAGTTGGGCTAATTTGGTGCGTGCTTGGCCGCAATCACTTTGGCTGTTGATGAATCAGGACCAGGTAGTTCGACAAAGACTGCTTCGCGGTAGTACTTCAATTCATTAATTGAGTCCAAGATGTCGCCAAGTGCGCGATGGTTTCCAGTCTTT
This sequence comes from Actinomycetota bacterium, assembly GCA_026392515.1. Taxonomy (GTDB): domain Bacteria; phylum Actinomycetota; class Actinomycetes; order S36-B12; family UBA5976; genus UBA5976. Next base: position 22,908 of record JAPLBY010000027.1, on the reverse strand, counting down.
GTTGGGCTAGCAAAGTAGGCCCGTGGATACCAACGACGCACAAGTTCCTTAATGCTGGAAACGTCAATGATTCGGTAGTGCAAATAGGAATCAACTCTTGGCATATCTCGCTGCAGGAAAATCCGGTCAACGTGAACGCTCGAGCCTGCCAGGGGAGCCTTGCTGGCTTCTGGGATGTGTGAGGAGATGTATTCAAATAGTTGTTCTTCGGCAGCCTCAAGTGAAACACCATTTGGAATTTCTGGAAGTAAGCCAGATTCAGTGTGCATGTTTACGACAAATGGATCCATAGATTCAAGGCGTTCTGTTGGTGCTTGAATAACTATGTTTAATCCCTCAGCAATAACTTCAAGTTGAGCATTAGTGATAACGCAAGCGATTTCAACCAATAGATCATTTTTGAAATCTAAACCGGTCATCTCACAGTCGATCCAGACAATGCGGTCGGTTTCAGGCGTTTCACTCATATCCCAAGGTTATTGGAAGACAGAAGTGTCTTTCATCTGCGGGGGCAACGTAAGTAATGACGTAGAGTAAAAGTTATGAAACGTGCCGCTATCGCCCTAATCATTGCCGGCCTGGGATGCGTTGTTGCCTATTCACTCATTGGCTCATCGGTAGCTGAAGATGGAACTCTAGTCGAACCATTCTTTTTGATCCCCATTGCTTGGCTGCTGTTTTTAACTGGCGGAATGCTTGCGATAGCAACATTTATTAGAGGTCGCCTTAAGTAAGTTCCGACCCATAACCATGTTTAGTAGCAGGTAAACTAGGACTTATGACTCGCTACGGATCTATGTATGGCCCAAATATCACATTCTTAGGTGTCGATGAATGCGACATCGAAGTTCCAGCCTCATACGCTGACGCTGATGTTGTAATTGTTGGAGCGCCATTTGATGGTGGAACTAGTTACCGCTCTGGAGCTCGCTTTGGGCCCAAGGCTATGCGAGAAGTTTGCAATGAAGAACACAATGGATCCCGCGAGAGTATGGCGCTGCGTGTCAATGGTCTCAAGGATCTTCGGGTCTATGACATGGGCGATGTCGAGATGTATTCCGGCGATGCCGTTAAGTCCTGTGAGAACTTAGAAAAAGTGATTGAAAAGATTGCTGCCTCTGGTGCGATCCCATTAGTACTCGGTGGCGACCACACAGTTACTTGGCCAAACGTAACTGGTGTTGCTCGCGGCGCCGACATGTGGGGACGAGTTGGCGTAATTCATTTTGATGCACATGCTGACACTGGCGACATTGCATTTGGATCTTTGGTTGGCCATGGTCAACCGATGCGCCTTTTGATTGACAGTGGCGCCGTTCGTGGCGATCGCTTTATTCAAGTTGGTCTTCGTGGCTACTGGCCACCACCAGACATCTTGGATTGGATGGCAGCTCAAGGCATGCGCTCCTATGAAATGACAGAGATCGTGCATCGCGGCCTTAAGGAATGTATCGACGAAGCAATTGAACTTGCGCTACAAGAATGTGATGCGATTTATCTAAGTGTTGATATTGATGTTGTCGATCCAGGTTCTGCGCCAGGCACTGGTACGCCAGAACCAGGCGGCTTAACTTCTCGCGAATTGCTCGACACCGTTCGACGCATGGCATACCAGCTTCCAATTGTTGGTGTTGATGTAGTTGAAGTTAGCCCGCCTTATGATCATGCGGACATCACGGCACTACTTGGTAACCGAGTAGTACTTGAAGTTCTTTCCGGAATGGCAAGGCGTCGTAAAGACGCTCGCGATGGAACTACTTGGAATCCAGGCCAACCAATTCTTGATGGTCGTTAAATAGTTCCGTTATCAAGACCAGTTAGAACTTCTTGGGCTCGCACGCGTAATTCAGGCAAATCACTCAACCGTTTTAAGCCGTTGACTTGCTGTCCCATTCGATGGTTTTTGGCAAAAGCTTCTTTATTTCGATCCAAGAAATCCCAGTACAAAGTTGTGAACGGACAAGCATTGTCACCAACCCGAAGCTTTGGATCGTAATCACAGCCCTTACAAGATTGCGTCATGCGATTTATGTAAGCACCGCCAGCAGCGTACGGCTTAGTCATCAACTTTCCACCGTCTGCGTGCAGACCCATTCCGATCACATTTGGAACCATTACCCATTCACTGGCATCAATGAATTGCTCGCGCATCCAATCCAAGAACTCAATTGGCTTGGTACCAGTAATGAGGGCCAAGTTACTCAGAATCATGAGCCTTGGAATGTGATGAGTCCACGCACGCGTTTCAATGTCAGAAACGATGGACTTCACGCAATTCATTTTTGTCTTACTGGAATCTTGAAATACTGGAAGCAACTTTCGCTCAGCCCCAAGCTGATTGTTGTCTCGGTATTCAGCACCCAAGTGCCAGTACATTCCATTTAGGTATTCGCGCCAGCCGATGATTTGTCGAACAAAGGCTTCAACTGATCCAATCGGGGCATGACCTGCGTGGTACTCAAGCAATACTGCATCAATTACTTCGGAGGCGTGCAACAAGCCATTGTTTAGGTAGGGACTTAGCAACGAATGATGCAATGCCCAACTATCAGCTGAGACTGCATCTTCATATGGTCCAAAATCCACCAAGCTGGTTTTGATGAAGTGAGTTAACTGTGCGATAGCGCCTGCCCGAGTGGTAGCCCAAGTTTTAGTTGGTTGCATGTCGAGTTCAGCACACACTTCAAGATCGATTTCATCTCGCTCATGCTCGAGATACTTTGGCCAGGTGTAGTTCTTGGGTGGGGGAAGACGATTGTCTTTATCAAAGTTCCAAACCCCAGTATCTGGTTTGCCGTTCTCCACCATTATGTTCAGACGGATTCGCTGGGCTCGATAGAAAGTTTCCATTAGGAATGACTTTTGTTTATCTGCCCAGGTTTTGAAATCAACGCGCGAAGTTAGGAAGAAATCATTAGGTATGTATTGCACTCCAAATTCCTGAAGCTGACTGTATTGCCGAAATGAAGAGGGCTCAGCAGCGTGGATTGGAAGTTCGCCTAACTTCCTCTTGACTTCAGTTAGGCCATCAATAGTTGTTAGGCTTTTCAGGTAAGTGACTTCATAACCTGCCAGCTCAAGCTCTTTTACGAAGTGCCGAGCTGAAGAGATCAAAAAGAATAAGCGCTCTTTATGCCATGGCCGGCCCGTAGTCATGCGAGCGCTTTCGATGATTACAACATGATCAGTCTTGGGATCTGAATCCTTCAAAACTCCGTAGTTGAGATTCAGGTGATCAAAAGGAATGTAGAGAATGCGCTTGGTCATTTTGATTTGCACTTCTCAGAGCAATACTTAACGTTTTCCCAATCGCGCTGCCACTTTTTGCGCCACTCAAATTCCAGTCCGCAGGATGCGCAGATTTTTGGAGCAAATCTATTCTTGGTTTTAGCGATGCGGGGCATGGTTAATCTAAGCATCTGCCATACGAGTACGCCCGAGAGGACTCGAACCTCCAACCGACAGGGTAGAAACCTGGTGCTCTATCCATTGAGCTACGGGCGCATCGCTATCGGGGAACCCTCAAGCGCTCCAATTCTATCTGCGGGAAACCACATGTGTTTATCGCACGTTAGACTCTGGATCATGGCTGAGTTCATTTATACCCTTTCAAAAGCACGTAAAGCCCACGGTGACAAGGTCATTTTGGATGACGTAACCCTGTCATTCTTGCCTGGCGCAAAGATCGGCGTTGTTGGTCCTAACGGCGCTGGTAAGTCCACATTGCTGAAGATCATGGCTGGCGTTGAGAAAATTTCCAATGGTGACGCGATGCTTTCAGCTGGCTACACAGTCGGCATGCTTGCCCAAGAACCAAACTTAGATGACTCAAAGAATGTGATTGAAAACGTGCAAGAAGGTGTTGCCGAAACTATGGCAATGCTGGCTCGCTTCAATGAAGTGTCTGCGCAAATGGCAGACCCAGATGCTGACTTCGACGCATTGATGGCCGAAATGGGAACTCTGCAAGAAGCTATCGATCACAAGAATGCTTGGGATCTAGATAACCAACTTGAGCAAGCCATGGATGCACTTCGCTGCCCACCAAGTGATGCAGATGTCAGCGTACTTTCCGGTGGTGAACGCCGCCGCGTTGCGCTTTGCAAGCTTTTGTTACAGCAACCAGACTTGTTGCTTTTGGATGAACCAACTAACCACCTTGATGCCGAGAGCGTTAACTGGCTAGAACAGCATTTAGAAAAATACCCAGGAACAGTTATCGCGATCACTCACGATAGATACTTCCTAGACAACGTTGCACAATGGATTCTTGAACTCGATCGTGGCCGCGCTTATCCATACGAAGGCAACTACTCAACTTATTTGGAAAAGAAGCAAGCACGCCTAAAGGTTGAAGGCACTAAAGACGCAAAGCTATCTAAGCGCCTGCAAGAAGAACTTGAATGGGTTCGCTCAAATGCCAAGGCTCGTCAGACTAAGAGTCGCGCTCGTCTTGATCGCTATGAAGAAATGGCGATCGAAGCTGAAAAGACTCGCAAGATGGACTTTGAAGAAATTCAGATTCCACCTGGCCCACGTTTGGGTAACGTCGTAATTGAAGCCGACAAACTTGGTAAAGGTTTCGGAGACCGAATTCTTATGGATGACTTGTCATTCACATTGCCACGGAACGGCATCATCGGTGTAATCGGACCTAACGGTGTTGGTAAAACTACTTTGTTCCGCATGATTGTTGCAGCTGCCGAAGGTGACACTAGCGATGCATCAACTCAGCCAGATTCCGGAACCCTTCGAGTTGGCGAAACCGTAAAGCTTTCCTATGTTGACCAGAGTCGTTCTGGCTTAGATCCAACGAAGAACGTCTGGGAAGTAGTTTCCGACGGTCTGGACTGGATCAAGGTCGGCGCAGTTGAAATGCCATCTCGTGCTTACATTGGCGCATTTGGTTTCAAGGGTCCAGATCAGCAAAAGCCTTCTGGCGTGCTATCTGGTGGTGAGCGAAACCGCCTAAACCTTGCCCTTACCTTGAAGCAGGGTGGAAATGTATTGCTGCTCGATGAACCAACTAACGATTTAGATGTGGAAACCCTTGGATCGCTGGAAAACGCTCTGCTTGAATTCCCAGGCTGTGCCGTGATCACCTCGCACGATCGCTGGTTCCTGGACCGAATTGCAACCCACATCTTGGCTTACGAAGGCGATTCAACTTGGTTCTGGTTTGAAGGAAACTTCGAGTCTTATGAAAAGAACAAGATTGACCGCCTGGGTGCCGATGCGGCTCGTCCACATCGCGCAACGTATCGCAAACTAACTCGAGGTTAATTTCCAATTCTTGGAAAGTAGTACACCTTAAGTTTGGGCTCAGTTAAGACTTTGTTGGTTTCTTCATGTCACATTTAATGCATGAGAGATGTAATCAAATCAGGTGTTGTTAAGCCTTGGATTACCAGAAACATTGCGTTAGTCGCACACGATAATCAAAAAGCAGAGTTACTTGATTGGGCAAAGCAAAATCGACGCCTGCTATCTAGACATAATCTGTTTGCAACAGGAACTACCGGTTCATTGCTAGCCGATGCCCTCGATTTACCGGTAAATCGATTCTTGAGTGGTCCACTTGGTGGAGATCAGCAAATCGGCGCGGCAATCGCTGAAGGAAAGATCGACATCTTGGTCTTTTTCTGGGACCCACTTGAGCCGCAGCCACATGATCCAGACGTGAAGGCCTTATTGCGAATTGCAACACTGTGGAATGCGGGAATCGCGGTCAATCGAACAACCGCTGACATGCTGATAACTTCCCAGTTATTCGAAGCTGACTTTCCAACTAAGCGACCTCAGTTCAACGCAAATGGCAGTAAAGCAGACTTTGTAGACGCTCGATAGCTACCCGATACGCTGGATGCATTAACTCAAGTTAAGGCAGGTATTTGTGGCAGCGTTAACAATTCCAGTGCATCTGCGCTGGGGTGACATGGATATCTTTAAGCACATCAACAATGTGGCTTACGTTGGCTACCTAGAAGATGCTCGTGTATCACTATTGGCGCAAGCAGGCTTTGCCCCTGACTTGGATGGCTTCGGACAGTTAGTTGTTAGCCACGAAATTGATTACGTTAAGCCATTGGTATTCCAGCCAGAACCAATCGAAATGACAGTTTGGATTGAATCGATGGGGAACTCTTCTTACGTTATTGCTTATTCAATGCACGATGGTGACATCGAATACCTGCGAGCAAAAACCACAATGGTTTGCATGGATTTGGAACGAGGCCGACCTGGCAGGATCCCAGCTGAGCTTCGGGAAACTTACACTCGCTTAATGCGAAGTTAAGTTCGCTTTCTCGGCCTGAGCCAACGTCGGGATCTTTTTGAGCAAGAACATACAAGCGGCAGCAATTAAGCAAAGGATTGCAGCGGTGTACCAAGCGATTTCGTAATCTCCATTTGATTCACGAATCCAGCCTGCAAATGACGCTGCAATTGCCGCACCGACCATGTGAAAAGCAAACACCCAGCCGTAAACCACGCCTGAGCGCGCCAGCCCAAAGTATTCACGACAGAGCTGAACTGTTGGTGGCACCGTGGCGATCCAGTCCAAGCCATAGAAAACAATAAAGAAAATCAGTGGGGGATTAACGTGTGGCCCCAGAACTACTGGAATTGTTAGCAGCGCCAATCCGCGCATGCCATAGAAGAAAACTAGTAACCACATTGAGCTGACTTTGTCGGTTAAGTAACCGGATCCAACAGTCCCAATTAGATCGAATATTCCAACGATTGCCAGAAGCGATGCCGCAGTTGTTGCAGGCATACCGTGGTCATGAGCTGCTGGAATAAAGTGTGTGCCAATCAGCCCATTGGTAGACCAACCGCAAACAAAAAATGTAAATGCCAAAACCCAAAATGCTGGGTGACGCATTGATGTAAACAGAATTTCAATCGCGCCACGAGCAGTTGCTGGTGCAGCTGGACCCATTTCTGGCTCTTCCGTCGCACCGTAGGGCAAGAGACCAACATCTGATGGCCGATCTCGCAAAAAGATAAAGACGATTGGTGCAAGCACCGCACAAAAAGCGGCAACGGTAATTGAAGCACTACGCCAGCCATTGTTAGAAATCATGAATGTAAGCAGTGGCAAGAAAATCATTGATCCGGTGGCATAACCCGCGGAAAACATTCCAGTGACTAGTCCTCGTCGCTTAACGAACCATCGGTTAGCAACTGCTGCACCGAACACCAAAGCTAAACATCCAGTTCCAAATCCTACGAACAGCCCCCAGAGAACAACTAAGTGCCAGCTTTGGGTCATAAGTGTTGTTAGGTATAAACCTGAAGCAACCAGAAGTAATGCCGAAGCTACAACTCGACGCATAGAAAAGCGCTCAATTAAAGTCGCAGCGAATGGCGCAGTAATTCCATACATCAGAAGATGTAGGGCAACTGCGCCCGATGTCAGACTGCGGGACCAACCAAACTCTTCTTCCAGCGGCACCAACATGACGCCAGTGGTTGACCTAAATGCTGCAGCAGAAATCAGTGTCAGAAAAGTAATTGCAACTATCCACCAAGCTCGATGTATGCGGGAGACAGCAGTGAACATATTGCAAGGCTACCGTTGCAGCGCGTGCTGGTGCTGGAGTTAGGGAGTATTAACCAAACTATGTGCAGCAGAAACTAGATAAGTCCAAAGTTGGTCACGAAGCGCTTCATCCATTTCAATCTGGGAAAGCGAAGCGTGCATGTGGTAAATCCAGCGATCTCGAGCATCGTCATCAATTACAAATGGCATGTGGCGCATACGAAGTCTTGGGTGACCGCGCTCTGCCTGATAAATAGATGGTCCACCCCAGTATTGCTGTAAGAAGAGTGTTAAATGCCGACGGGATTCAGTTAGGTCTTGATCGACATACATCGGGCGTAAAACTTCATCGGTCTCAATGCCGACGTAAAAACCATCAACGAGTTTGACGAAGAATTCTTCGCCACCAACTGCATCAAAGAGTGATTGTTCCACGCCTCTAGTTTGCCGTATTAAGTTCTTTGCTCTGCGCATCTAGTTCGACAGCAGCTTTTGTAATGTTTCTGGTCATAGAACCAAATACAAAGCCGTGGAAAGGCCACACCGACCACCAATATGCATGGCCCGCTAAACCCTTTGGATGGTAGATCGCATGCTGGTGATACATGGTTTCACCAGCATCATTTGTTTCCACGCGTAGCTCTAACCAAGCAAGCCCAGGCATGTGCATCTCGGCTCGAAGTCTTAGTAACTCACCTGGAATGCATTCCTCAACCCGCCAGAAATCTACAATCTCACCAGCAAGCAACTTGTTGGGATCCCGTCGACCTCTTCGAATCCCTGGACCACCGAAAAATCGATCAATAAGTCCACGAGTTTCCCAAGCCAGCGGGAAGGAATACCAACCATTTTCGCCGCCGATTCCTTCAATGATTCGCCATAGTGATTCTGGCGTTGAATTCGAAGGTACGTATCGATCATCTGTGTATAGCGAGCCACCGGCCCAATCAGGATCGGTTGGCAATGGGTCGCTTGGTTCACCTGGCATAGAAGCTGAAGACCAACGTGACTTTACGTTTGCCTGGCGAATTCGAGTTAGTGCAATGGCAACTGAGTCTTCAAATCCCAATAAGCCCTCAGGCGGATCTGGAATGTATTGCTTAATGTCATGTTCAGCGCAGATAACTTCGGTTTTCAAACTATCAACCAAAGGACGTGCAATGTTTTTTGGAACTGGCGTAACTAGGCCAATCCAACGAGCGGATAGACCAGGAGAGAGCAAGTTGATTGGCAGAATTAATCGCTTGCGAAGGCCAGCCACTTTTGCATAGCCATGCATCATCTTTTGGTAAGTCAATACATCAGGACCACCGATGTCGAATGTTCTGTTCAATCCGGCTGGCAAATTACGCGATTCAGTTAAGTAGCGCAAAACATCTCGAACCGCGATGGGTTGAATTTTTGTGCGAACCCAGCGTGGCGTGATCATCGCAGGAAGGCGTTCAGTTAAATAGCGAAGCATTTCAAATGAAAGGCTTCCAGATCCAATGATTACTGCGGCACCAAATGCAATTGTTGGCACACCTGAATTGATAAAGATGTTTCCGACTTCTGCGCGTGACCTCAAGTGTGGCGAAAGCTTTGGATCATTTTGCAGACCACCAAGGTAAACGATTCGTCCTACGTTTTGTGCTTTTGCCGCTTTCGCGAAGACGCCTGCAGTATTTCGTTCAGTTTCTTCAAAGTCACCAGAACTTCCAATTGCGTGGATCAAGTAATAGGCAACGTCAACATCGCGCAATGCCTCATTACAAACGTCGGGGTTATCTGCAGTGCCACTTACTATTTCAACCTGGTCAAACCAAGGATGCTGCGAGATTCGCTCTGGATGTCGAACCAGTACTCGAACTCGAACCCCTTCAGCAAGCAGGCGGGGTATTAGCCGACCACCGATATATCCAGTGGCACCAGTTACGAGACAAAGTTGTGACATACCTAAGTGTTACGGATTTTTAGCCCTCACGCAGAATGAGGAGCTTACTTTTCCCAAGTCGTGTTTTGGCTGAAGTTAGCAACGTTTAGGATTTCGCCATTTCTGATGTACCAAAGAACCCCAGCCTCATCGCGAACTCGAGTCGTTCGCAGCGCCACTGCTTCGACTCGGCCTCTAACGGTTCCAATTTCGACTTCATCGCCAATTCCGTACTGGTCTTCGATAATCAAAAAGATTCCGGAAATGTAATCCTTAACTAGCGTCTGGGCACCAAAGCCAAGTGCAACTCCAGCGATTCCAGCACTGGCCAAAAGCGGCGCAATGTTTACCCCAAGCACCGTTAAGGCCATCAAAATCGCAGTGCCCCAGATTATTACTGAAGTCATGGTGTTTAAGACGGTTGAAATAGTAGAGCTTCTTTGATCCCGACGATCGCTTGAGCCAAAGGCTTGTCGAATAACGCGGTTACTAGCTCGCACCAACAAGAAGCGCACTACAAATGCAACCAAGAAAATAATGATGATTCTTAAAGGTTCCCCCAGGAACCAATCCGGAAATTCTGAATTAGTCATATCTCTATTTTGGCGAGAATCTACACATTTGTCATGGGCCGCAATCGTGTGGAGGATTCGTTATGTAAACTAAAAGACATGACGAGAAGCCTTCGCCGTATTTGGTCCACCACATCAGCTTTTGCAGTTTTGACGGCAACTTCTGTTTCGCCAGCATTAGCTGAGTCGACAAAGCGCGACGATGGCGATCAGCCAGGGGAACCAATGGGTACTCTGAACGCAATTTTATGGTTCGTAGTTTTGCCTTTGGCGATTTATGGAATTCTTGCGCTACTAACCATGGGACCGAGCTGGACAAGCGCAGCGCGCAAATCAACTCGCGGCGGTTACCTAGACGACCCAACACTTTCGGATCGCCAAGTATCTGGCACCGAACGCTCGCAAATTAGCAACTAGTGCAATTGCAAATCTGAATTAACTCGCATCCATAGATTGGCAGCGAAGTGATCGCGCCACGTTATCGCGCAATTCACGAATCAATCGAATAGCGCCAACGTCAACTGAGCTAGCAATAAACGCATCAGCTTTGGCCAAGATTTCTGGCGATCCGAGTAACGATGGGAATAGACCCAAAGTTAAAGTTTGCGCTATTTCATTAGTGCGAGTTTCCCAAACTTCGCCGATGACTTTGAAGTACTTGTCAACGAAAGGTTCTAGTAACGCACGTTGATCTGGTTGGGAAAATCCACCAACTGTTGATTCAAGTAGCGCATTGGCAAGGTTTGTATCTTCGATTACTGACTTCCAAGCGATTAACTTTGCCTCTGCGGTTGGAATACCAGCGCGCGCTGATGCTGCTTGGCGCTGACCGCCAGCAGTGTTGTCGCGCTCTAGTTCCTGATCGATCGCTGAATCAGGTAATGCACCCAATGCAACCAGGCGAGCAACGAGTTGCCAGCGCAGATCAGTATCAACTTCCAAGCCAGCTGGGGTAGCACTTCCATCTAGCCAGCCAGCGATTAGGGAAATGTGATCTTCAGTTCTGGCCAAGCCAGCAATGTTTTTAACAAAGGCAAGTTGATGATCGCCACCTGGCTCAGCTTTTGCCAGCGCTTCGATAAGAGATCCAGCCAGAGCATCGCGATTCGCAGCCCGGTTTGCTGGGTTACCAAATTGCTCGATTGCGGATCGGGCTTGGAGCAAGAGCTGTTGCGCTACGCCAATTTCGATACTTCCCAAATCGGCACCAAGGACCATATTCAAGTAATCAGTGGTACTCATTTCGGCATCGCGTGTCATGTCCCATGCTGCGCCCCAAATCAAAGCCCGCGAAACACTATCTTCGATGTCGCGCAAACCGGTCGCTGAAGTCTTCGCGGACTTTTCATCTAAGCGAATCTTTACGAAGGTGTAGTCTCCGTCATTTAGCAGCAACAGATCAGCAGCAGGTTGTCCAATGAGTTCTGGCACTTCAGTCCGAGCGCCATCAACGTCGATTTCGATACGACTATCGCGCTTGATGACTGAACCAGATCGGTTGTACAAACCAATTCCAATGTGATGTGGGCGAAGAAGTTGATCCACGCCTTCCGGAGCAACTGGTGGCTCCTGAATCACGACGACAGATTTGTACTTTCCATCTTCAATCACAATTTCTGGGCGAAGTGTGTTTACACCGGCGGTCTGCAACCAACGCTGAGTCCAGTCCTGCAGGGAGCGACCACTTGCAGCTTCGAGTTCAACTAATAAGTCAGTTAACTCAGTGTTACCCCAAGCGTGCTTCTTGAAGTATTCCCGGATGCCAGCAAAGAATGCATCTTCCCCAACCCAAGCAACTAGTTGACGTAAGGCAGAGGCACCCTTGGCATAGGTAATGCCATCGAAATTAACTTCAACCGCATCCAAATCAAACATGTCTGCAACGATTGGGTGAGTGGTTGGGAGTTGATCTTGACGGTAGCCCCAAGCCTTACGTTGGTTTACAAAGTTAACCCAAGCTTCGGTGTATTGAGTTGCCTCAACAGATGCATGGTGAGCAGCCCATTCGGCGAAGCTCTCATTTAGCCATAGGTCATCCCACCACTTCATGGTGACAAGATCGCCAAACCACATGTGAGCCATCTCGTGCAACACAGTGTTAGCACGCTGTTCATAAGTTGCGCGAGTTACCTTGCTGCGGAAAACATAACTTTCGTGATGTGTAACGCAACCTGCGTTTTCCATTGCCCCAGCATTGAACTCAGGAACAAAGAGTTGGTCATACTTTTCAAATGGATATCCGTAATCAAAAGCTTCTTCAAAATACTTAAAGCCTTGCTTTGTGACGGTGAATAGATCTTCTGGATCTAGATACTCAGAAAGCGAACTACGACAGAACAGGCCAAGGGGATAGGTTCCAAACTTGCCTTTGTATTCGTCACGAACTTCGTAGTACGGACCGGCGACAATCGCTGTGATGTAAGTGGACATCTTCTTTGTGGCAGGAAACTCCCACTTTGCAATGCCATCACTGACAGAACTTGGTATTGGGGTAGTCGAGTTACTAACTACCTTCCAATGATCTGGAGCGGTTACTGAAAATGTAAATGTTGCTTTGATGTCAGGTTGATCGAAGCAGGCAAACACGCGACGCGCATCAGCTATTTCAAATTGCGTGTAGAGGTAAACCTCATCATCCACGGGATCAATAAAGCGATGCATGCCTTCGCCGGTGTTCATGTAAGCGGCTTCTGCTTCAACAATTAGAACGTTGTGAGACTTAAGGTTGCGTAGCGGAATTCGAAATCCATCGTGAATAGAGGTATCTAGGGATTCACCATTTAGTTCTATTCGCTGCACTTTTGGAGCGATGAAATCAATCCAAGTTGAGTTACCTTCACGAGCCGTAAAGTGAACCGTGGTACGACTTCCAAACGTGTCATCACGAGTTGAGAGGTCTAATTCCACGTCATAGTTTTGGGCTTGAACGACTGCGGAACGTTCACTTGCTTCCAACCGACTGATATTGGTGCTGGACATTAGTACTCCCATTGATTCGCCTGAATGACACCATCTTGACACCTGTTACCGAGGCTTGCAGATGCGGGTCTAATCTGAACTCATGACTGAAACAAAAACGACTGCAGATTTTTGGTTTGATCCCATTTGTCCTTGGGCCTGGATCGCCTCACGTTGGATGCTTGAAGTTGAACAGGTGCGCCCAGTAATCACTAATTGGCACGTCATGTCTTTAGCAGTGTTAAACGACGGTCGCGAACTTCCTGAAAAATACATCGATTTAATGAAGCGCGCTTGGGCGCCGGTACGAGTGGTTATTGCAGCGCAACAGCAACATGGCGATGAAGTAGTCGGAAAGCTTTACACCGCTATGGGCACTCGCATCCATGACCAAGGTCGAGGCGACGATTACATTTCAGTCATTGTTGAGGCGCTTGCTGAATGTGGGTTGCCGGCGGAACTGATTACTGCTGCTGACTCAACAGATTTTGATGCATCCCTAAAGAAGAGCCATCACGAAGGTATGGACCCAGTTGGTATGGATGTTGGCACACCTGTAATCCACGTCAATGGCACTGCGTTGTTTGGACCCGTAGTATCACCAATTCCACGTGGTGAAGCAGCAGGCAAGCTTTGGGATGGGGTAGTTCTTGTTTCAGGCACGGATGGCTTCTTTGAATTGAAGCGAACCCGCACCAGAGATCCAATTTTCGATTAAGTTTTGCTCAACGACGATTAAGAGGTAAACATGCGCGTTCATTTAGCTACTGATCATGCTGGACTTGAATTCAAAGATGCACTGACTCAGCACTTAACTAGTAAGGGCTATGAAGTTGTAGATCATGGCGCTTATGAATATGACGCGGAAGATGATTACCCAGCGTTCTGCATTGCAGCAGCTGAAGCAGTGGCTGCTGAACCTGGCTCTTTAGGTGTCGTATTCGGTGGCTCAGGAAACGGCGAACAAATCGCTGCCAACAAAGTTAGGGGCGTACGAGCTGCGCTGGCTTGGAGTATTGCCACCGCTCAACTTGCTAAAGAACACAATGACGCAAATGTAGTTGGGATCGGCGCTAGGCAGCACTCCCAAGAAGAGGCATTTGCGATCATCGAGGCCTTTTTAGAAACTCCATTTAGCGAAGCCGAGCGTCACATTCGACGCATTGGCCAAATTGGTGACTACGAATCAAGCTAGTGGTCGCAAATGCAAGGTTGAGTTTGATCACCGTTGCATCGCAAGCAAGTTGCCATTGATGGCGCCACATCCATCGCGGGGCTGCGCTTGAAGAAACCTGTTGGCTTGAGCATGAATCCAATTCGCTCCACCGGCATAACTGGCCAGTCCTCGAGTCTTGGAATGTGATTGACGCCAAAGACGTACCACATCACAACATCTTTATTAACGAGATTTCGATTCTGCTTAGTCCAACTAGGCAGTCCGGCACCACCTTCATGTTGAAATGGATATTCGCCAGCTGGATATCTTTCTTGCCTTCGGTTAGGTGTCACCCAAAGATGTTGATACATGAACCCAGCTCGCTTGCCGATAACAGAATCAGGAGAGGCGAGTGGGAAGGAGTTTCCTTCGGGAACCAACTTGAATCCAACCGATTTGTTCATGTGATTCTTCTTGTTTGGATTTACGATCTTCCAATATCTGCTGGTCATCAAGTTCAGCACTCTGCCAGACATGCCTTCATTTTCAATTGGTGTCTCTTGTGTTACGTAGGCACCACCATGAATATTCTCTGGTCCCATTTCTTTTGCAACCGAGTCAACTTCGATGACTGTGTTGTTCTCACCATCAACATCTAAGTCCAGGCGTGCACAAAAAGTATGTTGATGATACGGAGCCCACAGGCCAGGTTCAATTTCCGTGGCAGATGGATGATCAACGCCAGGGGTGTCTGAAAGCGTTAACACAATTCCCGTTAGCTTTGCTTCAAACTCAATGGAGCCATCTTGGTAGAAGTACCAAAAATATCCATATTCGTAATTATTGATTGTGACGATTGACGAAACTACGAAGCGTCGACCTCGTCGTACTTCCACGTGACCATCAATGTCGACGTGCTTCCACAAAATGCCATGATCTTCTTCATGCATACAGATTGCATTTTCGATAACTTTTACATCTCCGCGTGGAGTTAAGAGCGCTACATCTTTATAGATGATTTCGCCAAGGCAATCACAACCCAGAGTTAGCGAATTGGTATAACTTCCTAAGCCAAATTCGCCAGTGTCAAAAGCGTTCTTTCGATAGGTTCCTTGGCTTGGGTCACCGTATGGGATAACTAGCTCAGCAATGGACATTCGATAACCGATTCTGCGTTCAACGCCATTGTCATCGAATCGCACATCGTGAATAACTAAGCCTTCGCGATGGTCCCAGCCAACGCGAAAATTCCAGCGTTCCCAATTAACTTTCCAGCCATCAATCGTGCAAGACGCACCATCTTTTTGCACGATCTGTAGATCATTTAATTTGACCCCACCACCAGTTTGGGAAAGCCGGTAATCGCCAGGAGTCATTGGAATCGGAGTTGGGTCATTATCTTCAATGCCCACAACCTGTTCGGACTGTAAATCAACGATTGCGTATAACCCATTAATTGGATGCGCGTAAACATTTGATTCTGGAGTTGGTCGCAACCACATTGGCGTCCAAACTAAACGGCGGCCATCATCCAAATATTTTGGTATCTGAGCACCTATTGGCCACGTCTCAACATAGACCTGAGTATCCGGGTCAGTTATGCCACGCTTTTTAAGTGCAGCTCTAACACCTTCGTCACGCAGTACTGCTGCAACAGCTAATTCAGATTCGGTAATGACAACTGGAGCTTTAGCTCCAACAATTAAGTCCCAACTGATTGGTGTGCCCGAGGTAGAAATAACACCTTCATAAACTTCAGCACTTGCGCGATCCAATACGGTTAGCCGAGCCAGACGTTCTAGAGCATCACCAGATTTCCAATCAAGGACTTTCGTTTTGCTTGGCTCTTCAAGTTGGCAGGTAATTACTAAATGATTCTCGCCAATTCCCCAACTAGTCCGGGCCCCAGTTATAACGGAATGCAGTTCCGCGGGACTTAAGGGATCCAATGGATGATTCGTAGGAAACTCTTGTGACATGGCCCTAATTCTAGGCAAAATCCAAAATTATCGGTCAGTTTTCTCAAATGATTTCCAAATTTTAGGTATTTGGGTTGCTTAAGTCACTAATCTGACAAACAGTAAGCAACCTATCGGGAGAGCATATGTCCGTTCAAGGAATTAGCATTTCAGATTTAACTACTTCTGCAGCGCTTGAAGAAAAGAAAAAACTCCGTAAACACTTCGGGCGTTTTGATATCTTCTTCTTTCTAATCTGCACAATTGTCGGTGTAGACACCATCGGTCAGATGGCATCAAACGGAGCCCAAGGATTCTTGTGGCTTATTTTTATGTGCGTATTCTTTTTCATTCCATATGGTTTGTTCACTGCGGAACTGGGTTCAACCTTCGCTGAAGAAGGTGGACCATATGTTTGGACTCGAATGGCATGGGGTCGCAAGGTCGCTGGATTAAATTCAGTTTTTTATTGGTTCTCAAATCCAGTCTGGATTGGTGCCACACTTGCATTACTAGCTATTCAAACTGTTTCAGATTACTTCTTTAACATTCCGGCTGGAAGTTTCTGGTCTTACGGCGTCGGCATGATCTATATCTGGTTCTCGGTATTCTCCGCAGTTCTTTCGTTTGGAGTTGGCAAATGGATTCCGACTATTGGTGCATTCAGCCGAATCATCATGATCGGATTATTCGCAATCACTACTGTGATCTATGGCATCCAAAACGGCCTGCACTTCCCGTCGGCTGGTGAGTGGACACCAACTTGGCCAGCATTTATTGCGCTAGTTCCATTGGTCTTCTACAACTTGGTTGGTTTCGAGATGCCAAGTTCTGCAGGCGATGAAATGAAGAACCCTCAGCGCGACGTGCCATTCACAATCATGCGGGCAATGGTTACTTCAATTTTGCTTTATGGCTTGCCAGTACTTGCAATCGTGATGGTAATTCCAGCAGAGGAAATTTCAGGAGTCTCCGGATTCCTAGATGCAATTGCAAAGGTCTTTACGGTTTATGGATCTGCTGCAGAAGTAATGCTAAAGATCATGGCATTCACATTCATCATGGCACTGGTATCTAGTGCAAGTGCCTGGTTAATGGGAGCAGACCGTACCGAAGCAATTGCTGCTATTGATGGCACAGGTCCACCGTGGCTAGGTAAATTCTCGTCACGCTTTGGAACACCAGTGAACGTGAACATGGCGTCCGGAGTTATATCTACGATCGTATTTTTGGTCGCCCAGAAACTTGGTGACGGAGATGCATCAGTTTCATTCGGCATCATGATTGGTATTGTCTTGCTATTCACTAACTTGAGTTACTTAGTAATTTTCCCATCGGTTATCAAGTTACGTAAATCTCATGGTCATGCGAATCGGCCTTACCGAATTCCTGGTGGCATGGCTGGTGTTTGGGCAGTTGGAATCATCACAACATTCTGGTCTGCTTTCGCATCGCTAACTGGAATTTTCCCAGGGTTACTTTCTAACGGAATGTTGCTTGATGACGCGGCATTACCTGATGGGGTAACTCGTGGCCAGTACACAAGTTACGTATTTACCGCCATTGCAGTAACACTTGTAGTTGGCGTGATCTTCTACATCCTTGGTGGGGCAACTCGCAAGGATCTAGTTAAGGATCCAGAAGTCCCAGTCGAATAAGTAATTAAAAAAACAAAGCCCCATTGGTCATAGCGACCTCTGGGGTTTTGTTTTGCTTGCGAGAGCGTAATTCAAATCTATTGATTTGAATAAAATAGATACTGTCCGGCGGTCGCCCGCGGAACGAGCGGAGCGAGTGGAGCGGGTGACCGGGATCGAACCGGCATGGCCAGCTTGGAAGGCTGGGGCTCTACCATTGAGCTACACCCGCGAGCCTGTTCTAATGAACGGGCAGGATTTAGACTATCGCATCTTTTCTAATAGAATCGAACCGCAAGATCGGGGCGTAGCGTAGTGGCTAGCGCGCCTGCTTTGGGAGCAGGAGACCGAGAGTTCGAGTCTCTCCGCCCCGACTCGTAGTTGTGGGGTCCGCCTTAATTTTTAGGGCGGGCTCTACACATCTAACGCCCTTATAAATAGGAGAGCCGTGAAAAGCGTCGTCGAGAATATTTCCCCATCCCGCATCAAGATCACAATCGAAATGCCGTTTGCTGATCTGCAACCTTCATTGGATTCTGCGTATGCGCGCATTAGTTCTCAGGTAAACATCCCAGGATTTAGAAAAGGTAAGATCCCAACTCGCATCATTGACCAACGCGTTGGTCGAGGCGTAGTCCTTGAAGAAGCAGTCAATGATGCAATTCCTTCCGGTCTAGCCCAGGCAATGATCGAAAACAAGATTGTTCAAATTGGCCGTCCAGAAGTTGATGTCACAACACTTGATGAAGAAACTGGTTTGATTTTCACGGCTGAGCTTGATGTTCGACCAGAATTTGAACTACCAAAGTTTGACTCACTAAAGGTTGTTGTAGACAACGCTGAAGTAACAACAGACCAAGTTGAAGAACAGCTAACAGGTCTACGCGGTCGCTTTGGCGCATTGAAAGAAGTTTCTCGTGCTGCAAAAGATGGCGACGTACTTCTTGTTGACCTAAGTGGAGATCACGAAGGTCAGGTCGTTGAAGAATTAGCTGCAACTGCATTTAGTTATGAACTTGGTTCGGATGACATGGTTCCAGGATTTGACGATGCTGTTCGTGGCGCAAAAGCCGATGAAGTTCGTCACTTCTTATTCACACCATCTGCTGGTCAGTGGAGTGGCAAAGGCATCACTGTTGAAGTAACGGTTAAGGCAGTTCGGGAGCGCGAACTTCCGGATGCTGATGATCAATTCGCACAGCTTGCAAGTGAATTCGACACCATTGGTGAATTACGCGAAGACATTCGCACTCGTCTTGGTCGCGTCCGCTTGATTGAACAGGCTTACCAGGCTCGTGATCTAACTCATGATGCACTTATGGAAGCAGTAAAGCTTGACCTTCCAGAGCGCACGATTCAAGATGAAATCGATGCTCACTTTGATGATGGACATGGCGACGAAGCTCACAAGGCCGAGTTCGAAACCAACACTCGCAGTGGCCTAAAGTCCCGCATAATTTTGGACAAGATTGCTGAAGTTGAAGACTTGCAGGTTAACGATGCAGAGCTATCACAGTGGCTGGTTCAGGAAGCTCAGCGCTACAACATGGCTCCAGATCAGTTTGCAGATCAGTTAGTGCAGTCCGGACAGGTGCAAGGCGCAGTTTCTGAAGTTCGTCGCGCTAAGGCTTTGGCTCATGTGCTGGAAAGCGTCAACGTTGTTGATAAATCAGGCAACAAGGTTGACCTTGAATCAGTGCTTCGTGGCGATGAATCAGATGCAGACTTTGACGCTGATTTCGATGCCAGCTCAGATCAGGAAAACTTCGAGGCCGACGAATAGTCGGACTCGAAGCGAGTAAACACCGCGAGGCCGACGAATAGAACTGGGGGAGATCTAAGGATCTCCAACGCTAGGAGCGAACATGCCCATGTCGCCCCTGCCAATGTCGCCCCCACCCCTTAGTGTTTAGTTGTTACTAAACATTTAGGAGTATTTGTGAGCGGCATCGAGGTCCCGGGATTAACACTTCCGGAAGCACGCACCCCGTCCCCATCAGGTCAGCAATTTGGCGATTCGGTTTACCAGCGCCTGTTGCAGGATCGAATCATTTTCATGGGAACCCAAGTTGCAGATGAAATGGCAAATGCAATCTGTGCTCAGATTCTGTTACTAGCCGCAGACGATCCTGAAAAGGACATATTCCTTTACATCAACTCTCCTGGCGGTTCAATCAGCGCCGGTATGGCTATCTACGACACCATGCAGTTCGTAAAGAACGACATTGCAACAGTTGCAATGGGTCTGGCTGCATCAATGGGCCAGTTCCTACTTTGCGCCGGAGCTCCGGGCAAGCGTTACTCGCTGCCGCACGCTCGCATCATGATGCATCAGCCTTCTGGTGGCATCGGTGGTACTGCTGCTGACATCAAGATCCAAGCAGAGCAAATGAAATTTACTAAGGCAAAAATGGCTGAGCTAATTGCTGAGCACACAGGCCAAACAGTAGAAACGGTTACTGAAGATTCAGATCGCGACCGTTGGTTCACTGCAGAAGAAGCAAAAGACTATGGCTTCGTCGATCACGTGGTGCGCAGTGCGCGCGACGTGGCTGGCGAAGGCGGAACGGCATAAGGGGAGACTCACATGGATTATTCACCTCAATCGCGTTACATTCTCCCGAGCTACATCGAGCGCACCCCACAAGGTGTTCGCGAGTACAACCCATACGCAAAGCTTTTCGAAGAGCGCATTGTTTTCTTGGGCGTTCAGATTGATGACGCTTCAGCAGATGACGTTATGGCGCAGCTACTTGTGCTTGAGTCACTTGATCCAGAGCGTGACATTCAGATGTACATCAACTCACCGGGTGGTTCTTACACAGCGATGACTGCAATTTACGACACTATGCAGTTCGTTAAGTGCAACGTGCAGACCGTATGTCTTGGACAGGCTGCATCTGCTGCCTCCGTGATTCTGGCTGCCGGAACTCCAGGTAAGCGTTTTGCGTTACCTCACGCACGCATCTTGATTCACCAGCCTTACACCGAAGGTGGCGGCCAGGGTTCTGACATTGAAATCCAAGCTAATGAGATCTTGCGTATGCGTGATGAAATGGAAGGCATCTTCTCTCATCACACTGGACGCTCGGTTGAGGAAATCCGTGTCGACATGGATCGAGACAAGATCCTTACTGCGCCTCAGGCCAAGGAATACGGAATCATCGATCAGGTGCTAACTAGCCGCGTTCCACTGAACAAATAGCCTTTCTGCTGGCGTGTACGCCAAGAGAAATGGCTTGTTTCAAGGTACTTTAGAAAGACGCTCGAAGTATCTGTCCACACTTATTCCCCCGGGAGGTGACCACTATGGCTCGTATCGGCGAAGGTGGCGACCTGTTGAAGTGTTCGTTCTGTGGCAAAAGCCAAAAGCAAGTCAAGAAATTGATTGCTGGCCCTGCTGTATACATCTGTGACGAATGCATTGACTTATGCAATGAAATCATCGAAGAAGAATTAGGCGAATCAGTAAACCTGGGTTGGGATGAACTTCCAAAGCCTCGCGAGATCTATGCCTTCCTTGACCAGTATGTAATTGGGCAAGAAGTGGCAAAGAAGTCACTTTCTGTAGCGGTCTATAACCACTACAAGCGAGTTCAGGCGGGCGCGAATGAATCTTCTCGCGAAGAAGGCGTAGAACTAGCTAAGTCAAACATTCTTTTGTTAGGTCGGATCTGGCAAGACACTTCTTGCTCAAACTTTGGCCCGCATGCTCAATGTGCCATTTGCAATTGCAGATGCAACTGCATTAACTGAGGCTGGCTACGTTGGCGAAGACGTAGAAAACATTTTGCTTAAGTTAATCCAGGCTGCTGACTATGACGTCAAGAAAGCTGAAACTGGAATTATCTACATCGATGAAATCGACAAGGTTGCACGTAAGAGTGAGAACCCATCGATTACTCGTGATGTATCCGGTGAAGGTGTTCAGCAAGCACTGCTAAAGATTCTTGAAGGCACTACCGCTTCAGTTCCGCCACAAGGTGGACGTAAGCATCCGCATCAAGAATTTATTCAAATTGATACCAGCAACGTTTTGTTTATCGTTGGTGGCGCATTTGCTGGCCTAGACCAGATCATTCGCCAGCGCGTAGGTAAGAAAGCACTTGGCTTCACCGCGAACATTGAGCAAGAAGAATTAAACGAACAAGACATCTTCTCGCAGGTAATGCCAGAAGACATGTTGAAGTTTGGAATGATTCCAGAATTCATCGGACGTCTTCCAGTATTTACTTCAGTTGCTCAGCTTGATAAAGAAGCCTTAGTAGCAGTATTAACTGAGCCAAAGAATGCACTTGTGCGTCAGTACCAAAAGTTATTTGATCTCGATGGCGTTGAACTTGAGTTCACACCAGATGCACTTGAAGCAGTTGCAGAGCAGGCAATTCTTCGTGGCACTGGAGCTCGTGGACTTCGCGCAATCATGGAAGAAGTTTTGCTATCGGTTATGTATGACGTACCGAGCCGAGAAGACATTGCTCGTGTAGTTATCAACAAGGAAGTTGTTGGCAAGCACGTTAATCCAACTCTTATTCCGCGTGAAGCACCGGCTGCAAAGCGAATTCCAAAGGAAAAAACCGCTTAACGAATTAACTTTCGCTAGTTGGCGCGAGTTCGATCTCCAAAGAGATTGGGCTCGCGCTTTCTGCATATACAAAGTCTTTTTGAACTCGACCAGCTGCAGCTAAATCGCCAGCCACTAACTTTGTCTTTGCAATGTCAGCAGCGGAAGCATTGATGACAGCCTTAGTGATTTCGGCCTTCATAGAAACTTTGGCTTCACTCTTTGATTTACGAAGCTGTGACAAAATCTCGGCAGAAACGGCTAGCAACGAAGCATCCCCGTTGAATGCTCGCAATGATTCAGAAGTTGGCCAACTTGAAGTATGGACGGAATCATCATGCGTCCAAGACCAAACTTCTTCAGTCACGAATGGCAAGAACGGTGCAAATAGTTTGATTAGAGTTTCTAGCGTGATTGTCAGAGCTGCACGTGCTGAAGCTGCGCCAGGCTCACCTGCAAGACCGTAGGAGCGATCTTTAACTAACTCAAGATGATCATCAGTGAATTCCCAGAAGAACTTCTCAGCCGCTTCCATTGCCTTGGTGTAGTTGAAGGCTTCAAAAGCCTTAGTAGATTCATCAACCACATCAGCCAATGCTGCAAGCAGT
>JAPLBY010000008.1 GCA_026392515.1 Actinomycetota bacterium | reverse complement strand
GTCACTAAAACGCTGGGTTACTTTAATTCTTTTGCCAACTTCAGATCTGCGCAGCGTTAAGTTGCTGCAAGAGTGTCAACAAGCCGCAATAAATGACCGTCGCGCTGTGGTTTCAATTTTGGATGTGGTTCCTGATGGAAAAATATCTAGAGGTACTGATTCAAATTCCCAAGATCGATACGTCGGAATCGTAAATGAATGGTTAGACGGTGATACGTTAGATCTCCTGATAGTAAGGCGCGGCGAAGTTCTGCCCGTCGAACAAGCACTACGCCAACTTGGAATTATTGCTAACACTTTGATGCATGCGCATTCATTGAATGTTTTTCATCGTCGGCTTCGTCCACACAATGTAATTTTCTCGCAGGGCCAAGAAGTTCGACTAACAGGTTTTGGAGTTGATTCTGCACTATTGGGTCCAGATTCAATGGACGGTATAGCGCAAGACATTAAAGGTGTTGGGCAATTACTTTTCGTAATGATCACTGGAATGTGGCCGCTAGGAAGTGTTGATTCACTTCCAGCTGCACTTGGTGACGGCGGTTCTGGATTGGTTTTGCCAAGTCAAGTTCATGGTGGTGTAAGTAGTTACATTGATCGGCTTTACCAACGAACTCAAGATGGAACTTACATATCAATGCGCCAACTTCTAGATGCATTGTCAGTTGGTGAAGTTGAGGAATCTGAAAGTCTGCAAAGCCGAGTCTCGCGTTTAACTGCAAGTTCGGTTACTTGGTCACCGCCACAGTCTTCGCAATCAAACCGAGTCCGTACTTCAGTTATCGCTGGTCTTTCGGTTTTGGTTTTTGGTTGGATCGGTTGGCAGTTACTAACTAGCAATTTTCAAAGGTCTGAAGCACCAGTTGCTATCTTGGCGTCACCGCTTCCCAGCATTGCGGTGCCGCAAGCCACTGGCGAAGTTGCGAAAGCTGTAACAGTTACGAGTTATGACCCGTTGGGCGATAACGAAGAAAATGCTGATCAGGCTTTACTTGCAATAGATAGTGATAACGAAACCGCCTGGACTACCGCCAGTTACAACAAATCTGACATGTCAGGTAAAGCTGGCGTTGGCCTACTTGTTGATCTTGGTGTTGAAAAAGAGGTCTACTCAGTTGAGATTGACTTTATTTCTGCTGGCCATACCGCCGAGATTTATGTTGTTAACTCAACTGAACCGGATTTCGCAACTGAACTTAAGTTCGGTGACACTAATCCAAATGAAAGTTCAAGCAAAGTCTCAGTTACTGAACCGGCTTCTGGCAGATACGTTTTAGTTTGGTTAACCCCGGATTTACCTGAGGCTGAATCTGGTGAATTCCAGGGCGGTATTTCAGAAATTAAAGTTCGCTTATAACTGCTAGCTAATTGATCTGCCCTGAGCGATAACCCTCGGTCACGGCTGATTGTTGTCGCTTCGGTTAGTAAACTTGAATTACTTCAATCTAAGGAAATTCAATGTCTCAAGACATAAATGACGTAATCATCATCGGTTCCGGCCCAGCTGGGTATACCGCTGCAATCTATGCTGCTCGCGCGCAACTTAAGCCCATTGTTTTTGAAGGTGCTGTTACTGCAGGTGGCGCACTGATGAATACCACTGAGGTTGAAAACTTTCCAGGTTTCCAAGACGGAATTATGGGACCGGCGCTCATGGAAAACATGCGTGCCCAAGCCGTTAAGTTCGGCGCAAATTTGATTACTGACGATGTAACTACAGCCAATCTGGCTGGCGACGTAAAAACCGTTGTTGATGGTGAGGGCCGAGAATACAAAGCCCATTCAGTGATTTTGGCAACTGGATCTAGTTACCGTGAACTTGGAATTGAAAATGAAAAGCGACTTTCCGGTCATGGAGTTTCTTGGTGCGCGACTTGCGACGGTTTCTTCTTCCGCGACCAGGACATTGCTGTTGTAGGCGGTGGCGACTCTGCTGTTGAAGAAGCAACCTTCCTAACTCGCTTTGCAAAGAGTGTCACCATGATTCACCGTCGGGACGAATTGCGTGCCAGCAAGATCATGGCCGAACGTGCGCACAACGATCCAAAGATTAACTTTGCTTGGAACAGTGAAGTCACTGAACTTCAGGGTGATGCAAAATTGTCAGGCGTCACAATTCGCGACATCAACACTGGTGAGACTCGTCAGCTTTCGGTAACTGGATTATTTGTGGCAATTGGTCACGATCCTCGTTCTGAACTGCTTAAGGGACAGGTTGATCTTGATCCTCAGGGTTACGTGCTAACTGGTGACGGCACAACTGCAACAAATCTTTCTGGAGTTTTTGCTTGCGGTGACTTGGTTGACCACACTTACCGTCAAGCCATTACAGCTGCCGGAACTGGTTGCAGCGCAGCACTTGACGCTGAGCGTTTCTTATCCAATCTGCACAGTAAGTAATTCCCAACTAAGTCAATAAACCAAGGGGTTAATCGCTAACCACTTATGCTTGATCCACTAGCAACAATAGGAGTAATAATGGGCGCAACTGCAGCCGTAACAGATGCATCGTTTGCTGACGATGTGTTAATGAGTGACAAACCAGTACTGGTTGATTTTTGGGCAGAATGGTGTGGCCCGTGCAAAATGATTGGTCCAATCCTGGAAGAAATCGCTGCCGCACATGGCGACAAACTAACTATCTTGAAGTTAAACGTTGATGAGAATCCAGCCACCGCAGCTAACTACGGTGTGACTTCAATTCCAACAATGAACGTTTACCAAAATGGTGAGATCGTAAAGCAGATCATTGGTGCGAAGCCAAAGGCGGCACTTCTTTCAGATCTTGCTGAGTTCATTTAAGTAACTAATGACAGTAACGATCCTGCGACGCGGCGATCAAGGGCCGGCAGTAACAGAGGTTCGTGATCGTTTAGTTCGTCTTGGGCTCTTAAGTCCTGACGCCAGCGCAGCAGCAGATGTTTTTGATGAAATCTTGCTAGCTGCGCTGCGCTATTTCCAACAGACTCGTGGTTTAACAGTTGACGGCTTAGTTGGTCCACAAACTTTTCGCAGACTCGATGAAGCGCGCTGGAAAATTGGCGATCGAGTTTTAAGTTTCACTCCCGGCCACGTAATTCATGGCGAAGATGTTGCGCAATTACAACAGCGTTTAATTGAACTTGGGTTTGCGTTAGATCGCGTTGATGGCATTTTTGCAAAAAGTACTGACTCGGCAGTTCGCGAATTCCAACGCAATGTTGGTTTAGATGTCGATGGAATTTGTGGTCCAGCTTTCTTTCGCGCATTCCAAAGACTGGCTCGAACTATTGCAGGTGGTAGCCAAGAACATTTGCGCGAACTTTCGACTGTCGCAAATTTTGGAAAAACTAGAACCGTTGAAACTTGTTCGATCTTGTTAGATCCAAGTGACTTAGATGAAAAATTAGTTGGTAGCGAGTATTCGCATTCTGATATCTGCTGGGATATTGCTTCTCGACTTGAGGGTCGATTGGGTGCCATGGGCACACTCGTCTTATTGACCCGGCCGCAAGGAGGCAAAGTTGATGGTGAGCGCACCAGGGCAAGCCTTGCCAATGACAGCAATGTCGACTTGATAATTGGTCTGGGGCTAGATCGCCACAGCAATCCCCTGGCCCAAGGTGTTGCCTCGTATTACTTTGGCCACGAATATTCCCGTTCAGCTACTGGCATGCGACTGGCAGAGATAGTTCAGGAAGAAATCAGCTCCCGAACTTCAATTGCAGATTCCAAGTCGCATGCCAAAACCTGGGATCTACTGCGCTTAACTCGTATGCCCAGCATCAAAGTTGAATTGGGTTATGCAACGAGTCCACATGACAGCGAGTTGTTATCTCAAGCTGAAACCCGAGACCAAATTGCCGCTGGATTAAGTTCGGCTGTCACTCGAATTCTCGCGCCTAGAATCGGTTAGTCTCCTTATGTGACCTAAGTCACATTTACGGGTTCCTACACAAGTTGTTCACATGTGTGTAAGTGAATTACTTAAGCGGCTCGCAATTCTTTGCAGATCTTCCAAGGTCGCGAACTCAATAATGACTTTGCCGCGAGACTTGCCAACCTGAACGGTAACTCTGGTGTCGAGTCGATCAGATAGGCGATCTCCCATGGATTTAAGTCCAGGAGCGCTGATCTTGCCGCCCGACTTCTTGGCGGTTGGCTTGGCTGGTTTGTCATCTTGTCCGAGTGAAACTATTTCTTCAACAGTTCGCACCGACAGACCTTCGGCAACGATTCGACTTGCTAAGCGCTCAATTGCTGCCGCGTCCTTGAGTCCAAGTAAAGCTCGAGCATGGCCGGCTGAGATTACGCCAGCGGCAACTCGGCGCTGAACAGCTGGGGGCAAGTTAAGTAGTCGCAGAGTGTTAGAAATCTGTGGGCGCGAACGACCGAGTCGAGTTGCTAGTTCATCTTGAGTTCCACCGAAATCTTCAAGTAATTGCTTGTAAGCCGCAGCTTCTTCAAGTGGAGTTAAGGCAGCCCGATGCAGGTTCTCTAGTAACGCATCTCGCAACATCTGGTCATCAGCAGTTTCGCGAATCAGAGCCGGAATCGTTTTAAATCCGGCCTTTTTGCTGGCACGAAGGCGACGCTCGCCAGCTACGAGTTCGTATCCCCCGCCTTTAGCTGGGCGCACCACAATCGGTTGCAGTAATCCAACTTCTTGGATCGAGTGAACTAGCTCAGCTAGGGCTTCATCATCAAATACTTGGCGTGGTTGCTGAGCATTTGGAACTATGGATCGGATTGGAAGTTCAGCGAAAGTAAGTCCGGCAATCACAGCTGGTGCTTGACTGGTGCTTTGAGCGACGGGCGCTGTCGACTTAGTCGCTGCCTTTGCTGGGGCTACGGGCTTAGCAGTGGATTTACTTGCTGGGGCTGCTTTTTTAGGTGCGGTACCGGCAGTCTTCTTTGCTGGCTTGGCGCCAGTTCCACCTTTTGGTTTTGCGGTCGTAGTTTCACGTGAAACATCTGGGATCAGGGCTCCTAAGCCACGGCCTAGGCTTTGTCGTTTTGCCATTGCATTAACCCTTCTGCTTACGTTCGGTGATTTCGCGGGCGGCAGCTAGATAAGCCACTGCCCCAGTTGATCCTGGGTCATATGTCATCACTGATTGCCCAA
>JAPLBY010000018.1 GCA_026392515.1 Actinomycetota bacterium | reverse complement strand
TGACTCCGTAACCAAGTCCAAGTTCGATAACAAGTACGGCACTCGCCACAGCTTGATCGATGGCATCAACCGCGCAACTGACACCTTGATTGGTGGCAAGGTTGCTGTTGTTGCAGGCTACGGCGACGTCGGTAAGGGTTCAGCTGAATCACTTCGTGGCCAAGGTGCTCGCGTAATCGTTTCTGAAATTGATCCAATCTGCGCGCTTCAGGCAGTAATGGACGGATACCAAGTTCTGCCAATCGAAGACGTTATCGACACCGCAGACATCTTCATCACCGCAACAGGTAACAAAGATGTCATCAGCGTTGAACACATGTCCCAGATGAAGCACCAAGCAATTGTTGGCAACATCGGTCACTTCGACAATGAAATCGACATTGCTGGTTTGCAGCAGTACCCAGGAATCCAGCGTCGCAACATCAAGCCACAGGTTGACGAATGGATCTTCCCAGACGGTCACAGCATCATCATGTTGTCTGAAGGTCGTTTGCTGAACCTTGGTAATGCAACTGGCCACCCATCGTTTGTAATGAGTACCTCATTCACAAACCAGGTATTGGCTCAGATTGAACTATTCACCAAGCTCGATGAATACGAAATGGGCGTACATGTTCTGCCTAAGCACCTGGATGAAAAGGTGGCTCGCTTGCACCTTGACGCTCTTGGTGTGAAGCTGACCGAACTTTCCAAGACCCAGGCTGATTACCTCGGCGTGGATGTCAACGGTCCTTACAAGTCAGACCTATACCGTTACTAGGAATGAATCCTTTAACTCCATCCGACGGCGCTTCCGGTTTTCCGGGGGCGCCGTGGGCTTTTAGGCGTGCACTTGCCAGAGGCGAAGACTTAAAGATCCCAACGTGGGGAATGGGCGATGCGATCATCTCTTTGGTTGGTGCGATCGGTTTGAGCTTGGTTATCAGCTTGGCTTTGATGTCGCAAAACATTGATCCAGAAAATGGTTGGGGATTAATTATTGCGTTTAGTGCACCGTTGTTAATGATGGCTGGCTGGCCGATCATTGCCACAACGATCAAAGGCAATGGACCGAAAATTGATTTAGGTTTGATCGCTCCTCGCACACACCTGCGCCTTGGGTTTGCTGCTGGACTACTTTCACTATTAGTTGCAAGTGTGGTTGCGTGGATCGTTACGCAATTTACTGGTCCACTTAGTTCCACAGCTGGTGATGTTGGCCTAAATCAAACCGGAATAGTTTTAGTCATTTTCGTTTTGATGGCGATGTTTGGTGCACCGATCGTTGAAGAGCTTGCATTTCGCGGATTGCTTTATGGCGCGCTAGCGAAAGCGCATGTGAACGAACATTTGGTTGTTGCCATAACCGCATTGGTGTTTGCGCTGTTTCATTTCGAACCAAAGCGCTTCATCATCTTGTTTGCGATTGGCATGATCCTGGGTGAAGTTCGCCGACGGACTGGCAGCACCTCGGCAGCCATTGTGGCTCACATAGTGAATAACACCCCTGCAGCGCTTTATATCTTGGTAACTGCGCTTCAGAAATAAGCCTGCGAAAAAGCCAACTAGGCTTATGACAGTGAGCACCCCTCGAGTCGGCGTTATTGGCGGTGGCCAACTTGCCCGCATGATGCAGCCAGCTGCAATCAACCTTGGAATTCACCTCCGCGTACTTTCGGCTACAGCAACTGATTCCGCCGCTCAAGTCATCCCAGACAGCGTGGTTGGCTCCCACGAAGACTGGGAAGCGCTTAAAGCATTTGCCTTGGAATGTGACGTGATTACTTTTGATCACGAGCATGTGCCAACTGAATTCTTAGAAGAACTGCAAAACCTTGGGGTTGCTGTCCGCCCTGGACCACATGCATTGCGGTTTGCTCAAGACAAAATTGAAATGCGAACTGCATTAACGGCTGCTGGAATTCCATGTCCGAAATGGAAAGAGATCACAACTGAATCTGACTTGATTGAATTCGGTGAGACCGTCGGTTGGCCTTTGGTTATCAAAACAGCTCGTGGTGGTTACGACGGCAAGGGCGTTTGGGTTGTTAAGTCATTAGCTGAGGCCCTGCAGATCATCGGTGAGATACATGCCGCAGGTAATCGAGTGCTTGCTGAAGAACTTGTGCCTTTCACTCGCGAACTTGCTGCCCAAGTTGCGCGCAGCCCACATGGCCAATGTGTTGCTTACCCAGTTGTTAAATCAACTCAGACTGATGGCATCTGTCATGAAGTTATTGCGCCGTGCCCAGATTTGGATCCAGAGCGTGCAGCCAAAGCCCAAGCTATGGCGATCACAATTGCTAACACGTTAGATGTTCATGGCATGTTGGCAGTCGAACTTTTTGACACCGGTACCGAAATCTTGGTTAACGAACTTGCCATGCGACCACATAACTCAGGCCACTGGTCGATGGATGGGGCAGTGACAAGCCAATTCGAAAACCACTTGCGCGCTGTTTTGGATTGGCCACTTGGATCACCGGCACCAACTGGACCACAGACCGTGATGGTGAATTTGCTTGGTAAGGACCTGGGCGATTTGCACAGCGCCTTCCGTCACATCATGGCCCGCGATCCTGGCATCAAGGTTCATTTGTATGGCAAAGAAGTGCGTCCTGGTCGCAAGATTGGCCATGTGAATGCCACAGGTGGCAACATTGAAGACTTACTGCAACGCGCTTGGCATGCAGCCGACTACCTCACAGGAGTGATCGATGAGTAATGCATTAGTTGGCATCATCATGGGTAGTGACTCGGACTGGGAAACAATGGCACCGGCCGCCGCAATCTTGGATGAGCTCGGCATCAGCCACAAAGCTGAAGTTGTTTCAGCACACCGCATGCCGGAAGATATGGTTTCTTATGCCAAGCAAGCAGCCAGCAGTGGCATGCGAGTAATCATTGCTGGAGCCGGTGGCGCAGCCCACTTGCCAGGCATGGTGGCCTCAATCACGACTTTGCCAGTTATCGGAGTTCCCGTTCCGCTAACTCAGCTCGAAGGCTTAGATTCACTGCTGTCTATCGTTCAGATGCCTGCCGGAGTTCCAGTTGCAACTGTTGGAATTGGTAATGCCAAGAATGCTGGATTGCTTGCCGCAAGAATTATCGCAAGCGCTGGTGATGAATTTGGAAATAGCATTACAGCCAGGTTGGATAAGTTCCAAGTCGATATGCGTCAGACTGCAATCGATAAAGGCGACGCGCTAAAAGCTCAGCTTAAAAATCTTGCTACTTAAGGCGAGTTTTCATCCAGTCGGCAGTTAATTGCAAACCTTCAGCTAATTCAATCTTTGGCTCCCAGTTCAATGCTGACTTAGCGTAAGAGATGTCTGGTTGACGCTGCTTTGGGTCATCGATGGGTAGATCTTTAAATTCCAGCACGGGTTCGATTCCAAGGACTTTGCCAACTTGAGTGGCAAGTTCGAGCAATGTGAATTCATTTGGATTACCTAGGTTTACTGGGCCAGTTATTCCGCTATCCATTGCAGCACGAAGTCCAGCAACTAAGGTAATGACATATCGTTTTCTCAATGCATGGAGCATAATGAACCTTAGTATGTTGAATGCAGAAACAGGCTCCGCCCCTTATTCTGAATCTTCTTAAAC
>JAPLBY010000010.1 GCA_026392515.1 Actinomycetota bacterium | reverse complement strand
TGGGGATCCAACTATGTAGGCGATGGGAAAACCCTTGATGTCCACGTAAAGCGAATTCGTTCAAAAATCGAGCCAGACCCAGCAAATCCGGTGTATTTAACCACCGTTCGCGGTTTGGGTTATCGCTTCGAGGCGTAAAGAATTTCAAAGCAGTTCACTTGGTGTTCACCTAGTTTGCACGCTTTATATCCCTTGACTTTCTAGTATGTGGGAGTGAGTTTAGATATGAAGCGCACTCCAATGAATACGCGCCAAGTTGCCAAGGGCGATCGGGCATTTTTCGGAATTTCGTCAGCTGCTTCATTTTTTACATTGGCCTTAGTTTTTCTAGTCCTAATTTTTCTTAGCTTTCGATCTTGGACGACTTTTGCTGAGCAAGGTATCAAATTTGTAACTGGTTCTACATGGGACAACACGACGAATCCTGGAACATTTCAAATTCTTCCAATGATTGTTGGAACGGTATTGATATCCATGGTTGGGCTTGCTATCGCAGTTCCTGCATCAGTTTCAGTTGCTTACTTTATTGAGTACATGGCACCACCACGCATTTCAAAAATCGCAACTTCGCTCATTGACTTACTTGCTGCACTGCCATCTGTGGTGATTGGGCTTTGGGGAATGATGGTGTTGGTTCCGCAGGCATCGGAATGGTCTGGACTACTAACTCAACATCTTGGGTTCATTCCATTCTTTAGAAACACATCTGGAAATACTTTGGGCTCACCTTTTATGGCTGGGTGGACTGTTGCGATCATGATTATTCCCATAATTACCTCGGTGAGCAGGGAAGTCATGAGCCGTGTTGATAAAGAATTAATCTCTGCATCAACCGCATTAGGAGGAACTAATTTTTCGACAATGCGTCGAGTAGTTATTCCAACAGCAAAGAGCGGAATACTTGGCGGGATTCTTCTTGGCTTGGGTCGGGCGCTTGGCGAAACCGTTGCTATTTTCTTCGTACTTAATCTAATCTTCGATACCAACTGGTATCACATCCTAGAGCCACGTGGTGGATCAATTCCGTCGCTTATTGTCGCAAAATTTGGGGAGACCACACCAAGTGAATTGAGCGCACTTATGGCAGCAGGAGTTGTTCTCTTCATCGTGACTTTAATCGTCAATATGATCGCAACAAGTATTGTGCAGCGGTCTGAAAAACGAATGGCATCGTGATGGCAACTTTAGAGTCTTTACCTCGTCCAAACGGTGGCGTTACGCCCTGGAAAGTTCGCTCTCGTTCCGTATCTATAATCATTGTTCTGGCGTCTGCGATTCCGGCGGCAATTACATTCGGAATACAAAAGGCTCTACAAGTTCCTGGGCCTATCGCACTCTTACTGATCTTCTTGCCAATACAGCTGGTTTCTTCCTGGATTGCTGCGGCGGCTACGCGCGGACGCCGCGGAATCGCAGATGCCAGCCTAAATGTGGTGGTACTTTTTGCCACAACTTTTGTTTCGATAATGCTTGGTTCAGTTCTTTACTCGGTAATAAACTGGGGTCTCAAGGCCATTTCCCCGCACTTCATTTACCAGAACAATGTCTACGTAACCACCACAACGTCTTTAGATTATGGTGGTGCGGGACATGCATTGCTGGGAAGTTTCTTAGTTGTAGGCCTTGCAACTGTGGTGGCTGTTCCACTAGGAATTGCTGTTGCTGTGTATTTGACAGAAACTCGCGGTCGATTTCGTTCACCTGTACGTTTCTTTGCACAAGCAATGAGTGGATTGCCATCGATTGTCTCTGGCCTATTCATTTACGCAGTATTTATGGCCAGTGGAATCTCGAGACCTGCTGGCTGGCTGGCATCTGCTGCCTTAGTTCTCCTTATGTTGCCAACAATCATTCGAATGAGTGAAGAAGTTCTCAAGTTGGTGCCAGGAGACCTTAGATCAGCGGCACTTGCATTAGGTGCACCTCAACGCCGCGCATTCTTTCTCGTGATTTTCCCGGCAGCTAAAACGGGGCTCATCACAGCTATTTTATTAGGGCTTGCTCGCGTAGTTGGAGAAACTGCGCCACTTCTTGTAACAACTCGAGTTAATGCAAATACAAATGTGAATCCATTCTCTGGGGACATTTCCACACTTCCTACATATATCTTTTCTTACTTAACTGCTGGATTTGATACCGGAAATGCTCGCGCGTGGGCAGCCGCGCTAATGCTATTGAGTGTCGTAGCAATGATTTTTGCTGCGACTCGAATGCTAAGTAATCAAAAGTAAAAGTAGTAGACCGAGGAATGAAATGACGATAATAGGAGAAATTGCAATGGATGTGCAGGCAAGTAATCTAACTACCTCTTTGTTGGATAGAGAAAGCCATCTCGAGGCTCGCAACATTCACGTTTGGTTCAAAGAGCGCCATGTTCTTTCTGACGTTTCACTTCAATTTCCAGCCAATTCCGTTACGGCCCTCATTGGACCTTCAGGTTGTGGTAAGTCAACTTTTCTCCGCACCCTTAACCGGATGCACGAACTAATTCCAGGTGCTGGTTTAGCTGGAACCATCTATTTAGATAACGAAGATATTTATGCCCCGGGCGTTGACCCAGTCAGCATTCGTCTACGTGTAGGTATGGTCTTTCAAAAACCGAACCCATTCCCAACCATGACTATCAAAGGTAATGTGCTTGCTGGCCTGCGTTTGAGTAATCGTCGCACACGTGACGAAAATGAACTTGTCGAAAGCTGTCTCAATCGAGCAAGTATTTGGAATGAAGTAAAAGATCGCCTAGATGCACCAGCAGGTTCTCTATCTGGCGGACAGCAACAACGTCTATGTATCGCTCGTTCTTTAGCACTAGCGCCAGATATTTTGTTGATGGATGAACCGTGTTCAGCTCTTGACCCAGGTTCAACTCGTCGGATCGAAGAAACTATTCGAGAACTTTCAGCAGACATGACCGTGGTAATCGTTACCCACAACATGCAACAGGCTCAGCGCGTATCCGATCAGACTGCATTCTTTTTAGCTGAAGAGGGACAGCCTGGTCACGTTGTTGAATTCGGGAATACCGACAACTTGTTCTCAGCGCCAAATGATCCACGCACTGAAGATTATGTGAACGGTCGATTCGGGTAATCCGACACCAATTGTTCACCTAGAAATCACCTGAAAGATTCCTGAATGTAAACTGCTGGTAATTAACTGATGTTGAACTTTAGAAGTACCGGAGAAACCGGTCAAATCTAAAAGGAGAAAAAATGCGCCGCACAATCGCAAGCGCAGTAGCAGCATTCGCTGTTACAGCTTCACTTTTCGCTGCAGCTCCGGCAAATGCAGCGGAAGTTGATATCACTGGTTCAGGCTCTTCCTACTCAAACAACTTTATTATGCGATGCGCAACCGCATACAAGGCCAAGACTGGTTCGACAGTTAATTACAACCCTCTTGGTTCAGGCACAGGACGATCAGACTTTGCAACCGGAAAGACAGACTTTGGCGGTTCAGATGTTGTCTATTCAGCAGCAGATACAGTTAAGCCAGCGTCTTATGTAACCGTCCCTGTAATTGGTGGACCAATTGCAATCGTGTTCAACGTCAAGGGCGTGAATTCCATGAAGCTTGATCCAGCAACAATTAGTGCAATTTTCAAGGGAACAATAACCAAGTGGGATGATCCAGCAATTAAGGCACTCAATCCAAAGACAACTTTCCCTAGCACTGACATCAACGTTGTATACCGCTCCAAGAATTCTGGAACATCCCAAAACTTCCAGGACTTTTTGAATCAGACTGCCGGTGGCTGGACTGTTGGCGGAGCTTGGACTGGAGCTAAAGACGTTCCGGTAGCAGACTCAGCTGCAATGGCCACCACCGTTAAGGGCACTTCAAGTGCAATCGGCTATGTTGACCTTTCAGATGTTGGCAGCGTTAAGTTTGGAAAAGTTGCAGTAAAGAATGCTAAGGGTGAGTTCGTCAAGCCTTCAGCTAAAGCAGCTTCAAAGTTCCTATCTAAGCAAAAAGTAAATGCTGACGGATCGATTGTTATGAACTATGGCAAGAAGATTGCTGGTGCTTACCAAGTCTCAATGGTTACCTACATGTTCATTCCTAAAGCAGGCACGGACAAGGGTAAAGCTGCCGCAGCGTGGGCAACCTATGCTGTTGAAAAGTGCTCAAAGAAGCCATTTCCTGGCTATGCAGGCCTAACCGGCAAGGCATACAAGACAGCCTTAGCGCTGGCCAAGTCAGGCAACTAATAACGAATGAAAGAAATAAGTGTGTGCGATCACAAATGTGGTCGCACACACTTTTCATATAAGAAATATCGAAAGGTGGAATGGGAATTGAAAAAACGAAACTCATTTAGTTTGGTGGTAGTTGCGCTAGCGGCAACGTTTGCGTTAACAGCATGTACCCCACCAATGCCACCAGAAGTAAAAGCGGAAATTGCTGAGCGTTATGTAACCTGCGTTGATGGCTCATTAACACTTTCTGTTCCGGACGATTTCTCTGAAGTGGCACAAACCTGGATCGATGGATTGACAGAGAACTGTCTTGGATTTACTGGATCAATTGTCGATACAAACACACAAGCGGACGTTGTTATTTCAACTTTGGGATTTGCACCCTCATGCGATGTAGTTGCGAGCTCCCCTGTTGGTTTAGATGCTGTGGCTATTTCAGTGTCAGTGGAAGGCTTAGATGGAGTGCTCTTTAGTCCTTCGCTCTTACATAAGGCGCTCTCGGGAGAGATGACCTCGTGGGCTGATCCTGAACTACAAGCACTTAATCCAGACCTAGAACTGACCGACTCCCCAGTTGTATTGCGACCATCAGTAAGACCTCAAGACATAGAAGCACTCAATGAATGGATGACCCGCCTAGACCCTCAAGGATGGCCAGGGACTCCGAGCGGCCTTACTGCAAATGAAGTTTTTGATTCTGAAGCTATCGCAATAGAAATCCAAAATGAAGGAACGCTTTCAGTGCTTCCAGCATCCTTTGCTCTTGGAAATTCTGCTCAGACCATACGTATCACTGGAGATCAAGCACAAAGCTCAGTAGGTGTTGATTCTGAAAGCATCTATTCTGCGGGCACTCAATTCCGCACTAAAACTTCCAATTCCATCGTTACCGCCGAAATTGATTCAGAATTGCCCCCTTTACCGGTGCCAGGAAGTGATGAAGCCGCGCTTCCTTGGCAGGCAATCAATCTCTACTCAATTTCTGTCTGCAATGGTGCAAACGAAATGCTTGGTAGAGCGTTTTCTAGATTCGCACTTCGCTTAGATTCGCAAGGCACATTACCAATTTCGGGATTTTATGAAGTACCTGAGCAGATTCGTACTGCCGGCGTTGACGCGGTATCCCAAGGACTACCTGAGCCGACTATTCCTCCAACTGATGCACCAGCCGAAGTTGTTCCAACTGAGTTCCCATCAGATGAACCAACCGAAATGCCTTCAGAAGAACCGCTAGAAGAAGTTACCGACGCGGCCACGCCAGAGCCAACTTCTTAGTTAGCTCTCAAAGCGTTATTTAGGAAGCGCTTGGCATAGGTTCTGGAGCGACCTCAGCAGTTGCAGCTGGAATCTCTGTGTCTGCGTAAATGCCTGACTTTGAATTCACCAACAACGACATTGGTGCTGATTGGCCATTGGCAAACATAAAGGAAAGATTTACATATGTTCCAGGCTCAAGCCCGCCAGTAACACTTGTTAAAACAATTCGGTATTCAGATTCAAAACCGATGTTTACAACTTCTTTGTGGGGAAGTGGAATGTTAACTTCGCCAACTACACCAACGGACTTTGCCGCAGCAACGCCGTTTAGAACATCATCTGCAGCTTCGTCAGTATTAATGACAGTCATCAATACTGTGGCACGGGTTGGATCTTCAGGATCAGCCACGACAGTTGCGTTGCGAATTTGAAGCGAGCCAACATCAGTGCTTCGGCCGTTTCCGGAGTCGCCCTGGGCATTCGTTGCAGCATCAAAGCCAGTGGCGCAACCACTAAGCAGAAGTACGGCAGCGCTGACAAAGGCTGCTACTGCGATGTTCTTACGTGCCATGAAACTAGTCCCCTCTAGATGAAACGCTTATTCAAAAATCTGTTAGTCCCTAGTCTACTTGCGCGATTTTTCAGGCTTTTTGCAACCAGCGGGCCAAAGGGCCAAATTCGCAGAAATCAGAAACAAGTCAAAATCCCCATTGTTTTAGGGGTTTTTGGGGAAACTGTCGTCTATCCACATCACGGCGCAGCAGACATCATTTCGAAAGAAAAGCGCACCATCAAGGGCGAAGAGCGTGAGTATTTAGTACTTCGCGTTCACCAGAGTGATCTGACCGTTCGTGTGCCTTCTGACAATTTGGACTTAGTGGGCGTTCGCGATGTGACTAGCCAAGCTGGCCTAGAAAAAGTTTTTGGCGTGCTACGTATGCCATACGTTGAAGATCCTGCGAACTGGTCTCGCCGATTCAAGGCAAATACCGAAAAGCTTTCTTCAGGTGACGTTATTAAGGTTGCTGAAGTTGTGCGTGACCTATGGCGTCGCGCGCAAAAGAAGCCACTTTCAACTGGCGAAAAGAGCATGCTTGCTCGCGCTCGCACTCAGTTGATTAGCGAAATTGCATTAGCTGAAAAAACTAATGAAGTTCGCGCCGAGGAAGTCCTCGACGAGGTATTGGCTTCCTAATGTCGACTGCCGCTACTGGACGAGTGGCGGCAATTATTCCTGCCGCTGGATCAGGCGTTCGCTTAGGTGCGGACGTGCCGAAAGCATTTCTTGCTTTAGGTGGTCTGTCGTTACTTACTCGTAGCGCATTAGCAATGAGCGCAGTCGCCGACGTTTTGATAATCGCAGCTCCTGCAGATGCATTAGATGAAGCCCGCGCGCAACTAGCTCAAGTTGATGCTGAGATACATATCGTAGCCGGTGGGGAACATCGCCAAGAGTCAGTTGCAAAGGCCTTACGCATGGTTCCGGAAGATGTCTCAATTGTTTTAGTGCATGACGCAGCTCGACCACTCGTGCCAATTAAAGTAACTCAGAATGTCGTGGATGCAGTTCGCAATGGCGCCAAGGCAGTGATCCCAGTACTTTCACTAGTGGACACAATCAAGCGAGTAAACAATAACGGGATTGCAATCGAAACCGTTGATCGAAATCAATTACGTCGAGTTCAAACACCACAAGGATTCGATCGAGCAACTTTAGATTTGGCTTATCAAAATCCAGAAGTAGTTGCTACTGATGACGCGGGATTGATGGACGCCCTCGGGATTGTGGTTCTTACCGTGGCCGGTGACGAACGCTCATTGAAAATTACAACGATGGCAGATGTAAAGCACGCATTGAGTTTGTTGGAGGCAACAAGTGAGTAACTTGCGTATTGGAACTGGTATTGACGTGCACCCACTAGTAAGTGGACGGCCTATGTTTTTGGCTTGCCTGAATTGGCCAGATGAAACTTCAGGCTGCGAAGGTCACTCTGACGGTGACGTTGCTGCACATGCTGCCTGCGATGCAATTTTGTCCGCTGCTGGCATGGGTGACTTGGGTTCAGTGTTTGGTACTTCAGATCCAAAGTGGTCTGGGGCATCGGGCGAAGATCTATTGAAAGAAGTCGCATCCCAGGTAGCCAGTGCTGGTTGGAAGATCGTGAACGTCAGCGTTCAGGTCATTGCCAATTCACCAAAGATTGGTTCCCGCCGTGAAGAGGCTCAATCTGCAATGTCTATAGCATTGGGTGGAGTACCGGTTTCATTAGCTGGCACCACAACTGACGGTCTTGGATTGACCGGCCGTGGCGAAGGTGTCGCAGCCATCGCTTCAGCATTATTAGAAGCCCCGCAAGATCGGTAACCTTGAACAGTGCGCCTTTATGACACTGCAACTCGAGCAGTCCGAGAATTTACTCCGTTGGTTGACGGCAAAGTTTCAATGTATGTCTGTGGCGCAACCGTGCAATCTGCCCCACACGTTGGTCACATTCGTTCTGGCGTAGCTTTCGATGTTTTGGCTCGCTGGCTAAGAACTTCTGGCTATGAAGTAACGCTGGTTCGCAACGTAACTGACATTGATGACAAGATCCTGGCAAAAGAATCTGTAGAGAATCGTCCATGGTGGGCAGTTGCTGCGCATTACGAACGCGAATTCCAAAAAGCTTATGAAATTCTTGGATGCACCCCACCAACTGTTGAACCACGCGCAACTGGTCACATCACCCAAATGATTGAGCTAATGCAAACTTTGATTGAGCGTGGGCATGCCTATGCTGCCGATGGCGATGTTTACTTTGATGTTCGGTCATTTGCGGATTATGGAAAACTTTCGGGTCAAAAAATCGATGACCTACTTCCTGCGGGAGATTCTGAAGGTGAATCTCGCAAGAAGGATTCCCGCGACTTCGCACTTTGGAAATCGGTAAAGCCGGGCGAACCTTCATGGCCAACTCCTTGGGGTAACGGTCGACCTGGATGGCACATTGAATGTTCCGCAATGGCACAGGCTTACTTAGGTGATGCATTTGATATTCATGGTGGTGGATTGGATTTAGTTTTCCCGCACCATGAAAACGAAGTTGCGCAGTCCAAAGCAGCTGGACAAGACTTCGCAAACTTTTGGTTACACAATGCGTGGGTAACGACTGCTGGCGAAAAAATGTCGAAGTCACTTGGTAACTCATTGGTAGTTACTGAAGTTGCAAAGCGAGTTCGCCCAATTGAACTTCGTTGGTACTTAGCTAGTGCGCATTACCGCAGCAACTTGGAATTTTCTGATAGCGCATTGCAAGAATCTGCGGTGGCATTCCAGAGAATTGAAAACTTCGTAGAGCGCGCGGCTGCAATTGTTGGCGATGTTGAGTTAACTTCCTCGGCAATTAATTCAGATTTTGCATCAGCAATGAACGAAGACTTAAACGTTCCGGCGGCTCTTGCTGCGCTGCATGAAGTTGTTGGCGAAGGCAATACTTTGCTTGCTAAAAAGGCAGACGCTGCAGCCCTTACTGGTTGCCTGACCGCCGTTCGCCAAATGCTTGATGTTTTGGGTGTTGATCCACTTTCACCAACTTGGGCTGATGACAGCAAGAACGCACAACAACTTGAATCAGCACTTGATTACTTTGTGCAACAATCAATAGCAGTTCGTAACGCAGCTAAGGAAAATAAAAACTTTAATGCTGCAGATGCCATCCGCGATTCCTTGCGGAATGCCGGCATCGCCTTAGAAGACACATCTGATGGTGTGCGCTGGAATCTGGAGAAGTAATGGCTGGCAATTCCAAGCGCAAAGGTGCGATTCGCACCTCCAAAAAAGGTGCAACCGCTGGCTCTGGTGGCCGCGGTAAGCAAAAACTTGAAGGTCGCGGTCCAACTCCAAAGGCAACTGAGCGCGATAAGCACCCGGCTGCAAAGCGAGCACGTGCCGCTGAAAGAGCTGCCGAAAAGCGTGGCTCAACTCGCGTAAGCCGTCCCCGCGATCGTGACGGAATCGAATGGGTAGCCGGACGTAACTCAGTTCTTGAAGCACTTCGCGCCAACATTCCAGCAAATGCGCTTTACATGCAGCAGTTTATGGATGCCGATGATCGCGTAAAAGAAATTTTGCAGTTAGCTAATGATCGCGGACTACCGTTCCTGGAAGCCCCACGAACTGAATTAGATCGCAATACTGATGGCGCTGTTCACCAAGGTGTCGCACTTCGGATCCCGCCATATTCTTACCTTGATCCAATCGATCTACTTGAAGATGCCTTCAATAATGATGAAGCAGCCTTCGTAGTTGCTCTTGATGGTGTTACGGATCCTCGTAACTTAGGTGCAGTAATTCGTTCATCAGCCGCCTTTGGCGTTGATGGCGTATTGGTTCCAGAACGCCGAGCTGCGGGCATGACTGCATCAGCTTGGAAAACTTCAGCTGGCGCAGCGACCCGAGTTCCAGTTTCCCGAGCCGTGAACTTAACGAGATCTCTAGTTGAATTCAAGCGTGCAGGCTGCACCATCATCGGACTTGATTCCGATGGTGACACTTTCGTGCAAGATGTCAGCAGAGAAATCGCCGCTGGCCCGATTGTTTTGGTCGTTGGTGGCGAAGCAACTGGTATGTCACGCTTGGTCCGAGACACCTGCGACATGATCGTGTCGATTCCAATGTTTGACGAGACAGAATCTTTAAATGCTGGAGTTGCTGCTGGAATCGCCCTCTACGAATTGGCAAAAATCCGCCATCCGTAAGTGAATCCAAATTAATTTGTTAGCATCGAATTAATGGATTCCTCAGCGCAAGTAATCATCGCGAACTTAACTTCGCCACCAGTTTTGGCATTTGCCCTTGGACTTTTGGCCGTTTTGGTTAAGGGCGACTTGCGATTGCCGGATCCGATTTATCAGGGCTTATCTATTTACCTGCTATTAGGAATCGGTATTAAAGGTGGTGTTGCCCTTCGCCAATCTGAGTTGAGTGATGTCGCAATTCCAGCTCTGGCAACAATTGTTCTTGGCTTACTCATTCCAGTACTGGCTTATCTATTCAGTGGAAAGCTAACCAAGTTAAGCGAAATTGATCGCGGTGCACTTGCTGCGCATTATGGATCTACCTCGCTGGTCACCTTCACTGCAGCTTTAGTTTTTCTAGAGCAGTCGTCAATTCAATATGAAGGTTTTGTTACAACACTTCTGGCGCTGCTTGAGATTCCCGGAATCATCATTGGCTTAATGCTTGGAACTCGACACCTTAAGCGAGACATTTCGTGGGGCGAATCGTTACAGGAGATTTTCTCGAGTCGATCGATCTTGTTACTTGTTGGCGGTTTGATTTTAGGTTTTGCCACAGGCGTTGTTGGCTACGCAAAAATCGAACCATTCTTTGGTGCACTATTTATCGGAATGCTCACATTGTTCTTGCTTGAAATGGGAACTCTAGCTGGACGACGAATGCGAGACATTAAGTCGGCTGGCGTTGGGCTAATTGTCTTTGCAATCCTGTTCCCAATTGCTTCAGGCTTTCTTGGCGTGGTCTTTGGGTACTTATCGGGTCTGTCAATGGGTGGCGCTGCCGTACTTGGTGTTCTAGCAGCAAGCGCTTCATACATTGCAGCGCCAGCCGCAGTCAGACTTGCATTGCCAGAGGCGAATCCAGGAATCTATTTGGCTGCAAGCCTAGGAATTACGTTTCCGTTTAACTTAACGATCGGCATTCCGCTTATCGTCTTAGTGGCACAGTCACTCGAAGGAATGGTTGGGTAAAAATGTCAGAGTTGAATACAGTCTCATTGGTAACGATTGTTGCTGAAATTGCTTTGAAAGCGAGGTTGGCTAAAGACTTAAAGCAGCTTGGAGTTTCTGGCTACACGGTGACTGCAGCTAACGGCGAAGGCCCTAGAAATCGTCGTGCTGGAGATGTTGATGGTGGAAACATCATGATTCAGTGTTTGGTCTCTCGCGAGTTAAGTATGAGCATCATGAACCACTTAGAAGCCGAATACTTTGAAAATTATGCGATTGTTGCTTGGGTCAGCGCTGCCGAAGTGATTCGCAAAGAGCGTTATTCATAGGCGCATTTTTGCTTCAAGGATTTATGCACTAATCTTTGAAACTGGTGATCTTACTTTGGTAAGTTTCCCGGCCTCCTTAGCTCAGTGGTAGAGCGTCGCTCTTGTAAAGCGAATGTCATCCGTTCAAATCGGATAGGGGGCTCCATTAAGTGATGTATGCCTCATATCTTCTATTTTTGAGCCTCACGGGTTGCTAGTAAAAATTACTAATTCATAATTAAATAATGACGTCCAAGATCCGCGATAATCGCCAGGCAGAGATTTTGGATGCTGCCCTGAGTGAAAGTCGCGCAAATGGTGTTGAGTCATTGACCATGAGTCG
Organism: Actinomycetota bacterium; assembly: GCA_026392515.1. Lineage (GTDB taxonomy): Bacteria > Actinomycetota > Actinomycetes > S36-B12 > UBA5976 > UBA5976. The sequence goes on along the minus strand of JAPLBY010000010.1, from coordinate 45,191 downwards.
ATTAGCGCAATTGACTGGACTTTCTAGGCCTGCGATTTACCAATACTTTTCCTCCCGAGAACACGTACTAGCAGAGCTTCTGATCGACGATCTAGCAGATCTTGTAAATGAAATTGATCAGCACATCTCTCAAATCGGAGACCCGATAGAAAGAATCCGAGTTTGGGTCAATCGTTCGTTGTTATATTTGGCAAACGGAGATCACTCAATCATTCGAGAGATTAGTGAGACCTCACTTCCTGATCAGTCACGAGAAGTAGTACGGGTACTTCATGGACAGTTCATGATGAGTTTGATCAGCCCGGTCCGCGAGCTTGGAATTACTGCAATTGATTCTGCCTGTCACATGGTTTACAGCGCAGTTCAATCTGCAGCAAAAAGAATTGAAGCTGGGTTTGAATTTAATTCAGAAGCAAAGGCAGCAGAAAACTTTGCTATCGCCGGACTGCTTGGAATCCAAAAAGGCTGACGAGAATAAATCTCAGCCAGCCTTTTTTGGTTTTAGCAAACCCGCTACAAACTACGGAGTAGCAACAACCTTTGTAGATGGCTTCTTACCTGGCTTTGCAATCTTGGTCTTAATGACAATCTTTTCTGATTCAACACCTTGAGCCACCAAATATTTCTTGATGGAATTTGCGCGCTGCTTAGCTAAGTTCTTAACAACCTCGTTAGACGCTCCGGTTGTCATTGCAGCAGTAGCTGTAATTGTCACCTTGGCTGCAATTTTGTAATTAGCAATTTCTTTTTTGAGTTCGCGCTTGGCGGAGTTAGAGATTTTTTTATTGCCGCTGGCGAACGTCACTTGCTTAGAAATCTTCGTTTCCAAAGCTTTTACCGCTGTAGTGGTACCAGCAGCGGGAGCAGACGTAACGGGGACTAAGTTTGCCGCAAATGAAAGCGGGGTAAAGGTTTCAAATGGCGCGTAGTTAGCACCGGATGCGCCGTAGGTATAGATGCCATAGTTACCGATAGTTGATTCATCAAAAATCAAAGTCTGCGATGAATTTAGAAGTGTCTTTGAAACTCGCAAGGTGATCGTGAAAGTTCCATCTGTTGCCAACTCAACGCCACCACCGGCGGCTCCGCCAATAGTTGCCAAATTTGCAGCTGGTACTAGCCAGCTTGTTCTAGTTGGATCGCTTTGCACGCTCTTTCGATTTCCGCTCGGTGCACTCGCTGATGGTTTCCAGACATCTTGAAATTTTCCAAAAGAAACGTAGAAGCCACTGAATGTTCCAGCAAGTGGTGGACGAGAACCATTCGTCAAAGAACCGTTTGGCACAAATCCAGTACCTGTAATTGTGATGGTTTCGCCATCTGGATTTAGCGCTGAAGTTTTCGAGACTGTGACAGTTGCTTGATCTCCAGGTGCTGCTTGAGCCGGTGAAGAAATTGCTCCAGTTGCAATCAAAGCACTGGTGGCGAAACTGAGAATGACGGTCTTAAAAGCCTTATTCATAATTGCTCTCTTCTTTTCGGGTTTCGATTTTTATTGGCACTTATTTTTTTAACTTCACAGGCACAATGACATCTGCATTTCGATTTACTGAATCTGTGTGGTCAGCCCGCGTTACAACAGCGCACTTGACGACTGCGCAATCAATGTTTCCTATGTATCTGGAAACTCTGACTTTTTGCTTGAAGCCCCCAGATTTTGAAAATGGAATTGCTAATGATTTGCCGTACTCAGGGGGATTGGAAGAAATCCAAATAGAGCCATCTGAAACACCAGATGAATTCACGCCACCACCACATGGGCTGGGTACTTCACCTTTGGCGTTGACAACGCAATACGCAAGGTAAATCCCAACCTTCTTGTTGTATTTCTTGCCGGTTACGGTTACCACTTGGCCATCTCGAACCGAAGAGGCGCTAACGGTTAAAGACTGACCAGTTGGACCTTTAACAGTTTTTTTGGAGGATTTGGCATTTGCGGGTGCTGAAATTGCGAGAGTCGCAATCAGCATTGCAGCTATTGAAAGGAAAGCACTTCGTTTGAGCATGCTTTGAAATTAGCAAAATTGGGAAATTCTGCCCTGACACCGTGTCAGGGCAGAACGCATCAAAACGGTGAATACTTAAGGCATGCAAAATCAAGCTTTGTTATCCAAGATCTCCGGATTGGGATTGATGATTTTGCTAGTTTCTGCCTGCAGTGGGACAAATGAAGCGAGTAGTTCCACTTCTGTTAAACCAGAGGCTCAAGTAAACCTGCAATGTTTAGAGAACATCGAGCCAATGCCTCTCCCGATACCCACTTTGCCGGTGACCGTGACGTCGGTGACGGGTGAATCGGTGTCCGTAACCTCAGTTGATCGCGTAGTTGCTTTAGCTCCTGGAAGTGCAGAAATTGTCTGGGCCCTAGGACTTGGTGAATCGGTTTTCGGAAAGGATCTAGTGAGCGTTTTTCCTGGATCAGATAAGTTGCCAACTGTGAATCCAGGTCACGAGGTTTCACTCGAAACGGTTCTAAGTATCGAGCCAACTTTAGTTTTGGCTGACGATAGTGAAGAGAACTCAGATGCAGTTCAAAAACTGAGCGCCTTAGGAATACCGGTTGTCAAGATTCCTGACGCAACGACGGTGGCTCAGATCTCACCACGGATTACTGCGATTGCAAATGCATTGGGAGTTCCAGCTGCGGGAGAAAAGTTAGTCTCACTAACGGAAGAAAAGCTACAACAAGTAGCTTCATTATCCGTGGCTGAAAAAAGCATCGCTTTTCTTTATTTGCGTGGCAACGCAGGTGTTTACCTGATTGGCGGCAAAGGCAGTGGAGCTGATTCGATTATTTCTGCACTTGGTGCCCAAGATTCAGGAACTGAGTTAGGAATTGAAGGTTTCGCACCGCTGACCGCAGAATCTTTAGCCAAGGCCAACCCAGATGTTTTGTTAGTAATGAACGAGGGTTTGGAATCTGTAGGTGGATTAGAAAAGCTTTTGGCTCTGCCAGGTGTATCAAGCACTGCTGCAGCTCAGAATTCAGCAGTTATTCAAGCGGATGATCGAGTGCTACTTGCATTCGGACCTCAGACACCAAATGTGATTTCGTGTCTTGCCTTGCAATTAAGTAGTTTGAATGAGGCCGCATGACTCGCCTAAAACCGATGGTGCTTATCTCAGCATTGTCTGGGTTAGTAATCCTGGCCCTTGTCGCAAATTTAACAATCGGCGCGTATCAGCTTTCAATTTCAGAAATCATTTCGGCATTTTCTAATCCAGAAAATGTAAATCCGATAACGCAGTCAATACTGTTTGACATCCGCATTCCGCGATTAATGTTGGGAGTTGCAATAGGAGTTTCGTTAGCCGGCGCCACAACATTAATGCAAACTTCAATGCGAAATGCTTTAGCAGATCCAGCGTTGTTGGGATTGGCTGCTGCATCATCTTTTGGTGTAGTTGTTGCGTTAGTTCTTGGTTTTGATTTTGGCGGTATCGCGGCTTTTCTATTTGCTTTACTTTTTACCGTTACATCATTCCTACTTTTGCTAGTTGGGCATTTTGGTGGCAGGCGAGCGTCTGCGCAAAATACTTTGCTTATTGGAGTTGCTCTAGGAGCATTCTTCTTAGGGTTACTCGGAGTACTTGCTACTAGTCTCGACAATCCGCAATTACGAGCCATGACTCTGTGGAGTTTTGGTTCACTGGCTCTTGCTACCCAAACAACTGCAACCATTGCTTTTGTTATCGCGGTTATTGGATTTACCTTGGCATGGGTGCTCGCCCCAAAAATGGATCTATTGCTCCTTGGTGAACGAATGGCAAGGACACTTGGAGTTGAAACCAGAAAACTCAGACTTTTCTCACTGCTATTGATTTCGCTACTTGTTACCGCAGCTGTTTACGGTGCAGGTGTGATTGCGTTTCTTGGGCTGTTCTCCGTCACAGTTGCCAGGGCATTTGTTGGCCCGCGCCATCGTTTGCTGCTGGTAACTGGATCACTAATTTCGGTACTCACAATTTTGGTGTGTGACCTGCTGGCACGTTCGATAGCAGCTCCAATGGACTTACCAATCGGATTCCTTACTTCATTAATTGGTGCACCAGTTTTGATAACAATTTTGGCAAGGACTTCAAATGACTGATTCCTCGTTATTGCAGTTAATCGATGGTGTTATCGCTCGAGGGCAACAGACGCTGCTCTCAAAAGTAAACATTTCCGTGAATGCGGGAGAGCTTGCGCTCCTGACCGGACCCAACGGATCTGGAAAGAGTACATTACTTACGGCGCTTGCAGGTGAAAAGTTTCTTGCTTCGGGAAGTTTAAGCTTTGGGGCAACACCACGCTCGGAGATCTCTCTCAAGGATATGGCCGTCAAGCGTTCTCTGATGCTGCAACAAGACGAAGCAGTAGATACCTTGCGAGCCAAAGATGTAATCGAACTTGCGGACATCTCGAATATTGCGCCTCAATATGCCAAAGAATTTGTTTCAAAAATATTCAATAGTGATTTGCGTGAAAAAACCCTAGGAACGCTTTCAACTGGGCAGCGGACTCAAACCTTCTTAGCTGCCGCCGCAATTCAAAACGCATCAATAATGTTGCTTGATGAACCCACTGCGGGATTAGACGCTGACGCTATTTCAGTTTTGCCCGAGTTTCTGATTGCCCACATATCAAATGGTGGTGCTGTGATTCTTGCAACACACGAAGACAATTTACGATCTTTAGCCAGCAAGGAATTTGTTATCCATGACGAGAAGTTAACTGTAAGAGAATTAAGTTAAGTTTTTAACTTTTGGTTTGATTAGTTCTTGCACAATCGCAATACCCACCAAAACAATCAACGCACCGACTGGTTCGTACCAGTGAAGCTTTTCCTTTAACAAGATCACGCCAGCCAGAGTTGATACCACTGGAATTGAATAAGTGACTGTTGACATAGCAATTGCACCAGCTCGCTTAACAATTACAAACCCAATCACCAATGCAACTCCAGTACCAAGCACACCTAAAGCAGTAATCGCTAACATTCCAGTTATTGGCCAAGAAGTAATTTCGTGCGGCGATGCAATTGCGAATCCCGCGCAGATTGCTGCACCAATTGTTAGTTGTGTTGCCACGGCACTTATCGGATCAAGATTTAATGGTGTGACATGTTTACGAGTCCAAATTGCCGAGAAGGCGTATCCGATCGTGCAAAGTGCACATGCGGTGTAAGCCAGCCAATTGGATTGGAAATTAACATCCCAAACGCCGAGCAATACCAGCAGACCTAAGAACCCCAATAGCAAGCCACCAACCCGAAAAGGATTTAGTTTTTCTTCCGGCAACATAAGTACTGCCAAGATCGCGGTCCAAAGTGGCATTGTTGAATTAAGCAAGCCAGCGGCGATAGATGAAATGTGATGGATGGCCCAAGCAAAAATTGCGAATGGAATCACCTGCGCCATAACGGTGATGAGCGCTAAATGCTTTATGGCTGGACCTGTAACAATAAACTTCCGCCTCGTCACCAGCACAATGATGATCAGCGCGAGTGCGCCAAAGCCCATACGAGCAAAAGTCTGTTCGTATGGGTCAAGAAAACTGCTAGCTACCTTAATGAAGAAGAATGAGAATCCCCAGATAGTTGTCAGCGCCAGCCAAAGTGTCAGCCAAGCTTTAGTGGGGGAAGAGGAAGGATTCACTTGTCCATCTTGTCGTAGCCCTCAATACCACTTGATGTGACACCCCGAGGTGGGGGGTGACAGTAAATTGAGAGGGTCAAGGTTTAGCATTGGGGATGTGAATGAAGTTGCGCGTGCCCTCTCTGCTGATAACTCTGGTGTACTCCCAGAGCGCGATCAGCAGATCCTAGAATTCGAACGCCAGTGGTGGAAGTTTGCCGGCGCAAAAGAACAGGCAATCCGCGAACAGTTCGATATGTCAGCGACTCGTTACTACCAAGTTTTGAACGCTCTTATTGATCAACCAGAAGCTCTTGCATTTGACCCAATGTTGGTCAAGCGCCTCCAGCGTATGCGCGCTGCTCGCCAAAGAGCACGTTCAGCTCGTCGCCTGGGTATCGAACTTAAGAATTAGGTTGTTGCCATGTCTGGCCCACAAACCTTTCACCAAAAAGTAACTATCCCACTAGTGGTAATTCTGGCCACAGTTGGCGGACTATTTCTTGTTGGCACTCAACTAATGGATTTGAATTCAACACCAGTGGCTGAAGAACCCGTTGCTGAAGCGAGCGTTTCAGCCGCACCAATTAATCCAGTTCCAGCCCCAAGCACTGATGCGTCCGTTGATCCAAATCTGGATGTTAATGGGCGGCTCCCTGTGATTGTTCTTAATGGAACGGAAACTGCAGGCCTTGCAAAATCAATGAGCGATGATCTGCATGATGCTGATTGGGTTATCGACGAAACCGGAAACTGGACCGGTGAACCGTTACTTGAGACCACAATTTTTTACCCTACAGATGGCTTAAGTTCTGCAGAGGAACTGGCCACGCAAACTGGTGGCACCCTGGTTGAAGCAACTCCTGACATGAGTCAGACGGCTTTAACTCTAGTAATTATTCAATAACTACCTGCTCTGTATCAGGACCTGATACGCGAAATTGCTTTTTCTCAGCACCCTGATACAGTTTTTCCACGGACGCGGAAACGCTCCAAAAAACTAAATACACCTCATCCAGAGGGGCAGAGGGAACGGCCCGTTGAAGCCCCGGCAACCACCGCAGAACCGTTAAGGCCTTGCGACACGGTGCCAATTCCGACTAAAGACAGCTTGCTGCTTTTAGTACAGATGACGAAAGGCTTCCAGCTCAATGTCTGTAACACTCGAAAGAATCGATACTGCGCCGTTTGGTGCAGCAACCCATCTTGTCTGTCGCGCTTGTGGCGCTCATGCAAAACTTGGCGCGGACTATTCCTGTTGGGAATGTTTTGGCCCACTTGAAGTTGCATATGACTTTGGAACAGTAACGAGAGAACAGATCCAATCGGGTCCGTTCTCTTTGTGGCGTTATGCGCCGTTGCTGCCTGTGCCGGCAAACATTGCCGAGTCCCGGAATCTAGCTCCCGGAATGACACGCCTTCATCGCGCAGACAACTTGGCAAAGGCTTTGGGCATCACCGGAACGCTTTGGGTTAAAGACGACAGTGGTAACCCAACTCACTCATTCAAGGACCGAGTTGTGGCAGTGGCACAAAGTGCTGGCATTCAACTTGGTTTCAACACTTTGGCTTGTGCCTCGACCGGAAACCTTGCTCATGCAGTGGCTGCAGCTGCAGCGCGTGCTGGACAAAAGTCAGTCGTGTTAGTTCCTTCGAATTTGGAACAACACAAGATTCAGGCAACTGCCGCCTACAACGGTCACGTAATTGGAATCGAAGGAAACTACGACGACGTTAACCGCCTGTGCGGCGAGTTAATCGGCGAAGAAGTTTCTGCCGACTGGGGATTCGTAAACGTAAACCTTCGTCCGTATTACGCCGAAGGATCAAAAACTGTTGGCTATGAAATCGCCGAACAACTTGGGTGGAGACTTCCAGACCAGGTTGTAATCCCAGTTGCATCCGGCGCGCTTCTTACAAAGGTCGATAAAGGCTGGCGTGAATTTGTAGAACTCGGTTTAGTTGAAAGCAAACCATGGCGAGTATTTGGCGCGCAAGCAACTGGATGTAATCCTGTGTCGACTGCTTGGGCTGACGGTAGCGAAGTTGTGCGGCCAGTAAAGCCAGACACCATTGCAAAGTCACTGGCGATTGGTAACCCTGCTGATGGCCCATATGCCTTAGATGCAGTGCGCCGAACCAACGGCGCTGTTGGCGATGTCACTGATGCCGAAGTAGTTGAAGGCATTCGCCTGCTGGCCGAATGCGAAGGCATCTTTGGCGAGACTTCCGGTGGAGTAACAGTTGCCGTAACTCGCAAGCTACTTGCTGAAGGCCTGCTTGATCCAACCGCTGAGACCGTAATCGTTAATACCGGCGAAGGCTTAAAAACTCTTGACGCTGTAGCAACCGGAAATGGTTTCTCAGCAACAATCTCTCCAAATGTCGAATCCGTTGCAAAAGTTATCGAAGGTGCCTGATGAGCGTTACAGTCCGAATTCCAACAATCCTGCGGGCATATGTGTCCGATCAATCAACTGTCGAAGTTGATCCGACCCCAGAAACTTTGCAAGGTGTTCTAGATGCCCTGGAAGCAATGGCACCTGGAATCTTGCAGCGAGTAATTTCTGATACTGGCGAATTGCGACGCTTCGTCAATGTATACGTGAACGATGATGATGTTCGTTTCCTGGAAGGACTAAATACCTCAACTGCTGCAGGAGTTACAGTTTCGATTGTCCCTGCAGTTGCCGGGGGATAAAGGTCGATTATTCGACTGCCAATTTAGGTAAAAACTGATAGTTATCGGCGTTTTTCAACAAAGTGGCAAATACCTTGTGCTTATGTGCCGTAGAGTTAATTTTGGTCGAAGGCAAGCTTTTCGTTAGAGAGTAAGACTCGAAGACAAAGATTCGCGAGCACGATGCGAACTCTCACCTTGGTGGGCAGGGAGCAAGACCCGAAGCGGCAAACGTCGCTTCGACCCATTAAGAAAAGAGATGCCATGTTAGGCACAGTCAAGTGGTTCAACCAGGAAAAGGGCTATGGCTTCGTAGAAGTTGATGGCACTGATCGCGATGTATTCCTTCATTACTCAGCTATTGAGGTTGATGGATTCAAGACCCTGGAACAGGATCAGAGAGTTGAGTTCGAAATCGGCGAAGGCCCAAAGGGTCCTCAGGCAGAGCACGTACGCCCGGTTTAAGACCAACACCTTACGCAAAAGACCCGGTTAACGCCGGGTCTTTTGTTTTTAGAGAACCGAAACTTCACGGTCTGGATTGCGTCTTGACCAAGTCAAGACCAGATCTGTTGTGATCAGTCCTGCTAGCCCAAGTGCGAATGCGCTCGGTGCCGGCAGGACTGTGATTATTGCGGCTACAACAGTTGAAAACATGACGGACCCGCCGAGTGACTTAGTGGTACCTCGCAACAGATCCGAAACTGCCGATGGACCGTAACTACGCGAAGTAGTTGGCGCTAGCACTGACAAGATAACGGGCATCGATGCCAAGACGCCGGCAGCTTGGACTCCAATGATGTCTTTAACTCCAGTCAAAGTTGCAACTAAGGTTCCTGCGATCGCAGCCTTCATTGGCGTTTCCCACCACTGCGGAACACGAACTGTTTGGTCATCTGTTAATGGCTTAGGCCAAAACTTAATCGCAAGTGCAGAAACAAAAACAACTATTGCGCCAGCCAGCCAGGTGCTCTCAAGTTGAACCAACGAAACATCTGCAAGTCCTGCAACTAGCCATCCACTTAGCAGTGCAAATGGCCAGGCTCTACGCCAGTTAATGAAGGTGAAGATGTAACAGTAGGAAACCACCGCAATCTGGCCCGCTACAACTCCGTGGGCAGCTCGCGCTGTTTGCTCGGCGCCATCCATCAAATAGATCAACACCAAGAAAGGTGCAGTAGATAGTGGGAGCCCAATCACTCTGCCCCCGATTGCATGTCCCCAACGCTTTTGGATGTAGGAAACCAGGACAACCAGTGTGGGAGTAAGCAACAGGCGAAGTAACAGAATGCTCACTCGCTAATCATGGCAGATTGCAGGGTTCCTTATTCAAAGGTTGCGGGTGCGAAATAGGCTAAGGGCATGTCAGATCGCGAAGCACTCCGTCAGCAAATAATCGATAAAGCCGTAGTTCACGGAAAGGTCATTCTTTCCAGTGGCAAGGAAGCTGACTACTACGTTGACTTGCGACGAGTAACACTTGACTCTGAAGCTGCGCCAATCATCGGTCGTGTCATGTTGGAACTTACAAAAGATTTAGATTTTGATGCAGTTGGCGGATTAACACTTGGCGCTGATCCAGTTGCAACTGCAATGTTGCACGCCGCCGCCGCGCAAGGTCGCAAATTAGATGCCTTTGTGGTTCGCAAAGCTGAAAAAGCACATGGCTTGCAGCGTCGTATTGAAGGTCCAGATGTTAAAGGCAAGCGAGTTCTCGCAGTCGAAGACACCAGCACAACAGGCGGATCCGTGTTAACTGCAGTTGAAGCGTTGCGCGAAGCTGGCGCTGAAGTAGTGGCGGTAGCAGTAATTGTGGAACGTGCTGCAGCTCCGGCAGTTGAGGCCGCGGGTCTTCAGTATCTTTACGCTTACAACTTGCCTGATTTAGGTCTGTAGAAATTCTGAATTAAAAGTCTTTGGTTAAGACTTTTTCTTTCGCTGCTTTAGAACTTCAAGAATTACTGGAATCAAACTCAAACCAACAATTCCAAGAGTTACAAGTTCAATGTTGTCAGCAACAAATGGAATTCCACCGAAAAAGTATCCGGCCAAAGTAAGGGTTACCACCCAGAGAATTCCGCCGATAGTGCTGTAGGTCGCGTAAACGCGGAAGTTCATTCGAGCCACGCCAGCCATGCTGGTGATTACTGGCCGCACGACAGGAACAAATCGAGCCAGGACGATTGCGCGTGGGCCGTGCTTTTCAAAAAAGTTTTGAGTTATGACTACGTACTCTTGCTTGAAAATTCGTGAATCTGGCTTATTGAATAACTTCGGTCCCAACTTTGCACCGGTCCAATAGCCAAGCAGGTTGCCCAAAATGGCTGATACAGACATCGCAACAATTGCAATCCAAACCGGTGTTGTTATGAATCCAGTTGCCAGCAGAATTCCTACGATAAATAGAAGGGAGTCGCCTGGGAGCACTAGGCCGATTAGAAGCGCACATTCAATTAACAAAATTCCACAAGCCACGGCAAGCGCCAAACTGCCAAAGGGTTTGAGCAAACCTTCAGGGTCTAGAAATCCTGCTGCTTGGATTGATGTTGCGAATTCGAATGGGGTAGTTGCAATCATCATATGACTGTACCCGTGACACAATAAGAACGTGGGCAGCGGCAAGCCCAAGCCCACAGATTTATTGATTCCAGGAGTCTGACAAATGCCAATCGCTAGCCCAGAGATTTATAACGAAATGCTTGATCGCGCCAAGGCTGGCGCATTCGCTTATCCCGCAATCAACTGCACATCTTCGCAAACAATTGTTGCTGCAATCCGCGGCTTTGCCGAGGCTGAGAGCGATGGCATCGTGCAGGTTTCGTGGGGCGGCGCGGAATTTGCTTCCGGTCAAGGTGTTAAAGATATGGTCATTGGCTCAGTTGCACTTGCCGAATTCGCGCATGCAGTAGCCAAGGGTTACGGCGTAAACATTGCGCTTCATACTGATCATTGCCCAGCTGAAAAACTTGATGGGTTTATGCGTCCGCTAGTTCAGATTTCAGCCGATCGCATTAAGGCCGGGCAAGAGCCACTATTCCAATCACACATGTGGGATGGCTCTGCAGTTTCTATGAAAGAAAACTTAGCTGTTGCCGATGAAATGTTGGATAAGTGCGCAGCAGCCCGAACCATTCTTGAAATTGAAATCGGCGTAGTTGGCGGCGAAGAAGATGGCATCGAAGCCTCACACGATGCCAAGTTGTTCTCAACTCCAGAAGATGCATTAGCTATGGCAGATCGTCTGGGCCTTGGTGAACGTGGTCGCTACTTAGTTGCAGCAACTTTTGGAAACGTACATGGCGTTTACAAGCCAGGCAACGTTGTACTAACTCCAGGCATCTTGAAAGAACTGCAAGATGCAGTGCAGGCAAAGCACAACACTAAGGACAAGCCACTTGATCTAGTTTTCCACGGCGGTTCAGGTTCATTGCTTTCAGAAATCCGCGAATCACTTGATTACGGCGTAATCAAAATGAATATCGATACTGACACCCAGTACGCATTTACTCGTCCAGTTGCAGATCACATCTTCAAGAACTACGACGGCATCCTAAAGATTGATGGCGAAGTTGGAAACAAAAAGATTTACGATCCACGTGCATTTGGCAAGGCTGCCGAAGCAGGCATGGCTGCACGCGTTGTTAAGGCTTGCGAAGATCTTCGCGCAACCGGAACGCGTATCAAGTAATGACAATCGGACAAGATTTACTTGATGGGCCACCGCCAACACTTTTGCCAGCAGACAACCGTGCACTAGAAGCAATTGCCGCTGGGAAGTCTGCGGAAGTTGTAGCTTCAGAATTTCCGGAAAGTAGTTTGGCTTGGGCTGCGCTGGCTGACCAAGCATGGAATGAAAAACGAATTATCGAATCGTATGCGTTTGCTCGCGTTGGTTACCACCGCGGACTTGACTCACTTCGCAAAAATGGTTGGAAAGGTTTCGGCCCAGTCCCTTGGAGCCATGAACCAAATCGTGGATTCTTGCGCTGCTTGAACGCTCTAGCTCGTGGCGCGAAATCCATCGGGGAGTCAGCAGAAGCCACTCGATGCGCCAAGTTTTTAACCGACTGCGACCCGGCTGCAACCCAAGCGCTAGCCGAGTAAAGCTTCACCATAAATAAGGACTAGCCTTATCTAGGTTCATCGAGATATAAGGGGAATTGCCATGCCTGCCGTAGTGCTAGTTGGTGCTCAATGGGGAGACGAAGGTAAAGGTAAAGCTACCGACCTTCTTGGAAGTCGCGTGGACTACTGCGTTCGCTATCAAGGCGGAAACAATGCAGGTCACACTGTTGTAATCGGTGACAAAAAGTTTGCACTTCACTTGTTGCCAAGTGGCATCTTGACTCCAGAAGTAACTCCAGTAATTGGTAATGGCGTTGTAATCGACGTTGGCGTTCTGTTTGAAGAAATTGATGGACTTGAAGCTCAAGGTATTGATACTTCTAACTTGCTGATCAGCGCGAATGCGCACTTAATCACTTCCTACCACGTCACTCTTGACAAGGTAACTGAGCGTTTCTTAGGTAATTCCAAAATTGGTACCACTGGTCGCGGAATTGGCCCGTCATACGCAGACAAAATTTCGCGCCTAGGTATTCGCGTACAAGATCTATTCGATGAGAAAATTCTTCGCGCAAAAATCGAAGGCTCACTACTTAGCAAGAACCAAGTACTGGTCAAAGTATTCAACCGTCGCGCAGTAACTGTTGATGAAGTTGTAGAAGACTTGATGCAGCATGCGCAGCGGTTACAGCCATACGTTGCAGATACTTCATTGCTATTGAATCGCGCACTGGATGAAAACAAAGTCGTTTTACTTGAAGGTGGACAAGGCACTTTACTTGACGTTGATCATGGAACTTATCCATTCGTAACTTCCAGCAATCCAACTGCTGGTGGCGCTTGCGCTGGATCTGGAATTGGCCCAACCAAGATCACCGGTGTAGTCGGAATTCTTAAGGCCTACACAACACGCGTAGGTTCTGGACCATTCCCAACTGAACTACTTGATGAAGATGGCGAAAAGCTCCGCACAATCGGTGGCGAACGCGGTGTAACTACTGGTCGCCCTCGTCGCTGTGGTTGGTTCGACGCTCCGATTGCGCGCTATGCAACCCGCATCAATGGTTTGACTGACATCTTCTTAACCAAGCTTGACGTGCTAACTGGCTGGGAAAAGATTCCAGTTTGTGTTGCTTATGAAATTGATGGCAAGCGCACTGAAGAGTTGCCGATGACTCAGACAGAATTTCATCATGCAAAGCCAATTTATGAAATGTTGCCAGGTTGGTCAGAAGACATTAGTGGCGCAAAGACCATGGAAGACCTGCCAGCGAATGCTCGGTCCTACATTAAGTTTTTGGAAGAGGCTAGTGGCACTCCAATTTCTGCCGTTGGTGTTGGTCAAGATCGCAATGCAACAATTAGCATTAACGATTTACTTCGAAAATAGTTGAATGAAAATCGCTTCAGTAAAGAATGACTTTGGCGATCCAATTGGTTTGCCAGTCGACAATGTGGTCCGACCTGGACTTCCTGATGAAGCGGTAACTCTCACAGGTCAGTATTGCTACTTAGAAGCTTTAGATGCAGATAATCACACCGCAGATCTTTATGCCGCGTACGCACTTGATACTGATGGTCGACTCTGGACTTACATGCCACAAGGACCATTTAAGAGTGAAGCCGAATATCGAGTTTGGGTTGCAGGCGCACAACACAAGGCTGATCCATTCTTTTACGCAATCATCGATAGTCAATCCAATAAAGCAGTAGGCGTTGCCTCCTACTTACGCGTGGATCCAGGTGCTAGTTCAATCGAAGTTGGTTGGATCACTTACTCACCGATCATCCAACAAAAACCAATTGCGACCGAAGCCATGTACTTGATGATGAAGAATGCTTTCGATATGGGATTCCGTCGCTACGAGTGGAAATGTAATTCGTTGAACCAACCCTCAATTGATGCAGCAATGCGTCTGGGTATGTCATTCGAGGGATTGTTCCGCCAGGCGACCATGGTTAAGGGTCACAATCGGGACACTGCTTGGTTCGCCATTATCGATCGGGATTGGCCAGTTGCTCAGGATGCATTCATGGCCTGGCTGGACCCAGAAAACTTTGATTCCACTGGGCAACAGAAGCTGCGCCTTTCCGACCTAACTGGCCCTATTGTTGAGTCGCGCTGGCCAAATTTGAACCTGGATGTCCAGCGCTGAGTGGATTTGCCACTTAAGTTCGCCAGGTTATTGGCACAGGCGTAGCATTACCTTTACCACTTGGTAAGAGGAGTTGCTAAACCATGGAAGCCAATACAGCCCGCGGCAAAGAAGTTTACGATCTTGACCGCAATCACGTTTTTCATTCTTGGAGCGCGCAAGGTGCACTGAACCCAATGTTGATTCAGGGTGGTGAAGGTTCATACGTTTGGGATTATGACGGCAACCGATACCTAGACTTCTCAAGCCAGTTAGTGAACGTGAACATCGGTCACCAGCATCCAAAAGTTGTAAAAGCCATCCAGGATCAGGCTGGCAAGTTAACAACTATTGCACCACAGCACGCCAATGATATGCGTGGCGAAGCCGCAAAGCGCATTGCTGATCTAGCACCTGATCACATGAATAAAGTTTTCTTCACCAATGGTGGAGCTGACGCAGTTGAAAACGCGATCCGAATGGCACGCATTCACACTCGTAAGCACAAAGTACTTTCGTTCTATCGTTCGTACCACGGCAACACTGGTTCAGCCATCAATGCAACTGGCGACCCACGTCGTTGGCCAAATGAATTCTCGGCAGGTCACGTTCACTTCTTTGGACCGCATCTTTACCGCACAAGCTTCTGGTCAGAAAATCAGGAACAAGAACGTGATCGCGCACTTGCCCACTTAGCAGAAGTTATCAAGTACGAAGGTCCAAACACAATCGGTTCAATAATCATCGAAACTGTAGTTGGTACTGCCGGCGTATTGATTCCACCACCTGGTTACCTCGAGGGTGTTCGCAAACTTTGTGACGATAACGGCATCATGTTGATTCTTGATGAAGTTATGTGTGGCTTTGGCCGTACTGGTGAATGGTTTGCCTTCGATGCCTTTGATGTAAAGCCTGACTTGTTTGTATTTGCTAAGGGTTCAAACAGCGGATACGTTCCAGTCGGTGGCGTTGTCATCAGCGATGAGATCGCGGCAACATTTGATACCCAAGTATTCCCAGGTGGATTAACTTACTCAGGTCATCCATTAGCAACTGCATCAATCGTGGCAACTATCGATGTTATGAAGGAAGAAAAGATTGTGGAAAACGCCAAGCACATTGGCGAAACCATTCTTGGTCCAGGTCTTAAAGAATTAGCTGATCGTCACAAGATCATCGGTGAAGCTCGCGGTAAGGGTGTCTTCTGGGCACTTGACCTTGTTAAGGATCGCGACACCAAGGAAATGATTGCGCCTTACGGTGGCACATCTCCTGCAATGGGTGAACTCGTAGCATCTGCAAAGAAGCACGGCTTGATGCCATTTACTAACTACAACCGTTGGCACATTGTTCCACCTTGCAACGTTTCTGAAACGGAAGCCAAGGAAGGTCTGGCAATTTTGGACGAAGTATTTGCTGGCCTTGGAAAGTACTACGAAGGTAAGTAAGTCTTAAGGAAAATCCCGAACCTGGTGCGAATCTAGGTTCGGGATTTTTTTGTTGTGCGAATTAGCAATAGGCTTGGGAAAGTGTTAATCCTGGTTATTGGTCAAGGTGCACGAGAGCACGCCATAACCCACACCCTGCTGCTAGATCCAAACATTGAAGTGGTTTGCGCCCCTGGCAATCCTGGGATTGCCCAAATCGCAAAGATTGCACCAGTTGATGTCAATGAAATTTCTTCAGTAGTTGACTTAGCAAAAACACACAAACCGGATCTTGTAGTTATTGGTCCAGAAGCACCTTTGGTCGCAGGATTAGCCGATGAACTTCGCAGCGCTGGCTTTTTGGTCTTTGGTCCAAGTAAAGCCGCCGCCGCATTAGAAGGCAGTAAGTCGTTTGCCAAAGAAATTATGCAAGCCGCAGGTGTTCCTACTGCGGATAGTAAGTATTGCCAGAGCGTGCCAGAAGCCAAAGCTGCACTTGAATTATTTGGATCGCCTTATGTCGTTAAAGATGACGGCTTAGCTGCAGGTAAAGGTGTCGTAGTTACCGATGATTTTGATATGGCAGTTGCTCATGCGATGGCATGTATCGACAGTCGTGATGGTGGCGCGGTTGTAATCGAAGAATTCCTAGATGGCCCAGAAGTTAGTTTGTTTGGAGTCAGTGATGGCACAACAATCGTGCCACTAACTCCAGCCCAAGATTTCAAACGAGTTGGCGATAACGATGCAGGACCAAACACTGGTGGCATGGGTGCGTACTCACCATTGCCATGGGCGCCTAAGAATTTCGTTACTGAGGTAACCAAAACAGTTTTGCAGCCGATGA
Organism: Actinomycetota bacterium; assembly: GCA_026392515.1. GTDB lineage: Bacteria > Actinomycetota > Actinomycetes > S36-B12 > UBA5976 > UBA5976. The sequence continues at coordinate 28,421 of JAPLBY010000010.1, read as the reverse complement.
TTGCTGAAATGAATCGTCGTGGTACGCCATTTGTTGGGTTACTCTTTGCAGGACTTGCCGTAACAAGTCGGGGAGTTCGAGTAATTGAATTCAACGCTCGATTTGGTGATCCCGAGACTCAAGTTGTTCTTGCTCGCCTTAACTCTTCATTAAGCGAATTGCTCGTTGCTGCCGCTACTGGAAAACTTTCTAGTTTGCCAGCACTTGATTGGAAGCCTGATTCAGCAGTCACAGTTGTCATGGCAGCGAAAGGATATCCAGAGTCACCAAGCTTGGGCGCTGTCATATCTGGGATCAATCATGCTCAGGAACTGGGATCCTTGGTTTATCACGCTGGCACAAAAACCAATGATGATGGTGAATTGCTAGTAAATGGTGGTCGAGTTCTGAGTGTGACCGCACTTGGTTCGGATTTAGCTGTGGCACGTAGCCAGGCATACTCCGGAGTTGAGAGAATTAGATTCGACGGCGAACATCACCGCTCGGATATTGCGCTGAAGGCAGCGCTTGGTGAGATCAGATTGGGAGACCACAATTGAGTAAGCCATTGATTCCGAATGTTCTTGCGGGCCGTTATGCCTCAACTTCCATGGCACAGATTTGGTCACCAACTAACAAGATTGTGCTGGAGCGCCAGCTTTGGATCGCGGTTCTTCGCGCTCAAAAGGATCTTGGCATCGAAGTTCCAACCGGTGTCATCGAGGCCTATGAGGCTGTAATTGAAAATGTTGATTTAGCCAGCATTGCGCAGCGCGAAAAGATTTCTCGTCATGATGTGAAAGCGCGAATCGAAGAATTCTGTGAACTAGCGGGTCACGAGCACATTCATAAAGGTATGACTAGTCGCGACTTAACCGAAAATGTTGAACAACTCCAGGTTTTGGCTGGGCTTAAGTTGATTCGAACTAAAGCAGTTGCAACCGCAGGAGTCCTAGCAGAACTTGCAGTTCGCTACACCGATGTTGCGCTCACCGGACGTAGCCACAATGTGGCTGCTCAAACCACAACACTTGGTAAGCGCTTTGCATCTGCGGCTGATGAATTACTGGTAGCGATTGCTCGGTTAGATGATCTGATCACTCGCTATCCATTGCGTGGCATCAAGGGCCCAGTCGGAACTGCGCAAGACATGCTTGATCTGCTCGATGGCGATGCCAGCAAACTAGCTGACTTAGAATCTCGGATTGCAAATCACCTCGGTTTTACAAATGTATTTACAAGTGTTGGTCAGGTTTACCCGCGCTCCGTTGATTACGACACCGTAACTGCACTTGTGCAGTTAGCTTCTGGTCCAAGTAGCTTCGCCACCACGATCCGCTTGATGGCTGGACACGAATTAGTAACTGAAGGATTCAAAGAAGGCCAAGTTGGCTCCAGCGCGATGCCACACAAGATGAACACTCGCTCTTGTGAACGCGTTAACGGCTTGAACTTGCTGGCAATCAATGGAATGAAGGCGACGTGTTCTGCAGCGTAGTTAGGCGCGTTGCATTGCCAGATTCGTTCTATGCAATTGATGGTCTGTTTGAAACTTTCTTAACTGTCCTTGAAGAATTCGGTGCTTTCCCAGCCGTAATTGACCGTGAACTTTCTCGCTATTTGCCATTCCTTGCCACGACCAAGATTTTGATGGCAGCGGTTCGCAATGGTGTTGGTCGTGAAACTGCGCACGAAGTAATCAAGGAACACGCAGTTGCTGTTGCATTAGAGATGCGTGGACCAAATGGTGGCGATGGAAATGCCGTACTAGACCGCCTTGCCAATGATTCCCGTCTCGGCATCAACCGTGAAGATTTAGAAGCATTGATTTCTGAACCACTTGAATTCACCGGCGCTGCTCGTGATCAGGTTGCTGCGGTAGCCGCTAAAGTTTCCAAACTCGTCGCAACTTCACCTGAGGCTGCAAACTATCGACCGGAGCCAATCCTGTGACAATTCAGCCCACCGACTATGACTTAGGTGCTGAGTTCAAGCATGTTTACTCCGGCAAAGTACGCGACTTATATGAAGCCCCAGATGGTCGTTTGCTATTTATCGCCAGCGACCGCATCTCGGCTTACGACTGGATCTTGCCTTCGGTAATTCCTGACAAGGGCAGAATCCTGACCGCTATGTCGATGTGGTGGTTTGATCGCCTGCAAGGAATTGTGCCGAACCACGTGCTTTCAACTAACGTTCCAAACTCAGTACGAGGCCGCGCAACTTATTGCGAAAAGCTAGAGATGCTTCCAGTGGAATGTGTGGCTCGTGGATATCTAGCCGGATCTGGCTACACAGATTACTTACGCGATCAGTCGATCTGTGGAAACGGATTGCCGCCAGGTCTTAAAGACGGTGCCAAACTTCCAAAGACACTTTTCACTCCCGCCACTAAAGCGGCTATCGGTGATCATGACGAGAACGTAACGTTCGATGAAGTTATTACTTCAATCGGCATGGAAGAAGCGCAACAACTTAAGCGCTTCACCACCTGGATTTATGACGTAGCTGCTGAGATTGCGCTTGAACGCGGAATCATTTTGGCTGACACCAAGTTTGAGTTCGGCCTTGGTTTAGTTGGTGTTAACAAAGATCAGATCGTCTTGGCTGACGAAGTTTTGACTCCAGATTCTTCGCGTTACTGGCCAGCAGCCCAATGGGTGCCGGGCCAGGCCCAACCGTCCTACGACAAACAGTTCGTACGCGATTGGCTGACATCGCCAGCATCTGGTTGGGATAAGAATTCTGGGGAAGCGCCACCAGCACTACCTGATGAAGTTATTGAAAAAACTCGCGAACGTTATGTAGCTGCGTACGAACAACTAACCGGCCTTAAGTTCAACTAGATTTACTTTTCGCCCCAACGAGGACTAGTGCTCTTTGGTGGATACAAAGTTTCGCGAATCAAAATGATTCCTGGTTGCTTGAGATCCAAAGCATCGCCTAAATCTTCAATTGTGGTTTCAGTAAATGAAAGGCCAAATGATTGCGCCAGGATTGCCCAGTCAGGTGAAACTAAATCCACACCGCGTTCTGGATGACCCATAACTTGCTGGTCGTAACGCAACATTCCGTAGCCACCGTCATCAACGATTAATAGTGTGTAAGGCAGATTTTCCTGCACGATAGTTGCCAGCTCACCAAGAGCAAAAGCCACGCCACCGTCACCACAAACTGCAAGAGTGCGCTGACCAATTGCTGCTGGTCCAATTGCTGCTGGCAAACCAAAACCTAGAGTTCCCCAACCAACTGGATAAACGATGCGTCGTGGTCGCGGTTGTTCTGCATAAACACCAGTCCAGTAACCAGAAACTGACATGTCGCAAACGATTGCGCCATCAGCTGGCCAATGCTTTTCGATTGCTTCAACAAGTGCAATTCCACGCTTGGACTTTTCGCCAACTCGAAGTCGATCGCGAACTGTCTTGTTTACAGACGCAACATCAACCCATGGACTGCGAGTTGATGTTCCGGATACAAATGCCGCTGCTACACCATCGATGTTGTTGTTCATTACAACAGCAGTTGGATCAACATTGCGCATAGTTTTTGTTGGATCAACATCAACCAACACAATGGTTTTAGGCCACGCGATTGCCCAGTTCTTAGTGTTCATGCCATCTAGTTGGCTACCGAAAACAACAAGTGCATCAGCTTCGGCTAATACTGCTTCAGTTTCCGGTTCATGAATTGGTGCAACCAAAGTGTGTGCTGAATCGGCAGCGATTCCGCGACCAGCAAATGAAGTTAAGATCGGCGCATTCCAATGTGCTGCAAGCGCGGAGATTGAATCAGAAGAATTGACTGCGCCACCGCCAGCCCAAATCACAATCTTGCTGGCGCCATCGAGTGCTGCTTTTGCTGCCGCAATATCAATTTCAATAATTTCTTGACCGATTTCAAGTTTTGGTTTTGTACCAGTGAACTGCTGACCTAAAACATCAGCTGGAATTCCTAGGTATCCAGCACCGACTGGAGCGCGAAGTAAATCGCGAATCATTTCGGCAGCAACATCAACTGCAGTCTCGCCATCAGTAACACTGACTGCCATAGATATGCCAGCAAGTTTTTTGGCTAGGGGAGCAAACATCGCAGCTTGATCATCCATTTCGTGAAGTAAGCCACGAGCGCCATCTTTGGAACGCTTACCAATCGGTGCCTCAGAAGAAATCACAAAAACAGGTGACCCACTGATAGCGGCCTCACCAAATGCGCCAAGGGTATTTGCAGCTCCTGGACCAGTTGTGGTCAATGCCACACCTAGGGATCCAGTAGTGCGGGCTACGCCGTCAGCGGCGTATGCAGTGGTCTGTTCATGACGAACTCCAACAATGGCAGGGCGATTTGGACCCAGTGCGTCCCAGAACGCCAGGTTGTGCACACCAGGGATTCCAAAAGTAGTTTTTACCCCGGCTTCCCAGAGTAAATCCAGGATTACCCCGGCTACAGTTTGGTGGTTCGAACTGGCATTGTTAGACATGTAAATCACTTTATCGTCAATGAAAGAGGCCCCGGGTGTCCACCTTCAAATCTCTAAATCCAACCAACTTGAGCGACGTAGTCGTCGAGACCAAACTTGCTACTCCTGATGAGATTGCAGATGCAGCTCGTCGTGCCAAGGCAGCCCAGAAGGCATGGGCAAAAATGCCAGCGCCAGCTCGTGGCCGAGTAATCGCAAACGCTGGTCGGTTGTTCGAGAACAATAAGGAAGCCCTTTCCAAGCTGGTAACCCGCGAAATGGGCAAGGTTTACCGCGAAGCACTTGGCGATGTGCAAGAAGTAATTGATACCTGTGACTTCTTCCTTGGTGAAGGCCGCCGTCTATACGGTCAAACCGTTCCAAGTGAAATGCCAAACAAGAACTTATTCACTTTCCGCATGCCAGTTGGTACTGCATTAATCATTACGGCTGGAAACTTCCCAGCTGCTGTGCCATCTTGGTACATCATTCCGGCTCTGCTAACTGGTAACTCAGTTGTATGGAAGCCTTCCGAATACACCCCTGCAGTTGCCGAAGCAATGACTGCAATCTTCCACGCTGCAGGCGTACCGAAAGATGTTTTGATCACTGTTGTCGCAGAAGGTAAAGAAACCTTTGAGGGAATGGTTAAGGGCCTAGATGAAGGAACCATCAACAAAGTTGGCTTCACTGGTTCAACTGAAGTTGGCCGTCTAATTGGTGCCAAGGTTGGCGAATACATTCAGAGCGCATGCTTAGAACTCGGTGGCAAGAATCCGATGATCATCATGCCGGATGCAGATCTAGATCTAGCTCTTGACGGCGCATTGTTCGCAGGCTTCGGCACTGCAGGTCAGCGCTGTACTTCACTTGGAACTTTGTGGATCCACGATTCGGTTTACGACAAGTTCCTAAAGATGTATGCCGACAAGGTTGCTAGCTCAAAGGTTGGCGACCCAATGGAAGACGTACTATTCGGTCCAATGATCGCTGAGAAGTATCTTGCAACTCATGAAGAGAACTTGAAGTTGATTCAGCCTCATCACACCGTGCTTGGTTCAACTGGAATTGGTCGAATCACAAAAGACAATCCACGCGAAGGTTTCGTCGGAGATCCTGAAGCTGGCGTATTCGTGCACCCAACAATTGTTGCTGGCGTCAAGAAGGAAGATGCGCTTTACAACACTGAAACCTTTGGCCCACTTGTAACTGTTGGTCGCTTCTCAACAATTGAAGAAGCAATCGAACTTGGCAACGATCATGGCTTCGGTCTTTCAGCCGCGATTTACACCAGCGATCCAAAGTCAGTTTGGACTTTCCGCGAGGGAATTTCAGCAGGCATGCTTTCAATCAATAACTCAACATCCGGTGCCGAAGCGCACCTTCCATTTGGTGGTAACGGCAAGAGCGGCAATGGCTCGCGTCAGTCCGGTATCTGGGTGCTTGATGTATTCACTCGTTGGCAGTCACTTAACTGGGATTGGTCTGGCAAGCTTCAGAAAGCTCAGATGGACAACGAAGAAGTGCCTCACAACCCAGACTTCAAGATCTAGGAAATTCGTTCATGGCTGATCTTCCGAACGAAGTAGATGTAGTTGTCGTCGGCGGCGGCGTCATGGGCGCTTCCACCGCCTTCCACTTGGCTGAGGCGGGCGTTAGCGTGCTTCTAGTTGAGAAGAATGAGCTAGCGAGTGGCTCAACCTCAAAAGCTGCTGGTGGCGTACGCGCCAACTTCTCTGATGAGTTGAACATCGCAATGGGCGCTCGCTCTCTTGATCTGTTGGCAGATTTTCCAAATCGCCCAGGCCAGGAAATTGATCTTCACCGTCCGGGCTACATGTTCGCGCTTTCAACTCCAGAAGATGTCGAGTTATTCGAGAAATCAACAGCGCTACACATTGCGGCTGGAGTGGAATCTCGAATGCTCACTCCGCAAGAAGCCAAGGAATTAAATCCGTTACTTGAAATAGATGGAATTCTTGCAGCTTCATTTACTCCTAATGATGGTTACTGCACACCAGAATCAGTCGTTCTTGGTTACGCATCTGGCGCACGTAAGCATGGCGCGATTGTGATGACTCAGACTGAAGCAACTGACATTGAAGTTGTTGATGGCCAGATCGTTAGCGTCACAACTTCTGCTGGAAAAGTTAAAACCAAAACAGTTATCAACTGTGCTGGTGCTTGGTCACCAACTATCGGTGCCATGGTTGGTTTAGAAATTCCAGTTCAGCCACTTCGTCGTGAACTGTTGATCACCGAACCGTTGACTGCGGATTTCGATGACGTTCCTGAAAACATGCCAATGACAATCGATTATTCAACATCGCTTTATTGGCACCGTGAAGGCAACGCAATGCTTATGGGTTTCTCGGACAAAACTGTCGAGTATTCATGGGACCTTCGTCGCGATCCAAACTTCTTAGAAAAAATTGGTGAGCTGGCTGAAGTTCGCGCACCACGCCTACTTGAACTTGGCGCAGCAAGTGGATGGGCTGGTTTGTATGACCTAGCACCGGACCACAACGCAATTATGGGTGAGTGGGAAGGCGTTTCTCGATTCCTGTACGCAACCGGATTTAGTGGCCATGGCTTCTTGCAAGGCCCGGCGATTGGTGAAATCTTGCGCGATATGTACCTTGGCAAAACTCCGTTTGTAGACATCACGCCACTTAGCAACGATCGCTTCTCATCTGGTGGCGAACTTCGCCCCGAAAAGAACATCGTCTAATTCTCATGTCTGCCCTGAGCCAGTGGTTAAAGCCATCACGGACCGTACCCACAACTTCGTGGAGTGCATCGGGATCAATGTGGAAAGCAAAACCAAAAACCTTTTTCTATTTGATGTTGGGCAACTGGCTTTATGGCACGGGTGAAGCAATCCTGATCAAAGCTGATATAGGTCAATCGCCTGGAACGGTGCTGGCACAGGGAATCCAAAACATCACTGGCGACACCATTGGCTGGACGAGTTTTTACATTTCAATCGGCGTTATGTTTTTGTGGATTCCGCTAAAGAACAAAGTTGGAATCGGGACTGTTTTAAACATCATTTTTGTGTCAGTGGCAATAGATGTGATGATGCCATTCTTCCCAAGCCCAAACAGCTATGCAGTTTCAGTTGTGATGGTAATCATCGGAATTTTGGTAATTGGACTCGGCAGCGCTTTTTATATCCCAAGCAACTTAGGGCCAGGTCCACGTGATGGATTGATGACTGGTTTGCATTACCGAACTGGAATCCCAATTGGCCGAGTTCGTTTTGTAATTGAAGCCGTCTTCCTGCTTGCAGGCTGGTTGCTAGGCGGTTCGGTTGGCCTTGGCACAGTTCTCGTAACTGTCCTAGTTGGTGAAGTCGTTGCAATTTTCTTTGGAATTGTGAGCCGAGTCAGTAAGCCAGCGGCGTAGCTGATGGCATCATTTGGGCAATGGTTAAGACCAGCTTTAACTGTTCCAAAAACCTCTTGGTCAGCCGGGGAATCAAATTGGAAAGTGTCCCCGAAAACTTTCTTAGTTTTGTTTTTGGGTCTCTGGCTATTTGGAACAGGTGAGGCACTACTTATTGATGCCAGCCTTGGTCAATCTCCGTGGACAGTACTTGCTGATGGATTAGCAAAAACATTAGGTATGACTATCGGTCAAACTACTTTCTTAACTTCGGTAGTTGTGTTGTTGCTTTGGATCCCACTAAAGCGCAAACCAGGCCTGGGCACAGTAATGAACATCTTGGTTATTGCCGTTGCAATTGATGTGATGATTCCAATCTTGCCGTCTCCTGAAAACGTTGTTGCCCAATCGATTCAGGTGCTCTTGGGAATCCTGCTGACTGGAATTGCCAGTGCGCTTTACATAACCTGCAATGTTGGACCTGGTCCACGCGATGGATTAATGACTGGTTTGAATGAAAAAACTGGAGTTCGGGTTGGCCGAGTTAGAACTGGAATTGAAGTTGTTGTTTTAACCATTGGTTGGTTACTTGGTGGAGTAGTCGGCATCGGTACGTTGCTATTTGCGTTACTGATCGGACAGAGTGTGGCAATTGCCTTTGGACTGGTTGAGCGAATAAGTCCACAAACTTCCTAGTTACTTAACTTCCTCAAAATCAGGTAATGGTTCATGTGCCTTTTGCTCTCTAGCTCGTTGCGCCACGATGATTCCTATCAACATGATTACGCCACCGAGTATCTGAACTACAACAAAGATTTCGCCGAGAACGATCCAAGCAGCGATTGCAGCAATTGGAGGTTCGGTCATTCCCATGATGCTTGCACCTGGACCACCGATGTGCCTGATTGAGTTGATTACCAATACGTATGGCACCAAAGTTCCGATCACAACCATAAATGCAAAGAATGGCCAAATCGGATAGACATCAGTTCCGCCTTCAAACGGTGTCACCTGAGCTTGCAGTGAATCCCACGGGAAACTGCCCCAAGGACGAAGTACCGCGAAGAATATTGAAGCAAAGATAAATGCCCACATAAGTAGTGAGACTGGATCGCGGCCCTGACTCGCTTTGTCCCCGAGTAAGTACATAAACACCAGAGTGGTCATCGACGCGATTGCGAAAAGAACGCCAACTTTGTCGAGCGTGAAGCCATTCCACACTTGAGCGACAAGAGCCAATCCCACAACGGCTAGCGCAAGCCCAAGCCAAACTGTGTTTCTTACCGATACATGCATAACAAAGCGTGCGTAAAGCACAACAAAGATTGGCGCCATAAATTCAATGAGTAAGCTGATCGTGATTGGCATGCGAGAAATGGATTCGAAGTAGAACCATTGGCACATTGCTACGCCGATGATGCCGTATCCAGCTAAAAGCAGTGCTTCTTTTGGCTTAATTCGAAATGCTTTTCGATTTGTAAGCGCCACGAAGATGGTCAAAATGATTGCGGCGCCGGTTCCGCGAAATTGTGAAACACGTAACGGATCACCAATTTCTAAAAGAACAACTTTGGATACTGTGCCGTTTAAAGCCCAACAGGTTGCCGCTGCCAAATATAGGGAATAGCCCAACTTGGCATTTTTCTCGTGGGCTTTTTTATGTTTAGACATTGGTAAGGAAACCTGGAATCTAACTCTCTGGATGGTGGGCGAAGTCGAAAAATTGGCTCTGATTTAGACCCTAGCAGGTGCGTAATTGAACCATGAGTCACTAATTAATGCATATGTCTTTCGACTGCGACAATCTTTGTAAGATCCGACAAATCCCGATGGTAAACAACCATCGAGCCTGGTGTTAGGGCAGGGTCGAACGCTTTCTTTACTTCGGTCTCCAGTACGAACAAGTTTGTTAAGGCTTCCATCACAGTTGGTAATACTGGGCGATGCGTGCACAAAACGAACGGCTTTTCTATTGCAGCAAGTTCACGGGCACGTTTACTGGCATTCTCTGGAGAGTCCAAGTGCTGCTCTTCGCTAAGTGAAGGTTCTAAAGTGATAGCTAAACTTCGAGCAGTTGCGTATGGGCCAACAGTGTCACGGCATCTAACTGAGTCAGAGGAGTGCAGTTCGGAAATTCCGTAAGCAGCCAGTGCGCTAGATAACATCCCAGCTTGAATTCTTCCAACTGAAGTCAGCGGGCGGTAAGCATCCGGTTCATGGAGGCTCTCAGCACTTATTGCCCACTCTGCGCGCTTTACAGATTGGGTGTGACGAAGCACGACCATTGGAGTTGTTGCCTTGGCAGCCGCAGCAGCTTTCAAAACGTCAACATCGTGTTCATAAGTAAGTTTTTTTGCTGCGTCATCGAAAGTCAGCCAGGCGATTTCATTGACTTCGTCGTTTGCAACGAATTCACCAGCCAACAGGTTGCCAAACCAGTAATGAGAATCCTTTAGTTTTCCTTCGACTTTGTAAGTCTGGGTCGGCAAGGGAATTCCAAGTTGAACTGCAAAACCGGTTTCTTCGCGAACCTCTCGAACAGCTGCTGTTAATACATGCTCGCCAGGATCAACTTTTCCCTTAGGAAAAGTCCAATCCTCGCGGTAGCCACGATGGACGAGCAAATACTCAGTACCTTTTGCGCCAGGCCTAGTGACAACAGCTCCGGCGGCAATGATTTTGTCAGTGGCTGCCAAAGAGTCCAACCTTGTTTAGCAAAGTATCCAGCCTTCGCGGCGTAGGAACATCGGCAGCCGAACGCGCAACAGGATGACGATTGATCAGTAACTCTTGGTAATTGATCAACGGTTCACCATTTTCGTCTTCATGGTGTCTGATCCAGCCGCCATCAGCCTGCAGGTGCCAAGACGCAGTGATATCAGACATTCCTAAATCAATAACCTCAACCACGGTCTCTGCATCTGCAGCACCAAGTCGAACAAGAGCTTCAACGCGTCGATCAAGATTCCGGTGCATTAGGTCAGGGGAGCCGATCCAAGTTTCTTGATCGCCACCGTTGGCAAAGTCATAAACCCGACTGTGTTCAAGGAATCTACCTAAGACGCTTCGAACCTTGATGTTTTCGGAATAGCCTTCGACGCCTGGTCGCAATGAACAAATTCCGCGCACCAAGATGTCGACCTTTACTCCTGCTTGGGAAGCTCGATAAAGCGCATCAATGATGGTTTCATCAACAATTGAGTTGCACTTAAAGCGGATGTGGCCTTGTTTGCCAGCTTTAACATGGTCAATTTCGCGTTCAATCCTCGAAACCAAGCCAGTGCGGAGGCCCTTTGGTGCAACGATCAATCGGTTGTACTCGCCTTGAACACCGTAGCCACTTAAGTGATTGAACAAGCTGGCTACATCGTCACCGATTTTTGGATCGGTAGTTAACAGGCCGTAATCCTCGTAATGGCGAGCAGTCTTTGGATTGTAGTTTCCAGTTCCAATGTGGACATAACGATTAAGTTTGCCGCCATCATTACGAACTACTAAACAAAGTTTGGCGTGAGTTTTTAGACCGACGATTCCATAAACAACGTGCACGCCCGCTTCTTCAAGCTTTCGAGACCAGTCGATGTTGTTTTGTTCATCGAATCTGGCTTTGATTTCAACAACTGCTAAAACTTGCTTACCCATTTCGGCTGCATTGATTAGTGCATCCACGATAGGTGAGTCACCAGAGGTTCGGTACAAGGTTTGCTTGATGGCTAAGACGTTGGGATCATTCGACGCTTGCTCGAGGAACAGCTGCATGCTGGTTGAAAATGAATCGTACGGATGATGCAGCAAAACTTCGCGGTGACGCATGACATCCAAGATGTCTGGCGCTGAGGAACTTTCAACCTCAGCGAGAGCTGTGCTGGTTCGGGCTACGAATACTGGAGCCTTTAAGTCTTCTCTATCCAAACGAGTAAATTCTAAAAAGGACTCGTGATCAAGTGGTCCACTTAAACGGAAAACTTCATTTTGGCTAACGCCAAGTTCGCTGACAATCAGGTCTAGGACGTGAGAGTCGATCGAGTTTTCTACTTCTAGGCGAACTGCAGGTCCAAATCGTCGTCGCATAAGTTCACGCTCAAGGGCTTGCAGCAAGTTTTCGGCGTCGTCTTCTTCAACATCAAGTTCTTCGTTACGAGTTACACGGAATGCATGAGTCTGCATAACTTCCATGCCAGGAAATAGTTTGTCCAAGTGTCCAGCGATCACATCTTCGAGTGGAACAAATCTTTGACGTGAAACTTCAATGAATCTTGGTAATGATGGTGGAACCTTAACGCGGGCAAATAGTTCGTTTCCAGCACCAGGATTCTTGACCACAACAGCCAAGTTAAGAGACAGACCAGAAATGTATGGGAATGGGTGTGATGGATCTACCGCAAGGGGAGTAAGTACTGGGAACACTTGCTCATCAAACAGATTGGACATATCTTTGCGTTCATCTGCGGTTAACTCTTCCCAACGCAAGATTTCAATTCCACTGGCAACTAGCGCGGGAAGCACTGAGTCATTAAAAGCTTTGGAAGCCTGTTTCATTGCGGCATAACTTTCAGCAAGTACGGCATTATGAACTTCGGTTGGAAGCATGCCAGAAATTGTTTTCTTGGCCATACCGGTGGCTAGTCGTCGCTTAAGTCCAGCCACACGAACCATAAAGAACTCATCTAGGTTGCTGGCGAAAATCGAAAGATACTTAACGCGCTCAAGAAGTTCCATATCTTGATCCTGCGCCAACTCCAAAACACGTTGGTTGAATGCAAGCCAAGATAGCTCGCGATCGAGGAATCGATCGCTAGGTAGCGCAGTAGCCACAGGGGCTGATTGGGAAGTATCAGTCATAACGGCGTAAGCCTTACATACTTAGGTAAACAACTCCTAAATCAGGTTTTACAGAAGGTGAACAATTGACCCAAAAGTGGGATGATTTAGCGGTGTCGAGACAAATAGTGGTTATGGGATCAGGGGAAACCAGCCCAACCATGGTTACGCCACATCAGCAGATCCTGGCTTCGATGGGCAAATTGGATCGCCTCAAGCTCACTATTTTGGATACCCCATTTGGATTTCAGGAAAATGCCGATGATCTGACCGAGAAGTTAATTGAATACTTCTCCCATTCAGTCGGAGCTACTCCAAAAGCCATTTCGTTGCGTAATGCATCGGTTGCAGGCGCAGCTCTTGGCGAGGCAGTGAACTCGATACGAGAATCAGATTGGCTATTTGCTGGGCCTGGTAGTCCTTCATACGCCTTGAAGGTTTGGCACGAACTCGGAGTTAGCCCGCACTTCGATGAAGTATTAGTAAATGGAACTGTTGTGTTGGCATCGGCTGCCGCACTTACTGCTGGTTCACATACGATTCCGGTTTATGAAATGTACAAAGTTGGCGACGAACCACATTGGTTACCAGGTTTGAATTTAATTGAACGTCACACTGGAATGCCAGCTGCAATCATTCCGCATTACGACAATGCAGATGGCGCAAATCATGACACTCGATTCTGTTACATCGGTGAACGTCGCTTACGCGTTATGGAATCACTTCTGCCACCAGAAGTTTTCATTATTGGTGTCGATGAACACACTGGAATTCGTTTTGATTTAGAAACCCGAACTGCGCACGTATTCGGTCGTGGCACCATGACTATTCGTCACCACGGCGAATCTTGGACTGTCGCTTCCGGCGAGACTGCAACCTTCGAAGAAATTATTTCCCATACTGGCAGCACAATCGTGCTTGGTGAACCAGCACCTTTGTTTAAAGTTGATCCGCACCAGGTCGAAGAGTTACTTGATGCCGGAAAAGTTAGTGATGCAGTCGACGCACTTTTGAATCTCGACGAACTTGATCGCGATACCGAGACTCGGGCGGCGGTGCACTCGCTAGTTACGCGACTGGGTCACATTGCAGCAAGTCCAAAAGTCGACATCATGTCTGTTGTAGGCCCATACATTGATGCCTTACTAGAAGCTCGGCAAGCTGCGCGCGCTGGCGGTCGCTGGGATGATGCCGATGCAATTCGCGATCACTTAATGGAATTGAAAGTGACAATTAAAGATTCCAAAGATGGATCTAGTTGGGACATTGAGTCCTCATGACTCCAGGGCCGATTGCATTAGTTGGCTCCGGCGAGTATTTGCCGATCATGCAAGACATTGAGGCCAAGTTAATTGCCGGACGAAGTCCAAAGTATGTGCAAATCCCGACTGCTGCTGCCCCAGAAGGCGAATCTTCACTGCACCACTGGATCACATTAGGCAAAGCACAGGCAGATCGAATTGGCGTGGAAGCCGTTTCGATCATTGCGCATGATCGCAATGATGCAGATGACCCACGACTGGCAGAACAAGTTAAAGATGCCGGCTTGATTTATTTGTCTGGTGGCAATCCGACATTTTTGGCAAATACTCTGCGTGACACTTTGTTATGGAAAGAAATTGAAAGTGCCTGGCGTGATGGCGCAGCCTTGGCGGGTTGTAGCGCTGGAGCGATGGCTTTAGCTGATCACATACCTGCACTGCGATTACCGACTCATACCGCAACCAATGGACTTGGCTTATTGCCGCACATCCGAGTCCTGCCGCACTTCGACAAGATGTTTGCTCGCATCCCAGATTTCATGACCCGGTTTATGAAGGTGCCAAATGGCGTAAGTGTTGTTGGAATCGATGAAGACACTGCAATTGTTGGTGGCCCATTTGAGTGGGAAGTGCAGGGACGTCAGTCAGCTTGGCTGTTTGTTGATGGCCATCGCGTTGAGTATGGCCATGGCCAAACTTTAGTTACGCCTGCTCTTTTCTAAACATTACGTCAGTGTCCCAGTGGGCAAAGCCCAAGGACTCATAGAGCGAAATTGCTGCTTTGTTGTCTGCATCAACGTAAAGCATTGCTGCCGGTAAACCCTTTGAACGCAAATGTTCTAATCCTCTGATGCTCAGTAGCTTTGCTAACCCAGTGCCACGTAGCTCTGGTGAGATACCGAGTACGTAAATTTCACCAATTTCGGAATGCCCATGACTTCCTGCACCACCATGAACTTTGGTCCAGTGGTATCCGACCATTACTTCGGATCCCGATTGTTCTTGAGTCGCAATCAAGAATCCAGCTGGATCAAACCATTGCTCGGACATGCGAACTGCCAAATCTTGTGCTGACATTCGGCCCTGCTCAGGATGATCTGCGAACACTGTGGCGTTTAGGTCCAGCCAGGATTGTTCATCGATTCCAACTTGGAAAGGTCTAACTGTGATTCCGGTTGCATCGCTGGCTTTTGGAAGTGGGGCAAAAAGTGAACGCCGCATTTGCCAAAGCTCGCGGGTTTTTGCAAACCCAAGTTTCGCAGCCAAGCTGTAAGCGCTAGTTAATTCACCATGCGCCCAAAGTCGCATTCTTGGATCATCTGATTTTGCGATTGCTGCTTCCACTAAGGCTCGGCCCACACCTTGCCTTCGATTTTCTGGGTGCACGACAACTTCCACTACGGATCCGGCAACTGCATCTGTTTGATCTAGGTGTAAGTAGCCAATGATTTTTCCAGAATCTGAAGTTGCGACTAAATGTTCATCTGCATCGTCGCCACCATGGTGCAGGTGAATCAAGACATGTTCTGAAAGTGGAGCCATCTCATCGATTGCGGCAGCAGCAAATGCCAGCTGCATAACTTCTTCAGTTTGGATTTCAGATAACCGAGTTAAAACCGAGACTTCAAATGACATGGATCAGACAAGAACTTCGTGGGACTCATTGTCAGTTACAGGAGTTGTAACGTAGCGATAGCCAACGTTGCGAACCGTTCCAATTAAGTTTTCGTTTTCTGGACCGAGCTTTGCGCGTAGGCGGCGAACGTGTACGTCAACGGTTCTGGTGCCACCAAAGTAGTCATAACCCCAAACTTCGCGAAGCAGTTGGTCACGAGAAAAAACTCGACCAGGGTGTTGGGCTAAGAACTTAAGCAATTCGAATTCTTTGAAAGTTAGATCAAGAGTTCGGCCCCGAAGCTTTGCGGAGTAGGTTGACTCGTCAATTGAAAGTTCGCCCGCTTTGATCTCACTGCTGGATTCAAAACCATTAGGTGCTTCAACTTTTGTGGTGGCAAGTCGAATTCGAACTTCAATCTCTGCTGGGCTCGCATCAACCAAAAGTACGTCAGTTAGGCCCCACTCATGATTGACAGCCGCCAAGCCGCCTTCAGTAGTAATTAGAATTACAGGTGAGGTATTGCCCGTTGTTTCCAAAAGACGGCACAAACTACGAACTGCGGGCAGATCAGTGCGGCCATCAATCAAAATGACATCAACCTCAGGGGCAGTTATCAATGCCGTTGGTTCTGGCGACATCACCTTTATATGGTGACTCAAAAGCTCTAAACCAGGCAGAACAGCGCTAGATGGTGTGAGCGCACGGGTAAGTAACAAAACCTGAGCCATGCCATCACCTACTTATATAGTCGCTGCCCACAAGTCTAGAGCAGAACCGAAAGGGCTTAAATTGGCTTTGTTTACTTAAAGAATCTAGGCATTAACCAAGTCAGTGACAGCAGCAGTTAGCTCTGCCTTCTTTGGCACGCCAGTAGCCCGGAAATGTACGGTTCCAGATTTATCAATAATCAAAGTGGTTGGGGTTCGGGTGATTCCATAGGTCTTCACTAGATCCATGTGCTCAACGACGTCGAGTTCAATGTGGCAGATTGCCGGGAAGCTGTTGGTGACTTCGTCGAGGAGCTTGGTGGTAACTCGGCACGGTTGGCAAAACTCTGAAGAGAACTGCAGGAATGTTACCTGGGGTGGGTGATCGTGATCCAGGTGTAAGTGTTCAGAAAGTCCCTGAAGTGGAGGCACGATTTCCTCGCGGAGCCTGCCGTCGCTTACCTTCCGGTAAATCCCGAAAGCCACAGAGAGCGCAAGAACGGCAAGCAGAACATAGGCACCGCTCGACATCCGCTCTCCTTATTAATTAGGTAGTACGAACTTAGGCGAATCTTGAACTTTCGCCAACTTCGAGTCTTACTGCGAGGCTTTTGCAATAACCAGTTACGAGCCTGCGGGTGCACAGAACCTGTCCTATGGTTGGGGCATGTCGAGAACCACAGTTCTTATCAAGCGCCGAGTCGTTGATTACGGTCGCCTTGGTTCGTCGATGTGTATGTGCGCTTGATCCTGCAGTCCTAATAGCGGCTGCCTCGCAATCAAAGCCAAGCTAATTCGGAACTGAAAAGGAAATCTAATGAGCAAGCAAATCGATCCACGCGGACCACGTTTCGGCGCTGCCATCACAACTGTTGTTCTAGCTGTAGTTTTGCTGACTATTCCAACAAGCCTTGCAACCGTACTGTTGGGAATTCAAACAGTTGTGTTTGCACTGGGTGCTTTCGTTGGATTGCACGCTCAGCCTTACGGAATCATTTACCGCAAGTTAGTGCTGCCTCGAATTGCAAAGCCAACTTCATTAGAAGCAGTTGAGCCACCGCAGTTCGCACAGTTCGTCGGTTTTCTATTTGCTGCAACTGGTTTGGTTGCACTTCTTGCTGGCGCTGAATTGGTAGCAACAGTTGCAGTCGGCTTTGCATTAGGTGCAGCGTTTTTGAATGCAGCGTTTAATTTCTGCCTTGGTTGCGAAATGTATCTAATCGGCAAGCGAATCTTTTCCTAAACAAAACTTAAATACAAACAAGGAGTAATAATGAGTAACCAAGCACTAGTAGATGCCGAATGGGCACTGGCGCATTTAGATGATGCAAAAGTAGTTTTCATCGAAGTTGATGAAGACACTGAGGCATACGCAGGCAATCACATTAAGAATGCGATTGCACTTAACTGGAAGTCTGATCTACAAGATCCAGTCCGTCGCGATTTTGTAAACAAAGAACAGTTCGAGGCTTTGTTAAGCGCCAAGGGTGTTTCCAACGATGACACTGTTGTGCTTTACGGCGGAAACAACAACTGGTTTGCTGCTTACGCTTATTGGTACTTCAAGCTTTATGGCCATGGTGATGTTCGCTTACTTGATGGTGGACGTAAGAAGTGGGAACTCGATGGTCGCGAATTAGTCAGCGAAGTTCCAAGTCGCGCGACAACTAAGTACGTAGCTAAAGATCAGGACCGATCAATCCGTGCCTTCCGCGAAGATGTTCTAAAGGCAATCGGAACTCAGAACCTTGTTGATGTTCGTAGCCCGGATGAATACGCTGGCCGCCTGCTTGCACCAGCTCACTTGCCACAAGAAGCGGCTCGCATCGGCGGACACATTCCAACTGCGGCAAACATTCCGTGGAGCAAGGCTGCCAATGAAGATGGTTCGTTCAAGTCAATCGATGAACTAAAGGCGCTTTATGAAGGCGCTGGCGTGGACTTGAAGAAGGACACAATTGCTTATTGCCGAATCGGTGAGCGTTCCGCTCATTCCTGGTTTGTATTGCACGAGTTGCTAGGCGTTAAGAATGTCAGCAACTACGACGGTTCATGGACTGAGTATGGCTCACTAGTCGGTGTGCCAGTTGCTGTTGGCGACGAGCCAGGTTCCGCATGAGTGGTTGTGGCGCTGTAGTCGGCGGAGTCTCACTAGACAACGTTGACATTACTAACCAAGCGGTAATCCAAGGTGTGATTTCATCTGGGAATGCTCCGGCTTCGGTTGGCTATGCCCGCTTGCTCGATCGAAACGATGAGTTCGTAGCTGAGGTGCCGATTTCCAAGCAAGGTGAATTCAGATTCTTCACAGTTGCTGGTGATTGGACCGTGGTTGCTTTGGTTCCAGGTGCGAATAGCCGGACCCCGGTTCAAGCCACAATCGGCAAGGTTCTTGACGTAGACATCTCAGTAACTAAATAGTTCTAACTAATACAAGGGCTGGCTTTCACCCGATAGCCAGCCTTTGTCTTGAAAACTTACATTCCCTCAGGAACCAGATTCATGTAGTCAACTTTGATGCATCGATCCATGACGACTTTCATGCCTGCATCTTGCGCCTGCTTTGCGACTTCATCATTATTGATTCCTAATTGCATCCACCAGGTCTTGCCTGCAGCAGAATCTGCAATAGCTGGGAACTCTGTTTCAAAAACTGTTGGCATGTCTTCGCCCTTGCGGAATACGTCGATGATGTCTGGGACGATCGGCAATTCAGCAAGTGATTTGTAAACGCGTTGGCCCAAGACATCATCGTTCACAGTTGGGTTAACCAAGTAGACATCAAGGTGAGTCTGCTCAATTAGGTAGGCAGCAACCTGATGGCTTGCTCGTTCCGGGTTGCTTGAGACACCTATTACAGCCACTGAGGATGCCTCTTCAAGAATGGATTTGATCTCGCCGTTGTTCATGTTGATTACTCCTCGGCTTGGCTACTTACCTGACAATACTGGGCGGATAGACTGGTTCCATGGCTGAGACGTTTTATACCGGATTACTGGTTGTCGCTTCACTTTCCATCACCGGGTATGCGTCTTACATGGTCTACAAACTTTTTAAGGGTCAAGCATGAACACCAAATTGCATCCAGATCTAGCTCCGTTGTCTTGGCTAGTTGGTACCTGGGTCGGGGTTGGTGTTGTTGGATACCCAAGTATGGAATCTGATATTCAAGTTGGCCAGGAACTAAGTATTCACTCTGATGGTCGGCCATTTTTGATTCATTGGTCGCGCACTTGGGAACTTGATGATGAGGGTGAACGAGTTCGCCCACTTGCTTTGGAAAGTGGTTTTTGGCGCCCACGTCCAGATAATGAAGTTGAATTACTTCTGGCCCATCCAACTGGATTCCTAGAATCTTGGTTTGGCAAAGTCACAATTACAGGTTTAGAAAATGCTCAAATTACTGGCGCTCGGGTTGAGCTAAAGACTGACGCAGTATTGCGCACGGCATCGGCAAAGCAAGTTGATTCGGGCGAACGAATTTACGGTTTGGTCGACGGCAACATCGGCTGGGTTTATGACATGGCCGCTGAAGGTCATGCGATGAAATCTCACGCTTCATTCCATCTAACAAAGGCGATGACACCATGAGCAATGAATGGGATGACGTCTTACGCGATCAGGGTTATCGAATCACTCCACAGCGCCAGTTAGTGCTTGAAGCCGTTAACACCTTGGGTCACGCAACCCCAGAAGAACTTTTGTCGGAAGTTCAAAAGACTGCTGCAGCGGTAAACCTTTCAACGATCTATCGAACGCTGGAAGTTCTAGAACAAGTTGGTTTGGTTACTCATGCCCACATTGGTCACGGCGCACCTACATATCATTCCGTCGATAACGATGCCCACATCCACTTAGTTTGTGACACTTGCCAAGGAGTCGAGTCCATCCCAGCCGACGCTGCAGAATTGTTCGTGCAAATGCTTCGGGAAAAAGTTGGGTTTGAAACTGACGTGGCCCACGTTTCGGTACATGGCCAGTGCTCATCCTGCATGGATCGACAAAAACTTCTTTAGTCCATAGCGAACAGCGGTTTTCAGTTACCGCTAACTGCGAGAGAATGTTGTTATGACCGCTATTCCGCACATGGATGACACCAGCATTGATGCTGGTGTGCCCTGGCATTTCGGAGAGCCTTTCAAGGAACAGCGGGAACTAGTTGCTGGACGTGGGCGAGTAGATCTTTCGCATCGCGGGGTAGTGACTGTTACTGGTCCCGATCGCAAGTCTTGGATGCATTCCATCACTACTCAAGATTTTGAATCTCCGGTAGCGCATCTAACTTCATTGATTTTGTCCCCACATGGTCACATCGAACATGACATTCACGTAGCTGAACATAACGAGACAATCTGGATAAGTTGCGAACCAGGCACTATCAACGACTTAATCAACTATTTAGAGTCCATGAAGTTCATGCTTCGAGTAGAAGTTAAAGACGTTTCTGATGACATCGCAATCGTGGGTGCACCTGGCTGGATTGAATCTGACAAGTATCCGGTGTGGCATTCATCTGAAGCTTTCGTAAACGGCTCGTCTGCCAGTGATAAGTATGTGGCTACCCGTCCGGCCGACTGGAAAGTTAGTGAACTATTTGTGCCACGTAGTGAACTTGAAGAAGTTTTGAATCAAGAGACTCGAGTGGGAACTTGGGCTTGGGAAGCGCATCGAATTCGCGCAGGTGTGCCACGCCTTAACTTTGAAACTGATCACAAAACAATTCCACATGAAGTGGGTTTGATCGGTTCTTCGGTTCATTTGAATAAGGGTTGTTATCGAGGACAAGAAACGGTTGCTCGGGTTTATAACTTGGGCAAACCACCACGTCGCATAGTGCAGCTTGAGTTGGATGGTTCAACTAACGACCTGCCAGCTATTGGCGATGCAGTTTTGCTAGATGGCAAAGAAGTTGGCCGAGTAACTTCGGTTACTCAGGATTACGAAAGCGGTCCGCTGGCCCTGGCTGTCATTAAGCGCTCGGTTCCAACTGACGCTGTTCTAACCGCTGGCACAGTTGCTGCCAGCCAAACCGTAATTGTTGAATAACTTTTTTAGTTAAAACCAGAATGCCCTACTTGATTTGCTGATTAACTTTTCTTGTCGAAGGGTTTTTTGTGACTACATTTGCTGAGTCGATTACGGTTGCTGATCTGGATCGTGATCCGTACCCGATATATGCCAGGTTAAGAAAAGAAGCGCCAGTAGCTTATGTGCCGGCAGTAAACCTTTGGCTAGTTACTCGAGCTGAAGATGTGGAATTTGTAACGACCCATCCGGATTTGTTTACCGCACAAGTTAGCGACTCGACACTCGACCGTTCTTTTAAGGGCAAAAGCCTGCTCACCATGGATGGTGAAGAACATCTAAATATGCGCAAGAGCCTCGATAGCAAATATCGGCCACGAACTGTTTCCACTTACATTGATGATTTAGTTACTCCCATTGCAAAAAAGCAGCTTTCGGAAATTGTTTCAAATGATCGTCGTGAGTTAGTTGCCTCATATTTTGAACCAATTTCAGTTCTAGGATTAGGTGCCGTATTGGGACTTGGGCACCTAAGTGCAGAAACTATGCAGCATTGGTTTCATGGTCTGGCTATGGGAGCTACCAATTTTGAACGAGACCCAGAAAAGCAAAAAATCTCAGATGCAGTAGAAGCAGAAATGAACGACGAGCTTTTGCCGATCATGGAGCGATTGCTCAAAACTCCAGATGATTCAACGATGTCCCACATGTTGCATTCAGGTATGGCGCCAGGCGAGCATCGAACTGCGGAGTATGTACTGCCAACTCTCAAGCTCACAATTTTAGGTGGCATGCAAGAACCTGGACATGGAGCCGCGGCAACATTTTTTGCGCTCGCAAATATCCCTGATGCATTTGATCGACTTCGAGAGAACCCTGACCTTTGGGATGATGTGATTCAAGAGGGCTTGCGTTGGATTGCTCCGATTGGAACTCAAACTCGCCAAACTACTCAGGATGTGGAGTTGGGTGGAGTTGTGATCCCTGCTGGCTCCGCAGTTGCCGCAGTGGTAGCAAGTGCATCACGAGATGAAACAGTTTTCTCCGACCCAGATACGTTCGACATGGATCGACCTCGTCAATCCAATGCATCGTTTGGGTATGGTCCTCATTTTTGTGCCGGGCATGCATTCGCTCGTGGCTTGGAGCGGATTTCACTTCAGGTTCTAATTGAAGGCTTGCCAAACATTTCACTGCAAAACAGTGATGACGTTGAGTTTGCTGGCTGGGAATTCCGAGCGCCAACTGCCTTACATGCGAGTTGGTAGTTAAACCTCAAGCGTGACAGTCATTGGGCCGTCACAAACTGCACTGATTCGCATATCAGCGCCAAACTTTCCGGTTTCAACTTGGGCACCAAGATCTCGCAAAGCCCTAACTACGTTTTCAACTAGCGGCTCAGCTTGGGGACCACGCGCTGCTTGTTGCCAAGTCGGGCGGCGGCCATTCGAGGTATCTGCAAAAAGCGTGAATTGGCTGATAGCCAACACTTGCTTTCATCGTCTTCGACACTTACGCCGATCAGGACAAGTAGTCCCGGCCCGTCAAAGGCACCAATAGTTTGGCCTTCGACAACGACACTGGCACCATCAACTCTTTGAACAACTGCACGCATACAGTCATTCTGCCGTGCTTTATCGGCAGTTCGCATTAGGTGCCCAACACTCAAACGTGGAACTATAGGGGAGTGTCAGTTCCTGTTGCTTATGTAGTCCGAAGTGGTCTTGTTGAAGGCGCACACTTTGGTAGCGCGGTTGTTGTCGACGCGCAAGGCAAAGTTGAGTGGTCAATTGGCGATGTTTCAACAGCAATGTTCCCTAGATCCTCAAGCAAATTGATGCAAGGTCTGGCTATGGTCAGAAACGGTTTGCCGCTTAAAGATGAATTACTGGCTCTGGCTTGTGCATCTCACAGTGGTGAAGACTTTCACCTAGCTGGAGTTCAGGACATCTTGAACGCTGCGAATCTAGATACCTCGGCTCTCCAATGTCCTGCGGACTGGCCACTTGATGAAATCGAACGAGATACATTGCTGGCTGCCGGTCTTGGGAAGTCGTCCTCTTACATGAACTGCAGTGGCAAACATTCAGCAATGTTGTTTACCTGTGTACTCAATGGCTGGGATACCGATACCTACTTGAAGGCAACTCACCCGTTGCAATTAGCGTGCAAGGAAACGATCGAAGAAATCACCGGTGAGACCGTTGAACACATAGGTGTTGATGGCTGTGGCGCACCACTAATGTCGACCACGCTGGTTGGCCTAGCTCGCGCATTCTCAAAATTTGCTGGTCCAGCTGCAGATGCCGAGCAAAAAAAGATTGCTGATGCAATTCGGGCTAATCCTGAATATCTTGGTGGCACTCGTCGCGACGTCACAAAACTCATGCAAGGAGTCCCAAGCTTATTAGCCAAAGATGGCGCTGAAGCCGTCTATGGAGTTGGACTTGGCGATGGACGGGCACTTGCCTTAAAGATTGAAGATGGTGCGGACCGCGCGCGCATTGTTGTGGCAATGGCAGTCTTGCAAAATGTGATGGGTGTGGTTTCTCAAGAAGTCGAACGACAACTGGACAGCCAAGAGCTACTTGGTGGCGGCGTTAATGTTGGAAAAGTAATTCCAGCGTTTTCTGTCTAACTTCTAGCTGACGAGTTCTTTACGGTACTTCATGACTTCTGAAGTCATTCCGATACCAACCACTCCAATTAGAATTTCACCTCTGAAATAACCCATTACTAATTCATCGGATAGCTCTCCGGCGACTAGTTCATAACGATCAGCCAGTCCAGGCATTCCAAAACCTTGAATCTTCATGTCGTATTGATCTGACCAAAAACTTGGTAATGGCATGAAAAGTGTTGCAACCAGTTCAGCAAAGTTCTCAGCATCTGCCAAGTAGGCACTTAACACCGAACCAACTCGTTTTCCAGTTTCGGTCGGAATGTTCCAGTGCTCAATTCTTCTTGGTTCATTATCGAATAGCGGATTAGCAAATCTAGCTAAGTCGCCAACTACATAAACACCCTCGACAGATTTTCCATCAGTAGTTACAGCTCGAAGGGCAGAGTCAGCAAGCACTCCGTTTGAGACATCAAGATTTGTACTAGCCAGCCATTCAACATTGCAATGTGAACTTATGGCTTCAACCAGAACATCTGCCTGGATCACTTCACCGTTATCAAGGACAACGCCAGAAATCTTCTCGGTCCCAGTTAGATCTGAAATTCCATGATTCAGTTTGAACTTAACGCCATGGCTTTCATGTCGCCGCTGCAGCTCAGCAGCAAGTTGCTCACCTAGCGGTCTAATCATCGGATACGGATCAATTGCAACATTAGTTACTTCGCAACCAAGTCCCCGAGCTGTGGCCGCAACTTCACAACCGATGAATCCAGCTCCTGCAACAACTACTTTGGCTGCTCCGGGTACCAATTCAGCGCGCAATCCAATTGCATCATCCAAAGTCCGGACAGTGTGACGACCCGAAATCTTGCCATTTGGCAGATCAAGTACCCGCGGTCGAAGTCCAGAAGCAATGACGAGCCCGTCATATTCAAAAGACTTTCCTGATGCTGTTGTCACAACCTTTTTTTCTAAATCAACTGAAGTGGCAGGATCGCCTAGGTGCCAGGTGACGTCTTCAACTTGGGCACGTAACTTAAAAGCCACAGCTTCGTGAGTAACTTCTTTTGCCAAGACTTCTTTAGATAACGGAGGACGGTTATAAGGAAGGTGCGCTTCCTCGCCAATCATTGTTATGCGCCCAGCAAATCCGTTATTGCGCAACGCTTCAGCAGCACGCAGACCACCCATAGAGGCCCCGACAATAACGACTGACTTAGACATAAAGCTTGGTTTTAGTTATTCGACAACGGAGATTGCCTGCATCGGGCAAACATCCACAGCGCTTTCAATGTCACTGCGGCGACTGTCGTCGGCGGTAGCAACAAATTCAAGTTTGTCGTCATCGTTTAACTTGAAAACATCTGGTGCTTCAAAGACACATTGGCCATAGTGCTGGCACTTATCCATGTCGACATTTATGGTAATCATTTCTTCTCCTCAACAGTTGATGGATACAAATCTTTGGATGGAGTACGAATTCCGCGGAACTCCCAGTCGCCACCCATGGCGGTGGAAACTACTTCTTCACTTTCAGTTGGCTGTGCGCCAACGTCAGTTCGGATTGCAGTAGGTCCAGTAACAATTGTGTTAGTCAGTTTGCCAAGTCCCTCAACCTCAACCTCGACGACATCGCCTGGTTCAACTGGACGAGAGTTAGCTGGAGTTCCAGAGAACAGAATGTCACCAGGAACCAAAGTAATGGTTCGGGCAATGTCTGCAACTAAGTAATGCATATCCCATTCCATGTTGCTGGTGTTGTCGTCTTGCTTAACAACACCATTCACCAAAGTGCGGATCTGCTTTCCTCGGAAATCCCAATCCTTTATCAAGCCAGGACCAACCGGTGCCAATGTGTCGCTACCTTTAACTCGCAACATGGAGCCGGCGTCAGTATCGCGGAAGTCATGCAATCCGTAATCATTTCCAATGGTGTAACCAGCAATGTAATCGCCAGCTTCAGCCGGACTGATGTTGCGGCAAGTCTTGCCAATCACAATTACGATTTCGCCCTCATAGTTCAACCACTTACAACCTTGCGGTCGAACGATTGAACCCAAGTGGCTGTTTAGCGCAGTAATTGGCTTGTGAAAGTAGGTAGGCGCAGCAGGGAGTTTGGTCATGAACTCTTTTGTGCGACTGTCATAGTTCAAATGCACTGCAATGATTTTTGTAGGCTCGCTTGGTGGCAAGTGAATTGCATCAGCGATTGCAACTTCTCTGCCATCTGGAGCGACAAGAGTTTCACCGTGGCGAATTGTTTGAACTGCAAAGCCATCCAGCAGGATGCGACGATACTCAGCCACGTGACACAACCGGATGCTTAACAGCTGGGAAACCTTCGGCTGGTTTATCGAACCAAATATGAACCTGGCCAGTACCAATTGAGTTTTCATACTCACCGTATTGACGGCCAGGTGCAGTGCAATCTTTTTCACCTAACGCACCGTGCATCATCATGCCGTGTCCGTAACGAGCTTCTGGCTTGTACTTATGGAACTCATCCATAGTGTCCAAAACTTTGGCATGTTCTCCAGCTAGATACCAAGCAATCCGCTCTTCGTCAGCAGCGCGCGCTTCCGGCGTGTAAATCGAATTCAAATCCGCAGCTTCGTGCTTACGAAGTTCACGCAATGGCCAGAAGGTATGAGACAGAGCGCCGGAAGCGATTAGTAATACTTTGCGATCTGAATTCGCAATCGCTTCACCAACAGCGCGTCCCAATCTCAAGTTATCTTCGTCATCGCCGGTTTGGCACATGCCGATGCTGATCCAGTTCTTGTCCAAGCCCTTACCTAGGTACATCCAGAGATTTAAGGTTGCGTAGAAAGTCGGTAGGTGTGTGTTATCGATTGGAGTAATCCACGTTCCATGCTTTTCACCAAGTGATGCGATTTCCTTGGCTAGAGCTGGATCACCCTTCCAGTCATAAGGAACGGATGACATACCGCGCGGAAGTTCTTCACTAGTGTAAAAACCTTCCCGACGATCATGTGAGGTCACTACGAATTCAACGGTCGTAGCCCAGTGAGAATCAAAAACAATTACGGTGTCGTAATCAACCTTTTCAAACACATCTTTACGAAGTTGCTCGAGTCCAGCAACAAGCGTGAAGTCTTCACCATTGTTGAGTTCCTTACGAATCTCAAGTGGCAAGACAATGGTAGGCACGTGAGCCAGTAAACCTGCTCCAACAATTTCACCCATGATTTATTCCTTCCATCCGTTAGGCGCAAAGACCGTGTTCTTTACGTCTGCATAAAAATCAAATGACCAGATTCCACCTTCGCGGCCAATACCTGATTTCTTAGAGCCACCAAATGGCGCTCCAAGATCGCGCACGAAGAAGCAGTTGACCCAAATAGTTCCGGCAACTAACCGACCTGTGATGGCTTCAGCCCGCTTCTTATCCCCGCAAATAACAACAGCAGCTAAACCAAATTCGGTTCCATTGGCCATCTCGATAGCTTCGGCATCGGTATCGAATTGCTGCATGCAAAGAACTGGGCCAAATACTTCTTGAGTTACGATTTCGCTGCCAACTGTTGGATTGTCAATCAAAGTCGGCATAAAGAAGTTTCCGCCCAATTCAGAATTAGGGCCACCACCTAGTACGACGGTTTGTCCTTCAGCTACGGCGCGGTCTACGAATCCTTTGACCCTAGTGAAGTGCTCTGGATGAATCTGGGGACCAATGTCCGTTGCTTCATCTCGTGGATCACCTTGCTTGATATGCTTGGCACGTTCGATAAAGGCGGCTTTGAATTTGTCCGCGATTCCACGTTGTACCAAGAATCGAGTTCCGGATAAACAAACCTGACCAGCGTTATCGAACTGCTCAACAGCAACTGTGACTGCGATATCAAGATCTGCATCATCAGTAATGATCAGCGGACTCTTGCCACCCAGTTCAAAAGAACATGGAACTAGATTTTCAGCGGCAGCTTTGGCCACAAGTTTTGCAGTCGGCACAGAGCCAGTGAAAGAAATGCGAGATAGGTCTGGATGCGCGGTAAGCGCTGCACCGGCTTCTTCACCAAAACCTTGCACAACATTGAATACGCCAGGCGGCATTCCAGCTTCCGCAGTGATGTCTGCAAGCAGCGAAGCGGTAAGTGGTGCCCACTCAGGTGGCTTAGCAACAACTGTGTCACCAGCTGCAAGTGCTGGACCAATACGCCAAGTAGCAAGCATCAATGGTGCATTCCAAGGTGTGATGATTCCAGTCACACCTGCCGGATCCCAAGTCACGTGATTGGTATGGCCGCGAGTTTCAAAGTCAGGATAGTTGAGTTGATTCATTGCATAGTCTGCAAAAAATCTAAAGTTCATTGCTACTCGAGGCATTACACCGCGACGATGTGAACGAAGTAGGGAACCGTTATCTGTGGTCTCGACAATAGCTAGATCTTCAATGCGTTCTTCCACCAAGTCAGCTACCCGGTGCAAGATAGCGCCTCGTTCTTGCGGTGACATTTGAGACCAAATTGGGAAGGCAGCTTTAGCGGCAGCGACGGCTAAGACAACCTCTTTGGCACCG
>JAPLBY010000031.1 GCA_026392515.1 Actinomycetota bacterium | reverse complement strand
TATTGCGCAGGACCGCATAGCCCGAGCGGTTTGGCTAGGCTTAAGCCGTGGGTCTACGAATTTCGCCGAGCATACTTTCTGCTGACTTTGGCAACTTAGTCGCTGAATGTAAGCGGGTTGCTGATGGCGCTGACTGGTTACACGTTGATGTCATGGACAATCACTTTGTCCCGAACCTGACCATTGGCCCAGTAGTTGTTGAATCAATTATTCGCGAAGTTTCAACCCCGGTCGATTGCCACTTAATGATCAACGATGCCGATCGTTGGGCACCGGGATACGCCGAGCAAGGCGCAAAAAGTGTTACCTTCCATGTGGAAGCGGCAACAAACCCGCGCCAAGTTGCCAGAGACATTCGCAATCACGGAGCGCGCGCTGGAATGGCAATAAAGCCAGGAACCAAACTTGATCACTACGAGGATTTGTTTCCAGAACTAGACATGATTTTGATCATGACAGTTGAGCCAGGTTTTGGCGGGCAGTCATTCATGGCAGATCAATTGGTAAAGATTAAGCGGGCTCGCGAACTTGTTAAGAACCTTGGCCTAGATATTTGGATTCAAGTTGATGGTGGCGTTGCATTAAGCACCATCGAACAGTGCGCTGATGCTGGCGCAGACACATTTGTTGCTGGCTCTGCGGTTTACAACACAGCTGACCCAGTTGAAGCAATCGCAAACTTACGTGCAAAGGCACAAGGTGCAACTGATGCCTCGTGGTGGTGCGGAAACTAATGTCGTCCGACACTTTTATGTCACGTGCGATTGAACTGGCCGGCAAAGTTGATTTGTCACGCGACGTCAATCCAAGAGTTGGCGCAGTAATTGTTGATACCGCCGGGAACATCGTTGGCGAAGGTTGGCACGAAGGCAGCGGCACTGCGCACGCTGAAGTTATGGCAATTGCCCAAGCCGGATCAAAATCAATTGGCGCAACTTTGTATTGCACTTTGGAACCATGCAATGCGCAAGGAAAGACTGGTCCCTGCGCACAAGCCGTTATCGCTGCGGGCATAACCAAAGTTGTAGTTGCACAGACTGATCCACACCAGGCAATGTCAGGTGGCGTTAAGACTTTGCAGGATGCTGGGATTGAAGTTGAAGTTGGTTTGCTGCAAGAACATTCAACAGCACTGAATGCATCTTGGAATTTTGCCCAGCAAAACAATCGTCCTTGGGTGATTTGGAAAACTGCAACCACACTTGATGGTTTTGTGGCAGCCGAAGACGGTACTAGCAAATGGATTACTGGGGAACCTGCGCGAGAACGAGTGCAAGAGATTCGCTCAAGTGTTGGGGCAATCCTGACTGGCACTGGAACCGTATTAGCTGATGACCCATTGCTAACCGTGCGTGCATTACCAGCAGACAAACAACCACTTCGTGTAATTGTTGGCGACCGCGATCTGCCAGCTGATTCCCAAATCTTGGCTGGTGAAAAACCTGCCATAAGAATGGCCGGAGATCTTGCGAAGGTAATCACCGAACTTTGGCAAAGCCATGGCGTGCATAGCGTATTAGTTGAGGCTGGGTCACATGTCTCACAATCGGTATGGAGCGCAAACCTGGTAGATGAGGTTTACTGGTTCCAGGCACCTGTGATTCTTGGATCTGGAAAGCCAGCAATTGGAAGTTTTGGCGTAAATACCCTTGCTAATGCGTCACGATTTCCCGAATACCAAGTAGATCGTGTTGGATTAGACCTACTTGTGCATTTCACAACTCGTTAAGGCGGAACATGTTTACTGGAATTGTCGAAGAACTTGGTCGCGTTGCCGCGATTCAAGAGCTGCCAGACAACGCCATCCGCATAACTATTGAGGGACCAACTGTCCTAAGTGATGCTAATTTGGGCGACTCAATCTGCGTAAACGGCGTGTGCCTAACTGTTGCTGAACAAAATGGTGACCAATTTACGGCCGACGTGATGAGCGAAACTATTAACCGAACTACAATTGGCGATTTGCTAGCTGGTTCCCAAGTAAACCTGGAACGTCCCGTGACACTTGCCACTCGTCTTGGTGGACATTTAGTTCAAGGTCACGTTGATGCAGTTGGCGCAGTTTCGGCACGCGAACATTCCGAAAACTGGGACGTTGTAACGATCACGCCACCAAAAGATTTGCTTAAGTACGTAGTTGAAAAGGGAAGCATCACAATCGATGGCACTTCACTTACGGTTTCTGCGGTAACTGATACAACTTTTTCGGTTTCCTTGATTCCAGCTACTTTAGAAAAGACCACATTAGGTATTCGCCAAATTGGTGATCGCGTGAATCTTGAAGTTGATGTCTTGGCAAAGTACGTCGAGAAGTTAGTAGCTGCGCAATGACCAGACTAGATTCCATCGAAGATGCCATCCTTGCGATTCGCGAAGGCAAGCAAGTTGTAGTTGTCGACGACGAAGATCGCGAAAATGAAGGCGACTTAATTCTGGCTGGCGTCAAAGCCACCGCAGAAGCCATCGGTTTCATGAACCGCTACACATCTGGCGTAATTTGCGTGCCAATGGAAGGCGAAGCACTAGATCGCCTTGGCTTGCCACCAATGACGCACATAAACGAAGATCGCAAAGGTACTGCTTACTCAGTAAGTGTTGATGCGCGAGATGGCATCGAAACCGGCATCAGCGCCGCTGATCGATCCAAAACTATTCGGGTACTTTGCGACTCAGCAACTGAGCCGTTTGAACTAACTCGTCCAGGTCACGTGTTCCCACTTCGCGCTATGCCAGGTGGAGTACTTCGTCGACCAGGTCACACTGAAGCAGCTGTTGACTTGGCGCGCTTAGCCGGATTACGTCCAGCGGGTGTTATTGCTGAAGTAGTACATGATGATGGCTCGATGATGCGTGCTCCTGCACTTCGCGAGTTTGCTGACACTCACGGCCTAATGATGATTTCAATTGCAGATTTAATTGCTTACCGCCGCAAGAACGAATCGCTCGTTGAGTTAGTCGCTACTTCGCAACTACCAACCGAGTTTGGCGTCTTTGATATTTGTGGTTACCAAGGAATTCTCGATGGCATTGATCACGTAGCAATGCGAATTGGCGATGTTGGCAATGGGGAAGACGTTTTGGTTCGCGTTCACTCCGAATGTCTAACTGGTGATGCCCTAGGTTCACTTCGTTGCGACTGCGGCCCACAGTTAAAAGCTGCAATGCGAGCTGTTGCCGAAGAAGGTCGCGGCATCGTGCTTTACATGCGTGGCCATGAAGGCCGGGGCATTGGATTGCTACACAAACTTCGCGCATATGCATTGCAAGACGATGGCGTAGATACTTTGCAAGCAAACCTAGATCTTGGACTTCCAGCAGATTCCCGCGATTACGGAACTGGCGCGCAAATTTTGGTTGACATGGGCGTTAAGTCAATGCGCTTGCTTACCAACAATCCAACTAAGCGCGCTGGCCTTGAAGGTTATGGCTTAACGATTACTGAGCAAGTGCCAATCGAAATCGAACCAAATGATTTCAACATGGCGTACTTAACTGCAAAGCGTGACTCCATGGGTCACAATCTGCATTTCGGAGACGTTAAATGAGTCGCGCTGGAATCCCAGAATCAGTAGTTAATGGATTCAATGGCTCCCGCGTTGTAATCGTTGCTTCCTCATGGCACACCCAAATCATGGACGGCTTGATCGCCGGTGCTAGCAACATCATTGAAGGCGCAGGAATTACCCCTGAGATTCATCGGGTGCCAGGTACCTTCGAACTTCCAATTGCGGCCAAAGCAGCAGCCCTTTCTGGTGCGGATGTAGTTGTAGCCCTTGGCGTAGTAATTCGAGGTGGCACTCCGCATTTTGATTACGTTTGCTCCGCTGCCACTGATGGTTTGACCCGCGCCGCCCTTGATACTGGAGTCCCAATGGGCTTTGGTGTTTTGACTTGTGACGATGAAGCCCAAGCTCTAGATCGGGCTGGGCTTCCTGGAAGTTCTGAAGACAAGGGCGCCGAAGCAGCGAGTGCGGCCATGAATACTTGGACGGTCTTGCGCACTATTCACGGCGACTAAACTTGCTTGTGTGAAGACATTCGATGAGCTATTCGCTGAGTTAACCTCCAAGGTTGCTGCGGGCGATACCAACTCTGGAACCGTTGCGGCAATTTCCCAAGGCGTTCACACAGTTGGCAAGAAAGTTGTTGAAGAAGCATCTGAAGCATGGATGGCCGCAGAGCATGAAGACAAAGAACGTGCTGCCGAAGAAATTTCACAATTGATTTATTGGACTCAAGCCCTCATGATCGCAAGTGATGTTTCACTTGATGACGTGTACCGAAAGTTGTAATCATGTTGCGCGTTGCCGTTCCAAACAAAGGTCAGCTTTCTGATCCAGCCCGTGACATGTTGCGTGAGGCCGGATATGCCGCCGCCGCTAACAGTCGTGAACTAGTTGTTCAAGATCCAGAAAATGACGTTGAATTCTTTTTCTTGCGCCCGCGTGACATTGCAACATATGTCGGCCGCGGAACCCTTGATGTTGGAATAACTGGCGAAGACTTACTCGCAGACTCAGGCTCCCAGGCAACCACAATCTTGGAACTTGGTTTTGCGCCATCCACATTCCGTTTGGCTGCGCCGAAAGGAACAGCCAAATCCGCAAGCGATCTTGCTGGAAAGCGCATCGCAACAAGTTACCCAACTATCTTGAACAACTGGTTGACTAAGCAAAATCTCTCAGCCGAAGTTGTAACTCTTGATGGCGCAGTTGAAAACGCAGTTCGCCTTGGTGTTGCAGATGCTGTTGCCGACGTAGTTGCAACTGGCACAACCTTGAAGCAAGCCGGCTTAGAAATTATTGGAGATCCAATCTTCAAAAGCCAGTCAGTTTTGATTTCCCGCAACAACATCGAAGATCAAAATGCAGTCGATGTTTTCGTTCGACGTTTGCAAGGTGTTATTACTGCGCGGGCATACGTCCTTGTTGATTACGACATTCCAAACACTTTGGTTGAAAAGGCCTGCGTAATTACACCTGGAATTGAATCACCAACTGTTTCTTCACTACATGATTCAGCGTGGTCAGCAGTTCGAGCCATGGTTCCGCGCAAGCAAGTTCACGCTGTGATGGATGAACTTTATGACTTAGGTGCGCGGGGAGTCATTGTTACTGATATTCACGCTTGCCGAATCTAATTCACATGGCAACTGACTTTACGGGAGCTGAACTTCCCGAATCTGATTTTGCAAACGATGATGGTTCACCCGATCCATACATTCGTTCTGTACTGCGCAACTACGCACAAAGCGCCACTGCCGAATCCGCACGAAACTTACTCGATGCCTTGATGGACGCTCGACTGCTTGTGCCGGTAGTTGCTGAAATTGATTCCATGGAAGAAGACGTTGAAAAAGATAGCCACATGACTTCAGTTGAATTTCATTCCGCTGATGGCCGTCGCGCCCTACTAGCTTTTTCTGGTTCGGACAGTTTGGAAGCCTGGGATGAATCGGCTCGGCCAATTCCACGCGTTGCATTTACTGTGGCGCAAAGTGTCCTCGAGCAAGGTCTTGATGCCTTGATCATCGATGTTGGGGGACCAGTACCAACTGCAATCGATGGCACTTTACTTTCACTGCTTGCTATTGGCCCAAATCGTGAAGCTCTGCTAGATGATGCACTTGATGAAGTCGTTGCCCAGTTAGCGCAATTGCCAGGGGTAAGTTCCGCGCATTGGGATGACACTGATGAGGAAGTCACGATCACTTTGGCGATTAGCGAACCAATTGCCACACTTGGCACTGCGATCACAGAAGTAATCGCTGGCAGCGACCTAAATGCCCTATTAGACCGACCACTTGAAGTGGCAATCTCAAATAACTAGCAAATCAAAGGCTTTTTCCGCCAGACTCCTTGGATTATGAGTCTTTGGCGCCTTCCCGTTAAACTCGAACCTGACCGACCCGGTAGTTCTCGGATTACTAGGTCACACAAGCGGACATTGTTCCCACTCGCATCGCCCTTAAGGGTGTCGAGTTGGTCTGGAAACATCGCAACAGCGATGTGTGCACTCTCGTGCATATCCAGTTGAACCCTGTTTGTTTGTAGCCCGTCAACAACAGGAGGACATATCAGTATTGAACCCCGCATCAACGAGCGGATTCGTGTGCCCGAAGTACGTCTTGTCGGAGCTGCTGGAGAGCAGATCGGCATAGTCGGTATTGAGGATGCATTGCGATTGGCAATGGAAGCTGATCTTGATCTTGTAGAAGTTGCACCTGAAGCCAAGCCTCCAGTCTGCAAAATTATGGACTACGGCAAGTTCAAGTACGAAGCAGCCGTTAAAGCTCGTGAAGCACGAAAGAACCAAGTCAACACGGTCATCAAGGAAATGAAGCTACGTCCAAAGATTGATCAGCATGACTACGAGACCAAAAAAGGTCACATCGAACGGTTCCTTTCACAGGGCGACAAAGTCAAGATCACAATCATGTTCCGTGGTCGTGAACAGTCTCGTCCAGAACTGGGTTACAAGTTGTTGCAAAAGTTGGCGACCGACATCGGTGAAAGTGCCGTTATCGAATCCTCACCTTTGCAAGACGGTCGCAACATGACCATGGTGCTTGCACCAGCTCGTAAATCTTCTGGTGGCAAAGCTGCAAAGCCAGCCCCAGCTAAAACTGAATATCAAGCTCCAGCAGCGCAAACTCTGGTTGCTCCAGCTCTGGTTGCAGAGACTCCAGTAGTCGAGGCAGCAGCAGTCAAAGCTCCAGCTCCGGTAGTTGAAGCTCCAGTAGTGGAAACACCGGTTGCTGAAAAGCCAGCCGCTAAGAAAGCAGTAGCTAAGAAGACCGCCGAAGCTAAGCCAGCAAAAGCACCAGCTGCAAAGAAAGTGGCTGAAAAGCCAGCCGCTAAGAAAGTAGCAGCAAAGAAAGAGCCGGCAGTTAAGAAAGCGCCAGCAAAGAAGACTTCGAAGGACACAACGAAGTAACCAAACTTCTTGTCTTACCCAAGACAAGCAAAGACAGGCAGGAGAGAAATATGCCAAAGAATAAGACCCACAGTGGTGCCAAGAAGCGTTTCCGCGTAACCGGATCCGGCAAGTTGATGAAGGAACAGGCAAACAAGCGCCACCTTCTGGAACACAAGTCGAGCCGTCGCACGCGTCGTCTCTCTGTCGACCAGGTCCTGTCCCCAGGTGATTCAAAGAAAGCAAACAAGCTACTCGGCCGCTAGCCGCAGCAGTTTGTTATAGAAGAGGAGATTTGTCATGGCACGTGTGAAGAGAGCCGTTAACGCTCAAAAGAAGCGTCGTGAAGTACTTGAACAAGCCAGTGGTTACCGTGGACAGCGTTCCCGGTTGTACCGCAAGGCCAAGGAACAAGTTACACACTCGATGGTTTATGCCTACAACGACCGTCGTTCCCGTAAGGGTGACTTCCGTCGTCTTTGGATCCAGCGCATCAACGCTGCAGCTCGTGCCAATGGCATGACCTACAACCGTTTGATCCAGGGTCTAAAGCTTGCAGAGATCGAAGTAGATCGCCGCATGCTTGCAGAAATGGCAGTTAATGACCCAAAGACATTTGCTTCTTTGGCTCAGACAGCTGCGAAAGCACTACCTAAAGAAGATGCACCAAAGGCTTCTGCCTAATCGTGCAATCAAGCGAAGTTCTAACGAACGTGCGCGCGCCGAAAGTGGCGCGCGCACGTCGTCTTTTAAAGCGTGGCTTTAGAGAATCTGATGGCCTGTTCTTGGCCGAAGGTCCACAAGCTTGTCGTGAAGCGGCCTCTGCAGGAAAAGTTAAAGAATTATTCCTAACGCAAGAAGCATTTGATCGTTATGCCGAGATTGTTTTAGCCATTGAAGAATCCGGCGCTGAAATCACAGTCTGCACTGAAGCCGTTATTGAGCAGTTCAGTAGCACTGTTTCACCGCAAGGCATGACTGCTGTTGTGCAAATGTGGGATCAAAATCCAAGTGAACTTTTCAAGCCAGGCACCAAGTTAGTTGTTGCACTCACCGCAGTCCGTGATCCAGGAAATGCTGGTTCGGTTATTCGAGTTGCAGACGCCGCCGGCGCTAACGGTGTTGTTATGTCTAGTGATTCAGTGGACCTATTCAATCCAAAAGTTGTTCGCTCATCGGTTGGCTCAATTTTTCACCTACCAATTTCAGTCGGACAAGAGCTTGCTGAAACAATTTCTGCTGCACGTGAAGTGGGAATGCAAGTTTTGGCAGCGGATGCAAATGGTGTTTCACTTTACGGTGGCGTTGATTTAGCAAAACCGACTTTGTGGGTCTTTGGTAATGAAGCCTGGGGGATACCTACTGAAGTTCTAGAACTTGTTGATCAAGTTGTCAGTATTCCAATTTATGGCCAAGCTGAATCACTTAATTTAGCAACGGCAAGCGCAGTTTGCTTGTATGCAAGCGCGCAAGCCCAGAACGCCTAGATCCTTAAATCTCGCGGTACTTACCAGGCGCAAGTAGTCTTAAACAGTTATCAAAATTTCAGGAGTTTTAGTTTGTCTGCCTCACCAGTTCGCGTTGGATTACTCGCCTATGGAGCCATTGGAGATGAACACAACAAAGCAGTTCTCGCTACTCCAGGCATGACACTTACCGCAGTTTGCGATACCAATGCGGAGAGACTCGACGCTGCACTTCTGATTTCCCCGGATGCTAAAACCTTTGCCGACGCTAACGACATGCTGGCATCAGGTGAGATTGATCTTGTTGTAGTTTCCACGCCGCCAAACAGTCATTACGACTGGGCCAAGAAAGCGCTTTCCCTAGGCATTCACGTAGTTCTTGAAAAGCCAATGGCATTAACCACGCAGCAATGCGATGAATTGATGACTTTAGCGAAGGTTTCTGAATTGCTTTTGGTTGTTTACCAGAACCGACGTTATGACCTTGACTTCCTAACCATGAAGCAGCTAATTGATGCTGGCGAAATCGGCGAAGTCTTCCATTACGAAAGCTTTGTTGGCGGTTACTCAAAGCCATGTTCGTACTGGCACTCAGACGCTGACGTTTCTGGCGGCGCAATCTTTGACTGGGGCAGTCACTTCATCGATCAAATCTTGGCAATTGTGCCATCACAGGTCGCGCACGTTTCAGGTTTGAATCAAAAGCGAGTTTGGGATCACGTTACGAATGCCGATCACGCTCAAGTCACAATTAACTTTGCTGATGGCGTACTAGCAACCTTTGTTAATTCAGATTTAGCTGCAGCTCGCAAACCTAAATTCTTTGTACTCGGCACCAAGGGCGCAATTGTTGGTAACTGGGATACCTCTGCAGGGGATTCAGTTGCTGACTTACCTGCGATCATCACTTTGAATCGCGCTGATGGCAGTTCGCAAATTATTCCGTTTGTAACGGTAGAACCATTCTTGTTCCATGCCTCACTTGCTAAGTTCTTAGCCGATGGCACCCCAATGACTGTTGAAGCCACGCAATCCCGCGATGTTGTTGCGATCATGCAAGCAGCTGAAGAATCTGCACTTAAAAATGGATTACCAGTAACACCAAGCCTGCTTCGCTCATGACAATTAAGTGGGGATTTCTCGGAGCCAGTTGGGTTGCCTCGACTGCTTTAGTCCCTGCTGTTGCTGATGCAAAGAACGCTTCGCTTTATGCCGTTGCGAGTCGTGATCCTGAACGTTCCCAAAAACTAAATCCAACTAAAGTTCATGCGAGTTACGAAGATCTAATTTCTGATCCTGATATTGATGCGGTTTACATTTCACTGGCAAATCATTTACATCTTGAGTGGGCAACGAAAGCACTGAATGCCGGCAAACATGTTTTGTGCGAAAAGCCGCTAGCCACAAGTTACGCCGAAGCCAAATTGATGTCAGATGCTGCAGTCGCAAATGACAAGTTGTTAGTCGAAGCGGTTTGGACTCGCTGGCATCCGCGCTTCGAGAGAGTTGTCGAGTTGGTTCGCAACGGTGACATTGGTGAACTCCAGAACATCGACTCCGCATTTACTTTCACAACAACGTTCACCGAGAACTATCGCTTGGTTCCAGAGATGGGTGGCGGCAGCTTGCTTGATGTTGGCCCATATCAAGCGCATGTTTGGTCCGCTCTTGCGCCAAAGAATAGTGCACTAAGAATTGATTCTGCTTCAGCAAACATTGGTCCAACTGGAATTGACTTAACAACCCAAGCAACGGCAACCCTAGATGATTCAGTATCTGTCTCAGCGCTAACTTCATTTGAGCAAGAAGAAAAACAATCTCTAGTGATTTCAGGCAGCAGCGGCAAAATCGAATTTCCACAAGGCCAGGCCTTCACATCTTGGAAAGAAGCCAGCTCAATTCAAATTGGCGACCACGTGGAAAACTTCGCTCCGGTCGATCCATTTACCTTGATGATCGAAGCAGTCGGTAACCGAATTCAAGGTGAGCCAGTTTGGTTGCCAAGTCTGCGTGAATCCCTTTGGGTCATGGACGCGCTCGACAAGATTAAGGCGTTTTCCCGATAAGATTGCTCACGTGAGCGCCCCAAATAAGTCCTTTGATCCAGTAGAAGTAACCACCCTTTCTGCTGAGGTCTTGGCAGGCTTTGTTTCTGAGGCAATTTCGGCGATTACGGCCGCAAATTCTCTTGATGAACTCAAAGAAGTTCGCTTAGCTCACACGGGCGATCGCTCACCGCTATCTCTGGCTAACCGTGAGATTGGCGCTTTGCCACCTGCGGCTAAGGCTGAAGCTGGAAAACGAATGGGAGAGTCCCGTGGCGCAGTTAATTCTGCCCTGGCTACTCGCACCCAAGAACTAGAAACTTTGCGCGATGCCGCACTTTTGATCGAAGAGTCGGTTGACGTTACAACTGCAACTGGGGTTCGCGCTCAAGGCGGTCGTCATCCACTAACGACAATCCAAGAACAGATTGCTGATGTTTTCGTAGCACTTGGCTACCAACTTGCTGAAGG
The DNA here is from genome assembly GCA_026392515.1 of Actinomycetota bacterium. GTDB lineage: Bacteria > Actinomycetota > Actinomycetes > S36-B12 > UBA5976 > UBA5976. The sequence continues at coordinate 9,100 of JAPLBY010000031.1, read as the reverse complement.
TCCAGAAGTTGAATCTGAATGGCTTAACTTTGACGCGTTAAACATTGCGCCAGATCATCCTGCGCGCACTATGCAGGACACCTTCTTCATCGGAAGCGAAGATTCTGGCATCGTACTTCGCACTCACACTTCACCAGTGCAGGTTCGATCGATGCTAAATCGCGAATTGCCAATTTACGTAATTTGTCCAGGTCGCGTTTTCCGCACTGACGAACTTGATTCCACGCACTCACCGGTTTTCCATCAAGTTGAAGGTCTAGTCATCGACAAGGGCATCACGATGGCAGATCTAAAGGGCACGCTTGATCACTTTGCGCAATCCATGTTCGGTGAAGGCATCGTGACTCGACTTCGTCCGTCTTACTTCCCATTCACTGAACCTTCAGCTGAAGTTGATTTGCAGTGCTTCGTTTGCCGTGGCACTTCCGTTGATAACCCAGATGCACCTTGCCGCACTTGTCGCAGCGAAGGCTGGATCGAGTGGGGTGGCTGTGGCATGGTCAATCCAAAGGTTTTAGTTGCCACCGGTATTGATCCAGAGATTTACAGTGGCTTTGCATTTGGCATGGGACTTGAACGCACGCTTATGTTCCGTCATGGCATAACCGACATGCGCGACATGGTCGAAGGCGATGTTCGCTTCACTCGCGCATTTGGGTTGGGCGTCTAATGAAGATTCCAGTTTCCTGGTTACGCGAATTTGTTGAAATTCCAGAGAACCTTTCCGGGCGCGAAGTCTCTGAATTGCTTCTAAGCGTTGGCTTTGAAGTCGAAGGCGTTGACACTGTTGGTGATGTGCGTGGACCACTTGTAGTTGGCCTGGTTAAAACCATTGAAGAGTTAACAGATTTCAAAAAACCAATTCGTTGGTGCACAGTTGAAGTTGGCGCAGCTCATGGAAACGAAGCCACCCCTGGGATTCGTGGCATTGTTTGTGGCGCTCGAAACTTCTCCGAAGGCGACTTAGTTGTCGTCGCGGTTCCAGGCACCACACTTCCTGGTGATTTCACTATTGCAACTCGCGAAACTTATGGTCACATCTCAGATGGCATGATTTGTTCAGTTCGTGAACTTGGAATTGGCGATGAGCACGACGGCATTTTGATTTTGCCAGCTGGCTCTGCCACTCCTGGTGACAATGCGTTTCCAATTCTTGGTTTGGGCGATGAAGTTCTAGACATTTCAGTTACTCCAGATCGCGGCTATGCACTAAGCATGCGCGGTATGGCAAGAGAAGCTGCAATTTCTCAAGGAGTCTCATTTACTGACCCAGGTGTTGCCTTAGCCGAACTGCCAGAAGCCGGTGGCACAGTTATTCCAGCAGCAAGCGATGACTACCAAGCTTGTGACCTTTTGGTTCTTCGCACGCTAGGTAACTACAACCCAGCAGCACCAACTCCTGATTTCATTAAGGCTCGTTTGGCAGCAGTTGGGGTTCGCTCAATCTCGCTCGCGGTTGATCTAACCAACTACGTCATGTTTGAACTTGGTCAACCATTGCACGCTTTTGATGCTGACAAGATCACCGGAACGATTCGGGCGCGCTGGGCTAAGGCTGGCGAAACTGTAGAAACTCTGGATGGCATTAAGCGCGATCTGACAACTGAAGACTTAGTAATTGCAGATGATGCCCGCGTGCTTTCGTTAGCTGGTGTTATGGGTGGTGCCTACAGTGAAATTTCAGAGACAACTACTCGAGTAGTTCTGGAAGCTGCGCACTTCAATCCAGCTGTAATTGCGAAGATGAGTCGTCGTCACAAACTTTCCTCGGAAGCATCCCGTCGCCTCGAGCGCGGTGTTGATCGCATGTTGCCACCAGTTGCCTCAGCACGCTTTGCTCAGCTATTGATTGAGCACGGGGGAGCAAGCTTCGAAGGCACTTCTGGAGTTGAGCAAGCGCCAGATCCAATCGTGATTTCATTTGATCCAAATCTTCCAGGCCAGGTTGCCGGACATACTTACGATGCAGCAAGCGTGGAAAAGATTTTGGTTTCACTTGGTTGCTCAGTTGATACTTCAAAGACGCCTTGGTCAGTGCGAACACCAACTTGGCGCCCAGACTTAGCTGCTGCCATTGATTTAGTTGAAGAAGTAATTCGAATCGATGGTTATGAAAAAGTTCCAGCAACTTTGCCAACTGCGCCTGCTGGTCGAGGACTAACTGAATTACAAAAACTACAACGCCGTGCTGGTTTGCACTTGGCTGGTCGCGGACTAGTTGAAGTTCGTAACTATCCATTCGTGGGAGTTGCTGAATTTGATGCACTTGGTATTCCGGCTAAGGATTCTCGTCGTCACGCAGTTCAGCTTGCGAACGCTTTGTCTGATGAACAACCATTGATGCGCACGACATTGTTACCAGGACTAACTGGAGCACTTGCTCGAAACATCTCACGTGGTTTTACCGATGTTGCATTGTTTGAAATTTCTTCAGTTAGTTTGCTTTCTGCCAAGCAGAGCGCAACTGGTGTAACAAATCCACCGCGCCCTTCAGTACTACAGCGCCCAAGCGCAGCTGACATTGCTGCCTTGGAAGCATTACTTCCGGAACAACCACTTCACTTAGGTGTGTTGTTAGCTGGCGCACTTAATCCTGCTGCACTTGGTGCTAAGCCGACTCCAGCAGCGTGGAGTGATGCAATTGATATTGCGTTAGCGCTTGGCATTGAACTTGGCGTTGAAATTGAAGTTGCCGCAGGGGACAACGCACCTTGGCACCCAGGACGCTGTGCGGCGCTTTCAATTAATGGCGAACTAATTGGTTACGCCGGTGAACTTGCGCCGCGAGCATTAGAAAATCTTGGTCTACCTAAGCGAGCAGTCGCCTTGGAACTAAATCTTTCCGCATTGCTAGCTGCGGCAAACGTAGTTGCATCCGCTCCGGCAATTTGGACTTTCCCAGTTGCCAAGGAAGACATTGCGCTAGTTGTTAAGGCAGATGTCGCGGCTACCGATGTTTTGAATGTTGTTCGCGAAGCTGCCGGGCAGTTGCTCGAAGACATTCGACTATTCGATGTTTATGAAGGTTCCCAGGTTGCCGAGGGTCATAAGTCTTTGGCATTTGCGCTGCGATTCCGTGCTCAGGATCGAACTCTTGCCGCTGAAGAAGTAGCTGCTGCCCGCCAAGCTGGAGTAGATGCTGCGGCTAAATCCTTTGGTGCCAGCCTGCGTTAACCCTTATACACAATGATTATTGTGTATTTATGCAATTATGCGTATAGTTATGCATATGACGAAAGTAGCCATTGTTGGTGCTTCGGGATACGCCGGCGCCGAGTTAATCCGAATTATTCATGCCCACCCGCATTTTGAGTTGGGCGTAATCGCAGCTGGATCGAATGCTGGCTCGACTTTGGCACAGGTGCATCCACAGTTTTCCTCAGTACCCGAACTAGCGGGCAAAGTATTCGCAGATTCAACTCCGCAAGCTCTTGCTGGTCATGAATTAGTTTTCCTAGCTTTACCGCACGGACAATCTGCTGAACTAATCGCACAAATTCCAACTGAAGTTCGTATCGTTGATCTTGGCGCTGACTTTCGACTTGAAGACGACAAAGATTGGCACACCTATTACGGGGGAGCGTACGCCGGAGCTTGGACTTATGGCATTCCAGAAATCCATGGCACGCGCGAAAAGATTTCTGGCAGCACTCGTGTTGCAAACCCTGGTTGTTACGCCACTTCAATTGAACTTGGACTAGCGCCGCTGCTTGCGGCAAATGCAATTGATGCCAAGGACATAATCGTGGTCGCTGCTTCTGGAACATCTGGTGCTGGCCGTGGCGCGAAAGTGAACTTACTTAACAGTGAAGTAGCTGGATCCATGTCGGCTTACAAAGTTGGTGGCACACATCAGCACACACCTGAGATTGAACAAACATTAAGCAAGTTGGCCGGCACTGAAGTTCAAATCAACTTAACACCGATGTTGGCGCCAATGCCAAGAGGAATCCTCGCGACCATTAGCGCGAAGACGGAACTTGGTGGCGCCCAATTGCGCGAAGTAATGAGTAAGTACTTCGAAGGCGAAGCATTTGTCACAGTTTTGCCAGAAGGCCAATTACCAGTAACGGCATCAACACTTGGTTCTAATGCGGTTCACATTCAAGTCGTCAAAGATGACCGCACTAATCGCGCAACGGTAATTGTTGCAATCGATAATTTGATTAAGGGCGCAGCTGGGCAGGCAGTCCAAAATGCGAATCTAATTTGCGGCTATCCAGAAACGGCAGGACTTACCGCGATCGGTGTTGCGCCATGACGGTTGTCATCAAATTTGGTGGCAATGCGATGGTTGATGGCGATGCCATGACCGCATTCATCGCTGGCGTTAAGCAGCTAGCAAAATCTGGCGCGCAACCAGTTGTAGTTCATGGCGGTGGACCACAGATATCAGCTGGCTTGAAGGCCGCTGGCATAACTTCAGAATTCAAAGGTGGTTACCGGGTAACTACTGCTGAATCTGTACAAGTTGTTCGCGATGTTTTGGTTAATGAAGTAAACAAAGAACTTGTTGAGTTAATGAACGCCAGTGAAGTATCTGCAGTCTCAATGCCAGGAGACATAGATGGACTGCTAACCGCAGAACACCGCACAGTTTTAGTAGACGGCGTGCAGCAAGACATTGGACTTGTTGGCGAAGTTGTAGCCGTTGATGCCAATGCAATCAGCACACGAGTTGACAGTGGCGAAGTTCCAGTTATTTCCACTGCAGCTCGCGCATTAGATGGCCAACTGTTCAACGTGAATGCCGACACTGCGACCTCAGCTGTAGCAATCGCACTTGCTGCCAAAGAAATGATCATGCTGACAGATGTGCCAGGGGTTTATGCCAACTGGCCAGACCGTGATTCCTTGATAACCAAAATGACAGCAGCAGAGCTAGCTGCGCTATTACCCAAACTTGAATCCGGCATGGTGCCAAAGATGGAAGCCTGCCTGCGGGCGATCGAAGGCGGAATCCCAACAGTTCGCGTTGTTGGTAACTTAAGTGACCAAGGAACTCAGGTCACAAAATGACAAATCGTGCATCGCGGCTAGCGCTAATCCAAGAAATCATCACAACTAATGATGTTTCGTCGCAAGGTGAGATTGTTTTATTGCTTGCTCGCAAAGGCGTGACGGTTACGCAAGCCACATTAAGTCGTGACCTGGAGATTCTTGGTGCAGTAAAGATTTCCAAGGGACCAAGTGGGCTAAGTTATGCAATTCCCGATGATGGCACTGGCACTCCAATAACTAAAGACGCTTCCCGCCTTTCTCGCGCAATGTCCGAACTTGCCGCCAGCGTTGATTACTCGGGCAACATCGTGGTGGTTAGAACTTCACCAGGCGCTGCAAGTTACTTAGCTTCAACAATTGATCGCAGTGGTTTGGATTCGATCATTGGAACTGTTGCCGGCGATGACACCGTGATGTTGGTGACTCGCGATCCCGCTGGGGGAGCAACGGTGTGTCAAGAACTTCAAGACCTAGCAAGAGCGTAAGCAACCGAGACAATAGAAGTGAATTAGAGGAGAGCAATCGTGAGCAGTAACACCAGCGACGCCAGACTTTGGGGCGCACGTTTTGCATCTGGTCCAAGTGACGCCATGGCGAACTTAAGCGCCTCTGTGCACTTTGATTGGGTCTTGGCTCCCTATGACATTGCGCAAAGTAAGGCTCATGCTCGCGTACTTCATGGCGCAGACTTGCTTACAAAAGATGAACTAAAAACCATGCTTACCGGCCTTGAAACTTTGCTGGAAAACGCTGCTTCTGGAAAATTCATTCCAACGCCTGCAGATGAAGATGTTCATAGCGCTCTTGAGCGCGGCTTAATCGAAACCATTGGTCCAGAAGTTGGTGGCAAGCTCCGTGCGGGCCGTAGCCGTAATGATCAAGTCTCAACTGACTTGCGCATGTATCTGCGTAATAACGCTCGCATGTTGGCTGTGGCGGTCTGTGAACTGCAATCAGCGTTGTTAGTGCAAGCTCAGGCACACGTTGATCACCCAGCTCCAGGCTTTACGCACTTGCAGCACGCGCAACCAGTTTCATTCGGACATGAATTGGCAAAACACATTCATGCATTTGCTCGCGACCTTGATCGATTTGCCGATTGGGATAAGCGAACTGCAAAGTCACCTATGGGCAGTGGCGCATTGGCGGGAACCAGCTTGGATCTCGATCCAGTAGCTCTGGCCAAGGATCTTGGTTTTGACGGCGTTGTCGAGAACTCAATCGATGGCGTGAGTGATCGCGATTATGTTGCTGAGTTCTTATTCGTCACAAGCCTGATTGGCGTTCACCTTTCACGCCTTGGCGAAGAAATCTGTCTCTGGACATCTCGTGAGTTTGCCTGGGCAACTTTGGATGATGCTTGGTCAACTGGTTCATCGATCATGCCGCAGAAAAAGAATCCAGATGTTGCTGAATTAGCTCGCGGCAAGTCCGGTCGTTTAATCGGACATGTAACCGCGATCTTGACTGTCCTAAAGGGATTGCCATTTGCATACAACCGCGACTTACAAGAAGACAAAGAAAGCGTTATCGACGCTATTGAAACCTTGCACCTATTACTTCCAGCCATGACTGGATGCGTGGCAACGCTTAAGTTCGATAACGAAAAGATGTTGGCAAGCGCACCTGATGGTTTTGCACTGGCAACAGACATTGCGGAATGGGTTGTTCGTCAGGGAGTTCCATTTAGAGAAGCGCACGAGATCGCCGGAGCTTGCGTTCGAGAAGCTGAAAAGCAGGGGACTGATCTTGATGGTCTGTCTGATGCGCAGTTTGCTGCGATTCATCCAAGCCTGACACCTGCGGTTCGTGAAGTTCTCACAGTTCAGGGCTCGTTGGATTCGCGTTCCACGATCAATGGAACTGCGCCAGCTTCAGTTCGCAAGCAATTGGCTCATGCAGAAAAGAACATTGCTGACCTCAAGAAGTGGTCAGCAAAACTCCCACACGAAATCTAAACCCCCCGCGTGGATGGTTTGGGGTTTGCTTAGGGAATCGGCAAGGATAGAGACATGAATGACATCCTTAGCGAACTGGGCTGGCGCAATTTAGTTGCCCAGCACACCCCGGAATTACCTGAAGAACTAGCTAAGGGTCCCGTTACTTTGTATTGCGGCTTTGACCCAACCGCACCAAGTTTGCACATGGGTAACTTGGCCCAGATCGTCACGATGTCACGTTTCCAAAAACTTGGTCACACACCAATCGCTCTTGTTGGTGGCGCAACCGGTTTGATCGGTGATCCAAGTGGCAAGAATGCCGAGCGCACCTTAAACACAACCGACACCGTTATGGAATGGGTCGAAGGAATTCGCAAACAGCTCGAACCGTTCTTTGATTTCTCGGGCAGCAACGCTTGCATCATGTCAAACAACTACATCTGGACACATGACATGGACGTGCTCACTTACCTTCGTGACATCGGAAAACACTTCAGCGTTAACCGCATGCTTGATAAAGAATCTGTTTCTGCTCGCCTTAATGGCGCAGGAATTTCTTACACGGAATTCAGCTACCAGATCCTGCAATCCCTTGACTTCCTTGAGCTTTACCGCCGCCATGGCTGCACTTTGCAGATCGGTGGCTCGGATCAGTGGGGCAACATCACTGCAGGCACTGACTTAGTTCGTCGCGTCGAAAGCGCGCAAGTAAATGGATTAACAACACCGCTTGTTACAAAAGCTGACGGCACCAAGTTTGGTAAAACTGAATCCGGAACCGTTTGGTTAGATCCAGAATTAACTTCGCCATACGCGTTCTACCAATTTTGGATTAACGCAGATGATCGCGATGTACAAACTTTGCTTCGCACATTTACTTTCCGCACGCAAGAAGAATTAGCTGCGCTCGAATTAGCAACAGCAGAAAAACCACAAGCACGTGAAGCGCAACGCGCACTCGCTCATGACGTAACAACTTTGGTTCACGGTGATCATGCAACGTCGCAAGCGAAAGCTGCAGCAGCTGCGTTGTTCGGACAAGGGGAGCTGCGCGAACTTGATGCATCCACTCTTGACAGTGCGATGCGCGAAGCACCAAATGCATCTGTGTCACTTAATAACAACGCGCCAACAGTCTCCGAATTGCTAGTTGCCTGCGAATTGGTAGCAAGTAATGGTGCCGGTCGCCGCGCAATCGCCGAAGGTGGCGTCTCAGTTAACAATGTGAAGGTAACTGACGAGAACGCGACAGTATCTATCGATGATTTCTTGCACGGCAAGTGGTTAGTACTTCGCCGCGGTAAGCGCACCTTTGGTGGAATTTCCCTTACTAAGTAAGGGTTTTCCCGCAGTTCCAGAACACAAAACATTGCGCTGATAGCTATGCGAACTGACTCGGATTTGTAAAAAACCCAGTAATGGTCTAGGTTTCATCAAGCAAGACCTCAATAAACCTAATTGTTCATTGGTATCGGATTTGACCTGATACCTACAAATGACTAAGTTAGGAATCTCGCCCTGAAAAAGGCCCAACAAAATTGGGAAATATTCTTGCGCGTTCGTACCTTGAGAACTCAACAGCGTGCCACAAGTCAATACCAAAACCCCGTATTGGGTGGCTTTTGCCATCCCAATCGGAAATTCCTTTGGTAATTAACAACATAAGCAGATCAGCTTATTTGTCTATTGCCAGTGATACATCTCTTCGATGTGTCCCAGCCTTCGAGCTGGAACAAAGACATTAACGGAGAGTTTGATCCTGGCTCAGGACGAACGCTGGCGGCGTGCTTAACACATGCAAGTCGAACGATGAAGGGGAGCTTGCTCCCTGGATTAGTGGCGAACGGGTGAGTAACACGTGAGCAACCTGCCCCTAACTCTGGGATAACGCTTCGAAAGGAGTGCTAATACCGGATATGAGCCTGGAAGACATCTTCTGGGTTGGAAAGTTTTTCGGTTAGGGATGGGCTCGCGGCCTATCAGCTTGTTGGTGAGGTAAAGGCTCACCAAGGCGACGACGGGTATCCGGCCTGAGAGGGCGACCGGACACACTGGGACTGAGACACGGCCCAGACTCCTACGGGAGGCAGCAGTGGGGAATATTGCGCAATGGGCGAAAGCCTGACGCAGCGACGCCGCGTGAGGGATGAAGGTCTTCG